>CAZXNH010000021.1:28801-49850 GCA_964641615.1 uncultured Ectothiorhodospiraceae bacterium | reverse complement strand
AATCATGGCTCTCTGGGCCATAAACCAATCCCAGCTCAGTACCGTCCGGCCTAATCTTATAAAGATTAACGCCACCGTTACCCGGACCCGCATTGTCCCAGCGCGAGAAGAGGATCCAGCCATTATTCAGAACAACAGGATCCAGGTCATGACTCTGGTTGAATGAAATCTGACGAATACTGCCATTGGTACCATCGGCATCGACAGTATGCAGAACCATCGCCTGCACATCCTCATCTTCATCGAGTGCCGAGAATGCCTGCTTGTTCAGGGCAGGGTCTTCCCTGAGCAAAATAGCCTTTGCCGTGGCCTGGCGATTAGATGAAAACACGATGTTGCCGTCCGGCAGGTAATGGGGATCGACATCATCGCCCTGTTCGGCAATAACATCATCCATCAGCTTGCTCAACTGCTGGGTGGGAATATCATACTCGTAGAGATTCCAGCGTGGGGTTGGAGGAGCATTCGGATTAGGATCGAAAAGACGCAGCGAGAAAATCAGTTTCGTGCCATCGAAGGAAACGTCGACATCCTTCACGTCTCCCTGGCCGCCAGTAACTGAGGCAGTAATATTGGTTTCAGTGCCTGACAGGGAAGAACGACTACGGATATAAAGATCACCGCCCTCAGCAAAATAGAGAGGATCAGTAAGATCCGGCTGTATCACTTCGCCTGTATCCTCATCAATAGCATAAGGATGTTTTACATAGGCAACAGGATAATCGATGATCCCGGCATCAGGACCCGTATCTTCAGTGCTTCCACCCTGGCAGCCGGCCAGTAGCAAAAGTACAAGCAGCATGCCTGTTAAACGCATGGTGATGGAGGAAGCCAGATTGTCGTATATAGCCATATGCATCTGTTAAACCAGTGTTTTCAGTGCGGGCCAGGTATTATTATTGGTTTCCTGTGCCTGGTGCAGTTATCAATTTAGGACTGTTCGGATTCTATCTCAGGGATTTAGGTGTCGCCCGCAAGAAAGCACGAACTGTGAAAGCTATCACGCCACCTATGGGTAGACCTTAGATAAAGCGTAAAGCATTCAAACAACGGCCTAAAACCGTATTTCCTATAAAAACAACCAGTAATCGGAAATCGGGGAACTTACATGCCCCAGGGGTGCGAATGTTATCAATAATACGCTATAAAACCGATAAAACCCGTCAGGTAAGCCCTGTCATCTTATGGAGCAGCTTGTGCATATGACACAGGAACGACATCAATCGCCTTGCTGGCGCAATAGCATCATCGCCGCCGGGATGATCCTGGCCATGGGTACAGTACAGGTACTTGAAGCCGCGCCAGAAGACCGCCGGCAGGCAAAACGTCTGCATGACCGCCTGGCTGGCACACCTCCCAGCCCTGCTGTCCTGGATGATATGGAGTCCCTGATCAGCGCTGGCAACGAGACCCAGGCCGCGCTTAACATCATGAATGGACAGGGAATTTACCAGTCCAGCGCAAAACATTTCTATAGCACTACCGTCAAGAACATGGTCACCCCCTGGACCAACGAGGCCCAGACCGTCTTCGCCCCACTAAACGATTACACTGCCACCGTTATTGGCATGATTCGCGACGATGTACCTTTCAACTCTCTGTTATCGGCAGACCTTATCTATGTAGGTAGTGGTATCTCCGGTCTTCCCGGCTATTCGGTAGATAACAACAATCATTACGAGTTTCTGGAAGATCAGCACGCTGATCTTAGTGATACCAGCGTGCTGATTAGCCAGTCCCAGTCTGCAGTTACAGGCCTGCCTGCTTCAGCCACCGCCGGCATTCTTACTACACGTGCAGCGGCACGCGCCTTTTTTATCGATGGCACCAACCGTGCCATGTACCGCTTTACCATGCTGAACCATCTGTGTAATGACCTGGAACAGATCAAGGATGCCAGCCGCTCACCAGACCGCATCCAGCAGGATGTAACCCGCAGCCCGGGTGGAGACAGCCGCATTTTCATGACTGCCTGCCAGGGATGTCATACCGGCATGGATCCGCTGAACCAGGCCTTCGCCTATTACAACTACGAGTACAACGGTGACATGGAGAGTGGCCGCCTGGTCTATACACCCAACAGCGTACAGGGCAAGTACCTGATCAATTCCAATAATTTCGAAACCGGATACATCACTACGGACGACAGCTGGGTGAATTACTGGCGCGAAGGCGCCAATTCGGTTCTTGGCTGGAGCCCAGGCCTTCCTGGGAGTGGAAATGGCGCCAAAAGCATGGGCCAGGAACTGGCCAATAGCGATGCCTTTGCCAGCTGCCAGGTGAAGAAGGTCTTTAAATCTGTCTGCTTCAGGGAACCCAGTGCCGCTGAACTTACTGGCGTTACTGCCTCCTTCAAAGCAGATTACAACCTGAAAAATGTATTTGCTGAGGCCGCAGTGGCCTGCATGGGCAACTAGCCCCCGTCATGGAGCCGCTGAACGTGCTGGAAGACAAAAACATGGATACTGAAATGAATACGCAAAAAACTGGCCTGTTACGCGGCGGCAATGTTGTTAACCGGTGCCTGGATGCTATCAGGCTGCCAGGGTGGCGCTAGTACCGAGGCCAATCCAGCTGTTACAACCAGTGGCACAACTCTGGTGAGTGTCGGTGGGGTGCCACAGACAGACCTGGTTCAGGCCTTCAAGATCGAAATGTGGCCCAATCTGTATGACAAATGCGGCAATTGCCATGTTCAGGGCGGACAGTCTCCTGATTTTGCACGCACAGATGATGTCAACCTGGCATACAACGCTGCCATCACCGTGACCGACATGTCCTCGCCAGTCGATTCACAACTAGTCTCGAAGGTAGCGGGCGGACACAATTGCTGGCTGGCGACCAATGGCGAATGCGCCAGCGTTATGACCCGCTGGATCGAAAACTGGCTGGCCGGTACGCTCAGCGCAGGCCGTGACATCACACTGAATCCCGTAGCGTACTCAACCCTGCACAGCAGCCACAGTCACCGTTCTTCGCAATTACAGATGTGGCCCAGATTGATGTGGCATACGATGCCGCGAAACCCAAGATTGATCTGGATGACCCTGCGCTCTCTCGTTTTTATATCAAGTTACTTCCGCAAGTCGATCCTTATTTCGGTGAAGGTCATAACTGCTGGGACCCAAATCCTGCTGACCCCAGAGATGATTGTCTAAAATCCTCTGAAGTCATGCTTGCAGCTATACAGGACTTTGCAGATGCTGTCCCTGCTCCTAGCCCGGTTAACGACCCCAACGCGAGTGGCGGTGTCACCCTGGCCGATGCCACGTTGGCATCAGGCGGCAACCGTTATGAATCGAACCTGCTTGCCCTTTATGAATTCGAGGCCGGATCTGGCACCTTTATTTCAGACGTTAGCGGTGTTTCCCCAGACCTGCACCTGACCCTGAGTGGCAGTGAAGGAACAGACTTCAACTGGGTTGGCGGCTACGGTATTGAATTTGTCACCCCCAGTGCGGAGGCTCGTGGCACGACCAATGTTGACCAGTTACAGAACATTATCTCCTTTAATGGTGAATACACTATCGAGGCCTGGGTCATCCCGGCCAATGTGACCCAGGAGAATGCCAATATCGTAAGCTTCTCCGGTGGCGACGCCCTGCGTAACTTCACGCTGGGTCAGAACATGTATAACTATGACTTCCTGCACTTCTCGTCAACAACAGGACTGGACGGACAACCTGCCACTTCAACACCCGATGCTGACGAGGTCCTGCAGTCTAGTCTGCAACACGTGGTTGCCACCTTTGATCCAGTCAACGGTCGCCGCATCTTCGTCAACGGCCAGGTCACAAATGCGGTCGATACTGCGCCTCCGGGCACACTGGAAAACTGGAGCAGCATTTATCCCCTGATCCTGGGTAACGAGGTTGGCGGCAATCGCCCCTGGAAAGGCATCCTGAAATTGGTTGCCCTTCATGACCGCGCCCTGACGCATGAACAGATCGTGCAGAATTTCGAGGTAGGCGTGGGTGAGAAATACTTCATGCTCTTCCCGATCGGCCATATCAACGGTGTACCTGCTGAAAGTTACATCATGTTCGAATTCAGCCAGCTAGATGCCTATGGCTACCTGCTGCACAGCCCAACCTATGTCTATCTTGGCGGGAATAACTCGTTTGTCGTTAATAACCAGTTCACTCTGAAAGGCATGCGTATTGGGCTGAACGGTAATCTGCTTACCGATGGCCAGGCCTATAGCAACCTGGATGTCACCATAGGTGGCGCAGACTTTGACACCACTACCGGCATGCAGCCCTTGAATCGTATCGGTACGGTCCTGCCTGTTCAAAATGGGATTTCAACTGATGAGTTCTACCTGATGTTCGATGAGATCGGCCTGGTCTCTAATCCTTACGTAGAACCAACCTTTACCGCCCCGACACCAACCGATCCCGCTCCTGTTCCTGATATGGGTGTACGCGTATTCAGTGAGATTAATGCCGCCCTTTCTGAAATGACCGGTGTCCCACTGACCAATTCAGAAGTAGCCTCTGTTTACCAGACTTACGAGCAGCAGTTGCCAACCGTTGAAAACATTGATGGCTTCCTCGGTTCGCACCAGATGGCAATTGCGCAGCTGGCACTAACCTACTGTAACGAACTGGTTGATGGCACTACTGGCAACAAAGAGACACCAGCTGAATTCTTCCCTGGCTTTGACTTCAACCAGGTTGAGTCGGTGGCTTTTGACACCCAGACCAAAAGAAATCAGGTCATTGACCCTCTTCTGTCAGCAGCCCTCAACTGGGACCAGAGCGCAGGGGACCTGACCAGCCAGCCTGACAACACGGATGTACGTAATGCCCTGAGCGCCACTGGCACAGATACCCAGACACTGACGTTTGGTACGCAGACTGAGAACTACACCAGTCTTATTGAACAAATGGTAAACAACTGCAATCCCGCACTGACAAGCTGTAACAGTACCGCAAGAACAACCGCTATCGTTAAAGGTACCTGTGCCGCAGCGATGGGTGCAGCTGTAATGCTGATTCAGTAAGGAATCAGTAATGAACATGGAAATGAGGAAACAACATGGCTAAGAGACGCAAATACCAGGCAATCCGACCGGATGATCCCTTGCGTCATGCAGATCATGCAAGGCCCGTGACACGACGTGACTTTATCCGCCAGGGAATGTTGACAGGTGCCGGCCTGACTGTAGGCGGAGGCGTTTTCAGCCTGTTCGCCAACCCCAGGGCTGCATATGCTGACGTTGCTGCCGATCTGGATGCCCTGGCATCTGATATAGGATGCACGGTAGGTGGCATCGACCCAGCCCTGCAGAAGGTTCCCTTTATCTGTTTTGACCTGGCGGGTGGCGCTAACTTTGCCGGCTCCAATGTTCTGGTCGGAAATCAGGGTGGGCAGCTGGATTTCCTCTCTACTGCTGGCTATAACAAGCTCGGCCTGCCTGGCGATATAATCCCAGGCCTTAGCGATACTGGCGTTACACAGCTAAATAGCAGTAATGGCGATTTCACGAATAACGAGCTGGGACTGTACTTCCACTCTGACAGCCCTATGCTCATGGGCATACTGGACAAGTTCAACGCGCCCGGCCCCGGATTTATTGACGGCTGCATTATTCCTGCCCGCTCGGATAACGATACAGGCAATAACCCTCATAACCCGCTTTATGCTGTAGCTGCAGCGGGTGCGGCTGGCGGTGTAGTAGACCTTATTGGTTCACGCAGCTCGATCTCTGGCGGCAATTCCATGGCCCCGGCCCTGTTTATTAATAACGAGATACGCCCTACCAAGGTAGACCGCCCCAGTGACGTCACAGGCATGGTCGACGTGGGCAACCTGACAGGCATCCTCAGTGACCCCGATGATGTCACCGCAGTCATGGAATCTATGGCTCGCCTGAGTCATAAAAAACTGAACGTCAGCAATGCAAACATGGGGATTGATCCTGCCGTAACACCCAGTGCCGTCGTCAAGGACCTGGTACGTTGTGGTTATATCAAGGCTGCGGATATCGCTGATCGGTTTGCCGGCATTCCTGTAAGCCCCGATGACCGTAATGCGGTTCGACCTGAAGACCGCATTATCGTCAACAATGCCGGCGGCATATTTACTGAGAACGAGTTCGACAATGATGGCGAATTCCGCAAGACCGCCTCGGTTATGAAAATGGTTATCGACGGTCATGCGGGTGCCGGCTGCGTCACCATGGGCGGATACGATTACCATACGGGTAACCGCTTTGTTGGTGAAAACCGTGACCTGCGTGCAGGTCGCTGTATCGGTGCCTGCCTGGAATATGCTCAGCGCAAGGGCACACCACTGATGATCTATGTCTTCAGTGACGGTTCTCTGACCAGTAATGGCAATATCGATAACAGCCTGCCTACCGGTGGCAATGAGCTCGGTGGTGGGGGTAAAGGTGAATGGACTGGCGACAACTCTTCGGTGGCCGCTTCGTTCTTCCTGGTCTTCGATCCTAATGGTGGTATTACCGCACACAAGGCAGGCGATCCTCGCCAGATTGGTTATTTCGATGCCAATGCTAACGTGGTGACCTCATCGCACCGTGGTGCGAATAACGTTAACCTGCTGGTGAATACCGTGTTGCTGAACTACATGGCCCTTAATGGCAATGTAACTGGCCCGGGTGGGTTTGAGTCGGTCTTCACACAGCTGGGCGCCAGTCATGGGTTAAGCAACCTGGATGACCTGATCGCATTCGACCTGGTCTAGAAAACCTTTCACATTGATACAGGGGCGCAGATACTGCGCCCTTTTTGACTGTGATACCGTAAGCGCATAACAAACTGCCATAAACATTCATGTCTATACGCTCTTTGTATTCCCCATTCATTTCCCTCCTGTTCCTGTTAGCAACATCAAGTGCCTTTGCTGACTGGCATACCGATAAGCGCGACATTATGGGTACGCGTATTACGGTCGAGGTCTGGAGTGATGACGCCGAGCTTGCCAGTCAGTGCATGAACAAGGTATTCACCGAGATGCATCGTATCGATGCCCTGATGAGTCCCTGGAAGGAAGACAGCGAACTGGCCCTGCTAAACCGTGAGGCGGCCAGCCACCCAGTAAAGATTGGTACTGAGCTCTATCGGTTGATACAGCAATCCCTGAAAATTTCAGAGCTATCCGGCGGGGCCTTTGACATCACCTTTGCCAGCGTGGGTTATCTTTACGACTACCGTAAAGGTATACGGCCCAGTGACAGTGAAATCGCTGACAAGATCGATGCTATTAACTACCGGCATATCCGGCTCACCCCCCAGGACAACACTGTTGCCTTTGATAAGCAGGGAGTGCGCATCGACCTGGGCGGGATCGCCAAGGGTTATGCCGTCGATAACGGCATACGCATACTCCGTGAATGCGGTATTAGCAATGCACTGGTCAGCGCCGGCGGAGACACCCGCCTGCTCGGCGACAAAGTTGGCCGCCCCTGGATGACGGGGATTCAGCACCCACGTAAACGTCCTGGCGTTGCCGTTGTCCTGCCACTCAATGATGCCGCCATTTCTACCTCTGGCGATTACGAGCGCTTCTTTATCGATAACGGGGAACGCCACCACCACATCATCAGCCCGAAGACGGGCAAGTCCGTTTCTGAGACCATTAGTGCGACCGTCATCGGACCAGATGCGCTGATGACGGACGCCCTTTCGACCACCCTGTTCATACTGGGTGCTGAAAAAGGCTTGCCCCTGATAGAGACACTGCCGGAATTCGATGCCATCATCATCGATGCCAGTGGCAAAATGCATTACTCGAAGGGATTATTGCCACCTGATAAATAATTCAGTGGCGAAATGAACGAATGTGATCAAACTAACAGCCTGTAACTGCGGTTTTCGATAGTTTAGGCTGCTGACGGGGCAAAGGCCCTGATCAGAACAGAACAATAAAACGGGTAGAGGAATTCTCAGTGAAAAAACCAGTTTTTATGTCACTCATCCTGGCTATCCTGCTGCTGGGCTCAGGGATATCTTTAGCGGCAGATGCCGGTGCGCAGCAAAGCCTGGACAATAAGATTCAGGACCTTAAGAAGGAAGTCCTTCAGCTCAACCGTGACCTGTTCCTGCTCGAGGAAGACCTGCTCTTCCCCTCGAATACCCAGTTCAGTGTCTTCGTCTCCCTGGATGCCGGCAGCCTGTTTGCCCTGGACTCCATCCAGCTCAAGGTGGATGACAAACTGGTTGCCAGCCACCTGTATACCGAGCGTGAACTGGCCGCTCTCCAACGTGGCGGGATTCAGCGCCTTTACATTGGCAACCTGGCCTCCGGCAAGCATGAACTGGTTGCCATCTTTACCGGCCAGGGTCCCAGCAAGCGTGACTACCGTCGCGGTACTACCATCGAATTCGAGAAGACCCTGGATCCCCAGTTTGTCGAGTTAAAAATCGTCGACGATGCGACCAAGGAGCAACCAGACTTCTCCGTGAAGGTCTGGGAATAATAATAAGTACAAGCCTGCATCCACCGACATGTCACGCCGCATCGCGCACTACCTGAGACAGATTACCCTGGGGGCAGCCCTGGGCTGCGCCTGCCTGTCCGTTTCTGCCGAGACCGAAAAAGAACAGACTATCCGCAGCCTGCCCTACGGCGTATCGCTTTATCACTTCTTCCAGGATAAATATTTCTCTTCAATTACTGACCTTCTGATTGCCGAAAAACAGAACACACTGGAGGCACAGGGTGCCGATCCTGAGTTGTTACTGGGTAGCCTCTACCTGGCCTACGGCCTGCACCATGATGCAGGCGATATCTTCGACCGGGTCATCGAGGAAGGCACCACCGTTTCTAGCCGCGACCGTGCCTGGTTTAACCTGGCACGACTCCAGTACAAGCGCGGCTTTATCGAACAGTCTGCACTTGCCCTGACACGAATCGAGGACACCCTGCCAGAACACCGCGAGGCCGAGCGCACCCACCTGCTGGCCAATGTTTATCTGCAACAGGGTGAATACGACAAGGCCATCGAGACCCTGAAGGGATTCTCGGGTGACTCGAACTGGGAGGCCTATGCCCGCTTCAACCTGGGCGTTGCCCTGGTTCGCAAAGGTCGCCTGGAAGAAGGTGCCGCACAGCTGAAATGGGTGGGTGAGGTCAAGCCATCGACCCGCGAACTGGCTGCCCTGCGTGACAAGGCCAACCTGGCACTGGGCTATTCGATGATGAAGTTCAGCCAGCCCGAGGATGCCGTACTGGCCTTTAACGAGGTGCGACTCAATGGGCCGCAGTCGAACAATGCCCTGCTCGGTATTGGCTGGGCACACAACACCCTGGAACAGTATGAGCAGTCCCTGGTTCCCTGGATGGAACTGAAGAACCGTAGCGCGCTCGATCCCGCCGTGCAGGAAACCCTGCTGGCAATCCCCTACACCCTGGAAAAAATCAACCGCCCAAAACTGGCCCTGGTGCATTACGACAAGGCCACCGAAATCTATGACCAGGAATTAAAGGTACTCGACCAGATTATTACTGCGATACGGGATGGTGAACTGATCAAGGCGATCAGGCCCGCCACCCTGGGCGACGAGGCGGCCATGACCCTGTTCCGCTCGGAATTGCCGGCCTCGATCTCCGCCCCCTATCTGAAAAACATGATGGCCTCGCATGAATTCCAGGAGGCCGTAAAAAGTTTTCAGGACCTGCTCTTTCTCGACTACCAGCTGGACCGCTGGCAAAGCAGCCTGCCAACCTTTGAACTGATGCTGCAGGAACGCAGGCAGCGTTATATGCAGAAACTGCCGCAGATCACTGCCGATGAACATCTCAACAAGATCCAGGGCCTGGCCCAGCAACGCGAGGCGATTGCCGTTGAAGTACGTCGCATCGAACAGGCCAACGATATCTTTGCACTGGCCAATGAAGACGAGCTGGAAATGCGCGGCATCCTGAATGATATCGATAACCGCCTGAAACGCCTGGCCGGCAAGAAAGATACCACCGCTCAACGTGAGAAATATGCCTTCATGGAAGGCGTTCTCTACTGGGACATTGCAAAGGACGTGGTACCACGCACCTGGACCCTGAAACGGGAACTCAAGTCTCTCGACGAGGCCCTGGCTGAAGCCAAATCCCAGGATGCCTCGCTCAAGGATGCCTGGTCCCGCGCGCCTATGGCCTTCGAGGGTTTTGAAGGACGTATAGCCGGTCAGCAGAAACGCATTGATAGCCTGCGTCGCCAGGTGAATGCCGCACGCAAGGAGCAGGAACGTTTTATCCAGAACCTGGCCCTGAACGAGATCCTGGGTTACCGACAGCGCCTCGAGAACTATCAGGTCCGTGCCCGCTTTGCCCTGGCAAGACTGTATGACACCATCGCCAAGGAAGAAACACCCTGATGGCGACGCGCAGCATTAGGTTCCTGCTACCTGGACTGGGCATCGCAGTCCTGGCACTGGGTGGCTGTGCCAGTAACAAGCACAGTACGGCCACCATCGAAAGCCTGTCCAAACAGGAATATAAGTTCGAAGAGCCCGCCCTGAGCGCGGTTGAAGAAGAGCAGGTCATGGAAAAATACCGGGTCCTGCTGAACACGGCGCAAGAAGGTGATATGCATAGTGAAGCCATGCGTCGCCTGGCCGATCTTCAGCTAGAAGTCGGCGAACTCGACAACCTGTCGGACGACCCCACACAGACCCAGGCTGGCCAGGCCAAGATGCAGGCCGCCATCGATCTCTACCTGCTTTACCTTGAGACCTACCCCGGTCGCCCGGGCAACGACCTGATCCTGTACCAGCTTTCCAAGGCCTACGCCCTCAACGGTGAATCTGAGAAAGGCCTGGAAACCCTGGACCGACTGGTCCGCGATTATCCCAACACCCGTTATCTTGACGAGGTTCAGTTCCGCCGTGGCGAGACCCTGTTTGTATTCCGTGACTACTATGCTGCAGAACAGGCCTATGGAGTCGTCGTGAATCGATTCCCTGAATCGACCTACTTCGAGAAGGCCCTCTACAAGTACGGCTGGTCCCTCTACAAGCAGCATGAATACACCCGCGCCCTGGATAGCTTTGTCAGCCTGCTGGACATCAAGGAAGGCCAGGGCATGATCAATGAAGACCGCCTGGCTCCTGAGCTGCCACGTACCGAGCAGGAACTGCTCACGGATACCCTGCGCGTGGTCAGCCTGTCTTTCTCTTCACAGGACGGCGCCAACACCATCAGGAAATACCTGAGCAGCAAGGGACAACGCCCCTACGAGGCCCTGCTCTACCGCCAGCTCGGTGAACTCTACATCTCCAAGGACCGCATCACCGATGCCGCCGAGGTCTACCTGGCCTTTGTCGACAGTAATCCTGAGAGCCACCTGGCACCTCAGCTGCACACCGATGCCATCGATGCCTATCGCAAGGCCAACTTCCCTGACCTGGTGCTATCCGCCAAGGAAGAATTTGTTCAGCGCTATGGCGTCGACAGCCGCTTCTGGGAAATCCAGACCGAAGAAAACCGGGCTCAGATCCAGCCACTGCTGACCCGTCATATCAGTGAACTTGCCACCCACTACCATGCAGTCGCCAAGAAGACCAGCAAGGTGGCCGACTACAAGCGTGCAGCAGGCTGGTATGACACCTACCTGCGCTCCTTCCCGAATGACAAGGATGCCGCCCAGATCAACTTCCTGCTGGCGGAGACGCTGTACGAAGGCAAACAATATGTGCGTGCCGTCAACGAGTACGAAAAGGCCGCCTATAACTATCCTGTACATGCCAAGAGCGCTGAGGCCGGTTATGCCGCCCTGCTCAGCTACAAGATTGTCGACAAACAGCTGGCCGCCAGAGACAAGCCAGCCTGGCAACAACGCTCTATCAATAGTGCGCTGAGGTTCAGTGCGGAATTCCCGAATGACAAGCGCGTACCTGCTGTACTGGCCAAGACTTCGGAAGAGCTATACGCACTGAAGGATTACCAGCGCGCCAGCAGTACCGCCAAGGTACTCCTGCAACGCAAGGACATCACCGATCCTAAACTGCGCCGTACCGCGCAGATCGTCTATGGCCACTCCCAGTTCGAACTGGGTGACTACCTGGCCGCAGAATCTGCGTACCAGTCCGTGCTCAAGGGCATGCCTAAATCGGACAAGGAATATGCTGGCCTCTCGGATCGCCTTGCTGCCAGCATTTACAAGCAGGGTGAGGCGGCCCGTGATCGTGGTGAATATGTTGCGGCAGCCGGCCTGTTTATGCGCGTCGGTGAGTCCGTACCCAAATCCAGCCTGCGTGCCACGGCCCAGTATGATGCCGCCACCATGTATATCCAGGCCGGCGACTGGGGCAGCGCCACCCGTATCCTTGAAGACTTCAGAAAACGCTATCCTGAAAACAAGAAACTGCAGCAGGGTGTGACCGAGAAATTGGCGGCTGCCTATACCGAGACCGGCCAGGGCGGCAAGGCCGCGACTGAGATGCTGGCACTGGCAGCCCTCTCACCCGATCCCACGTACAGACGCGACATGATGCTGCAGGCCGCCCAGCTGTATGACAAGTCAGGCAAGAAGACTCAGGCCGTTAGTACCTACAAGGATTACGTACGCAAGTATCCAAGACCCGTTGCCCAGTCCATGGAGGCCCGCCATTACCTGGCCGAGCACTATCGCAAGATCAACCAGCCCGAACTCTGGGGCTACTGGCTGAACGAGATCGTCAAGGCTGATGCCAGTGCGGGTAGCCAGCGCTCCCCACGCACAAAATACCTGGCCGCGAAGGCAACCTTTGATCTGTCCAAGCCCTACTACAGAAAATACCAGCAGGCCCGCCTGACCCTGCCGCTAAAGAAGAGCCTGGCCAACAAAAAGAAGCTGATGCAGGACACGGTGAAGATGTATGACCGGGCCATCAAGTACCAGGTTGCCGAGGTGACAACGGCTGCCACCTATCAGCTGGCCGAGGTCTACTACGATTTTGCCCAGGCCCTGATGAAATCGGATCGCCCCAGGAACCTGAATGCCGACGAACTTGAGATGTACGACATCCTGCTCGAGGAGCAGGCCTACCCGTTCGAGGAAAAATCTATCGATATTCATGCCGCCAATCTCAAGCGCGCACGTGAAGGTATTTACGATGAATGGGTGAAGAAGAGCCTGGCGACACTGGCCAAGTTACAGCCGGTACGCTATGCCAAGAAAGAAAAGACAGAGGCCTATGTTGAAGCTGCAAGCAATTAAACTGCCGGTACTGCTGTTCCTGGCAGCATTCACTGTGGGGTGCGCAACCAGTCCGCAGCAGACTGGTACGGTCGGCAGCGCCTCCGACAGCACGCCAGTTAGTGCCCCGAAGGCCAAACCCGTGAAGATGTCCGGAGATGCCCGCAGCGCCTATGAACGCGCTCTGTTATCAGCCAAGGCCGGTCGTGAGCAGGAAGCCATGGACCTGTTTGGCGAGATGACCCGCAAACACCCCGGGGTCTCGGTTGGTTTTACGAATCTGGGCATGCTGCAACTACGTGCCGGCCAATACGATGCGGCACAACAATCACTGGCTGAGGCCGTACGGCTGAATCCTGGCGATGCCGTGGCACAGAATCATCTTGGTGTCGCACTACGTGAACAGGGCCAGTTCAAACAGTCCGAAACGGCCTATCTGACGGCCCTGAAAATCAACGACAGTTACGCCAATGCCCATCTGAACCTGGGTATCCTCTACGATTTATATCTACAGGATCTTGGCAGGGCCCTGCAGCATTACGACCGCTACCAGGTACTGACCGGCAGCCAGGACGATACCGTGGCCAAGTGGATCGTCGACCTGGAACGCCGGGCAAAGAACTGAGGACAGGATGATGAAACGCCTATTACTGACCAGTTGTCTGTTCCTGATGAGCACCCTGCCCCTGCAGGCCGAGGAGCGCATTGAACTACAGGGCACGGCGATTATCGGTAACCAGGAACTACCCAAGGTGCTCTATATCGTGCCCTGGAAATCTTCGGAACTGCCGCAGCTGAACGAGCCGCCACTGGAGTCGCTGGTTGATGAGGCACTCAGCCCGATTGATAGAGAAGTATTCAGACGCCAGAGCATGTATTACGATGCACTGGCAGAAAAGGAGACCCAGGCAAAATGAGAACCAGTAGGCACTTTGCTGGAATTAATGCTTAAGGGCACTTGAAACGACAGGGGCAAATCGGGGAATAATGCCCACTATCTGAATAAAAATAATAAAACTAAATAATTCCTTTTAAGAATAATTACTCTGCGCGGCCCTGCCGTGCATGACAAACTCAATCCACGACGTAATCGATTGCGATAGGAGAAGATCATGTATACCGCTGTTGTCAGTTTCTTTCAGGATGGGGGCCCATTTATGTATCCCATTCTGCTGGTACTAGCGATTGGCCTGGCGATAGCCCTGGAACGCTGGATGTACCTGACCGTAACAAAACGCAACAACCGCAAGGTCATTGCCGAGCTCGTACCCCTGCTGGAAAAGGGAGACTTTCAGGGCGCCTACAGCACTACCCAGAGCTCACGCGCAGCCATCAGCAAAATGCTGGCCCAGGGCCTGGCTCGACTGAAGACCGCGACCAACCGTGACGACATCGAGACCGCTATCGAAGAAAGCATGCTCGAGGCCATCCCCCGTCTGGAAAAACGCACCCATTACCTGGCCATGTTTGCCAACATCGCCACCCTGCTGGGTCTGCTGGGCACCATCATCGGTCTGATCAAGGCCTTTACCGCGGTTGCCCAGGTCGATCCCTCGATGAAGGCTGAGATCCTGTCCAGCAGTATCTCGGTCGCGATGAACACCACGGCCTTTGGCCTGATGGTCGCCATCCCGCTGATCTTCATCTATACCATCCTGCAAACCAAGACGACCGAGATCGTGGACAGCCTGGAAATGGCCACGGTCAAGTCCGTCAACCTGATGATGCAGCGCAGGAAGTCAGGTAGCTAAGATGGCCATACGCAGACGCGGCCGGGGGCGTAGACACCCGGCTGTCGAACTCAACATCACCGCCTTCATGAACCTGATGGTCGTGCTGGTTCCGTTCCTGCTGATGACAGCCGTGTTCACGCACCTGACCATCCTGGAACTGAACCTGCCGGCTTCGGATACAACAGCGAACCCTGATCCTAAAAAGCCTCCCTATGAGCTTTACATCACGATCAGAAAAGATGCGCTGAATATTTCTGATAACAGGGGCGGCCTGATCGGGCAGGCCAGGAAAACAGACCAGGGTCATGATTTCGTTCGACTTGCTGAGATTCTCAAGCAGGTTAAGGCACGCCTTCCTGAGCAGACGGCCATTATTATTCGTCCAGAACAGGATACGCCTTACGACATCCTGGTCCAGGTCATGGATTCTGCCCGTATGTACAAGGCTTTCACTGAAGGTGAGCTGATTGATGCCGAGCTATTTCCCGATATTTCTATCGGCGATGCACCGGCACTGAAGAAATAGGCCCAACGGAATACGATGAAACAGTCTCGCCGTACAAAACGTATGCAGAAGCACCACGAGCGCCGTGCAGATCGCAACGCCTCGTTGAACATGGTGTCTCTGATGGACATCTTCACCATCCTGGTGTTCTTCCTGCTGGTCAGTGCTGCCAACACTGAAGTGCTACCAACACCCAAGAACATCAACCTGCCTGAATCGACCGCCCAGAAACCGCCCAAAGAAAACATCATCATTATGGTGAACAACCAGGATGTGTTGATTCAGGGACGCAAGGTAGGTGATGTGCAGGCCATACTGCGCAGCAAAGACCCCGTCATTAAGACGCTTGGTAACGAACTCAAGCAAATCGCTATTACCAGTGCCGGAAATGACCCGGTCGAGACCGTCACCAAGCGTGGCGTCACCATCATGGGAGACAAGGAAATACCCTATGGTCTGCTGAAAAAAATCATGATGACCTGCTCCCTGGCTGATTACAGCAATATCTCACTGGCCGTTGCGATGAGATCAGATCCGGAGGCAGCAGCACCATGAGACACGCTGCCACCTGGAATGAACCCTTCCTGCCCTGGGTTGAGAGCGAGAACGATCGTCGCTTCAAACGCATATTGCTCATCACGGTTACCATCTTCATGGTCTTTGGCCTGATCATACCGTTCCTGCCGGTACCCGAACCCGAGCGCAAGGAACTGCAGGAGGTTTCCCCTCGCCTGGCGAAACTGATCCTGGAGAAGAAAAAACAGCCTCCTCCACCGCCGCCTAAACCCAAGGAAGAGAAGAAGGTTGAAAAGAAAGAAAAGCCCAAGAAAGAAGAAAAAAAGGTAGAGAAGAAGGAAACACCTAAACCCAAAGAGTCTACACGTAAAAAGGCCGAGGCAGCCGGTCTGGTTGCACTCAGTGACGATCTTGCCGACTTACGTGAAAGCTTTGATATGAGTGCACTGGATACCACGCCCCAGACCAATGCTGCCGATGCTGCGGCGCCAACGATTGGCAGCAGTGCCGTGCTAACTGCCAAGGCCAAGGCCGGTAGTGGTGGTATTAATACCGGCTCACTCAGCCGCAGTACCGGCGGCAGTGAACTGGCCACGCGCTCTACCTCTACCGTGACCAGTAAGATCGGCACGACAGAACCCACTGCGAAGAAAGGTACCGCAGGCAAATCGGCTGCCCGCTCTGAAAGTGAGATTGAACGTGTCTTCCAGAAGAACAAGGCTGCGATCTACAGCCTGTACAACCGTGCGTTGCGCAAGGACCCTACGCTACAGGGCAAGGTCGTTCTGGAGCTGACCATATCACCCGGCGGTAAGGTCACGGCCTGTCGCGTGGTCTCGAGTGAACTCAACAGCCCGGACCTGGAACGCAAACTGGTTTCGCGCGTCAAACTGTTTCAGTTCAAGGCAGGCAATATGTCACAGGTAACCATTACCTACCCTATCGACTTCCTGCCATCCTGATGTTGCGTGCAAGGGGAATCATGCTGATGAAGAAGACCCTGCTTATACCCGGCCTGGTTACCCTGTTTTTGCTGGGCGGCTGCGCTCAGGAAGTGCGCGAAACAGCAGCAGATAATGGTAATTGCGTCAGTGGCAAATACCGCGCTACCGCAACTATTACTGAGATCGATTCACGTTATACCTTCAAACTGCCCTATGTCATCTACGAGGTCTATGACATCAGGTACCGCCTGTCCGATATTCAGTTTATCTCGGGTACAGACCATGGCCTCGAGGGTTATGAGACGTATACCGAGACGCCGGATGCCGCGGTGGACTTCGACAGCTACCAGATTGGTGCACAGCACCAGGTGCTGATCACCCGCAGCAAGGGTGAATGCACACCTTTCCATGTCGAGTATCTGGACGCCAGTCAGTAACTTTTCTGTAGTTATCCCGTTCAGGTGGCAACAGGTACACTGTTGCCATGATTTTCAAAAACATCCCTACCAATCTGATTATCGGCTTTCTGGGCGTAGGCAAGACCACGGTCATACGCCACCTGCTGTCACAGGTCCCCGAGGGCCAGCGCTGGGCGGTACTGGTCAATGAGTTTGGTGAAATCGGTGTCGATGGCGCATTCCTGAGAGAGGAAGACGTTGCTGTTGAAGAAGTCGCCGGTGGCTGCATGTGCTGCGTTACCGGGGCTGGCTTGCAGGTAGGCCTGAACCGCCTGATCCGGCAGTACAAACCGGACCGAATCCTGATAGAGCCAACCGGCCTTGGCCACCCTGCCCAGGTCATCGAAACATTAACCACGCCGCCCTTTGCGGGCGTTCTCGATGTCAGGGCAAGCATCGGGCTGGTAGACGCCAGGCAGCTATCTGACCGGCGATACACCGAGCACCCCACCTACCAGGATCAGTTATTCATTGCCGATGTACTGGCGGCTAACAAGGCTGATCTTTATCAGCCTGGCGATGTAGACCGATTTGAAGATTTAACCAGGAAGTTCGAACCGGCCAAGCTGGGATACGCAATGGTTGAACAGGGACGAATCCCTATCGACTGGCTGGGCCTGCCTCGTAGCCAGGAACGCAAGGCCCTCTTCCCCGAGGCACATGCCTTTATCCAGGCCCGAACAGAACCAGCGCAACATGAAGAACGGCCACCCGCCACTCAATGGACGCGCATCGAAAATGTTATGCAGGATTTCAGCGGCTGTGGGTGGCTAATTCCTGCAGATGCCGTGTTCTCTGCTGAAAAGCTCAGGGCCTGGATAAACGCCCTGCCAGCACTGCGCGTAAAAGGCGTGTTACATACCGACAATGGATGGATGGCTTTCAACAGGGCGGGCGATTCAAACGAATCGGGGCCTGCAGGCGCGCAGGTAGAAAGCCGCATAGAAATCATCCATGCAGAACCCCTGGACTGGACCAGCCTCGAAGAGGAATTACAGGCCTGCGAAAAATACAGGGAATAGCTTTGCTAACTGAGTTTCGTCCATGAAATGGCAGGACAGGGAAAGTGGAATGTCTTAAAGACTGCGTTGTATCAAAGCAGCAATCTTACAAGTTCCTATAATTGTAAATATTGAACAGCCTCGATATAGGAAGTCTTTTATGGATAACAAGCAGAAAAAAGTTCTGGGACAGATATTTGCCAAGCCAGTGCGGCACAACATCAAGTGGAAACAGATAGAACACATGTTCGAGGCGCTGGGTGCGGATCTTTCTGAAGGATCACACGGACACCTTAAGGTTGAGCTTAACGGCCATATTAAGAACTTCTCAAGGCCCAAGCACAAGGAACTGCAGCACACTGAAGAAGTAATCGCTCTACGCCATTTCCTTGAAGAGGCAGGTATCACTCCGGAGAACTTTTGACAAAAGTCAGTCTGTTAAAGACTTCCACAGACGATACTGATAATCCTTTCTCACATCTTCCACCGCCAGTTCTTTGTACCCATTTCTGGAAAAAAACACCTTCGCTTCAGGCTGGGCCTTAACCATCAGGCCACTGAACCCTTCTTGTTGAGCATGTTCTTCTGCGACCGATAATAACTGTCTGCCAATACCCCTGTGATGATATTCGGGTAGCACATAAAGTCCATGCAATAACATCGATGGCGAACTCTTCTGATCTTCCAAGGAAGGAATTGCTTCAAGTGCCGCAACCCCAATCACTTCCCCGGATGCATTTTCTGCGAGATAAAAACTCATGCTATTCATGTCATAGGCATGATAACGATAACTTGGAATTGCCAGTCGCTTAACGCGTTCAGGCAAACCCCAGCTCATCACTGCCTGCTCCAGTACCTGGTTGATCTGATCAATATCTTCCAGAGAACCCTTCCGAATACTGGTTACACAGGCCTTTTCCATTTCCTAGTCTTCAACAATTGATTTCAGCCAGCCCGAGATAGCCTGTCCTTTTTCATCATAATACCGTCGCCCGTCATAAGCGCCGACAACACGCTGCTCCGTTTCATTTCCCCCTGTCAGGGAAAAACATCCTGTCTTGCCTTTGTATCGCGTTATCTGAACCCCCATGTCTTCAAGCGCCCCGGCAAGACTCAACCCAATAGGGCGATAGGGTGGTTCCTGAAATGATGCCTTGTAGGCCGGCCTTTTATCGAGTGTCTCCGTATACTGCTCAGGCGCATCGAGAAACAACTGATCAAAATAGGGATCCAGATTAAGCTCCGTACTGTGATAGATATCGATAAATACGCAGCGAGACCAGCGCAGACCCAGGCGCTCAACAACCTGTGGAATAAGAAACTCACCCGCCTTGCTAAGGTCGTAACCCTTGTTCGGAGTTTCATCCATCAACAGGTAAACACGAAGGTCCGTCTCGATCACGCCAACATCAAGAACAGAACGTTTACGCATACCGGGAATTTCCAGGTCATCGATCCAGTATTGCGATTTAATGATTTTATGTTCAGGCACGTCGAAACCCGGCAGCTTATGTTGTTATCACGTTATCAGAATACAGTATTGGACAAGTATAGCTGCCATCTGGCAACTTCTTTTCCATATCCCAGTATTCCTGCAGGGCTATGCCATGCTCTGGCCTGATCATGTCCCAGGCCGGGAATGCTGACTCAGGCAGAATTCCCCGCATGTGGGAACGGTCGGAATAAAATCGTTTTAGATAGTCCTCTGCAGGTATAACACGCATCCAGCTTCGGTACTGCTCAGGCAGACTGCCCTGATCAGGAAAACTGTGTTTGATATAACTATCGTAATCGCATGGAAAGGGAAGACGGGTATCAAAATCCAGTACCAGGTCTTTTCCAGCATGATGCAGTTTTAATACAACATGATAATCCCAGGCTATGAGCTGACCCTGTTGCGCGGCCTTCTGGTTCAGCATGACGATCTGCATGCGGGGATTAGAAAAGAACAACACCTGCATTGCCCTCGGATCGACACCCTCTTCTTTCAGCGTCTTTGCGAGCCACCAGATGTTCTCTTCACAAAACTGCGCGGTATAAGAGAAATTATCAGGTGCCAGGTCTCGCATGTCTGTTCGTTCTGTCTTTACCACTAGCGTTTTATGTCTACTTGCATTGATCATGGCACAGACGGTCAAATACAGCATCATTAAAGTAGCGAGCCAGACATGAAACAGTTTTCCGAATCCTGCGAACAGAACAAGCAACCCATACTGGAAATACTCCGACTGTACGCTGGCAATTCATTAACGCTTCTTGAGATTGGTAGTGGCACTGGCCAGCATGCCGTCTACTTTGCAGAACACTTTCCACATATGCAGTGGCAGACCAGCGATCTGCCTGAAAACCACCCCAGCATCCATGCATGGATAACCGACAGCCCGGTAAGCAATGTGGCTGCCCCGCTCCTGCTCGACGTCAATCAGTCAGAACTTCCTGCTGGCGAGTACGACATTATTTACAGCGCCAATACCGCGCATATCATGGACTGGAATAGCGTCACCAGAATGTTTTATGTGGTTGGTCAAAAGCTGAAGACTGGAGGAGTGTTCTGCCTGTATGGCCCTTTCAATTACAAAGGCAGCTATACCAGCGATAGTAATGCCCACTTCGATCAGTGGCTGAAGATGCGTGATCCCGATAGCGGTATTCGCGACTTCGAGGCTCTCGACCAGGAGGCAGGCAAGAATGGACTAAAACTGATCGCCGATCATGAAATGCCGGCCAATAACCGCACCCTGGTCTGGCAGA
>CAZXNH010000021.1:0-28701 GCA_964641615.1 uncultured Ectothiorhodospiraceae bacterium | reverse complement strand
AACAGGCCTCAGGCCATGCCACCGTTAATACCAATGACCTGCCCCGAGATATAGTCCGCCTGCTCCGAAGACAGGAAGGCCACCAGGCTGGCGACCTCTTCCGGTGTACCTGCACGCTGGGCTGGTACCATGGCTTTGATCTGCTCCTTACTGAACAGGCCCTCAGTCATATCACTGGAAATTATTCCGGGTGCGACCGCATTCGCGGTGACACCACGTGAGGCAAGCTCTATGGATAGAGACTTTACCGCGCCATGCAGACCAGACTTGGCCGCAGCATAATTGGCCTGGCCCCGGTTACCCATGACACCAGCCACAGAAGAAATCGCAATTACGCGTCCCCAGCGTGTACCCATCATGGGTAACAACAGCGGCTGAACCACGTTATAGAAACCATTCAGGGATACATCGATCACGCGCTGCCATTGTTCGGGCTTCATGCCGGCCAGTGGCGCATCATCATGGATACCGGCATTACTGACCAGGACCTGGATAGGCCCGTCGGCGAGCAAAAACTCAATGGCCTGGCGACTGGCCTCGGCATCGGTAACATCAAACTGCAGGGCACTGGCCACACCACCCTGCTCGCTGATCTCGGTGACCAGTTGCTCTGCGACCTCCATACGTCGTCCTGCGTGAACAATAACCTCAAAACCAGCGGTGGCCAGGCTGCGACATATGGCCGATCCGATATCGCCGCTTCCACCCGTTACCAGTGCGCGTTTCATATTCATTCCTGTACTGGCCGGGGCATAACTATGGCCCTGGCCTCTAGCAGTTGTCTGTCTTCGGACAGCATACTGAACTCGTACATGAACTGGCCACCCTGAGCCAGCAGGCGTGTTGCCTGTATCAGCAATGGCGCTTCGATGTCATGCAGCCAGTCCACATGCAGAACGACACTTTTCACCGCAGCAAGATACCCCTCACTCATGGCCTCGCCCTGCTGGCGCATCAACAGGCCACCATGTACGGCCATGGCCTGGGCGCCATATTCGATACCCTGCAGTGAAGACAGGCCATCTGCACAGCGTAGCGGGTTATCCGGATTACGATGACTGCTAGCTCGACAGCTAATTTCATCTTCATTCCATGAACTGACACCATCCAGCAGGCACATCGTGCCGGCATGCGGTATCAGGCTGCAGAGTTCTGCATGTTCAATCAGCACGGTACAACCCGGATCTCAAGCATCTGTCCCGGTACGCCAGCAATCCGAATTCTGTCCTGACGATCTGCGGCCAGACAGGCCAGCAGGGGCAGGCTACGTGCCGCCGGGCATCCTCCACGTAACAGCTCCAGCGCACTATCAGGCAATGTGTCTTCGGCTGCCTGTTGGTTCCGCACATCAATCTCGATATGTGCCTTAACACCCGTAGCGTTTTCAGGCAGCAGGATCAGACTGGTCGCAAAGGGGGCTGCCAGGGGTCGGAAGGGATGCATGCGTGCAGGCAAGAGCATGTCATAGGCAACCAGCATGACCGGACGCTGCTCGATGATGACGCTCGTCGCCGCCTCGATCAGGCCGGCAGCATAGGTCGCATCATAGGCCGAGATACTCGTAGAGGGGGCATGCGAATGGGTGGCAATCGACCAGTAACCGGCAGGGGCATTATGTACTGAGTTATGAAAATGGGTCGGTGAAACCGGACTGCCTGGCATTAGCAGGCTGGTGATGACCTTGTCGACAATATCGACATCACCACTGGCGCTTGCGAACACGGTGCCCAGCTTGGTGCTGTCTCCCTGCCACTGACCCAGGGCATCCTGGGCTGCCTGCAGAGCCAGTTTGATCAGTGGTGTCGTACGACGGCGCTCGTTCGCTGGCAACAGCTCGGGCTTGAGTGGCGGCAGCTCTGCCTTGAGATCAAAGACCTTTGCCTGGTTCAGGATTGCCTTGTCTGCTTCCCAGCCAGTAATGCCGGGCCCGATCATACCGATGGCAGCGATACCCAGCCTCATGCTGATAATCTCCCGATCACCAGGCTGGCATTACTACCACCAAAACCGAAAGAGTTGCTCAGGACACAATTGATGCTCTGACGTTGCGGGCTTAAAACAACTGGGGATAGTATCTCTTCATCCAGAGTATCTGTATTCACGCTGGGCGGCATCATCCCTTCTTCAATGGCAATACAGGCAATGATGGCCTCGAGTATGCCGGCAGCCCCCAGGGTGTGGCCGGTGAAACCCTTGGTCGAGGAACAGGGCACCTTGCCGCCGAACACCTGCATGAGCCCCTTGTCTTCTGACCGGTCATTGGCTGGCGTGGCCGTGCCATGCAGGTTGATGTAATCGACATCATCCGGCTTCAGGCCGGCACTCTGTAGCGCCTGTTGCATGGCCAGCGCCGCACCCCTGCCTTCCGGATGAGGTGAGGACATGTGGTAGGCATCACTGCTTTCTCCATAACCCAGCAGGCAGATATCGCTATCTTCATCAGCCCACTCCAGCAGGGCATAACCACCGGCCTCGCCGATATTAATGCCGTCACGATACCGGTCTGCAGGACGGCAGGGCTTACTCGACACCAGCTGCAGGGCATTGAATCCATACAGGGTCATGCGGCATAGACTATCGACACCGCCAATGATGGCCGCATCACAAAGCCCGGCCTGCATATGTCGCCAGGCCGTGGCAAAGACCTTGGCACTGGAAGAACAGGCCGTGGATACCACCAGGGCCGGACCTTCAAGCTGCAGTACTTCGCGAGTGAACGAGGCGATGGAATAGATATTCTGGGTAGTGCGATAGATATAGTCATCCGGCAGTTCACCGGTATCGGGATTGGCCCGGGCATAGGCCTCTTCAGTCTGCAGGACACCCGAGGTCGAGGTGCCCAGAAACACGCCAATTCGCGCCGCACCATAACGTGATCGGGCCTGGGCCACGGCCTCCATAAAGCCGTCCTGTTCAAGTGCTGCCATACCCAGGCGGTTATTTCTGCAATCATAATCTGCAAGCGCCCCCTCAATCGGTGAATCTTCCAGACCCTCAACACGGCCAATCCAGGTCTCCAGATCCACACCGGGGAAATCACAGGCTGTAAGGCCACTCCGGCCCTCGACCAGGGCATCTACATGAGCAGACACACCACGCCCAAGGGCAGAGACCACGGTACGTGCGCTGATTTGAAGCTTTCTGTTCACAGTTCTCCCATACTGCGACCGGGGCGACTGAACAGCCACGCCAGAAGGAAGGTAGCTGCAACGCCGGATGACACCGTGACACCGATCGCATGCAGGACCGGAATCGAAGAGGCCGCAAGCATAGCAAATACCACCAGCGTGGACACGGCACAGATCAGCAGTGCATGTAATGTGCGGGCTCGGGTCTCACCAGGCGCACGGCGCGAGAAAAACAGGCCATAGTCCAGACCAATACCGGCTACCAGTAACATTGAAACCAGGTGAAACAGGTTAAGCCGCTCACCCAGTAACAGCGGCACACTGGCCGAAACACCGACGGCCAGCAGAATAGGCAGGATGATCTGTATCAGCCTGCGCAGGCTACGCAGCCCCAGGGCCAGAATCACCAGTATGATCAGGGAGGCCCAGACAATACGCTCTACCGCTTCATCACGAAAACTGTTGACCAGTCGATTCGTCTCAGACTTCAGGTCAACAAACTCGACGCCAGGAAGTTCGCTGTCTCGTACCCTTCCCATGAAGACCTGCGGCTCGCTGACTCCACTCAGGTGAATCAGCCCAACACGCTGCCTACCTTCCAGGAACAGGCTATCGAGCCTCAGGCCCAGGCTGGTGCCGTCAAAGGCATCTGGCTGAAGCGGTGATAACTGACGCGCATTTTCAACGTCTGCCAGGAAGGGTTCGAAGGTCTCATGCCGAAACGGCAATTCCAGCAGGGCTGCATTCAGGGACTGTGACAGAACCTCCTGCTCAGGCAGTAGTGCCTGCCTCAATAACTGCCTGCGCATACTCGGTATGATCTGTGCAGCCCATTGGGCGCCATCGATTTCACCCTGTTCGATGGCTGTGTTCAGTAAAGGCGCCAGCTGCTCCTGCTTTTGCAGAATCGCTTCATCGGAGGCCCCTTCCAGCATCATCAGGTAACGTGGCTCGACCGAGCCAAGCCTGTTCCTGAGCTCCTGGTCCTGCACCCGAAGTTGCTGGGGAATAGGACTGAGTTCGGCGATATCCTCGGACCACAGCTCGCTCTTCTGAGCAGCCAGCCCCAGCAGGATAATCACCACAATCAGTGTCAGCCACTGCAATACGACAAAGGGACGGATGTATTCCAGGCCTGAGGCCAGTTGCATCAGACGCGGTTCCTGCTGACGCATACCTCCTGCCGGTAACGCTGGTAGCAAGGACCGGGTAGCCAGTGCTGCCACCAGCAGACCGCTAATGGCAAAAATCCCTAGCTGGGCCAGCCCGGTAAAACGGGTCAGAGCCATGGCCGCAAATCCCAGCACCGTCGTCAGCACCCCCAGCCGAAGGGTTGGCCAGATAGCCTGTACGGCCTGTTCCAGCCTCTGGCTTCGCTCGCCATGACTCAGTACATGCACCGGATAATCGATGGCCACGCCGATGAGGGTAATGCCGAATGCCAGGGTGATGCCATGGATATAACCAAAAAACAGGCTCACTGTGGCTGCCCCTGCCAGAACGCCAGCCATCAGGGGCAGGGCCGTCATCAGCACGCGACGAGCATCGCGATAGACCCAGGCCATGAACAGAATCATGAACAGACTGGCCATGATGGAAAGCTGCTGACTCTCGCTACGAATCTGCTGACGGGAATTCAGGGCAAAGAACGGGGCTCCACTCAGGGTCAGCCTGATATCCGCTCCTTCACTGGCCCTTACCAGGGATTTTCGAATATCGGCCATAACCTGCTGCTGGGCATCCAGGTCCATACCTGCTGCCCTGGTCTGGGCTAGTAGCAAGACCTGTTTGCGATCTTCCGAGAACCACACCCCGAGATGTTTTTCTGGCGCAGGGCCTCCCTGGTCAAGCTGATCGAGTACTCCGTACAACGCTGCCGTCGGATCACTGGCTATCAGTTCCTTTTCAAACACGGAAAAGGGAGAACCTAGATCCTCCAGCCTCTGCTCCAGATGCTGGCGTAGATTTGCCACCGAGAAGTACTGCTCATCCATGTCCGGAGTCAGCAGATAGCGCCAGCGAAAGAGTTGCTCACGTGCGGACCCATCTAACCACTCTTCGCCATTAAGCACCTGCGAGAAGTGACCGGTCTTTGTAAGACGACGCGAAAGATCCTTGCTGACGACGGCCAGCACCTCCGGTGTTTCACCGTCCAGGCTCATCAGCCACAGGCGAGCAGCGGGGCCTTCCTGCAGAGTGCCGAGAAGCAGCTCATCACTGGCTGTCACACCGGCTGGCAGAAAGGCGCTCAGATCGGAACGTAGCGTTGTATTAAACAGGAGCTGTGCCAGGAACAGGGCCAGTAGCAGACCCCAGCCGGCCAGCAGCAACGGCCTAGCCCGCATGGTATTCCTGTTTAAGCGATTCAAGCCGCATCAGAGACCAGTCCCCGTTGCTTTCCTCGATGCGTATCTCGTGGATGCGGTCCGACTGACCGCTAATAAGAATGTGTTCGACATAACGGCCAATATCGTCATCGCGTGGTTTCAGGCTCAGCTGCCAGGACTCGGGCTGGCCGCTAAAGGCGATGTAGTAATGTTCGGAAAGACGGCGGGCATCACCCGCCAGGGTGGCGCGAAAGGATTCCACGAAGGCACTGGCCGCAGGCACTGAATCCAGGGGCATACGCTGATGCACGCGGTTACCCCGGTAAGCAGTCATTTCATTACCATGGATTTCAAAACGCAACTGGCCGTTCTGACCCTGCGCCCAGGAGAGGAAATCCGGCGCGCGGTAACTGAGTTGTCCACTCCGCACCATGGGAATGTCCAGCATGTCGTAATGCTTTTCTTCGAGATAGTTTGATTCGCTCAGACTCACGCGGGCAAGCAGGCCCATCACCGTGTCCATATCTTCGCTGGCCAAGGAACAAATTGGCCAGATCAGTAACAGGCTGAGGAACAGCAGGCTAACTCTTGTGCCAGTAATCATAGAAGTTGAACCAGTTAAACGGGGCCTTACGCGCATAATACTCCAGCCTGCTGGCATATCGGCAGGTCATCTCCTGAACAAAGGCCTGGCGCTCTGCCCGGCTTACCTCAGGGGCCTCGGTGAGTAGTTCGAAATGGATTTCATAACGATTGCCGCCGAAATACAGGCCATAGAACAGGACTACCGGAACCTTCAGGGTCAGTGCCATGATCATGGCACCCGCCGGGAACTGTGTTGCTTCTCCCAGGAACTGGCAATCTACCTGCTTGTCACTCTCTGCCACCCGGTCACCCAGCATCCCTACCATCTCACCCTCATCCAGGGCCTCCTTTACCCGTAGCAGGGTATCGGTCCGTCCCAGCGGGATTACCGTATCTGCCACCTCGGGGCTAAGGGCATGCAGCAGCCGGGTAATCATCTGATTGTGATCGGCATACATCAGCACACGTAAAGGCAGGTGCTTGCGATGGACACCGAGGGCACGCAGAACTTCAAAGCTACCCAGGTGAGATCCTAGCAGGATGCAGCCCTCACCGGCATCGACGCGATCAAGCAGGACTTCCGGGGCATGGATCTGTATATCCAGTTCATTGTCTCGCCCCGATAACAGGAACACGCGGTCCAGGATGGTTGAGGCAAAACTATGCAGATGCCTGAAGACATCACTAACAGAGGGCTTCCTGTCCAGAACACGCTCAAGGTAGCTGCGTGAATGCGTGACAGCACCGCGTGAGAACAGGAAGAAATACAGCGTGATCGGCCACAGCAGGAAGCGGGCGACGGAACGCCCAAGGTGCAGGGCAATCCAGCAGATCGTCTTTAGCCAGAAATCAGAACTGCGTTCCCGGGTCTCAAACCAGGAGCGGCTCATTCCGGGTGAACCCCCAGTGTCGCCTCGCCCTGAAGAACCAGATCCTCGCCGTGATGACCACGGAACCGTAAACGCCCGGACTGTATTTCCAGTTGTATATCCAGTGCCTGTTCAGGCAACAGGGCCCGCATAAACTTGACCTGCCGGATACCCGTAATGCGCTGATCGGGCAGCCAGGCGCTCAGCCCCTCACGCACCAGATCGAGCAGGACCACACCAGGGACGACCGGGTTACCGGGAAAATGCCCCGCCAGCGCAGGATGGTCAGAGGGAATACTTTGCTGGTAATCAAAACTCATATCACTGCCCCAGCTGGTTAAGCAGGGCCAGTATGGCCTGCCGGGGCAACTTGCCAGTCTCGTTCCTGGGCAGGGCTTCTACCCGGTAAAGAGGCCGTGGCAGAAACACGGGATCGATATTCCTGGATAATTCACGAAGTATCTCTCGCTCCTCTCGCTCTGGAGCAACCACCAGGGCAGCCAGGCGGGTTATCTTCTCTCCACCCTTCTCCGGCAGGACAAAGACAGCGTCTTCCACACCACTGATGCTATTCAGGCGATGACTCAGATCTGCAATCGAGGCACGCTTACCTGCGATATTGACCATATCAGTATGTCGACCTTTAAGATGGAAATGTCGCGCATCATCCTGCTCGATAAGATCAGACAGGGGTGTTGCTTCGGCCAGGTGCGGCGCGCTAATCATGGCCTGACCATTTTCAAAGGCCAGTTCAAAATCATCATACAGTTGCCACATAGGAGACGCCGTGACCTGCCTTGAGGCCAGGGAACCTGCCTCGGTACAGCCATAAATCTCTTTCACAGGCGCATCAAATAAGGCCTCACAGTCTGCAGCCAGCCGGGCATCCAGTGGAGCTGTCGCAGAAATAATGGTTCCCACCTCGGGCCACTGTAAATCGGAGGCCTGACAGGCCCGCAGGTGCACCGGCGTAGTGATCAGGACACGCTCACCCTCTAATCGACTCAATGCCTGCCGGATATCTTCGGCAAAAAAGGGACGTCCGGTATAGACACATGCCCCTGTCACCAGGGGGGTCATGATCGTCGTCTCCAGGCCATACATATGCTGTGGCGGAACTGTAGCCAGAATGCTGGACTGCTCACCAAATCCAAAACACGCATGCGCCAGCTCTGCACCGCGCACGAGGCTGCCCCAGGTTTTTTCATTTGCTTGCGC
This sequence comes from uncultured Ectothiorhodospiraceae bacterium, assembly GCA_964641615.1. GTDB lineage: Bacteria > Pseudomonadota > Gammaproteobacteria > J044 > J044 > JANTGN01. Next base: position 20,574 of record CAZXNH010000021.1, on the reverse strand, counting down.
CTTACCTGTACTGCCCGAGGTAAACACGATTGCAGCCAGGTGTTCCGGATCAATCAGGATCTGGCCGGGTGATACTTCCGGTTCAATATCCAGTGCTTCCAGCCTGAACTGGGCTATGGCCGTATCTACCTCGATCTGGTCCGTGAGGACGAGGCAATCTCCATACTCGGACACCAGCTCCTGCACGGCCCCGGCAGAACGGTTCGATGGCAATAAGACCGTCTGGCCAGCCGAAACCGCTGCTGCGAAACCCAGCATGAAATTCAGCCTGTCTTCACAGAGATTCAGAACATATCGCGTCGCCGGTAACCGGGCACGCAGTGCCGCTACCCTGCTCAGGAAATCCGACGCCGACATCGTACCCTCAGCTGTGACAAGCCAGGGACGGGGTGAATCAGAAGCAAAGAGTAAGGGAAGGCCGGCCATGGTTATTTAAAAACATGTCGGTAATCGACCCTGGCCAGATTGCGCAGGAATTCGACAAAGCTGTAATCCACATGATTCGGCATGCTGTAACGCCTGACCAGGTATTCTCCCAGGAACATCAGCCCGGTCAGACCCCAGGCAATGAAGTTGGCAAAATACGACCAGGTTTCAAGAGAGGCGAACAATGCCAGGACTAGATTGATCAGCATCATGGCAAGAAAAAAGAAGACCCAGGCAAGGGTCGCCTTGCGGGTATATACCGTTACATAGTCCGGCAGCTCACCCCGAATCACCAGGGCGATGCGGGTGATTAATGGCACAGAACCTCTACGCAGTGTGTTGCCAAAGGTGTAGGCCATGGTGGCGAAAATCAGTATGGGGGGCAGTACTACAATCTTCTCTGGCAGGTAAAAACCAACCAGCAGAACTGACATGCTCAACAGGCAAAGCAACAGGATATTCATTCCCCCAAGACGATTTCGCATAGCCGGAATGAGCAAGGGCAGGACACAATAAAAACTAAGAACATATACCGCCATGTCGATGGCCTGAAAATGGATGCTCAGGTGAATGAGAATGGGATAACCCAGCATCAGAATGATCGTCAGCAAAGGCATGGTTTGGCTCAGTTCTTGCGACTGGTTTCGATATGCTGACTCAGGGCGCGCAGGGAAGAAAATATCTGCTGGTTATTTTCATCGTCTGATTTGATCTGGAACCCATAGCGCTGTGAAATGGCCAGAGAAATTTCCAGGGCGTCAATAGAATCCAGCCCCAGGCCTTCTCCAAAAAGCGGCTCCTCGGGCACGATATCTGAGGCCTCTATGTCCTCAAGGTTTACAGCCTCGATAATCATTTCAGCGACTTCTTGTTCCAACGGGGTCATTGCAGAAAACCTCTGATTCTTTTCAAATGCTAACAGCCAATCTTATCACTCGGGGCGTTTTGCCGTGTACTCACCGAAGATGCCAAACAGCACATGACGATGCACATCAACAAAGCCAACCTTTTTCAGAGCCTCCATGATAAGTTCGGGAGGAACACATTGTTCAACCGTATCCCAGTAATAAGACATCAGTAGCTGGGCATTTCTGTCCCGCGTACCCAGACGGGTAACAAACGGGATGACATGCTTCATGTACAGCTTGGTAAAGAAATACCCCAGGCGGGATTTGGGTGGTGCGATCTCCAGCAGCAACACCTTGCCACCGGGCTTTAATACCCGGAAATATTCCGCGAAGGTCTCGGCCAGGTCAGCTACGTGCCTGAGCGCATAACCCATGCTGACAAAATCTACACTCTGATCCGCAAGGGGCAGCAACTCACCACGCCCCATGGCAACGGTAACGCCGCGCTCAATCGCTGCCTCAAGCATGCCGCTACTGGGGTCCACCCCAACCACAAAGCCCTCTGGGCCAACCAGGTCCATCTCATGACGTGCCAGTACACCGGTACCACAACCGATATCCAGTACTGACTGACCGGCACCCAGACCCGCACGTTCCAGTGCCTCGAGACGATAGCGCTCACCAGTGCCGAAACTCATGACACTGTTGATCCAGTCGTAATGGCTGCCTGAGTCGTTAAAGAGTTGTTTAACGCGCTTTTTGCGTTCTTCCTCATCGTGATAGTAATTATCCAGAACCGGATGGGGAGGCAGACTGAACCTGGAGGACTTCTTGGTCATGACTTACTCGTAGGCATTATTTTCAGGCGCATTGTACCCGCCGAAGGAATAGATCACCAAGGCAACACATACGATGATTCCTGCACCTGTCCATGTATAATGACTGCCCCCGAGGAATTAGTCGCACATGTCCGGATCAGCACCCTTTTGTATAGAACTACAACCGGCCGCAAGGGCAGACGAACTGCTTAACGATCCGCAGGTCTTTGCCATGCTGCGTTTCACGCAGAAAAGCCGTGTGGATGCCGCGAATCCGGGACATATCGATATCGCCATGCCACAAGCAGGTGGGCAAGAATATATCGAGGTCTGGCGCAGTCCTCATACCCTACAGCCAGGTCAGCACGGACCGGTCCATTATCTCTACTGTGATGACTTCCTGTTTGGCAGCCTGTACATCGGCGACCAGGATTTTGATGATGTTGCCGATGCCACTGCACATGCCTACCAGGAAATTCATGACACCCTTGAGCAGGCAGGCTTCCCTGCCCTGCTACGCATGTGGAACTATTTCCCGCGAATTAATGAAGAAAGCCATGGCCTGGAACGCTATCGCTCCTTCTGCCTGGGCAGACACATGGCCCTGGATGCCTGGCATTTCCCTGAAGAACAACTACCTGCCGCCTCGGCCATAGGCACCCTGTCCGAAGGCATGGTGATCTACTTTGTCGCTGGCAAGGCCCCGGGTATACAGATTGAGAACCCACGACAGGTTAGCGCCTTCCATTATCCACCCCAGTACGGCCCGAGAAGCCCCTCTTTCTCACGGGCCACCCTGATGGATGAATGGCGCCAGTTATATATTTCTGGTACGGCCAGTATTGTCGGCCATGAAACCAGGCATCTGGATGATGTGGCTGCTCAGCTGGATGAAACCCTGGTCAACCTGGATGCCATCATCGAGCAGGCTAATGAACGTTATGACCTGGGCTGCAAGGGCGTCAGCGATCTTCAACTGATTCGCGTCTATGTACGCGATCCAGAGAATCATGCGCTGGTTACCCGTCTACTTGAACAACGCTTTGGAGCGGAACTACGCTACCAACTGGTACAGGGTGATATCTGTCGTACCGATCTGTTGCTTGAAATCGAGGGCATGTATGCGCACTGTCAGTAACCCTGGCAGCACCGCATAAAGAAACCCATGCCTGAATTACCCGAGGTTGAAACCACCCGACGCGGCATCGCACCACATATCCGCGAACAGGAAATACGCGACATCATCGTCCGGCAGGCAAAGCTACGCTGGCCCATTCCGCGAGGCCTGAAACAGAAACTCTCTGGAAGCGAAATCACCGGGGTTCAACGCCGTGGCAAGTACCTGCTCATTTCTGTTGATGGAGGCAGCCTGATCCTGCATCTGGGCATGTCCGGCAGCCTGCGTATTGTCGATGCCGACCTGCCGCCGGGTAAGCATGACCATGTGGATATCGTGCTGGGAAGCGGCAAGTGCCTGCGTTTCCATGACCCCCGACGTTTTGGCGCCCTGCTCTGGAGCAAGGAACCGTTACAACATGAGCTCATCCGCACACTTGGTCCCGAACCCCTGGATGCATCCTTTAATGCAGACTACCTGTTCAAGGCCTCACGTGGCCGCAAGGTGGCCGTCAAAAATTTCATTATGGACAGTCATGTCGTAGTTGGCGTCGGCAATATCTACGCCAGCGAATCGCTGTTCATGGCCGGCATACATCCCACGCGTCCTGCAGGGCGTGTTTCAAAGGCGCGCTATGCAGTTCTTGTTGATGCCATCAAACAGGTGCTGGCCAGAGCCATTGAGCAAGGTGGCACAACACTGAAGGACTTTGTCCGTGAAGATGGCAAGCCGGGCTATTTTGCCCAGTCACTGAATGTCTATGGACGGGACGGTGAGGCCTGCAACAATTGTGGCGAGGTTATCAGAAAGAAAGTCATTGGGCAGCGTTCCAGTTACTACTGCCCGGACTGCCAGAAATAATCATGACGAGGAAACGGTAAATGAGCTGGTGGGGAAAAGTCGCAGGCGGCGCCTTTGGTTTCATGCTGGGTGGCCCACTTGGCGCATTGCTCGGCGCGGTACTCGGACACAACCTGGACCGGGGCATGAAACGCCTGATCGAGGACCAGACCCTGGAGCCCGGCGAACAGGAAAGGGTGCAGATGGCCTTTTTCACCGCAAGCTTCGCTATCATGGGTCATATTGCCAAGGCCGATGGACGCGTTTCCGAGTCAGAAATCGCTCTTGCACAGTCCGTCATGGATGAGATGGACCTGACCCCCGACATGCGCAGGACCGCACGCGACCTGTTCAACCAGGGCAAGCAGGAAGACTTTCCCCTCGACGAGGTCCTTGAGCAATTCCGTGTCGAGGCACATCGCAGGGTCACCCTGCTACGCATGTTCCTGGAGATCCAGATCCATGCTGCCTATGCCGATGGCACCCTGGACCAGAAGGAAGACGCTCTACTCCTCTACATCTGCAAAAAACTGGGTATTCCTGAATTTACCTACAGACAGGTCGAGAAAATGATTCGTGCTGAGGCGCACTTTCGCTCCCAGCAACACCAGGGAGGACGGCGTGAATCAGTCCAGCCCGCCCAGATGAGTATCCAGGACGCCTACGCCATACTCGGCGTGGAGCGCAGTGCCAGTGAAGCTGAGGTCAAGAAGGCCTACCGCCGACTCATGAGTCAGCACCACCCGGATAAACTGGTCGCAAAGGGTCTTCCGGAAGAAATGATGAAAATGGCCACCGAGAAAACCCATGAGATTCGACAGGCCTACGAACGCGTGATGGAACAGAGAAAACCCTAGCTGCGATTGACTACTACGCAGGAAGCGATAAGGTCGTGTAGCCCCTGTTTCCTTGATGTGAATGGAATCATCAGGTATCCCAGCAGCAGGAGCATACTGGAAAGTATCTTGGCAAAGTGTCGTACACTCGCACGCAGAAAGCTGACCCGCCCACCTTCCATATCCGTTACCTTGATGTGCATTGCCAGCTTGCCCAATGTTCCCTGCTGCTCCGAGCTTTCAAAGAGCGCGTAATAACCCCAGGGAATGGCAATGCCGAGCATGCGCGAAATCATACTCCAGGGTTCGTCCTCAGCAGGTTCAAACAGAAGCCCACCTGTCAGCAGGTCAATCAGGAAGAAGACGCCTGCAAGTAAAAGCCAGTCAATGACAAAGGCGAAAAGACGTTTCCAGAACCCTGCATAACCGGGAAATTGCTCGGTCGACATGACCTCGCTCTGTGGCGAGGCATAGGGATTCAGCTCCAGATCTCTCATTCGCTATTATTCAGTGCTGGAAGGAAGGGCAAGTACCCGGGCCTCGCCAACTCCACGCGGATCCGAGGCCGCCTCGACCTTACCCGTCTGCTTGTTGATGACAATGGCCTGCATATTGCCATAGTTATGATCCACAGCCTTCAGCGTATAACCCATCTGGTTGAGGGCCTGCTGGGTCAGGGTATCGAAGGCACCAGGCTCAAACTGGATAACATCCGGCAGATACTGATGGTGATAACGTCCACGACTGACGATCTGACTGGCTGGCGCATCGCTGGCAAATTCAAGCGTGCCCAGCAGCACCATGGTGATAATGCGGCTGCCACCCGGAGTCCCCAGTATGCCGAGGCGCCTGTCGTTCTCAACAAAAACCGGTGTCATGCTCGATAGCATGCGTTTACCGGGCTCAATCGCATTCGCTTCAGCACCAACCAGCCCATAAACATTGGGCACACCGGGCTTCATTGAAAAGTCATCCATTTCGTTATTCAACAAGACTCCGGTACCTGGTGGCACATAACAGGCCCCAAAGGGATAGTTAATCGACAAGGTTGCTGATACCCGGTTTCCGTCGCTGTCGATGATTGAAAAATGGGTTGTGTCCTGGCCTTTGGCACCATCGACAACAACGGGGGGCAACTCCGAACTGGGCGTCGCACGATTCACCTGGATAGAGGCTGCCTGTTTACTGGCGTATTCCTTATCTGTCAGTCGGGAAACTGGCACCTTGAAGAAGTCCGGGTCGCCAAGAAATTCTGCTCGGTCACGGTAGGCCCTGCGCATCGCCTCGACCACCAGCTGGGTCCTGCCCAACTCATCCATCTGTTCGTAATTAAAACCTTCGAGGATATTGAACATCTGTAGCAGCGCAACACCGCCAGAAGACGGCGGTGCTGCAGCAGTGATCGTCATGTCCCTGTAAGTGCCGCGTACAGGTTTACGTTGGACCAGGCGATAATCTCTCAGGTCTTCAAGAGTCCATATTCCACCGTCCTGCTGCACGCCATCAACCAGCTTCTGTGCCAGCTCGCCCTGGTAAAAACCTTTTTTACCTTTGGCCGCAATCAACTCGAGCGTGTTAGCAAGATCAGGCTGTTTAATCAGTTCGCCAACGCCCGGCAAACTACGCTCACTGAGAAATATTTTGCTGGCATCGTCTGAGGCATTCAGGGCCTCCTGCCTGAAACCCGCCATGCGCCGATAATATTCATCAACAGCAAAACCTTCTCTGGCTGCCTTTATTGCCGCGACCAGGCTCTGCCTGAGAGGAAGACGCCCATACTCTTCAGAGAGTTCTTCAAGGGCCGCAGGAATACCCGGGATACCGGCTGCCAGTGCACCATCAATGGACAGGCCTTTTACCGGCTGTTTATCTTCATCGAGATACATATCCCGAGTGGCTGCCAGCGGCGCCTTTTCCCTGGCGTCCAGCATGACTTCATGGCCATCACTGGCACGATGTAAGAGGTAGAAACCTCCGCCACCAATTCCAGAACTATAAGGCTCCACCACCGCCAGCACCGCAGTGACTGCTACGGCAGCATCAAAGGCATTACCGCCCGCCTCTAGAATCTCCATGCCAGCCTGCGTGGCCATCGGATGTGCGCTGGCAATAGCGGCCTGGCTCCCTTCCCTGGCAAGCGCAGGCTGAAGGCAAAGCAGGAAAAGTACAAACAAAAAGGCCCCCGTGAATGGAGGCCTTTTTACAAACATATGAGACATCTTAACCATGCAGCCTGGCGTGTTTGGCCAGCAGTTGTTCCTCGGTCTCCTCATGTTCAGGATCCAGAGGAATACAATCTACCGGGCAGACTTCAACACATTGAGGCTCATCATAAAAGCCGACACACTCGGTGCACTTGTCGGGATCGATTACGTAAATCTCGTCGCCAGCGGAAATCGCATCATTCGGACATTCGGGCTCACAAACATCACAGTTGATACATTCATCGGTAATCATCAAAGCCATAAGTCGACACCTGTATTAATGGTCTGAAATAAATAATGTGCGAATCCTGCCACCTAGCTGCCCTTGCGTCCTTGCTAAAGGTCAATTACTCAACAATCTTTTAAACGTTCAGCCTGTAATCGCGCCGTAAGCTCAGACTCGACTAGCGGATGTACGAAGTGTGATACATCCCCACCAAGCCCGGCAATTTCCCGTACCAGGCTTGAGGATACATAAGCGTATTCTTCGGCGGGCGTAAGAAACAGGCTTTCCAGCTCAGGCGCCAGCTTGCGGTTCATACTGGCCAGCTGGAATTCATATTCAAAATCCGATACGGCACGAAGCCCACGAAGAATGGCCTGAGCACCCTGCTCCCTGGCAAACTCAACCAGTAGCCCGTCAAATCCACAGACCTCAACCTGGGGAAGGTGCGCCAGTACCTTGCGCGCCAGATCCACTCTCTGTTCCAGAGAGAAACAGGGCGTCTTTGAAGGACTTTTTGCCACCCCCAGCACCACACGGTCAAATAGCCGGCAGGCCCGTTCAATCAGGTCTGTGTGGCCACGTGTAATGGGATCAAAAGTACCTGGGTAAATCGCTGTTCGCGTCATGAAGCAAGTATCCTTGAGCGAACACAGGCTGGCAAGCCTTGATACCCCCTATTCCTGGACGCGACGGGCCAGCATGTAACGTACATCGCCGGCCTTTTTGTCACGAATGATCTCCCAGTTTGAAGGAAGCTGGGGGCTTAAAGCGGATTCCATTTCCAGATAAATCATCGCCTCATTACTCAGAAGTCCGTGCTCTTCAAGTAAATCTGCAAAGGTCTCAATCATGCCCTTGCCGAATGGCGGATCGAGAAAAACCACGTCGAACTTTTCATCAAGTTCTGACAGATAAGCCCGGGCATCACTGTTAATGACCTCGATCTGTTCTGTACCAAGCTTGCGCCTGTTCTCTTCAAGCATCGAAGCAACACGTTTTGACTTCTCGAGCATGAGGACACGGGATGCCGCCCGGGATGCCGCCTCGAAACCCAGTGCGCCACTTCCGGCAAAGGTGTCCAGTACGGTTCGCCCTGCCAGGTGAAACTGTAGCCAGTTAAACACCGTCTCCCGCACCCTGTCCGAGGTTGGGCGCAGGCCCTCTGCATCGGGAAAACTCAGCTGTTGACCACCCCAGTCACCACCAATGATGCGAACCCGGTTGGACGACCCGGGCCGTCTGCCTTTCTTACTTCTGCTCACCACCAACAACCACGGTAACCATGCGATCCGGATCGAGACGACGTTGATAGGCATCAAGAATCGCGGCCTGATCAATGGCTTCGACTTTTGCTACAAATGTGTCCAGATAATCCAGGGGCAGATCATAAAAACCAATAACTGCAAGGTATTCTACGAGGTCTCCATTGCTGGCAATTCGTAGTGGGAATCCGCCGGTAATATTGCGCTTACTTGCCATCAGCTCTTTATCGGTCGGTCCTTCTTTCCGATAGGTCGCGAGGGTTTCATAAACCAGATCGACAGCCATATCGGCCTGATCAACCCGTGTTTGCAGGCCGGCAAGGAAAGGGCCCTGCGCTCGCATCGGCATGAAATAACTGTATACGCTATAGGCCAGGCCTCGGTCGCTACGCACCTGTTTCATCAGTCGCGAAGTGAAGCCACTACCACCCAGCACATGATTGCCTACATAAAGCGGGAAATAGTCGGAATCTGTGCGGGACATGCCCGCCTGGCCGATGAAGATATGGGCCTGCTCAGAAGGGAAAGGCATCTGAATATTTACAGCCTTCTCCAGCGGTTTCACCTCGGGTAAAACCGGTGCCTTTTCTCCTGCCCTGAGCGCTGTGTCAAAACGCAGGGCCAGCTTCTCAGCCTGCTGGCGATCCATATCTCCCACGATCACCAGCACGGCATTATTGGCCACATAATAGGTTTCAAAGAACTGTTTAAGGTTCTTGCGCCCGATCTTCTTCACCGACTCCAGTGTGCCTGAAACAGGGGAGGCATAGGGGTGATCTCCATAAACAGCCCTGTAATAAGCCTTGCTGGCCACACTCGAAGGGCTCTGCTCTTCAGCCTTCAGGGCAACAAGACGCTGTTTCCTTGAGCGCTCAAAATCTTTTTTAGGAAATTGTGGATCAGCGACGATATCCAGAAAGACGTCGAGGGCTGGATCAAGTGATTCCGGCCTGCTCAGACTACGCAGCTCCAGCCACGCCATATCGCGCAGGGACCCGGCACCATACTGTGCGCCGACATCATCCAGTTCCCGGGCCACCGTCTCGAGATCCCTGTAACTGGTACCACTGAACAGCTCGCCGTTGGTCAGGCTGGATAGTCCTGGTAATTCACCATCTCTTGCACTGCCGGCATCAAAAACCAGGCGGACATCCAGCATGGGTAATTCATGACTTTCCAGGTAATAGACCTTCAGTCCTTTAGGCGTCTTCCAGTGTTCTATATCCGGGTTGGCCTGGGCCAGAAATGGAAAAACCAGCAGGGACAAACCCAACAGGGAAATAAAAATCTTTCTCATTAGCGCAACTCCCCTGTGAAGTTACTCGGCGGCTTACCATTGATCGGTTGTGGGTCAAGAATGGCCACGGTCTTCTGGTCAGCCACCAGGTATTTCCTTGCTACGGCCTGTACCTGCTCGGCCGTCACGGCACTGATACGATCGGCATACTCTTCCATCGTCTCCCAGCCAAAGCCAAGCGTCTCGAGCATGCCAATAACAATGGCCTGGTGCTGTACCGAGTCACGCTGATAGATTTCACCGGCAATGACACCCGCCTTGATTCGATCCAGTTCTGCCTGTGTGACCGGCTTGTCTTTGAGGATCTGAATCTGCTTCTCGATGGCTACTTCTGCCTGTTTCACGTTGAACCCATCGGCGGGCACCGCATCGATCACGAACAATTGCGGCAGACGAGAAAATGCCTGGTAGCTGACATCGACCGAGGTCAACATCTCTTTACCTCTGACCAGTTCTCTTTGCAGCAAGGAGGTTTCCCCACCAGTCAGCAGGCTGGCCAGCACTTCCAGTGCATAGGGCTCCCAGTCCTCATCCGCCTGGTTCACAACGGGCACCTTGTAACCCATGGTCATATAAGGAAGCTCGGCAGGGGCCTTTACCACGATGCGACGCTCGCCTTTTTGCTCGGACTCGAGCTGAGGCTTAACCTGCGAAATCTTTTCCGGTTTATGCCGACCAAAATATTTCTCCGCCAGCCTGATGACTTCCTTGCTATTCACATCACCGACGACAACCAGCAGGGCATTATTCGGTGCATACCACTGACGATACCAGTCTTTCAGGTCATCGATGGTCAGTGCATCCAGATCGGCCATCCAGCCAATGACCGGATTGTGATAAGGACTGTTCACCCAGGCAGCAGCACGGAACTGTTCATCGGTTAACGCGGTGGGATTATCTTCGGTACGCAGACGGCGCTCTTCCTTGACTACCTCGACCTCCTTGAGAAATTCATCTTCAGGCAGGGTGAGATTACGCATTCTGTCCGATTCGAGTTTTAAGGCCGTCTCCAGGCGATCACTGGCGAGAAACTGATAGTAGGCCGTAAAGTCATAACTGGTGAAGGCATTTTCCTGTCCACCGTTTTCGGCAATGATGGAAGAAAACTTACCGGCCGGATATTTAGCGGTTCCCTTGAACATCATATGTTCGAGCACATGGGAAATCCCGGTGATGCCGCCATACTCGTGACCCGAGCCCACGTTGTACCAGACCATGCTGATTGCAACCGGTGCCCTGTAGTCCTCCTTAACCAGCACTCTCATACCATTGTCTAATTCGTGTACGGTTACAGACTCAGCTGCTTGAAGCGGGGAAAGTGCGAGCGCGCCCAAGGAAAAAATCAGGGCAAGAAGTGAGAATCTCATTATATACATATTTACCTGTTCGCCTGCGGTGATAGCATAGTAACCCATTGCGCCAAGTTGGCGCGCTAACTATTGACCACAAGATAAATGTTCGGTTTCAAAAAAGATAAAACTCCAGTAGAACCAGCCCAGACAAGCGGCCTTTTTTCACGCCTGAAGAAGGGGCTGTCCAAGACCGGGGAAATCCTGACCACTGATATCGGCGATCTTATCCATGGCAAGATCGATGACGAAGTCCTGGAAGAACTCGAAAATCGCCTGTTGCAGGCAGATGTTGGCATGGAAGCGACAATGGAAATCATCGAGGACCTCGACAAGCGGGTAAAGCGCAATCAGCTGGCAGACCAGGGGGCCCTGTTTCAGGCCCTGAAGGAAGACATAGCCCGAATCCTTGAGCCCAGCAGCCAGCCCCTGCTGATCGATACGACTCGTAAGCCTTTCGTCATCCTGATGGTAGGTATTAATGGCGCGGGCAAAACGACCACCATCGGCAAGCTGGCCAGGCTTATCCAGGCCGAAGGTAAATCAGTCATGCTTGCCGCAGGCGACACCTTCCGTGCTGCGGCCGTCGAACAGCTACAGACCTGGGGAGAGCGCAATGATGTACCAGTTATCGCCCAGGGCACTGGTGCCGATCCTGCCTCCGTTATCTTTGACGCATTACAGGCCGCTCAGGCACGTAATATCGATGTCCTGATCGCCGATACCGCGGGCCGTCTGCATACACAGACCAACCTCATGGATGAACTGAAAAAGATAAAACGTGTGCTGGGTAAACTGGATGAGTCTGCCCCTCATGAAGTGATGCAGATTCTCGATGCAGGTACCGGGCAAAATGCCCTGAACCAGGCAAAGCAGTTCAATGAGGCACTGGGCCTGACAGGAATTACGGTAACCAAGCTGGACGGTACAGCCAAAGGTGGCATACTGCTGGCAATTGCACGGCAACTGGGCATTCCGATTCGTTTTATTGGCGTTGGTGAGGCCCTGGATGACCTGCGTGAATTCAATGCCGAAGAATTTACCGAGGCTCTCTTGAGCAGCGATCAGACATGATCCTTTTCCAGAACGTCAGCAAACGCTATGAAACTGGGCAGGAGGCCCTCTCAGGTATCAACCTCGAGCTGGAAGACGGCGACATGGCGTTTCTGACCGGGCATTCCGGTGCCGGAAAAAGCACCCTGCTTAAGCTGACTGCCCTGATCGAAAGACCCAGCCGTGGACAGATCGTCGTTAACAAGAAAAACCTGACCAACCTGGGCAACCGGCGCATTCCCTTCTATCGAAGAAATCTGGGTATTATTTTCCAGGATCACCACCTGCTCTATGACCGCAGTGTTTTCGACAATGTCTCCCTGCCACTGGTCATCGCCGGATTCAGGCACCAGGAAATCGGCAAACGCGTACGCGCCGCCCTGGACAAGGTCGGCCTGCTGCACAAGGAAAAGGCTCAGCCCATCACCCTGTCTACGGGTGAACAGCAACGCGTCGGCATTGCCCGCGCCGTGGTAACCAAGCCCCCCATACTCCTGGCCGATGAGCCCACGGGTAACCTGGACCCCGGCCTTTCCCGCGAGATCATGGACCTGTTCCTGGAATTCAATAATGTCGGCGTCACAATCGTTGTAGCCAGCCATGACATAGATCTCATTTCCACCCTCGGCAAGAGGATGATTCAGCTAGAGGGTGGGCGCATCGTTTCCAGTTCGGGGCCTGATATTCAATGAACGGTCTGTTTCGCAAGCCCGAACTGCACTCCAGGATTGTGGCCTGGGCCGTCAGTCACGCTCGGGCCTTCTTTTTCAGCCTTGGAAAAATATATCGCGCCCCTGTCGCCTCGATCATGACCATCGCCGTGCTGGGTATCGCCCTGGCACTGCCCAGCGGACTCTACCTGCTGCTAAATAATATTGAGCAGGCCACCGCTGGCTGGGACCATGGTGCCAGGGTCTCCCTCTTCCTTGAAAAGGATATGACAGAACAAAACCAGAAAGCGCTGGCGGATAAAATCCTCTTGCGGCCTGAAGTTATCAAGGTCGAACGCATCAGCGCAGATCAGGCCCTGGCTGAATTTAAGCAACACTCTGGCTTTGGTGCCGCCCTGGATGCGCTGGATGACAACCCCCTGCCCCCGGTACTCGTGGTCTACCCGGATTATGAAGGCACTGGTCTGAAGGCTATGGAAGTGCTGATTGATAATCTCGGTCGCACCCGTGGCATCGAAGAGGTCGTCCTGGATATGCGCTGGCTGCAACGTCTTCAGGCCATTATGGAAACAACACGCAGAACGGTTTTTGTAATCGCCGGCATGCTGGCCCTGACTGTCATACTGGTCGTTGGCAACACCATCAGGCTGGATATCCAGAACCGTCGCCAGGAAATCGAGGTGGCGAAGCTAATAGGCGCTACAGATGCATTCATCCGCAGACCCTTTCTATATGGCGGTCTCTGGTATGGTCTCATCGGCTCACTGCTTGGGATAATTACAGTGCAGGGGGCCCTGGCCCTGCTACAGGGGCCAGTAGAATCACTCGCCGGTCTATATGGCAGTGAGTTTGCCCTGCTTGGCCTGAATACAAATGAGATTACCTGGGTATTTGCCTCTGGCACATTACTGGGCTGGCTGGGTTCCTGGATAGCCGTCGGCCGTCACATTAAGGATATCGAGCCCACTTAATCCGCAAAACACCACCTTTTGGCAGAAACTGGTCCTTATTTCCGTTACAATCTGTATAACATCGGCCTATTACAATTATTTCAAATAAAGATGCCTCAAAAGAATAGAAAAATCATGCTTGTAGATGGCTCCGAAGCCACACGCAAGATGGTTGCCGCACTGCTACACAAACAGCTGGACAATGTTGATGTCCACGGCTTTAACAATGCCAGCGAGGCACTGGCCAGCCTGAAGATCCAGCGTTATGACCTGATTGCTACTGCCCTGATCCTTCCCGACCTTGATGGCATCGAGTTCGTACAGCGTATACGCCGCCTGGGTAATCACACCGCCACACCCATTATCGTGGTTTCTGGCGATACCGATAACCGCGATGAGTTCCAGACCCACTTCAAGGGCGTTACAGGACATTTCGATAAATCCCAGGGCCTGCAGTCTCTGGTCGATTACCTGGAAACCTTCCTGCCCAAGGTAACCGGCGCCTCTGGCCGCGTTCTCTATATCGAAGACAGCATGGTTGCCGCCACTGCCGTCAAACGTGTCATGGAAAAGCATGGTTTACAGGTTGTTCATACCATGACCGCTGAAGAAGCTCTGGATCTGATTAAAGAAGTGGGTGCTGAGGGATCAAACAGCTTCGACATCATAGTTTCAGATGTATATCTCAAGGGTGACATGTCAGGCCCGGACCTTATTCGCTCTATTCGCAATGAGCTGAATTACACCCGAGAAATGATGCCGGCCCTGCTCATTACCGTAGACGGCCAGGAAGAGGCCGAATACGCCAAATTGCTGGCCTGTGGTGCCAATGATTACGTCACCAAGCCGGTTACCGAGGAAATCTTCATCGCCAGGCTCAATTCTCTGCTGATGATTAAGCACCAGTACCTGCTCCTGACCCAGACAGGCACCTACGAAATCCCTTTCAGGCCTCTCTAAGATCCAGCTTCAATCGTAAAACCCTGGAACTTGCACCCGATTTAGCACTCTAACTCGCAGAGTGCTAACATATGTTCAGAATATTTCCTTTGGGGGTAATACATGACTCAAGCATTAGCTTTAAACCAGACGACGCTGCCATCAGCTACCGGCAACCTGGAAAGCTATATTCAGGCCGCTTATCAGCTACCTGTACTTGATGCGCAGGTCGAACACGAACTGGCTGTACAGTTGCGTGATGAAGAGAACCTGGAAGCTGCGCGTGCGCTGATCATGCATAACCTGAGATTTGTTGTTCAGATCGCACGTGGTTATCAGGGTTACGGCCTGCCTCTTGGCGACCTGATCCAGGAAGGTAATATCGGCCTGATGAAGGCCGTCAAACGCTTCGATCCGGATAAAGGTGTACGACTGGTTTCCTTTGCAGTGCACTGGATTCGTGCAGAAATCCACGAATACATTCTACGTAACTGGCGCATCGTTAAGGTAGCTACCACCAAGGCACAGCGCAAACTGTTCTTTAACCTGCGCAGCAAGAAAAAACGCCTGGGCTGGTTAAATGCCGCTGAGGTTGAACAGGTAGCACAGGACTTAGGCGTTAAGCCAGAAGAAGTACTACAGATGGAGTCCCGTCTCTCAGGCCAGGATATTGGTTTTGATGCCGACAATGATAGCGACGATGAGTCTGCTTATATTGCACCAGCCAATTATCTGCCTGATCCTTCGGCTGACCCTGCGCGTGTCGCTGAAGAAGAGGACTGGAATCATCAATACCAGGCACGCCTGCACGGCGCCATGGCCAATCTGGATGACCGCAGCCGCGACATTCTGGAAAGCCGCTGGTTAACTGATGACAAGGCAACCCTACATGAGCTTGCAGCCCGCTATGAGGTTTCTGCAGAGCGTATCCGCCAGCTTGAGGCAAATGCCCTGAAAAAGATCAAGGCAGAGCTAGCAGCCTGATCAAATTAAATAACCAGAAACAAAAAAGCCCCGCAATGCGGGGCTTTTTCATATTCTGATATTGTTGCAATTAGCCGGCAAGGATTACAGAAAAGAAGCTAATCCAGGACCAGGCAATCAGTACTACAACCAGAGTAAGAGGAAAGTTTTCGCTAGTAAACATGGGCCTGTACCTTTACCGAGAATATTCGAAGAGCGAATCGTACTCGATCACTCCTCATCCTTCAAGTCATCTTTCTTTGGGCGCGCCGAGCGCGGAATCAGGGGATCATCATCATCCATGAGTATCCTGTGTGCAGGACCTTCCATATCATCATACTGACCGCTTTTGACAGTCCATACAAAGGCGACCACTGCTATCACCATGATGACCACGGCGAGCGGGATAAGCATATACAGTATTTCCACTAATGACTCCGTTTGCGCTCGTTACTGCTTAAGCGTAAGGCATTAACAACGACAATTAAAGAACTTGCAGACATACCGATCGCAGCCATCCAGGGAGCAATCCAGCCTGTTGCCGCAAGCGGCAAGGCTATGAGGTTATATCCAATAGCCCACCCCAGGTTCTGTCGAATAATCATCAGGGTTCTGCGGGCAGTATGCACTGCCTCTGGCAATCTCTGGAGATGCTCGGAGAGTAACACCATATCAGAACTGGCATGCGCCAGTTGAGAACCACCCCCCATTGCGACAGACACCTGGGCAGCTGCGAGTACCGGGGCATCATTAACACCATCACCAACCATCGCAACGATCTTGCCCTGTCCCTGCAACTCCTTGATACGCTGGAGCTTATCATCTGGCAAGAGCCCGCCCGAATAATTCTGTATCCCTAGCTTGTCCGCAACATGCGCCACAGTCTCTGGCCTGTCACCACTAAGCAATTCCAGCGTTAAACCCATGCTTCTTAACTGATCAACACTGTCGAGGGCCTCGCTCCTGATTTCATCGCGGAGAATGAAAGCTGCCAGGAGGTCAGAACCCTCGGCCAGATAAATAAGCGTTTCACCCGGTTCCGTAGTGATTGATGGTTGAGATAGCGAAAGCTCCTCAAGCGAATCCGGACTACCCAACCAGTACCTCTTCCCCTCATGAAAGCCTTCCAGGCCCTTGCCGGGAAAAGCACGGATATTCTTCATCAGGACCTTTTCATCAGTCTGTACGAGGATTGCCTTAGCAAGAGGGTGCTCTGACTGGGCTTCGAGTCCAGCAGCGAGAGCCAGACAACGTTCCTCATCCTGTTTGCCCAGAACCTCTACTCGAACCAGCTGCAACTTACCCCGGGTTAACGTACCTGTCTTATCAAAAATTATGTGTGTTGCACTGGCCAGTGTTTCCAGGGCATGACCTCGAGTCGTCAGAATACCACTACGTGTCAGGGCTCCAGTCGCCGCCGTAATTGCCGCGGGTGTAGCCAGAGAGAGCGCACAGGGACATGTGACCACCAGGACAGAAATAGTGATCCAGAGTGCCACCTCAGGGTCTTGCTGATACCAGAACAGGAATACAGCTGACGCAATCACCAGCAGGATGCTAACGAACCAGGCTGCCACTCGGTCTGCGGTACGCGCAATGACGGGCTTCTCGGACTGGGCACGTTCCAGAAGACGGAGTATCGCTGACAGGGTAGTATCGGCACCCAGCTTATCGACACGCATGACCAAAGGACTTTCGATATTAACTGTTCCACCGACCAGTTCATCGTTGAGCTTACGCGTTAATGGAAGGCTTTCACCAGTCAGCAACGACTCATCCACGCTACTTTGACCATCGACGACCCGGCCATCGGCAGGCACTGTTTCACCGGGCCGAATCAGAACTCTGTCGCCCAGCTCAAGATCCGAAACTGGGACAACCTCTTCCTCACCATCTACAATCCGGGTAGCCGTGGCTGGCATCAGCTTGACCAGTTCCTCGGCTGCCTGGCCTGCCTTATGGCGAGCTATCATCTCCAGGTACCTGCCAACCAGCAGGAAGAAGACAAACATGGTGATGGAGTCAAAGTAGACATGGCCAGAATTGGTGACCGTTGCCCAGGCACTGGCGATAAAACCTACTGATATCGCCAGAGAGACAGGCACATCCATGCCTAGCCTCCGCCGTTTCAGGTCGCGCCAGGCTGACTGGTAGAAGGAAAGCGCTGAATAGCCGATGACTGGCGCCGCGATAATCATGCTGATCCAGCGCATGAAATTGCGCATGGTCTCGTCCATGCCTTCATATTCACCGGCATACATGGCTACTGCCAGCATCATGACCTGCATGGTACCCAGGCCTGCAATAGCCATACGACGTAACGCTATGGATTTTTCCTTCTTCTGCAGCGCCTCCTGGCGCCCCGGATCGAAAGGATGTGCGTGGTAACCAATTGCTGCGATAGCTTTAAGAATATCGCTGAGATGTATTTGTTTGTCGTCCCACTTCAGCTGGGCACGATGGGTGGAGTAGTTAACACGGAATTCTATAACCCCGGGTAGCTGTCCAACATGACGCTCGTTCAGCCACACGCAGGCCGCACAAACGATGCCCTCCAGGATCAGTGATGCCTCTCTGACATCACCTTCTTCCTGTCGGACAAAGGATTTCTGCAAGGCTTCCTTATCGTAGAGTTCGAATTCCCTGAGCATGGCAGGGACGAGGTCTTTGGCCTGAGGCGCTGTTTCTGTGCGGTAACGATAATAGTCCGTCATACCGCTATCAACGATGGCCCTGGCTACAGCCTCACAGCCAGGACAGCACATTTCCCTGTCCTCACCATCGATGGTTACATGATAATGACTACCTGTCGGAACAGGCAGCCCACAGTGATAACAGGATTCAGGGGATACCCCGGCCATGTTTAATGCTATTCCCGGCTATCTTCTATCTGGGTCCAGCCGCGGGTCTCATGCAACTGCTCATCCTTGATGACCTTCATGACAAGATACCAGCGACCTGCCAGAGGCATTGTCAGTTCAGTTTTATACAGGCCCGGCTCAACCTCTGTCAGACCAAAGGAAAAGTCTGCGCGTTTATCGGATGGCCTCAGAAACCTGGCCTGAATATCTGCAGATGAAATGGGGGCTCCCTGCTTATCCAGAACCTGTACCTGGAACGGCACCGATTCATTGACATAGGGTGTATCAAGAAAACCCTTTTTTATCTGCCAGCCCCTTTCTTCCTGAAGCCGTAGCTGGTCCTGGTAATCATTGAACTGCGCGTATTTTTCCTGAAAGTCATTTGCCGTTGTTCCAGGAAAAACCGTTGTTACCTGACGTCCAGCCTCCTCACGAGGAGAAATTTTTTCAAGAACAGTCGTCGACATCCCCTCTCGGGACAGGGTGATTATAATCGCATCAACTGTAGCAATGATGATGAAGAATACGACCATGGTGGCCGGAGCCCAGTGGAACCAGCGACCGTCATCTTCTTCGCCCAGCTTTCTGCGTATTTCCCAGTGCGATGTAATAATGCCCAGCACATATGGTGTGGTTCCAAACAGGGCGATATGGATAGCAAAGATATCCATTCCGTGCCAGTTGAGGATGGAATAGGGCACATAAATACCCACCACTGCCATAAACATGATGAGGGCGACCTGCTTGCCCTGCATCCGGGTTAGCTTGTACAGCAGAGAAAAACCAACCAGTATCAGGCTTATGCCTATCGCAAGGCTTACCAGAATATTCGGCATAAACTACTCAATCAGGGTAAAAAGAACTGAGCCTCGAATTCTACAGCAGACAGGTCATCATGCCCTAATGGAATAGCCCTGAAAGTCACATTTTGTTGCTTTGGCAGCCCCGGGGCCGGCTTCATCTTGAGCCTGGCCATGATACGGATATTTTTTTCAGGCTTGATAGTAACTTCTTCAAAGCGGCCAAAATCAACAGTTGCTCCGTCCAGGCCTTTCGCTTCAAGACGCACCTTCACCTCACGGTTTGTCTTGTTATTAACCTTAATTTCGTAGCTGTTCTGTATCTCACCACTGGAGAGCGTGACATATAGAGGCTGGCGCATCTTCAGAACATGCATATCCATGGGTGCCTGGTTCAGCATACTCCAGATGGTAAGCCCGGCTACGATACTAATTGCGATTCCATAACCAACACTCTTCCACTTCAGGAAACGTGTTTTACCACCAGCCAACTCTTTCTCTGAACTGTAGCGTACCAACCCGCGCTCCCAGCCCATACTATCCATAATGGTGTCGCAAGCGTCTATACACAGACCACACTGTATGCAACCAATCTGCAGGCCGTTACGAATATCTACACCTGTCGGGCAAACCTGGAAACAGTAACCACAATCGATACAATCGCCTGCTCCCTTAGACTGGCGCTCTTCCAGTGTCTTGTAATCCTTGGCTATCTTGTGACGACCCTGGTCACCTTCACCACGCTGTTTATCGTAGGAAATAATCAGACTATCCTGGTCAAACATGACTGCCTGGAAACGAGAATAAGGACACATGTAAATACAGACCTGTTCACGGGCTAAACCTGCCATGACATAGGTTGTCGTGGTCAGGAACAGCGTTGTGAAATAGGCCGGGAAAGGAGCGCTACCAGTGAAAAACTGCGTTGCCAGTTCCGGGGCATTTCCCCAATACATGACAAATGAAAAGCCGGTCAGGAAAGCCACAAATAACCACAGAAGATGGGTTAGCCCTAACTTACGAACCTTCTCTGCGTTCCAGGGCTGTTTTGAAAGCCTGATTCTTGCAGGGCGCTCTCCCTGAACGAGTTTTTCAATCCAGATATAGACATCGG
>CAZXNH010000020.1:20174-52740 GCA_964641615.1 uncultured Ectothiorhodospiraceae bacterium | reverse complement strand
CCCAATCACCAGGAGACAGGGTGTTAGCAACAGCGTGAGGAAAGTGGCGAAGGTCAGGCCACCGGCGATTGCACTGGCCAGCTGGGTCCACCACTGAGTCGAAGGCGCGCCGAAGGTGATATCACGATTGATCAGGTCAATGTTCATGGCCAGCACCATGGGCATCAGGCCAAGCACCGTGGTCAGCGCGGTAAGAAATACCGGGCGCAGACGCAGCTTACCAGTTTTCAGCGCAGCCTGAACGGGATCTGGTTCTTTTACTCGTATACGGTTATAGGTATCGATCAGAACAATATTGTTGTTCACGACAATACCGGCCAGCGCAATGATACCCAGACCAACCATAACAATGCCGAACGGCTGCGCCGTTACCATCAGCCCGAGTAGTACACCTGCTGTTGAAAAGACAATGGCAGAAAGCACAATGAAGGCCTGGTACACATTATTGAACTGGGTCACCAGGATCACGGCCATCAGGAAGATCGCGGTAAGAAAGGCATTGGACAGGAAGGTCGCTGCCTCCTGCTGGTCTTCACTCTCACCCTTGGGCTGTATGCTGACCAGCGGATCCAGGCTTTCTCTCTGTGCCTGCAGGGCAGCCACCAGTTCCTTCAGTTTATTATCCACCAGCAAACCATCAGTAACGTCTGACTGTATGGTCATTACACGCCTGGCATCGGTTCGATTCAGCGTGCCGGTCTTGGCCGCAGGTGTTAACTCAACAAAATTTGAAATGGGCACCATTCCTCGACTGGTCGGCACACGTAGCTGATCGAGTTGATCCAGGTTGCGTACGTCATAAGGAAAACGCACACGTATATCAACTTCATCATCATTGTCTTCCGGGCGGTATTCAGAGACCTTGATACCCTGCGTTACCATCTGGACAGCATTACCTAGCAGGGCGACATCTGCGCCATAACGAGCTGCACGCTCCCGATCCATTTCAAGGCGCCATTCAATACCCGGCAATGGGCGGTTATCCTCAACATCGACAAAACCACCCAGTTCATCCATAACGCCGCGCACCTTTTCTACCATGGCAGGTATGCGATCGGGGAAACGCGAGCTAAATTCGAGCTGTATTGGTTTACCCTGTGCCGGGCCATTTTCCTGCTTTCTGAATTCCAACTTAATTCCGGCGATATCGGAAGTGCGCTGACGCATCTCTTCGAGAATCTGCGCGGCTGGACGACGCTCGTTCCAGTCGACGAACTGCATCTGGATCACACCAATGACATCTTCGGCCTGATTCTGTCCTGTCGCCTGGTTAAATGAACGGGCATAGACTGACTCCAGCTCAGGCATACCGAGAATGCGTGACTCTACTCTCCGCACCATGGCGTCTTTTTCATAAATGGAAAAGTCACCGCGTGCATGTATCTGTACCAGCGCCACCTCGGGCTCCACATCCGGGAAAAACTCAACGCCTTTACCCAGTACCCCATAGGCTATGTAGGTTCCTATCAGCATGACCAGGGCCATGCCCAGCACCTTGAGCGGATGACGCAACAGGCGGCCAAGCAAATCTCCATACCATTCGGATAAACGACCTGCAGTCGGCGGCAAACTGCTGGTATCTCCCTTACCCAGTGTGCCACCCAGCACAGGAACAAAGATCAGGGCCATGGCTAGTGATGCGGTGAGGGAGATAATCACGGTAATCGGCAGATACTTCATGAACTGCCCGACGACACCCGGCCAGAACAATAGTGGCAGGAACACCGACAGGGTAGTCAGTGTCGAGGCGATGATCGGTGTTGCCATACGCTTGGAGGCAAAGGTAAACGCTTTTTGCGCACTATGCCCTTCAGACATACGTCTCGCTGCAAGTTCTGTCACCACGATGGCGCCATCAACCAGCATGCCCACCACCAGGATAAGGCTGAACAGAACAACAATGTTCATGGTGTAACCCATGTAACTCAGGACCAGGATGCCGGCGAGAAAAGAACCTGGAATAGCAATACCCACGAGCAGCGCTGAGCGAACGCCAAGTGCTGCGATGATCACCATCATGACCAGGAGAATGGCGGAGATGACGTTGTTCTGCAGGTCTTTGAGCATGTCGCGAATTTCTTCTGACTTGTCCTGCATGAAGGCAACCTCAACCGTGGAGGGCCATAGCTTCCGCTCTTCTTCAACAATGGCGCGCACACGCCCGTTGGTTTCAATAATATTTGCACCTACGCGCTTCTTAACTTCCAGCGTAATCGCCGACTGACCACCCACACGGGCAAAGCCTTCCGGATCCTTGAAACCACGACGTACCGAGGCTACATCTTTAAAGGTCACCACGCGGTCTTCTTCAACCTTGACCGGCATGGAAAGAATATCCTCAACCTCCTCGACCACGCCTGGCACCTTGAGCACCAGCCGCCCTGCCCCGGTATCCATGGCACCGGCGGCAACCAGCATATTGTTGTTACTGATCAGGCTGAATAATTCGGAATAACTGACGTCGTAGGTTTCCATAACAGCAGGATCAACCACGACTTCCATCAGGGCCTCGCGATCACCACCGATATCGACTTCAAGAACACCGGGAACAGCTTCAATACTGTCCTTAAGATTTCGCGCTATCTGCACCATGCCGCGCTCTGGCAGGGGGCCAGAAAGTGAAATCGTCATGACAGGAAACAGTGCAACGTTTACTTCATTAACACTGGGATCATCGGTGTCCTGAGGCAACTTGGTTTTCGCGGTGTCGACCTTTTCCCTGACATCATCCAGCGCGCGTTTGCTATCAAAGCCAGCGGTAAACTCCAGGGTCACTGAGGCATGTCCTTCGCGGGCAATGCTGGTCATTTCCTTGACTCCCTCGATGGACTGCAACTCCTTTTCCATGGGACGAACCAGCAGGCGCTCGGCATCGTCAGGTGAGATACCCTCATGGTTCATAGAAACATAGATAATCGGTATGGCGACGTCTGGCTCTGCCTCTTTGGGGATAGTGATATAGGCAGAGGTACCGGCAATCAGAATGAACGCCAGCAACAGCAGCACGCTACGGCTGCGCAGAAACGCCAGGTCGATAACCGGTTTCATGAGGCCTCTTCCTGAACTGGCTCTACCAGCTCGTCCTGGGCAACAAAGCCCTGGCCCTGGGTAATGATATCGACCTTGTCGGGGAGACCGGACACCCAGACTCCATCAGCATCAGTACGCACCAGGCTGACGGGATAAAAATCAACGCGGTTTTCGGCATTCACAGCCTTAATACCAACTTCACCTTTGTCATCCAGGGTAAGGGCTGCGGGTGAGATGTAATGCGCCATCTCCTGGGAAACAGAGATTCTTATCTCTGCACTGACACCTGCAGCCAGCTTTAAATCAGGATTAGGTACATCGGCCTCGATACGAAAACTACGGGTTCCAGATTCAGCTACGCTGGAAATGTAAGAGATGGTAGCCTCAGTCTGATCACCATCGAGCAAGCTAATCTGAACCTTCTGCCCAACCGCCAGGCGCCTGGCACTTTGCTGGGGAATATAACCTACGGCCTTGAGTGTGTATTTATCGACATAGGAAATAACGGCATCACCACGCTCTACAAGGCTACCCAGCTCGATGAGCTGATCCTCGAGCACGCCTTCAAAAGGGGCCTTGATAGAGGTTCTTTCCAGGTCGATCTGCAGGGCCTTCAGTTCGGCCTGCGCAGCCGCCAGGTTTGCCTCAGCGCTTTTAAGCTGGGTTTTGGACTGGTAACCCTCTTTCTGTAATTTACGCGCACCTTCAACCTCGAGCCTGATGCTAACTATCTGGGCCTTCACACGTGCGATCTGCGCCGGCCTGTCGTCTTCTGACAGTTTAAGCAGGGTCTCGCCTTTTTTTACCTGGCTACCTTTCTCAATCGGTAATTCAATGACTCGCCCTGCCGTCTCAGCACGGATATTGACATGTCTTTTGGGTTCCAGGTCACCCTGTACAACCACTTCTCGTATTACGGGGCGTGCACTGAGTGACTGGACCAGAACTTTCATGGGTGCAACCGCCGAAGATTTTTCTTCGGTTACATCATGGGGAACTGACTGGCTAAACGTACCGCTTAGCATCCAGAGCATGACTAGCAGGAAAAGTCCTGCAGATATAAGCGCTGAACGTTTCATTCCTGTCTCCCGGCCTGATCAGGCTGAATTGTGATCATACAATTTGATGGTTTCATGACGGCCTGCCACATAGACCTGCCAGTAGGAAATCTGTTACTGCTTGCTTTATCACTTCCGGCTTTTCATAGGGGCACCAGAGTTCCCCAATCCAGATCATGCTGATGGCACCGACAAAACAGGCATGCATGCCCAGCATGATGTCCCTGACCGGCCTGTCTTCAAACAAACCCTGGTCAATACCTGCCTGGATCATCGGAGCTCCCCAGTCCTGGAAAGACTGATCGAGCACCTTGAGTTCCTCCTTCCAGGCGTCCTCGGCTCTTTCCTTGAAATCGATACCATTGCAGTACTCCACAACATACCGGTATTCATGGTGATTCATGTGGTAGTTCAGTGCGCGATCAAACATCTGGCGGTGCATTTCAAGGGGGTCCCCCTCTGGACCGGCACCCTGCAGTTCCTCAAACAATCCCTGATAAAAACGCATGGTCAGACGAAAGAGCAACTCGTCCTTACTGCGGAAGTGCTTATAGACAGTGCCCTTACCAATATCGGCCCTCTCCGCAATCTGATCGATCGTGACCGAGGCCCAGCTAGGCTGAGAACAAAGTTCAAGGGTGGCATCGAGAATATCCTCCTCCCGACGCTCGAACTCACGTTGTTTTCTATCCTGTAACGGCATAGGGCCCACCTTTGTGACTGATAGTCACATTGTGACCACCAGTCACATTTTGTCAAGATTACCCTGCTACAGGCATTGATATTCTTCAATTTACAGGGGAGTTAAGCAGCAATAAAAAAGAAGGGCTGAGTTCTCACTCAGCCCTTCATAGATTTCCAGATTAAGATTTTTTCTTCTTACCCTTGCCTTTCGATTTATCCTTTTTCTTCGACTTTTTCTTATCTTTGGTCTTGGACTTATTTTTTTTCTTTTTCTTGTCCTTAATTTTCTGTTTCAGTTTCTCAAGCTTCTCAAGAGTCTTCTTTTTAAGCTTTTTAGCGAGCTTGGTCTTTTTCTGTTTCTTACCCTTACCCGTTTCTGCATCTTCAACCATCTTGCCAATTACGGTGACATTCTCGATCGAGGCCTTCTTCGCAGCAGATTTCTTTTTAACGACTTTTTTAGTCGCTGGCTTCCTGGCGAGCGATTTCTTAGCCGGAGCCTTCTTCGCAGGCGCTTTTTTAGCGGGGGCTTTTTTAACGACTTTCTTTTTCGCTGCAGGTGCTGCTTTCCTCTTGACCACTCTCGCTGGAGCATCACCAGATAGCACGCTTTTAGCAGCTGCGATCACGGTATTTGCCCTTGCTTCGCTAAAACCTGGAGCAGCCACCAGCACATCAAATCCCGACTCAAGCAATGTTTCTACTGAGTTAATACCTTTTTCCGTCAGGTACTCTGCCGTTTTAGGTCCGACACCTGGAATTGAACTTACTGGAATGGCCATTTCGAATCCTTTGATTTATATAAACAAAGACTAGATTAGTTGCTTTAACCTGGTACAGCAAAGTCTATTAAGAAAATTCCTGATACAAATCATTTTTGTAACATTGCTGACTTTCTAATGTCCAAGCGTCTTATTTACCACGGGCAGCATATTGGACAGGATGAGTTTCTGGGCCTCAGCTGTTGGATGTATTCCATCACTTTGCATCAGATCAAACTCCGTTGCTACGCCTTCAAGTAAAAATGGCACATAGGGCAACTCAAACTCGCCGGCAAGGTCTTCAAATACCTGTTCAAACCGACTGTTATATGCCGGCCCATAATTAGGTGGCAACATGATACCGACCAGAATGATCCTGGCCTGTGCGTCACGACTAAGCGCGATCATATCTATGAGATTGCTACGCATATTCTGTGGGCTCATCCCCCTCAGCCCATCATTACCGCCCAGTGCAATAATCACCAGATCCGGACTAAAGTTATTCAGGGCATCTGGCAGCCGCGTTTTCCCTCCCACGGTAGTCTCACCACTAATGCTGCCATTCACCACCCTGACGGACTGGCCGAGTTCCTGCTGCATCAGGCTAACCCAGCCCTGTTCTACCGGCATACCATAGGCTGCACTCAGGCTATCGCCCCAGACCAGAATGGTCTCAGGCGTGGAACGTGTTTCCCCATAGACAGTCGTACAATAGGCAAGCAGCCCAAGCAGGATGTATGTTGTGCGTATCAATTTTTTCATGAGTATCCAGGATGCCAGGTAATCACATTAACCCAGTAATACAGACCCAGGGTTTGGCGAAAAAAATCCCTGTCCAGACTGACAACGAACTCATCATACTCAAGGATATCTCCCTGAGCATCCTCCCTGGCGAGTCGGTAGCCATTACTGGCGCCTCTGGCTCAGGTAAAACCACCCTGCTCGGATTACTGGCCGGACTGGACCAGCCCAGTGCTGGTGAGATAAACCTGCTCGGCCAACCGTTGCATCAGCTGGATGAAGATAAACGCGCATCATTACGGCTAGGTGCAGTCGGCTTTGTGTTCCAGTCCTTTCATCTGATGGAAAACCTGACCGCCCTGGAAAACGTTATGGTGCCCCTGGAACTGGAGAAGCAAAGCGAACAGGTCAGAGATTCCGCACTTCAGGCGCTGGAACATGTTGGTCTGAAGAATCGCGCCGACCACCTGCCAGCACGACTCTCTGGTGGTGAACAACAACGCGTTGCCCTGGCGCGGGCCTTTGTCTCCCGACCACGTATTCTTTTCGCCGACGAACCGACAGGAAACCTCGATCGACGCACCGGTGAGGAAATTATCGAACTGCTATTTGGTCTGCAGCAGGAATATGGCACCACACTGGTACTCATTACGCACGATGAATCGCTGGCAGATCGTTGCCAGACGCATTATCGCCTGGTAGACGGGGTGTTAAGCACCCAATGAAAACGCAAGGTCCTGCATCCATTCATCTCGCGGAACAGCTCAGGCGTTACTGGCGCCTGGCCGAGATGCGCCTATTATTACTCGCCCTGCTTGTATCGGTAACCGCCGTCACATCGGTGACTTTTTTCACCGAGCGCATGGACCGGGCCATGATGGCACAGGCCAGCCAGGTACTGGGTGGCGATCTGGTCCTGACATCTTCACGACCCCTGGATAGAGCTTATATTGAAGAGGCAAATCAACAAGGACTCAGACATGCCGAACTCATCGAGTTCGGCAGTATGGTTCTGGCTGGGGAAAACCTGAAGCTGGCCCAGGTCCGCGCCGTGACTGAGAACTATCCACTTATCGGTAGTCTTGAGACAAACACAACGCTTGATGGTACGGGCCAGAAAACCCGCATACTCCCTGAACCAGGCCAGGCATGGGCAGAATCACGCCTGTTTATTGAACTCGATGTAGAACCAGGTAACGAGATACAACTAGGCAAGCGCAACTTTGATCTTACTCATGCTGTAACACGCATTCCCGACCAGGGAACCACCTCCTTCCAGTTTGCTCCACAAATCTTTATCCCGATGAGCGAGCTGGATTCTACTGGTTTGCTGACACCGGCGAGCCGCGCACGTTTTCGAATGATATTTACCGGTACAGATGCCGACATTAGTGATTTCAGGCAATGGCTTAAACCACGCTTGCAGGCCACAGAAAAGATTCAGTCCCTGGATGACGGCATGCCTGCCATACAACAGGCCATGCAAAGGGCGCAGCGTTTTCTCGGCCTGGCCTCGCTGCTTAGCGTGATACTCGCCGGTGCTGCCATCGCACTGGCCAGCTACAGTCTCGGACGCAGAGAGATACCGGCAGTTGCCGTACTCAAAACCCTGGGAGCCGGTAGACGTTATATCGTGCGTCGTTACACCCTGGTGCTGATGAGCATCGCAACACTGGCAGCAGTATTTGGCGCGATACTGGGCTTCCTGCTTCAGCTGTTACTTTCCTATCTGTTACGTGACTTTATCAACCAGTCCCTGCCTGCCCCCGGATGGACACCCCTGCTGATTGGCCTGTTGACCAGCTGGATCATGATGCTGGGTTTCGCTGCCCCACAGATCTATCGCACCGTGAACATCACCCCGGTACAAATCTTCCAGGGGCTCGGTAATCAACGAAACCTTCTGTTGCCATTGTCTTTCGCCTTCATTGCCCTGAGTGTATTTGCCCTCATGTGGGTGCAGGCCAGAGAACTCCGGCTGGCCCTGTATCTCTTTTTTGCTACGACGGCCGCGATCGCAGTTTTCTGGTTTTCAGCACGCCTGCTTGAATCTGTACTGCGCAAACTGGCCGAGCATCAGAAACTGCACTTTATTCGCCTGCAGGCCAGTAATCGCAGAACCACGCTGCTGACGATTGTCTTTGGCACGAGCTTTTTCTGCCTGTTGCTCTTAAGCACGCTGCATAGCGAACTCATAGACCGCTGGGAGGCCAGTATCCCCGAGGATGCCCCCAACCAGTTCCTGGTCAATATTCAGCCCGGTGAGAAAGAACGTCTTAGGCAACACCTGGAGCAAAGACAGATCAAGACAAGTCTGTACCCGATGATTCGAGGCCGACTCGTTGCAATCAACGGACAATCCATATCCCCCTCTGATTACGAAGATGATCGTGCGCAAAGGCTGCTGGCACGCGAATTCAATCTCTCTGCATTACGTGAATTACCTGCCAGTAACGAGATCATCCAGGGCCAGTGGTTTGCTGACGGCGATAGTGAGGGATTCTCGATCGAGGAAGGCATTGCACAGACGCTGGGCATCAGCATGGGAGACCAGCTGACTTACGACATCGCAGGGCAGCCGTTTACAGAAACGATTACAAGTATCCGGACGGTTCGCTGGGACAGCATGCAACCGAACTTCTTCGTCGCTACCGCAGGAAATCGACTCAACAATCAACCCAGTACGTTTATCACCAGTATCCACATACCCACGGATCGCCCACGCCTGGTACCAGAACTCATCAGGGCATTTC
The DNA here is from genome assembly GCA_964641615.1 of uncultured Ectothiorhodospiraceae bacterium. Lineage (GTDB taxonomy): Bacteria > Pseudomonadota > Gammaproteobacteria > J044 > J044 > JANTGN01. The sequence goes on along the minus strand of CAZXNH010000020.1, from coordinate 43,713 downwards.
CTTCTGTCACAGCAATCGACATCAGCAGCATACTCAGGCAGGTGCGCGACATTATTGATCGTGCCTCGCTGGCCGTTCAGTTTATCTTTTCCTTTACCCTGGTAGCCGGCTTTGTCGTGCTGCTATCTGCCCTGCAGTCACAACAGGCTGAGCGTCGTCGCGAAATTGCCATCATCAAGTCACTGGGCGGGAATCGCGCCTATCTGCGCAAGATGATCTTTATTGAATTCACTACCCTGGGCGTTCTTTCAGGTCTGCTGGCTGGTGTCTTTACCCTGATAGTGACCAACATCATTGCGTACAAACTGTTTGAGCTGAATCCCGAACTCAACATCGGCCTGGTCGGCATAGCCATGCTACTGGGTGGTCTCTTTGTAGGCCTTGCAGGTTATCTGAACCTCAGACCGTTATTAAACGTCACTCCTGTCGCCCTGTTCCAGGAAGGCAGTCAGAACGCCTGAGTTTGAAAAAAATATCGATTAGGAGCACACATGGAAAAAGAACAACTTGATGAGTCGCTGAACGTACTGGGTACTGAACTTGAGTTATGCAGCGAATATCCAAAAACCGGATTTTACCGCGATGGAAACTGTACTACCGGGCCACAGGATCGTGCATCCCACACGGTCTGTGCCAGTGTTACTAAAGAGTTTCTAGAGTTCAGCCGTTTTCGTGGAAACGACCTCAGCACACCGATGCCTGAATTTAATTTTCCGGGCCTTCGTCCAGGCGACCGGTGGTGTCTATGCGCATCGCGCTGGAAAGAAGCCCTGGAGCACGACATGGCTCCTGGCGTGGTATTACGTGCCACCCACAAAAAAGCCCTTGAAATCGTGACACTTGAAGAATTAAAGGCACACGCGATTGATCTCTCATGAAACCTCTAGTTTTAATGACAACGCTGTTGTTCAGTATGAGTATGCAGGTCATGGCTGAAGACGAATCGTATATCGTTGATGACTTCAGTAATCAAGGGCAGTCATCCGTGTCTCACTGGGATCTTGTTGAGGATGGTGTCATGGGCGGTGTTTCAACAGGTTATGCGGAATGGAGTCAACACCAGAACCTGTCCTGTCTTCGGCTCAGTGGCAACGTCAGCACCAGAAACAACGGTGGTTTTATTCAGGTCAGACGAGACATCAATCAGTCACTTGCCAGTATCGCAACTGGATACACTGGCATAGAACTGGTAGTGGCAGGGAATAATGAGGTCTACAACCTGCACCTGAAACAAAAGGGCCTGTTTTTTCCCTGGCAATCGTTTCGTGCGTCCTTCACTGCCAGCCAGGAATGGCAGGCCATCAGGCTACCTTTTGATCAATTCAAAGGGTATAAAACATCTAGTCGCCTGAAGCCTGCAAAATTAAACCAACTCGCACTGGTTGCCATTGGCCGAGATTTTGAGGCAGACGTTTGTCTAGCTTCAATTCGACTGTACCGGTAATTACTCAATAAACTCCTGCATAACCCCGGATACATCAATTTTCGCATTGAAACGACTGGCCAGCAGGTACAGGCCGATCAGTTTTCGATGGAAGAACAATGCATCGACAGGTGGCGTATGCCAGTAGTTTTGCTGGAAACTGAGCTCCATGCCTGCATCACGGATACGCCGGGCGAGATTGGAACCTCCAAAGTCATATGGCCCTGAATGCCTGGCAGGCTCAACTACCATCTCGAACAACTGGACCACCATGTCACGCTGCTCATCAGATATCTCATCCTTGAAATAGCCAATGTCATTAGCTGCTTCAATCATTCCATCTCGATCCTGCCGTATCGCAGAGCGAAGGAGACTACGATAGGCCTCAACTATGGCTTTGTCATATTGCCTGCAGGCACCAAAATCAAGCAGGACGATGGCATTCTTATCTGCATTAAACAGGTAGTTGGCAATATTCGGATCGGTCTGCACCAGCTGGAAATCAAACAATTCCCTGAACACCAGTTCGATAAGACTACTGACAATATAGTCACGCGTCTGCTGTGAAGTTGTTCGCGCATGATCAAGCGGCACACCTTCCATATAATCCATGGTCAGTATGTGTTCATGACTGAGTTGCTGCTCAACGCCGGGGACCGCGAAGCGTTCATCATCCGCTAATAGCTCGCTGAACAGCCTGAGATTGCCAGCCTCTGTCTCGTAATCCGTTTCTATCTTGAGTTGTCGCTTGGCTTCTTCAAGCAACTCGGTAATATCCATAGACTCGGGCAACAGCCGTGTCAGCTTGAGTAGCATTGCCACATTATCGATATCGCTGTCGATGCTATCGCTGACCCCCGGATACTGAATCTTCACGGCCACGCGCCGCCCTGACCTTGTTTCCGCATGGTGAACCTGGCCAATAGATGCCGCGGCCATAGGCTGGAAACTGAATCGACTGAACTGTTCCTGCCAGTTCTCACCCCATTGCTTGTTGAGTATGGCAACAACCTGACTCATCGGAATGGGGTTTGCATCGGCGCGCAACAAAGCCAGAAGCTCAGCGAGTTCTTCAGGCAACAGATCACCACTGTCTATAGACAGGAGTTGGCCAACCTTCATAGCGGCTCCGCGCAGGGCAGATAACTGCTTAGCTACCTTGTCGATATTGCCCGGCGTCAGCATCAGCTCTGAGACATTAGGGAGATTCCCGGAACGCACCTGGTTGAACCCTTCTGTCACCATGCCGCCCATTACCGAACCGGCAAGGCCACCAAAACGGGCGAGACGCGACAGGCGTCCTCGGGGTACAGGTATACTCTTTTTTGCTTCATTCATGACATGTCTTCTTACAAAAAGGCCGGGCCAGCAACCTGGCCCGGCAATACCGCAGGAGTGCCGTTATTTAATGAGATCCCTGTAACTGTGCCAGGTGGCATAACCTAAAAGCGGAAAGATGAACGCAAGGCCGATAAACATCGTGGCCATACCCAGGAACGTCAGTCCTGCTATTAGCGCAGCCCATACCAGCATCACGCCAGGCTGTTCAAACACCGCCTTGAAACTGGTGATCAGGGCAGGAATCATTTCTGCCTTTTTATCGATGATGATCGGCATGGTCAGGGCACTAGCGGCGAACACGATAAAGGCAAATATGCCACCACTGGCAAACAGAACACCCAGGAAGGTCCAGCCATCTGCCGAGTTAAGCGCATTAGCAAAGGCCTCGAAACCTGGAGAAAGCTGACCAAAGAACAGGGCTACCATCAGGGTTGAGAAGCGGATCCATGCCAGCATGATTAACATCATCATGGCAGTGAAGATCGCTATCTGGGTTTTGTTCTCTGCCAGTGCGGAGAACACCTTACCCAGGCTAATCTCCTCGCCCTGTTCCTTTAATTGCGCGATCTTGTAGAGACCAACCGCGAGGAATGGGCCAACCAGCAGGAAGCCCGTCCAGAATGTCAGGGTCAGCTGGGGCTGGCTGATACTGGCATAACTAATCCCCAGGCCGATCAGTGCAAAGATCAGGCCGTAGGCAATACTTAAAGCCGGCGCTGCGGCAAAATCCTTTGCACCCTGTTTCAGCCAGGCAAATGGTGCACCAGCACTGACTTTCCTGATATCAGGCGTTGGAATAGGTTCATATTTGATTGGTTCTACGTCATGTGTGGTTTGCATGGCAAATCCCTCCTGCGAATAAGTACGTTATGTACAAGGCTTAGACACGAGCATGCGCCCGAGTTCAAGTTTTGTACAACTTTATTTAGCACATATTCAAATTTATGCGCGTATTCCTGTACATTATTTGTACATTTGTACTGTTTTTTATTTCTTTAATAAATAATTTTTATTGGTGTAATAGGACGGGCCGAAGGACAAGGCCCGATGTTGGTCGGGCAGATTCATAAACTTCAGATGTGATGCAGAACTATAATTTAAGTGAGAGCAACAGAAAGAAGCGACGATAAAAAGGAATAACAATGCCTTCATTGACCTTTCTTGGCGCGACCGAACAAGTCACCGGATCCTGCTATATGATCGAGTTTGAAGATCAACGCATTATCCTGGAATGTGGAATCATCCAGGGAGAATCCGATACCAATAGCGACAACTTCACCCTGCCCTTCGACGTTGAGAATGTTGATGCCGTCATCATTTCTCATGCCCACCTGGATCATTCCGGCAGACTGGGCCTGCTCGCCAGCGCAGGCTACCAGGGGCCGGTTTATGTCACGCGTGCTACGAACTCCCTGCTGCCTATCATGCTCAAGGATGCGGCATTTTTGCATCAGAAAGATATCGAGTGGGAGAACAAGCACTTACGTCGTGCAGGAAAAACACTGCTAGAGCCCAGCTATACCGTCGATGATGTCGACCAGATACTTGAGCAAACCGAGTCACTTCCCTATGGAGAGCAAAAGCAAATCCTGCCCGGTATCAAGCTCAGGTTCATGGATGCTGGACACATCATTGGCTCATCAATCGTTGAAATCTGGTTTGAGACCCAGGGCTTTTCTCGCAAGCTGGTCTTCTCGGGCGACCTGGGGAACAGCTGCTCTCCCCTGCTGCCCGATCCGGACATTGTTGAGAATGCCGACCTCCTGTTGCTCGAATCAACCTATGGAGACAGGGATCACAGACCACTGGATGAAACGCTTCAGGAGTTCGAGGATGCCCTAAGGACTGCAGCCGAGGAAGGCGGTAACGTCCTGATTCCCTCTTTTGCCGTGGGCCGTACCCAGGACCTGATCTATCGACTGGGACAGCTATATCAGGCGGGACGACTCAAACAGCAGAAAGTCTTTATCGATAGTCCTATGGCAACAAAAGTCACGAACGTCTATAAGGATTACACCCACCTCTTTAACGAAGATGATCCCGATTTTAGTGAAGCCATTAAAGAAGGTTGGGAGAACTGGCTGCCAATTATGAGTTTTACCCAGGATGTCGAAGAGTCCATGGCCCTGAACAATATTACCAGTGGCGCCATCATCATAGCTGGCAGCGGCATGTGTACTGGCGGGCGTATACGTCATCACCTCAAGTACAACCTCTGGCGTGAAAAGGCGCACATATTAATTGTCGGCTTCCAGGCGCGAGGCACCCTGGGGCGATTACTCGTTGATGGCGCCAGGCAGGTTCGCATCCTCGGTTCAGATATAGCCGTTAAGGCACAGATCCACACGCTCGGAGGATTCTCTGCCCACGCGGGCCAGAGCCAGTTAATTACCTGGGCTGGCAGGTTCAACAAGCCTCGCCCCAGGCTTTACCTGGTGCATGGCGAACGTGAAAAAATGGAGGCACTGCGAATAGCCTTCCACCAGCAACTGGACTGGGAAGCCCATCTGGCAAATTTTCGCGAGACCATTACATTCTGAAAGAAATAACCATAACTGGCACAGGGTTGATTGTATTCGATAGAAAAACCACCTAAAAAAAGAAGAGATAAATTAAATATAAGAAAATTCCCATGGATGATGACATCTGGCTACGCATCCGGAATGCTGTTTCAGCAACCACAGCAAAATCTGATGTAGATCGAGAAAAACTAATCACTGAAATCAATGCCCTGGAATCTGCGCAGGATCAGTTGACAACCCTGCTACAGACCATGGTTGAGGGGGTTGTGCTGCAACATGCCGACGGGCGCATACTCGAGTGCAATATTGCTGCTGAAAAGATACTCGGCTTAACCCGTGACCAGATGGCTGGCAAGACCTCTCTGGACCCTAGCTGGAGAATCATTAAAGAGGATGGATCAGCCTTCCCCGGCGAGGAACATCCTTCCATGATTGCACTGCGCACCGGGCAGATCCTGCACGATGTCATCATGGGTGTGTATAAGCCTGATGGCACGCTCTCGTGGATTTCGGTTGACTCTGCTCCCCTGGTACACGAAGGCGATAACAATCCCTACAGTGTCGTCACAACATTCTCGGACATTACCGAAATAAGGAAGGCCACACAGGAACTACAAAAACTGGCACTCATTGCCCGCGAAACAAGCAATGTCGTGATAATTACGGATAAAGCCAGGCGTATCGAATGGGTCAACCAGGCGTTTACGAAGATTACTGGATACACTGCCGACGAAGTTATGGGGCAGAGCCCCGGCGAGCTTTTACAGGGGAAAAACACCGACCTCGAAACCGTGGCCCGAATTCGCCAGCACCTCGATGAAGGCAGGGGCTTCAGAGAAGAACTTATCAATTATTCGAAAGATGGAACTGAGTACTGGGTACAGATCCATGTCGAGCCGGTCTTTAATGACCAGGGAGAGCTAGTCCAGTTTATTGCGATTGAAACCGAATTTACTGAGCGCAAAAAGCAGGAAGAACAAATACGCCTGCTTGCCAATGTTTTTGAAAACAGTGGCGAAGGCATTCTCATCACAGATGCCAACAACACCATCATTGCTGTTAACAAAGCCTTCGAGCAATTGACCGGTTATCAACAGGATGAAGTCATAGGCAATAACCCAAACATGCTCTCCTCAGGGAAAACCGATCCCACCGTATATGTTCAGATGTGGCAGGAATTACAGGAGAAAAGTTACTGGCAGGGCGAGGTCTGGGACCGGCGCAAAGACGGCACCATCTACCCGAAGTGGCTGCATATAAGCGCAGTACGCAATGACGCCAATGAGATTATCAATTTCATTGGCAGCTTTTCAGATGTTACTGAGCGCAAGGCTGCAGAACAGAAATTCAAACGGCTGGCGCATTTTGACCCGCTGACTCAGCTAGCCAACCGCTTTTCCATGGAGGATCAGCTGGAACAGCTTGTTGCTACTGCAGGACGGGAAAATGTTCGGTTTGCCGTTATGTTTATCGATCTTGATCGCTTCAAGATCATCAATGACAGTTTCGGGCATCATGTTGGTGATGAATTACTCGTGAATGTGGCGCAGCGACTCAGGGGTGCAGTCAGAAATTCCGATACGGTTGCCCGTCCTGCCGGGGATGAATTTGTCATCCTGCTAAGAGATATTCAAAAGCCCTCTGATGCTGCCCAGGTAGCTGAAAAAATCCTCCACTCCATGGCGAAACCAATACTCGATGGTCCGCAGGAAATAACCAGCTCACCAAGCATCGGTATCAGTCTCTTCCCCGAAGATGGCAAAGACGCTGCCACATTGATGCAGAATGCTGACACTGCCATGTACCATGCCAAGGCCTCAGGCAGGAATGATTTTCGTTTTTTCTCTAAAGAAATGAACGAAGCGACTGCAGAACGTTTCGCCCTGGAGTCAGATTTACGCAGAGCACGCATGCGAGACGAGCTTGAAGTCTATTTCCAGCCACGCATAGAACTTAAAACAGGTAGGGTAACCGGGGCTGAAGCACTGCTGAGATGGCTTCATCCGATACATGTACAGGTCTCTCCTGCTGCATTCATCCCGGTAGCCGAAGATTCTGGCCTGATCATTGCTCTGGGCGAACAGGTCCTGAAAAAGTCACTCCAGTTCCTGAATGAATTGCAGAATAAAACAGAACAGCAGCTCAGCATTTCTATCAACCTTAGCTTACGCCAGTTGCGTGACCAGGGACTGGTTTCCACAATTGCCCAAACCCTGGAAGAAGCACAGGCCACATGCTCAATGCTGGAATTTGAGTTGCCTGAGTCTGCTTTCACCTTACAACATGAATTACAGAACAAACCGATTGAAGTTGCCCTGAAAAGCCTGGATTGCGCACTCATCCTGGATGATTTTGGTATTGCCGATGCGAACCTTGCCAAACTGGCTTCACTGGGCCTGAAAAGCCTGAAGATCAGTCGCTCCCTAATCGCAGGAATTCCAGATTCAACACAGGACCTAAACACACTTCGGGGCATCGTAGGATTTGGCAAGGCGCTGGGACTACGTGTCATCGCCATGGGCGTCGAGAATGAACAGCAGCTCACCATCCTTAAAGAAATTGGCTGTGATGAGGCGCAGGGCTACCTTTTCTCTCCTGCCCTGCCCGAGGAGGAGTTCCTGCAGTGGTACGACCAGCACGAAGAAAAGTTCACGCTGTAAACCCTTACCGGCATGGTCCGCCGATGATAGTTATCAATGACTGATCAACCGATCATATCGCTTTCCAGCTTTCGTGAATCCAGGGAACTCGTGGAGAAGCTCGAGCAGACTGGCTGGGATGTAAGACACCTGAAAGAACCACATCCCAGTTATGACAACCCCCTGGTATACCTTCATGACTCCAGGTCTGGTCACTCCCTGCTCACCGTACTTGACTATGGACAGGACATTGCCAGGACAGACATCCGCTTTCGCAACCCGATCTATTGCGAGGAGAGACTGATCAATGCCATAGGTGCAGCATCCCAGGGGACGACTAATCATCATGAACTGGACAATCTGAGCGGCCTTGTCAGTACGTATATCCTGCATGCAAACCATTTTGCGATGGTCAGGAAATATCAGCTGGGCCTCGTGCGCAAGGAGCGCTATCTCAGCCTGATCATCCTGAGACACGACCGTGACATAACCCGTCAGCATGCCCTGCTCCTGCTTCCGCAAGGACTGCTTCGCGGCGAGGTATTAAGCCCGACGCAACTGCATTCACTCGCCCAGAGACAACTGTAAATATTCACTTAAAAAACCCTTGAAAAGAACCTGATTGGGCGTATATTTGCGCTCATTGTTGTGTCATCCACGACCTGCCAGTGTATGACATGCGAAGTTGGCAGGCCTGCTAAATGCGGGTTTATTAGATACGCAATGATTCGTAATGCCAAACTGAAGGACCTGGATGCACTGGTCGCCCTCGAATCCTCCAGCTTTGACAATGATCGTCTTACGCGCAGGAACTTCCGTCACCTTCTGACACGCGGCAAGGCCGTAACACTCGTCTTCGAGCAGGACGATCTGTTGCTCGGCTATGTCATGTTGCTTTTTCATGCCGGCACCTCACTCGCCAGGCTCTACTCACTTGCCGTGGACAGTCATCATCATGGGAGGGGTATCGCCCATGCCCTGCTCGAGGCCGCAGAAAAGTCGGCCCTTGACCGTGGCTGTATCAGCCTGCGCCTGGAAGTCCGCAAGGACAACCCTGGCGCCATCCGCCTTTACGAAAAACATGGATTCAGCCTGTTCGGCACGCGGCCCGATTATTACGAAGATCATATGACCGCCCTGCGTTACGAGAAACGCCTGGAACCAGCCCTGAAATCCGATCTTGCCCGGGTGCCTTACTACAAGCAGACGCTGGAATTCACCTGCGGCCCTTCCGCGCTGATGATGGCCATGAAGGCCCTCGATGACGATATCGAACTTACCCGCACACTCGAGCTGCGGTTATGGCGAGATGCAACTACGATCTTTATGACCTCGGGACATGGTGGCTGCGGGCCCTATGGCCTTGCCTTGTCTGCTTATCACGAGGGTTTTGATGTTTCACTCTACCTGAATCACTCGGGCACGATGTTTATTGACTCGGTACGTAGCGAAGAGAAAAAGGAAGTGATGACCCTGGTACAGGATGACTTTATCGAGCAGCTTTCTGGATTGCCGGTCGAGGTCCATTACCACACTCTGGGCATCGATCAACTGCGGGAAGAATTCGATAAGGGTGGCATCCCTATCATTCTGATCAGTTCCTATCGCATATATCACGAGAAATTCCCGCACTGGGTAGTGGTTACCGGGTTCGATGACAAGTTTGTATACGTCCATGACCCCTATGTCGACTACGAAAAGGGCAAGGCATCTATCGACTCTGTAAATATGCCCATCCCACAAACCGATTTCATGCATATGGCCCGCTATGGCAAAAACGCCCAGCAGGCACAACTCATCCTGAAGAAACGCAAAAAGCGTGTTAAGAGAAACAAGACTTAAGCCATGTCCAATCACATCATCATCGTGGATCAGCTAAAAGACTGGCCCCCAGAATTTCCCGAGGCCAATGTCATTAGCACCCAGCAGTATCTTGCCAGCCCCGAGCATTATCGAGAGCGCAACGTACGGGTTATTAATCTCTCCCGCAGCTACCGATACCTGAGCACGGGCTATTTCTGCTCACTGCTGGCAGAAGCGCGTCGACAGAAAGTGCTGCCATCCGTACGCACCATCACGAACATCAGCAGCAAGGCCATCTACAGCCTGAACATGGATGACCTGGATAACGTCATTCAGAGAATCCTTGTTCGTCATGCGAGGCGCGAACCGCAGCACAAGTACGAGATCATGATCTTCTTCGGCATGGCTAATGATCACGAACTACAGGAGCTGGCGCGACAAATCTTCGAGATATTTCCTGCGCCGCTACTCAAGGTGGAATTCAGGAGACAGCAACGCTGGGTATTAAACAGCCTGAAACCTGTACCCATCAACAGCATCTCCCCGGATCATCGCGAGCTTTTTAACCATAGCCTAAAGGATTACATGAGCAGTCGCTGGCGCAAGCCAAAGACGCGTAACCAGGCGCGTTATGACATCGCAATTCTGCATGACCCCGATGAGAAACTTCCTCCATCCAACAGGACGGCTCTGAATCGCTTTGTCGAGGCCGGTAAAAAACTCGGTGCAGATGTGGAACTGATTACGCGCAAGGATTACAGCCGCCTGCCCGAATACGATGCACTATTGATTCGCGAAACAACCAACATCAACCACCATACCTATCGCTTCGCAAAGAAGGCGGAAGCCGAAGGCATGGCGGTGATTGATGACCCGGATTCGATCGTCAAGTGCACCAACAAGGTGTACCTGGCAGAACTCCTGATCCTGAACAAGGTGCCGACACCGCGTACCCTGATACTGAACAAGGGTGAATCCATCAACATTGAAGAACATATCCCTTACCCCGTGGTGCTAAAGATTCCTGACGGCTCCTTTTCGCGAGGCGTCGTCAAGGCGGAGAACCGTGAACAGTACCAGCAGATGACAAAGAACCTGTTCAGGGAATCAGATCTCATCCTGGCGCAGGAATATGTCTACACAGATTTCGACTGGCGCATCGGCCTGCTCGATAACAAGGTGCTGTTTGCCTGCAAGTACCTGATGTCACCGAAACACTGGCAGATCGTGCGCCATGATCGCAAGGGACGCGCCCGCGAGGGCGGCTACCAGAGCCTGCCTCTGGATGAAGTACCAGATTACATCCTGAAAGCGGCACGCAAGGCGGCATCCCTTATCGGTGACGGGCTGTATGGCGTCGATATCAAGGAACGCGATGGCAAGGCTTACGTGATCGAAGTTAACGACAACCCGAATATCGAAAGTGGCGTCGAGGACGGCATCCTCGGCAATGAACTCTATCTACTAATTATCGCGGAACTGATCCGCCGACTTGAGGCATTAAGAAATCTCTGATGGACAACACTGTATCCAACCAAACCTTGTTTACTACTTCTTCTACACTTACGGCGCATGCCATTTATATGGGCCAGAGACTCGATACAGGTAGTTTCATGAACTATGAACGCCTCGCTTCAAGTCCGCTGATGATTCGAGCAGAAGAACAGGGGATTGTTGCCCTGTTTCGTTATGGTGTTCTGGTGTTCTTCGGTATGGATAACGAGGCTATCACTCGTTTCCTGGAGAAGTCCGCCCCTTTGGTTACCGAACCCTTTTCAACCCCGGAATCTGACAGAGCCCTGCTCATTACTTCCGACGAAGACAATGATCGTGTCATCAACAATAAGATCGTACTGAAGGATTTTAACGTCAAACGTCTGCAAGTTGTCGCGGATGTTCTGGCCAAGAACGTTATCCTGGGCCATTACGAGACCGGTATCGCTGGGCACTTTGATCACATCGAGCCGCTGGCCAGAGACCTGACCATGGGAAATAAAATTCGCTCGAGCAGGGCAATGCTTAAACACATCGGCGAAATGCTACTCATAGAAGCGAAGATGATTGGTCGTGTCGAGGTGTCAGAAAAACCGGAACTGATCTGGGAATACCCTGAACATGAAAGGCTGTACCTCCGCCTTGAAGACGAGTTCGAACTCTCGGAGCGCCATCAGGCTATTACGCACAAGTTTGGACTGATCGCCCGCACCGCTGAAACGACCTTATCCATTCTGCAGGACCAGCGCACACTACGCGTGGAATGGTATATCGTTATTCTTATCGTAATCGATATTGTGATTACCCTGACAGAGAAGGCACTGGGTATTTAATTCAAGGCTGGGGGGCCTGTTTTATCGGCTCCCCCTCCAGGCTATCGATGGAGTTGGCAGGATCAAGCAGCCAGAGTAGTTCTTCATGGCTTGTTGGAGGACGCTGCCACCTCCAGACCGTTCCCTCCTGGATACCTTCATACCCCAGTTCGAACAGGCGCTTCATTTCTTCATTATCGAAATTCAGGGAACTCCTGCTAATCAGTTCTTCTCGTGGTATGTAGGTCAGATGCATTTTGATCCCGCCTATCAGACCCTGAACCCAGACGCGATAAAGACTGCTTTTCTGGGTCTGGCTCAGCAGCGTGGAAATTGAACTGCCAGAAATACCGCTTATTGAATTATCTGTTGGACTGTACCTGGCATCTCCATGGATCTTGTCGCTCATCAGGATGTAGAGGTTGAGATCAAAATCCAGGCCCTTCAGATCCTCCTCATCCAGGAGGACATCCACGCTGGAAAGAAAGTCGAAATAGAAAACATTCTCCCTGAGACCACCATCCACGTGCATCTGGTAGTAAGTACCCTCATCTGTTTCAACGGGGATATGGACTGGGGGAAAAGCTACCGGAAAGGCAGCCGAGGCCAGGATGACATCGACATAGCGCTGCCTACGTTCAGGGTGATCGCTGCTGGCGATCGACCCCATGTCCCATATGGTAAATGTGCCAGAATCCAGGTTGGTCGTACCAATAAATAGCCTGCGCCCCAGCTCATATTCCCTGGCTACAGCCTTCAGGACGTCATCCGTAATTAACTCTTCAAAATGAAGCCTCAGGGGTGTCGTATCGAGAAAGGATTCATCGGTTAAAACGGCCAGCCTGGAACGTGGTGTGAAGATATCTTCATTGCTTACCCTGGTGTAATACCAGAGCTCATCGTCATAATCTGGCCCCAGGAAGGCAAAGGTGGCGATGAGGGCTCCTGTAGAGATACCGGTCACCACATCGAATTCCGGGCGTTCCCCGGTTTTGCTCCAGCCGGCCAGCACACCCGCGCTGTAGGCACCACGTGACCCTCCCCCCGAAATCGTCAGGGCATTATATTCGAAAGCAGAACCAGAGCCTTCAGCGGCCCTGAGCTTTCGTTCCAGCCGATTGCGCAGGCTTTCAACTAACTCGGGGTCCGAGATTTCATCTAAGGCCAGTGTATTGGCGCCCCAGGGCAGACGCGAAAGCTCGCCCGCCGGGGGTGGCTGAGGGCGTTGCGTGGCACAGGCACTTAGCAGCACAACCAGCAGTACTGAAATAGTCAGAACAGACGCCTGTTTCATAAGGTCTCGGGACTGTCAGCTATCACTGTCCAACCATGCGATAGCAGCATCGACATCTTCGAAATACTCTGCGCCACCACTGGTAAACCATCCGCCCACTTTCGTAGCAACTTTTTCCCAGGGTTTATTGCCTACAACAGCAATGCGGTTCCACTCCTTACGATGCTTCATACCCAGCTTGAAGTCATCCCAGGCAGCACGTGCCTCCCATCCTTCCAGTTCGCGGATATCAACCAGCGCATCAATAGTGGGATGCCTGACCTCGGACAGAGCCTCTTCAAGCATCGGAGTCATGGTCTCATAATCTTCATGTGTTAGTTTGCCAATAGCTCTGAGCTCTACAAATACGTGTTCATTAACACGGCTAATACCAATCGATAATCCTTTACGGGTAATAACGCTCATGACGTTCTCCTTGTGTTGTGTCTACCCTTTATATACAAGATACCCATGCATCCTGCATTGAAAACTTCAAATCCACACTCATCAGGCTTAGTCAGCCCGACATCTATATTGTTACGAAAGGCAATTAAGTGACCATGAACAAAAGCAAAAAACTACCACTCACTATAAGAAAGAAACTCACAATACGACGCCAACTTGCTGATATGCTCTGCAAAAACACCTACATAAGAAAAACCTAATGCATATTAAAAAAACATATCAAAATACTGTAATTTTTAACCACTGTTCTATAATTAGCGAATAAAAATAAGGCCGACAAAGCTCAGCCAACACTCCAGTCGATCACAAGAGACGGGCAATCATGATCCAGAAAAATAATGTACTGGCAGATTCTATTTTTAATAGCTTTCATGAGCTCGGCATTGCGCTGATTGAAATGGAGTATCTGCTCGGTATTGATTACCGTGAGATACTGAATGGTGATATTGATCCAAAATCTGATGCCGCCAGTAAAGGCTTTGTCATCATCGGTATATACCAGATGCTATATAACCTGATGGATGGTAACACTGAGCTGATGAGACGCTGGATGCATGGCTACTGTGAAAGTCTGGCTTATAAACCTTATGACCTGCTTGCCAAACCAGATGGTATGACTCGCCTGCACGATTTCCTGAGCAACTGCGAAAAAGACACCTTCTTTAAACTCCCCGAAGAAGACCTTACCGCCTCGGCCTGAAGCACTACCAGATTATCTGGTCTGACTGTAAAAGCTGGACACACGTTCCAGCTCCACCGGATGGAAATCCACACCCGATAATTCAAACGTCAACATGGTTGTTGTTCCAGGCTGAGGTTTAACCGTGACATACAACTCGCCTTCACAGAAGCCATTACTCTCTGTCATACCGTCCTGCATACAGTACTTCTGAAGGAATGCCACCTGCTTTTCATTCATGTCATGTAAATGGCTGAGACGCCACTTTGGCAGACCGTCAGCGTCCTTTTTGTTGTCGTCATAAAGATATACAAAAAAATCTGCCTTCGGATCGGTGATCGTGGCCAGACCGATCCAGCCCGGTACTGCGTATTTTCTACCCCGATGTTTAATAGCCAGTTCAAAATCATCATGAACCTGGATCAGGGCATCTACTCCATTTAACTTCGTGAAATAGGGCTTACGGTAGGCTGGAAGCTCCAGGGTAGTCTTGCCTGAATTGTAATCACGGGTTATCTGACGAGATACCTTCTGATCACGCATTTCAACGAGTTGCTGACGTAAATCCTTGTTGCTTAGACATTCCTGTTGCTGCATTTCATCAAGCTCAAGCACACCAGCCAGCTCCCGACACGCAGCAACATCACTTTCAGAGGGTTTGCTGCAGCCAGCAAGCTGGATGCTAAGCAGCATAAAACCCAACGGTAGCCATTTAGCAATCAAAGAATAACCTCGAACACTGTAGACAGGCGATAAAACCAGGGTCTGTCATCATAGAACATATTTGCCAGCCTCAGATGCTCATCGGGATCAGACAGTGGTAACTCAAGGCCATCAAACAATGCGTTAACCTTAGCCATTGATTCCCGGGCTTCGTCTGACAGCGGATCTTGTTTTCTAAGACATTGCTGATGGGCGGCAGCATAAGTGAGTATGTATTCGAGGGTAATCAGGGGGGAACGTATCCAGCTTATCGGGAAGATATTGCCCGTACTAAAACGAACACGTCCAATACTGGTTGGCAGGATGAAATCAATACTGTGCAAATCAAAACCCTGCTCTGGCCTGGCTCTAAGATAGGTCTGCACATCGTGGGAGGCATTATCAATGTCCAGCCTCGCAAGATCATGCGCACTCAATCCTCCCATATAGGACGTATCAAGCAAATGCTGTAAATAAGCCCCTAGTTCCAGACGGGCCTCTGAAAACTCCTGGAAATTAACCATTTTTCGGCCAGACCATGACTTTTGAGAATTCCCTGAAATAATTATAGTTGTTACAGTTACTTTTTAATGTATTTGCTTAACAAATACAACTCAAGCCATTGATTTTTATTGACTGATAGCGGAGTTTTTTAATGCCCAAGATTGATTGTTGAACAGTTTTTACTAAAGATAACCGCTCAATGACCAAAAAACAGAATGAATATCAGAATACTGTTCAGGGATCCCTATGGCATTTATGCAATTCCTACTCAACTTCCACATGCGCGCACGCCTGTTCTTCACGGCCATAATCAGCCTGGCGACCTCAAGGGGTATTAAACTCGATCAATGAGTGTACTCGGTATTGATGGCTGCAAGGCCGGCTGGTGTTATTACTGGATTGAGAATACCAAGCATCGCTTTGGTATTACCGATAAGCTGGTCTCCATCCACGAACTCATAACCGAGGCCGAGCATGTCTTTATCGATATGCCCATCGGGCTTCTTGATGATGGCCTGCGCGAAAGAGACTGCGATATCGGCGCCAGAAAAGTGCTCTCCGACAGGCGCAAGTCCAGTGTCTTTCGTGTACCTGTTCGTGATGCTGTCTATGCTTCCACGTATGAAGAAGCCAGTCATATAAACTTTCAAAGAACCGGTAAAAAGCTGAGCAAACAAAGCTGGTTTCTTAGTGCGAAGATTCGCGAACTGGATGAATACCTACGTTTACATTCCGCGCTGATTAAACAGGTACATGAGGCACACCCTGAACTTTGCTTTGAAGGACTGGCTGGCAAAGCACTAGATCATCGCAAGGCTATGCGTGAGGGCTTTAAGGAAAGGCTAAAACTATTACTACAAATCGAACCCTTAACAGAACCACGCATTGCCAGCGCATGGCTCGACCACGGTGGTTACGAGCTGCAGCGTGATGACATACTTGATGCCTGCATACTTGCACTCAGTGCTCGTCATATTAGTCATTGTCGCTTAGTTCCAGAACAGGCGCCGCTAGACCGATACGGACTCCCCATGCAGATCTCATATCTTGCCTACACCCCAACTGATACTTCTGCCTGAACCTTTTAATTCTGCCCTTTCACAGACCAGTTGTGCCCACATGCCTTACAGGTCATACGATCACGCCGATAGGGAAGCGGAACATGCAGTACAAACAGGCCAAGAAATGCCAGTTTCCAGCTGATACGCTGAGGCGCTATATCCGTAGAATGACAATGGGGACATCGTGGAGGATTCTCTTCTTGCAGGGCGTACTCACCATGATCCATTTCAATCAGTATCTGCCTTGCCTTCTCGGCGCGGGAAAATGGTACCTGTAGCTTCACGCCGCCCAGGGCATTCGACAGCATCCAGTTTCCCCAGATCAAATGCTCATCCGCGACTACTACCGGGATGCCTTCAGACTCCAGTCGACCACCCGCGATATGCGCCTGTATAGGGTCTGTGTAACTCCCAACAGTAACAAGATGCTCTTCATCCATGAGTTACCAGGTGCCCAGCAACTCAAACCACATAATATTATTCATGCATTCGGGGCATAAAAAACGTGCCTGCTCACCTGGTGGGCTGACTGGCTGACCATTCTGATCCTGCTGTTCCTGGTACGGGTTTTCATAGACGGGCATGCCATTACGCTCGGCCTCTGCTCGTTCAACTGAAACCAGCCCATGTGTGCTTGCGTCGAAAGCAGCAACCAGCTCCCTGCCCTGGGGGAACTCAGCTGATGGCGGTTCAAAACCGACCTGCACTGTCCCGGTAAAACCACAGACGCAATGTGCCTTGATGATATGTCCTGGCATGATTGTTTACCTGTAAATCAGAATCAGGCTGTAAGCCGTTCACGAAAGGCCGTGGGTGAATCGCCGGTCCAGCGTTTGAAAGCCCGGTTAAATGAACTGGGCTCACGATATCCAAGCATGAAGGTAATTTCACCGATGCTAAATGATGAATCACTCAGATATTTTATGGCAAGGTCTGCACGGACCTCGTTCAGCAGGGTCTTAAAGGTGGTGTCCAGCGCCTTAAGGTGACGCTGCAGGGTACGTACACTCATGTATAACTCACTGGCAACACTGGCGTCGGTAATATTCCCTGAAGCCAGTTGTTTAATAATCTGGGCCTTCACCCGGCTCACGATATCCTTGTCGTCAAGATTGGCCAGATAATCAATCATAAACTGATCATTGAGCTGCGCCATCTTGGGGTTAGAACTACGAAGCTTCTGATAGGCAATATCATGGGTAATGCACATCCGGTATTTAGGGGCCTCGAAAACCACCGGACAACGAAAATAATCATGGAATTCCTGAATACACTCCTCACTCTCGGGCGCCGGATGCGCCAGGTTTAACAAGGTCGGTGCAAATTCAGGCCCATAGTTGGCGCGGCACATCTCGGTGATATAGGAAAAAAATGAGTCTGAGCGTGTAGGCTGCTTCAGTGATATATCTTTGTACTCGAGTATAAGTGACAGACAGTCCTTGTCTTCCTCTACAGTGATAATGGCTCCTTCCGTGAGAATTCTTGAATATCGGTCATAACGTTTCAGGGCAGTCTTCAAAGATGAACTGGAAAGCCAGGCATAGCCCAGGGCGCCCATATAAGAGGGATGCCAGAAACGTGCTGCCTTGATACCCAGGCATGGATCGGCCGATTCATCCGCAAGTCTCTTCCACAGCTTATCGATAGCAACATAGGGATAGCGCCCACTCGGGTCATCCATGACGGATGGCTCAAGATCTAACTCCTGGAAGGCCTGTTTGGGGTTAAGGCCATAGAGTTCAAACAGTTGCCAGTAGATGTTAACTGCAGGGGCGAGATAGGTTTCGCTCATGGACTCAGGTAATTGTTATGTCGTTACCTGATTGTTGGCGGGATTCAAGCGGGGGTCAAGTTTGATTCTGCCTGCCCCTGAAATTTTTCCTAATTTGAAGCGTATTAGATATTCAGCCCAACGACCTGCTGTTCAGCACATGCAGCCTGAACAGCATTTTTCACAGTACGTGTGATGCCATAGCCTGCGGGGCCATGGTAACGATAGCGATCCTGCTCAAGCTGGACCACAAAGTCCGGCTGGTCGGTACTCTGGCAGACTCCACGATAAGTCGCGAGTTTCATTCCCTGGTAGGACTCTACATGAATCTCTTCTACGGTGGCCGCATGCGTAGAAGCAACGAAAATGAAGAACAGTACAAATATCAGCTTTTTCATAACAAACCCTTGAGCGATAGCCATGAACATTTTGCATATTAGTTATTTCTAATGTACTTTTTATGACAAAACAAGGTCTTTTGTACTATTTTTCTTTTTGTTTTCAATAGGTTGATACTTAAGTCCAATCTCATCATGACTACTCTGGATGAGAACTGCTCAAATACAGCTCTTAGCACCAGGGCTACGTCACTTGCGTACACATGGCTAAATCATGCATAAAGGGGTGAGTTCCACTGCCCTGACAAATAACAAGGAATGAAGATGCGGTTCTTATCAATTACCCTGATGATGGTTTTCCTGCTAGCGATGAGTGCCGCACAGTCAGCCATGAAGCCTGAAATTTCTGCCGCTGATTTATCCCTGGATCCGGAATGGCAAATTGTAGAAACATCCGTGATGAACTGGTCGCCCCATAACCAGGTACTGATCACCTACTGGCGCAGCGACCGTACACGGCAGACTCTCCAGTGCATTGAGCATTACAACAAGCGCATGGAGATTACGCGTAGCTATTGCAAATAGCGCACAAAAAAATGGCGCCCGCAGGCGCCATAAGTTGCAGAGCTAATGAATTAATCTTCGAGTTCAGCTTCGTCGGCAATACCATTAGCTGTCGCATCATCCTGTACTTTCACAAAATAAGAACCTGCGTTCGCAGCGTCGCAAAAGTCTGTGTTGTCCGAAATGACATTTTCAAGTTCATCGAAATATTCGGTTATGCCATCCTGCAAGCTAAACGAAACACCAAATATCTCTATAATACCTGGGGCACCATCATTACAACTCGTTACAGGGCCTTGCAACAATTCATCATCCGGGGCGGAGGCAAGGCCAACCCTTTTTACTTCCTTCGCAATAACATCACTTCCATCCCAGAGTGCTGTAAGCTCAATAAAATCACTGCTTGTAATGTCAGTTAAGGTATAGGGGTCAAAAGAACCGAATTCGTCCTCAAAGCTCGTTTCATTATCTACATTAATTACTAGGCTCCCTCCTACATATGACACAGTGATAGTACCTGCGCCTGAGTCGACAGCACTGACACTCGCAGCAACTTTTACCTCAGCAGACTCAGCTTCAACCTCATCAGCAAAAATCACTGCACCGATTCTAGGTCCTTCTACTTCGACTTCCATACCTAAAGCCAAGTTTACGCCAGCTGGTTCAAATGTTGCGTTCGAAGCATCGACCAACTGACCTGAAACCGAGAATGATGAATTTGATGTAAATGCAGTAATGATTCCCTCAAGACTTACATATGCTTCATTATCGGCAAACAGGTCATCCTCAAATTCAATTCCTATTGCGTCAATGGTATCAGGCAAAGATAGACTTAGGGTTCCAGTAACCTCGACGAAGGCACCATCAAGTCCAGCAGGCACAGTCAAAAGATTTACATCAAAATCAGATACCGAGTCACCATCAACATCTAGCTCCATCACTGTTCCAGTCCCCGGGTAAGATGCTGTTCCCTTAATCTCAATATTTGTAGAAGCGTCCTTATTTTCGATGCGGGTCGCATACAAAACACCCACAGCATCAAAGTACCCACTAACCTCGATATATACACCCGGTGAAGTCAGCAGGTCACTATAAGCAATACCCTGATAAATCGTAGACGTCTTATCTGCAATTACAGTAACACCAAGAATCTCTAACTGGACTGCAAGTCCATCCAGACCTGCTGGCTGCCCGCCAACTGGATAATCAATTGGTCCTTGCAAGCTATCCTGGTATATAACCGAATCAGCTGTACCTGTAATTCCATCAGGATTAAGCTGACCAGAAACCCTTACAACCATCCCTAACTTAAGGTCATCCTCAATTGCTGAGGTATTTCCATCTACCTCAAACGAGGCACTATTAGTTTCATACTTCACGCCGTTCACGAAAATACTGCCGAATCCAGTGATGGTTCCCGAGGCAGTGATACCCGTGCCACCTATGCCGGCAACATCATCACCCCCACCACCGCCTCCACAGGCAACGATTCCTGAAATACTCATAGCAAGCGCTATCGCTTTAATAAATTTGCTGGCAGTCATGACTTCTCTTCCTCGTCGGTCTTTGCCGGACGATCGTAGTAATAAATACCAAGGCTCACGTAACGGGCCTTGTCTTCATAATCATCATCTTTAGGATGGATCTCATTACGCGCTAACCACGCGTCCAGCTCTTCCAGGAGTTCCTGCGACTTTTTCGCAGACAGATTCCTGAACACAGGCAGGGCATCAGCATGTACAGCCGCGTTGGATACCTTGCGTTGGTAACGCAGGTCATCAGGATCGGCGGTGATATTGTGGTCTATGGTCTCGATCAGCTCTGAGACATCGGTACCAAGAATATGAATCTTGTCCTGCTGATCATCACCGGGAATAAAGGCATTTTTTTCAAGACGAATATTACCTTCAGCCGTCTCGCTAACAGTACCCGCCGCCTTTAACACCGAAAGCATCGCCTTGGTAGGGATGTCACCACTGTATTCCTTTACCAGTGCGGCAAATGAACCCTTATCCCCTTCTACGGGCAGCTCTCTTGGGACGCCAATACCCTCCTGGTATTTAGCGTCATTAACCCAGCCTGAAATAACACGAATGGCCCGGTTATAGCGCTGGGCCGAGCCCTCATCGGCCTCTTCATCCAGCTCGTGGAGTCGCTTGACCTCCTTACGAAACACCCCGGTCAGGGCCGAGACCCGGGAAATCGTCTGTTTCTTGCCGGACTCCCCAAATTCTTCAAAGGCAACATCAACATAGACCTTCTTGGCCCATTCAGACAGGGTGCCAAAGGCCACACCATTGCGTATAAGAATCCTGGCCAGGGGCCTGAATAAGGTCCTGAAGGATTCGTATAGCGTCTTGTGTGTATCGCCTTCCATAATTGGGATTATAGTCCCAGTATCGAAATCATGGAAGGTTTGACATCATTTCTTGGAGATTTAACGTCAGATACACACAAATTCTGCCTCTATCTTGACGCCTACAGCCGAAAGCCCGAGACTGCCAAGCTATTGAGACCTGCAGCTGGATTAGTACTCCATGAGTAAAAACCATACCAATTTTCGCCATGACAGCCCCGAGTGCCTGGGCATTCTCCTAACCAATCTCGGCACTCCGGATTCTCCAAGCAAGGCGGATGTGCGCCGCTACCTGAAAGAATTTCTCTGGGATCATCGTGTTGTCGAGGTGCCGCGGCCGATCTGGTGGTTCGTTCTGAACCTGATCATTCTGAACACAAGGCCAAAACGCTCAGCCGAAGCTTATGCCAAGGTATGGACCGATGAAGGCTCCCCCCTACTCAGCATTTCTCATCAGCAGGCCCAGGCCCTGCAGGTGTCCCTGGCACAACGTTCCGACTATCCCATAAAGGTCGAGCTGGCCATGCGCTATGGCAATCCCTCTATAGAGGACGGTCTGAATCGCCTGAAAATGGCCGGCGCCAGGCGCATACTGGTTCTACCCCTCTACCCACAGTATTCAGCCACTACCACGGCATCGACCTTCGACGCGGTAACCAACGTCCTGCAAAAGTGGCGATGGCTTCCAGAGCTCAGGTTTATCAATCATTACCATGACGAGCAGGACTACATTAATGTGCTGGCCTCCAGCATCCGCAGCTACTGGGAAGACCATGGTCAGCCCGATAAGCTCGTCATGTCTTTTCACGGTATCCCAAAGGCCTACTTCATGGACGGAGACCCCTACCACTGTGAATGCCACAAGACTGGCCGGCTGCTGGCCGAGACTCTGGGCCTGAATGAGGATCAGTGGATACTGACTTTCCAGTCACGCCTTGGCCCCAAGGAATGGCTCACACCCTATACCGACAAGACACTAAAGAAACTCGGCAAGGAAGGCGTGAAGCACGTGCAGGTTGTCTGCCCGGGCTTTAGTGCTGACTGCCTGGAAACCCTGGAAGAGGTTGCGATGGAAAACCGGGATTTCTTCCTTGAAGCCGGTGGAGAAAAGTACAGCTATATCCCCTGCCTCAATGATCAGCCTGGTCATATTGAAATGCTGGCAGGCCTGGTCGAACGCCATATCCAGGGATGGGTGCACCACCCCACTTCAGAAGAAGAACTTCAGCAGCGCAAGCACCGCGCTATGGCCATGGGTGCCGATTACTGATTAAAGGCCTCGGCGGGTGTACTGCGTTCCCAGTTTGCCCGAACAATCTGTATATCATCGTCGCCTAACAGCAAGCTGAGCTCGATACGATAAGTATCAGCTCGCAACTGTGCCAGCTGTTCGAACCCGACCTCCGGGCTGCCTGCCAATGCCGCGAAAACTACCACCTCGGCATAACCATCGTCGGCAATTGAAAGATCAGTAATTTTACTGACAACATGTATCGACTGGTTACGAAAAAAGTATCCTGCGAGCATGCGCAGTAGTTCTTTCTTACTTAGCCCATGATCATCCGTGTACGACTCGGCAATACGCTCTTTGAAGAAATCCAGGCTGCGCATTTCTGCTGCCTCTTCGGCAGCATGAATAAATGCTTCAACACGCGCTTCCGGTGAGTCGGGAGGACTGCTACAGGCATTCAGGGTAAGAATGAACAGCGTGGCCAGAAAAGCTCTAATTGAAGTGGGCATCTTCATATGCAGGGGTATATTTCCGTGTATTTAGATCATGGGTTGCCATTAT
>CAZXNH010000020.1:0-20074 GCA_964641615.1 uncultured Ectothiorhodospiraceae bacterium | reverse complement strand
ATATCAAGCCTGTGCATTCCCTTGCCTGGGGTAGCGCATGGGCATATCAGTCTGAGTGACAGCGTTGCTATCATTCTGGATACGATTCAAGACTATCCACCTGAACAGCCTATATCGCTCTGGGTCAGAACTCAGGCGGAGAACATCAATGAAATCTGGCGACAACTAAAAGCGCGGGCATGATGAACGTAGTCTTCATTCACGGAATTCTGGATACCGGCCATATCTTCAAACGCATGCGAACCGCCTTCGAAACCGCGGGCATCCATTGTCTTGCACCTTCACTAAAACCGCGTGATGGGCGCACTGGACTCGACAGACTGGCAGAAGATCTAATGCAACAAATTGATGCCGAATTCGGTACCGATGAACCAATTTCCATTGTTGGCTTCAGCATGGGCTCGATCGTAGGCCGATATTACATACAGGAACTAGGCGGTCACGATCGCGTGAAGCAATACTTCTCAATTGCCGGCCCTCATCGCGGTAGTATCTGGTCATTCTTCTATCCAGGGCGCGGAGCAAGACATATGCGCCCAGGCAGTACTTTCCTGAAGAACCTGAATGACTCTGCAAGTGAGTTTGACGGTATGGAGTGTCATGCATACTGGACCCCATTTGACCTGATGATCGTTCCACAGCACAGCGCATTATTACCCTTTGCTGAGAATCACCGGGTGCTGTCATGGTGCCACCCCTGCCTGTTGATCAACCCTCATGTCATGAACGACATCAGGGATAAGGTCATTAATCACTGGAATTTCGTTTGAGTTACAATGTTACTCTTGTAATTGTGCTATTAAATAACATAAATCTTCCGTGTTAGACTTATAAATCATACTCTTAGCATTATCAGAAAATAACAACCAAGGTTCTGCAAAGATGCCTGACGACAGCAATGCTCTTATCCCCGCTTCCTTCCTGATAGTACTAGGTGCGCTCCTGGCAACGTTACTGCTGTCCTCCTGCCAGCAAGGCGCACAAAGCACCTTTGAATGGAAGCTCCAGTCACAGGCGACCGAGTCAAGTATCGATTATCAGGAACTCATCAATTTCACCAATAATGTAGACATCATGAGCGGGGGTAGACTACGCATCACCCCCTATCCTGCAGGTGAAATTGCCAAAGGCGGTGACATCTACACGGCCGTGCGCGATAGAAAAATTGAAATGGGTAATGGCTGGCCTAACTGGTGGTCCGCTCAGGATCCGGCATGGGCCGTCATGAACGCAGGCCCATTTGATTTCATGAACCTCGATGCCTCGATGATGTTTTTCCTGGCTGGAGAAGGTACTGAACTGGCTAATGAATTATCACGCCCTGATGGCATAATCTGGCGTCCCGCATGGTGGCCAGGCATGGAATTCGGCCTATTATCACGTGAGCCCATTACAGGGCTTGCTGACCTGAGAGAAAAGCGTGTCCGTATTGGTCCCGGACTACCTAGTGAGGTACTTGCCGAGGCATCTGGCAGCTATGCCATTCCACTAGCTCCTGAAGAAATCAGGCCTGCCCTTGAAAAAGGACAACTCGATGCCGTTGAGTGGACGACTACCAGTGGCGCCTGGAACCTTGGCCTGCAGGATATCAGCCCGCATGCCATCGTTCCCGCCATCTGGCAGCCATCAGTTGTATCTGACTTCCTGATTAACGAGCAGGCATACAAAGAACTTCCCGATGACCTCCAGGCCATCCTGGAAACCGCAATCCGCGCCTATACGCTAACAACAACCATGAAGGCCAAGGTTGAGGACATAAAGGCCCTAGAAAAATTTCGAAAACAGGGAACAACGCTGCACACATGGAGCGATGCGGATATCGAAGTCTGGCGTCAGGCAAATGATCGCATTCTGATGCTGTATAAAAACAAGGATGAATATACTAAGAAGCTGATCGATGCCAAACAGGGATTCAAAAAAGAGTATGTGGAATACTATGATGTGTTTGGTCCTTATGAATGAGGGCCCATGTAATTACATAGCAATATGAGAACAGAAAGACCGGATATGAATGAATCAGCAGAATCCGTTGAAGAACGACTAACACAAATGTACGAACTGGCCTCTGAAGTCATGGGGCTGAATCCGGAATACCAACCGGGGCCCCAGTCTGTAACGGCCATACGTGTCTATCTTAAACTCTATAGTCTCTATTCTGGTGACCTACAAAAGGTTCGCGACTGGCTACAGGAAGAGAATGGAACGCTTGGCGCCCCACCCTCAGAATTCGTCCACTCCGAAGAAGGGCTGAACAAGGTTCTGGATAGTCTTGGGTAGGCACTATATTAATCCAGCTGCTTATTGTCACCATGCATAAAAAAGGGGCCACATATGTGGCCCCAGTCAAAGTCCCTTTTAAGCTAGTCCGAATTAGTCTTCAACAGCGGCTTAATAAATTTTAGATACCATAGCACTCCCATCGATTTGTGATCCAGGGAGGGTAGGCGTGACGCGCAGTTCAGCACATCACGCCTTGGCATCAATCACTTCAGCTCTTTATCAATAGTAAACATAAAGATTTGACCACCTGCATCAGATTTACGTCGCTCAACGACACCACCTGATTCACTGCGATGCTGAACGACACCGATCATGGTTTGCTCAGCCAGTGTCATGCCTCCGCTGATCGTCTGTGCGCCAGTACCCGCAATTTCTGCCTGGCTGTAGAAAGTATTGTCGTCTTTCTTTGCCACCAGGTGAGTAACGTTCCAGGTACCAGAAAACTCAGCGTTATCTGCATTCGAGAATGCACCTGGAATAGCCGCAACACCTACAATTGCACGTGGATTAAACTTACCACCCGCGGCAGCGAGGAAGTAGCCAGTATTAGCAGTAACCAGTTCCATAGTGTCAGAATTTATCGGCAGAATGAACTTACGCTCACCGTATTCGTTGCCTGAATCCTCATCAACGATCAGGAAGTCACCATCCGAAGTCTTGATCCACTGTAGTCCATCTGGTGAATCCGTATAGGCTTTACCATCTTCAACGTGAGTTGCGTGAGTTTTAGTTCCGTCAGCATTGTTCGTTCCAATGTGCGCAAGACCTTTACCACCAGTAACCAGGGTTAGAGATCCATCAACACCAGCAATAATGCGTGTAACACTCGCTGACAAGTATTCAGGCAGCTTATCAGGTTGACCATCAGCAGTGGTCAGTTCATTCACCAGAGCTGTGAAATCGACGCCTAACAGTGAATCAGCCTCTGTCATGTTAATGATGTAACGATGCTTGGAGATGTCTGGGTCAACTGCAGGGTGCTCAACCTTACTATCGCCATTAAAGAAGGTGTAGCCAGTTGGCTGCTCGTCTGGCTCACCGCCGTCACCATCCTGCTGCCACTTGTATACCTCGGTCTGACCCGCATTAACCGGGTTGGCAAAACCAGTCCAACGATAACTGGTTGGGTAAAAGCGAACATCAAAGTTGTCTGGTGCTGTGGCATCTTTCGCGTAGGCATCCATCATCTTGGTGTCGGCGTCAATCGTAGTGATATTCAGCGTACTCAGTGTGGCGTCGGTAGCAGCCATACCATAGATTTGACCGTACAACAGGCCGTTGCGAGCGAGGAATGCATCACGCTCAGAAGCAGTGTTGTAGTCAATTGCATTACCATCTGCGTCATAGCCTTTTCTACCCACATAGATTTTCAATGGTGCAGGTTCAACCTCGAGGTTGTAGCCGGACAAGACCAGAACAACGTAGTCTGGATGACCTGGGTTCAGAGGCAGAATTTTCTCATAACCAGACTGCCCCAAAGCTGGGACGGTGTAAGCAGTCTGGTTAGCAATGTCGACAACCAGAGAAGCAAGACCCATGGTGTTGTCAGTCGCAAAGGTATTACCACCAAGGTCGTTAAACATGGATCTACCAATGTTCCACTCTTCAGCAGTCAACCAGACGTCATCAGCAAAGCCGATGTCAGTGCCGTACTTGTTCTTCTGTTCGTAGTGAGCGCCACAGAAAGAATGGAAGAAGAAATCACCTTCTGTTAACTGCATATCAGTATCAAACTCATACAAAGTGCCGTCTGCAGCAGTCTGATTCCCCCATTTGGCACTAAGATCCGTTGTAGTTGCGTTTCTGCCGTCTACTTCTTCACCGAAGACGTTATACACGGTGTGAAAGAGCTTACCTGTACTTTCGACCATTGTGCTTGCCGCTTCGTCATTGTCCATGAAGGCTGCGAAGCCGTCGCGGTCATAGTTGATGGTATGGATGTGCGAACCGGTGAAGGTTACGCCACTATCCATCTCCCATGGGTAGGTTTCATTGGACATGGTGGCGTAAGACTCGGACTGATATGCAACTTGTACAGTATCTTCGTCCAACAACCATGCAGCCTGTCCGTCTGGATATCCAGTCAGAGCAAGGCCATTCTTTGCATCGATCTCACCCACGGTAGCCAATGCTTTGAAAGAAGCATAGGGGAAGTCGGTATCACCGCTTTCGCCATCCAGGAGGTGCTCAGCAGCGTAAGAAGAGCCCGCTTGAGGGATAAGAGCAGTGGTTTCGCCGATGAGCGAAGGACCTGCATAAGCATCTTCACCTGCTGGCCCTTGAAGACCAGTTAGACCATCATCTCCACCATTACAGCCAGTCAGTACAAAAGTAGAGCCGATTAGCAAAGAACCGACAATTAGTGATAATTTATTTCTAGGAAAAGGATTGTTCATTGAGTTCTCCTGTTAGATGAAAAGATCGCGCAAGAAAACGCGGCCTCATTTCGCAATGGGAAAACTAACTGTCATAAATGACTAATCAATGAAACAATTGAGAAGGTATAACTACAGTTGCACTACAGATTTTTTAATCCCTAATATAGTGCATAAAATTTCGCAAAATTCAGGAATTATTCTTAATTCGACAGGAAAAAAATCCCAGGCATTTGGGGGATGAAAGAGCCACCGTAACTGCTTCAGGCACTCCAGCTCCATGACGCTGGGCTGGTGATCGCCAAATGTCGTAAACAACTTTTCCTGATCATTGATTTCGTGCAGGACCTCTGACCCGTCAACATTCATAATGTCGTAGAACTTTTCCTTGCCTAATTCATGGACTCCTGATCAGGGCATTGCAAGTGGATATCCCCTGGGCATCATTTTTACCAATGAATCTCTACGAAAACTCGATTATTTTCTCCACCCAAGAAAAAGCCTTATAACTGATTGTATTTTTTGAATTTTGTCTCTTAGCCCTGCCCCCTGATTGTCACCCAGCTTGAAAATATGCTTGCCTTTTTCAAAATTGGGACTATTATCCCAATTACGGGCGTGGGACATTATTCCCAAATTACATACAACCAGATTGGCATGAAAGATAGTTCAGGAGAATGAATATGACACCTAAATACCTTGCAAGCTGTATTGGACTGATTCTCGCTAGCGGAGGATTAATGGGCTGTGGTGGTGGCGGGGGTAGCGCCAGTTCCACAGACGGAAGCATAACCAGTGTTGGCACGATCACGGGCTTCGGTAGCATCTATGTCAACGGCATCAAATTTGAAACTGACAACGCCTCCTACCGCGTTGATGATGAGGATCAGTTTGATGACTCCTCGCTTGCAATTGGCATGAAGGTCAAGGTCGAGGGTACGGTAAATCCTGATGGGCGCACTGGAACGGCAAGCAGCGTGTACTACGATGATGATGTCGAGGGGCCAATTGGCGCTGGTAGTCTCACCACACTTGGTGACGGCGTAACCAAGACATTTACAATTCTCGGGCTGGACATCCAGGCCCATGCAACTCAGACAACTTATGACGATGGAGCCAGCTTTGACACCCTCGCTGATGGCCAGATTCTCGAAATCAGCGGATATTTCGACGGTACACAGTTTGTTGCAACACGTATCGAAAAGCAGTCTGATACCGATAATGAATTTGAACTCAAGGGTACGGTAAGCAGTTACGATGGGGCTAACGTCAGCTTAACCCTCCAAAATGGAGTTAACGCAGGCCCCTACCCTCTTGATGCCAGTGCTGAACTGGATATACCCGCTGACCCGACTGGCCTATTCGTCGAAATCAAACTGATTGATCAGTCAGGGACCCTGTTCGTAACCAAAATTGAAAGAGATGATGACGACCTGCTCGATGATGATGACAGCGAGGTGAGCATCCAGGGCCTGGTCACGGATGACGGCAATGATGGTTTCATGATCAATGGTATTTCATTCCTGACTAACGATGGCACCGAGTTCGAACCTGCCAGCCTTGAAGACACCCTCGCTGCTGGCATGGAAGTAAAAGTCGAAGGCTATATGCAAAATGGCATCCTTATCGCTAAGGAAGTCGAAACGGAAGATGGCGATATTGAACTACAGGCACGTGTCATCGGAGTCACTGCCACAGATGCAAAAAATGGCGTTATTACTCTGGATATGGGTAATGGTCAGAGCTTGAATGTCATTACTGAAAATAGCACCCAGTTCGAGGATGACAGCTCAAACGATCTGAATGGTGATGAGAGCTTCAACCTGGATGAACTGGCTATCGACACCGATTATGTAGAGATCGAAGCCTACCAGAATGACAGCAATGAACTGGTCGCTACCAGTATTGAGCGTGAGGATGGCGCACTGGACACCCTGCTTGAAGGACCGGTCAATGCCATTCAAGCATATAACTCGATCACCATCCTGGATGTTACCTATACCGTCAGCGGTTCCACTTCATACGAGGTGCTCGACGTACCCAGTGATGCAGATGGTTTCTTTAGCGCTGTCCAGGTTAATGACATGGTCAAGGTCAAGGACACTCAGCCTAATGGACAAGCCGAGGAATTAGACCTCGAAGACTAAGGCAATCCAGTCTCATCTTCACTTAACGGCACCCTTCAGGGTGCCGTTTTTTTAATCACTTGCCAGCGACAGATCCCAGACCTTGGGTGAATGATAGAGGCGCTTTAACTGCATCAGACGCTCCAGTTCCATTTCATTGGGCAGGTGATCACCAAAGGCCGTAAACAGCTCTTCCTGGTCATTGGTTTCATGCAGGGCCTCTGACCGATCAACATTCATAATGTCGTAGAACTTTTCCTTGCTGAAGTCCAGGCCTTCCCAGGTCAGGGCATTGTAAGCAGGTATCCAGCCCAGCGGACTTTCAATGGCATGGCCATCCCCATGACAACGTTTAACAATCCATTCCAGAACGCGCATGTTTTCACCGAAACCGGGCCAGATGAAATTACCCTCTTCATCCTTACGGAACCAGTTCACGCGAAAGATCATAGGTGGCGTGGCTACATTCTTACGCCCTATGCGCAACCAGTGACGCCAGTAGTCAGCGACGTTGTACCCACAGAACGGTAACATTGCCATGGGGTCCCTGCGTATATCTTCATGACCAAAGGCAGCAGCCGTAGGTTCTGAGCCCATGGTCGCGGCCATGTAGACGCCGTGCTCCCAGTTATAGCTCTGGAATACCAGGGGGAAGTGATGGCTAACCCTGCCGCCGAACAAAAAGGCGCTAATCGGCACACCATCGGGATTTTCCCATTCTGGGTCTATTGAAGGACAATCCGCTGCCGGTGTCGTAAATCGTGCATTGGGATGCGCTGCTGGTCGCCCGCAACCCGGTGTCCAGTCCTGACCTGTCCAGTCGATCAGGTGCTCTGGCGGCTCTTTAGTCATACCCTCCCACCAGACATCACCCTCATCGGTCAGGGCACAGTTGGTAAAGATGCAGTTTTCCTGCAGGGCGATCATGGCGTTGTGGTTAGTCTTATCATTGGTGCCCGGAGCAACCCCGAACAGGCCTGCTTCCGGATTGATGGCATAGAACTTTCCATCCTCAGGATTCGGGCGTACCCAGGCGATATCGTCACCGATAGTGGTGACCTTCCAGCCCTGGTAATTTTCCGGTGGAATCATCATCGCAAAATTGGTTTTACCCGAGGCGCTGGGAAAGGCTGCCGCAACATAGGTCTTCTCATGTTCGGGAGATTCCACGCCCAGAATCAGCATATGCTCGGCAAGCCAGCCTTCATCACGGCCCATCACCGAGGCGATACGAAGCGCAAAACACTTTTTGCCCAGCAGGGCGTTGCCCCCATAACCGCTACCGTAAGACCAGATTTCGCGCGTTTCAGGGAAATGGGTAATGTATTTTTCTTCGGCACTAGGCGCACAGGGCCAGGGCACATCTTCCTGACCAGGCTTAAGCGGCGCACCAACAGAGTGCACACAGGGCACAAATTCACCATCAGTTCCCAGTGTATCGAGCACCTTCTGCCCCATCCGGGTCATGATGCGCTGATTCACCACGACATAAGGAGAGTCAGTGATCTCTACACCTATGTGAGAGATTTCGGACCCAAGAGGACCCATGCTGAAGGGAATAACATACAGGGTTCTGCCCTGCATACAGCCGTCAAACAGCTCCTTGAGCTTTGCCTTCATCCAACGCGGATCCATCCAGTTATTGGTTGGACCGGCATCCTCTTCTCGTTTGGAACAGATATAGGTGCGCTCTTCTACACGAGCCACGTCGCTGGGATGAGAGTGCGCCAGGTAGCTGTTTGGGCGTTTTTCAGGATTCAGACGAATAAAGGTGCCATGCTCTACCAGCAGCTCACAGAGTCTGTCATATTCTTCCTGGGAACCGTCACACCACTGGATAGCATCTGGCTTACATAAGGCTGCAATTTCATCGACCCAGTCCAACAAGGCTTTGTTACTGGTACGGCTGGCACCATCATGCTCCAGGTTCATCTCGGTCTCCCCCACTGTCATGGCGACATGTGCGAATCAAATTGAAATCTATGAAAAGTGATATTCAAGAAACTAAGCAAATATCAAGCCATCCGCATCCCCAGTGCAGATACTCCCCCAATCACATACCAACTTCGCCAGGCAGGCCATGATGTCAGTCATAAAAAAGGCCTCTCACAGTGGAGAGGCCTCTTATGAACGTTTTTTCTGATCGATTAGCGCTGCATTTCTTCCAGCGCCCTGAGTACATCCAGACGATCCACCTGGCCGATCATACGATTGTCTTCCATCACCGGGTAGCGACGATAGCGTTCTTTAAGGAATTTCTCGGCAATTTTCAGAACGCTTTCATTTGCCTCAACCGTAACCACGTTAGCTGACATGTATTCCTTCACCAGGCCTTTAAAATCAGGCTCGTAACCTACCTTGATCGCCACAGCCATACAGTCAGTGTCAGACAGGACACCTACCAGGTTGCCGATATTATCCATTACAGGTGCGCTGTGTATGCCACGGTCCGCCAGCATCTTGGCCGCTTCCAGCACCTCCTGCTCGGGTGTAAAGGTCAGGACGTACTGGGACATGTAATTCTTCACCGGGATATCTTTCAGCACGGTGGCTTCCTCCTGTGGTTACCGTGAACCTTCAAGCTAAGACACGGTGGTTATCATTCATTCTTGTAATCAGGATGATCGCGACTCACTCAGCTTTTCAGCCTCTTCACGCGCTCGCCTTTTCTCGCAGGGGCTTTCACAGCTACAGCTTCCTTCCAGCCCCTTGATCGTATTCAGTCCGCCACAACTCCCCTTGATACGGCGCCCACTAAGCAGCACGCCCAGCGACATACCGACAACTGCAAGCAAGATAACAACAAATGCGACAATAAAAGTAGACATAGCTCAATTAGTTTCCTGTTAACTCCGGGCTGCCGTCAACTGTGTGAATAAGGCGGTCTCTTTCGAAACAAATTCATCACCCTCTTTATACAGAAAATACGCTGCCAGTCCCTGTTCCTCTGCCTGGGTATACCCGGCCTCTTCACCCATCACCATCAGGGCTGTCGCCCAGGCATCGGCCAGGTCTGTACGTTCTGCCAGCACCGTCACCGAGGCCAGGCGATGCGTTACTGGCCTGCCCTGCCTTGGGTCGATCGTATGAGAATAACGCTGCCCATCAAATTCCACATAATTACGGTAATCGCCGGAAGTCGCCACAGAGATATCCGACAGGGGAATCACGCGCTGAATGGCTCTCTGTCCGTCCTGCGGTTTCTCCAGGGCAATACGCCAGGGGTCACCGCGATGACTGATGCCGCGCGCCCTGAGCTCGCCACCAATCTCAACCAGGTAGTTCGTGATCCCCACGGATTCCAGGTATTCTCCAAGGACATCGACGCCATAGCCCTTGGCAATCGCTGAAAGATCCAGATACAGGTTTTCAATGCCCTTACGCAATGCCTGCTGCTCTGCATCCAGCTCAATGTACTGATAACCAATCCTGGCACGCGCTGCTGCAACGGCCTCAGTATCCGGTTCCTTCACAGGTACGCCCTGATCTATGGGGCCGAAACCCCACAGGTTCACCAACGGACCAACGGTAATATCAAAGGCGCCCTCAGTCTGTTCACTGACAAGCTGGGCCTTCTGAATCACTTCGAACAATGGGCTGGAAAGCGGTAGCCATTGCTCTGCCCCTGCCTGGTTTACCGCAGACAGTTCGGAGTTCTGGATATAAGTCGACATATGCTGATTAACTGTCAGCAACTGCTCATCCATACCCTGCTGTAACTGCTGCTTACTGATGCCTTCGGGCAGCACAGGGATTACAACACTGTAGCTGGTACCCATGGTGGCACCCTGGATGCGCACTGCTTGCGGCTCTGAACAGGCCGACAGAAAAAGGCTTAAAGAAATAGCAATAAAAATGCCCGGCATCGTCAGAAAACGAAGCCAGGCATGACCGAAATGATTAACCACCAAAGTCATCCAGAAGGATGTTCTCGTCTTCAACACCCAGTTCCTTGAGCATGTTGATGACAGCCGAATTCATCATTGGCGGTCCACACATGTAGTACTCACAATCTTCAGGAGCAGGATGCTGCTTGAGGTAGTTCTCCAGCAGGACATCATGAATAAAGCCGGTGTGGCCTTCCCAGTTATCCTCGGGCAGAGGATCAGACAGGGCCAGATGCCAGGTAAAGTTTTCGTTCTCTTCCTGCAGCTTGTCGAACTCTTCGACATAAAAGGCCTCACGCACCGAGCGGGCACCGTACCAGAATGAAATCTTGCGCTTGCTGTTCAGACGCTTGAGCTGATCGAAGATGTGTGAACGCATGGGCGCCATGCCGGCACCACCACCGATAAACACCATTTCATGGTCGGTGTCCTTGGCAAAGAACTCACCAAAGGGACCCGAAATCTTGACCTTGTCACCGGGCTTCAGGCTCCAGATATAGGAAGACATGATGCCGGGAGGAATCGTCTCATCACGTGGTGGTGGCGTAGCGATACGCACGTTCAGCATGATGAGGCCTTTCTCTTCCGGATAGTTGGCCATTGAGTAGGCGCGTATCGTTTCTTCCTTCACCTTCGATTCGTAACGCCAGACATCGTAGGCATCCCAGTCAGGGTGATACTCTTTCGCAATGTCAAAGTCCTTGTAACGAATCTCATGCGGTGGACACTCGATCTGGATATAGCCACCTGCCTTGAAGGGGACGTCATCACCTTCGGGGATCTCCAGCACCAGTTCCTTGATGAAGGTGGCGACGTTGTCGTTGGAACGCACAGTGCATTCCCACTGCTTAACACCGAAAACTTCTTCAGGCACCTCAATCTTCATGTCCTGCTTTACAGTAACCTGGCAGGACAGACGCTCGCCTTCTCGCGCTTCACGTTTATTTATATGGGTCTCTTCAGTCGGCAGTATAGAGCCACCGCCTTCCAGTACCTTGACCTTGCACTGACCACAGGTACCACCACCCCCACAGGCTGACGAGACGAAGAGTTCGGCATCGGCCAGGGCACCCAGCAGCTTGGCACCAACTGGGGTTTCAATTGCTTTCTCATCGTTTATCAGGATGTTTACATTGCCAGAAGCTACCAGCTTCGAACGGGCAAACAGGATAATGCCGACCAGGGCCAGAACGATGGCGGTAAACAGGGTGACGCCCAATACAATCTCAATCACTGGCACTCCTCCCCGCTAAAAATATTTGTTTTGTTTCCTGTCATAGCTGGATACCCGAAAAGGCCATAAAGCCCAGTGACATCAGGCCAACGGTGATAAAGGTAATACCCAGCCCCTCAAGACCCTTGGGCACATCAGAATACTTGAGCTTTTCACGGATACCGGCCAGCGCTGTAATCGCCAGGGCCCAGCCAACACCGCTGCCCACACCAAAGACGACACTTTCAGAAAAGGTGTAATCACGTTCCACCATGAACAACGAACCACCAAGAATGGCGCAGTTCACCGTGATCAGTGGCAGAAACACACCCAGGGCGTTATAGAGTGCGGGCATGTATCGATCGAGGAACATCTCGAGTATCTGAACCAGGGCAGCGATGACACCGATGTAACTGATCAGACCCAGGAAGGTCAGATCAACCCCGGTAATACCCATCCAGCTCAGGGCGTCTTCCTTGAGCAGGTAATTCAGGATCAGGTTATTGGCAGGAACCGTGATCGCCTGCACCACGACTACCGCGATACCCAGACCCAGCGCAGTCTCAATCTTCTTGGATACAGCGATAAAGGTACACATGCCCAGAAAGAAGGCCAGGGCCATGTTTTCGACAAATATCGATTTAACAAAAAGACTTAGCATTGCCTCCATGATTAAGCGCCCTCCTTGGAATGCTCTTCATGGATTCTGAAGTCCGGCTCTTCCACCTGTTTCGGTTTCCATGTTCGGATACCCCAGATCAGGAAACCGATAATAAAGAAGGCACTGGGCGGCAACAGCATCATGCCATTGGACTGATACCAGCCACCTTCGCTGGTCAGTGGCATAACCTGGTAACCAAATAATGAGCCCGCACCAAACAGTTCTCGGATAAAGGCCACCAGCATCAGGATCAGGCTATACCCCAGGCCATTGCCCAGGCCATCGAAGAAACTCATCTTCGGATCATGCGACATGGCATAGGCCTCGGCACGCCCCATCACGATACAGTTGGTAATAATCAGACCGACGAAGACCGAGAGCTTCTTGGCCGTGTCGTAGGCATAGGCCTTGAGGAACTGATCGACGATGATGACCAGCGAGGCAATGATGATCATCTGCACGATGATTCGAATACTGCCTGGGACATGATGACGGATCATACTGATTGATGCGTTTGACAGGGTCAGTACCGTCGTCAGTGCAATCGACATCAGCAGCGCCGTCTTCAGGGAGGTTGTGACCGCAAGCGCTGAGCAGATACCCAGGATCTGCAGGGTAATCGGGTTGTTATCGAACAGCGGGTCATAAACGACTGACTTAATTCCAGTGCTCATGGCTTACCCCTCCTGTGCCAGATTCTTAAGGAATGGTTTGAAGCCCTGCTCGCCAAGCCAGTATTGCAGCAGGTTTTCAACACCACGACTGGTCAGGGTTGCCCCTGCCAGGCCATCGACCTTGTACTGTGGATCCGGGGTGGAAGGTAGAACAGCGCCCTTGAGGACCCGCACGGCCACCTCACCCTGCGGGTTGTAGATTTCCTTCCCAACCCATTTTGCCTTCCAGCCAGGGTTATCGACTTCGCCACCCAAACCCGGAGTCTCGGCATGTTCATAGAAACCCATTCCTTTAACGGTACGGGCATCACCTTCCAGGGCCACAAAGCCGTACATGGTCGACCACAGGCCATAGCCATGCACCGGCAGGATAATCGTCTGAAGCTGACCACCCTCACGCACCAGGTAAACCGCGGCATATTTTTCCTTGCGACCAATCGACGCCAGGTCTTCATCCTTGCTTAACTTGATGCTCATGGCCGGATCCTTGGCCGCCTTGCGCTGATCAAATTTTTCCGGGTCGATATCGTCGGCAAACTTGCCTGTTTCCATATCAACAATACGTGTTTCGATCCTGGCAAAGAGCTCATCAACAGAGGCGCCAGGACTCATCATGCCGGCGATATTCAGGATATTCTGTTTCTTATCCAGGGCCTTGTTCGCATCCTGCTTCGGCTTCAGGGCAACGGCCGCAGTGGATACCAGTACCGAACAGACCAGGCAGAGTAGCAGCGCCACAATGATGGTCTTCAGGCGGCTGTCATTGGGCATCTCAGCAAATTGCTTGAACACACTCATGAACTAGCCTCCTGACGCTTCAAGCGGCGACGTATGTTCTTCTGGATTACGAAGTGGTCAATCAGCGGGGCAAAGATATTGGCAAACAGGATGGCCAGCATCATGCCTTCCGGGAAGGCCGGATTCACGACACGAATCAGCACCACCATGATTCCGATAAGCATACCGAAGTACCAGCGTCCCTCGTTGGTCATGGCGGCCGTAACCGGATCGGTTGCCATGAAGAACATGCCAAAGGCGAAGCCGCCCAGCACCAGGTGCCAGTGCCAGGGCATGTCGAACATGGGATTGGTTTCACTGCCAATGGCATTAAACATCAGGGACGTGGCAATCATGCCAATCATGACACCGACGACAATGCGCCAGTTGGCAATCCTCGTAAACAATAGCATCAGGCCGCCAATCAGGCAGGCCAGTGTCGAGGTCTCACCGATAGATCCGGGGATGGTGCCGATAAAGGCATCAAACCAGGTAATGTTCGTGGCCAGTACTGCATCGACACCGCCACTGGCAGCAACACTCAGGGCCGTTGCACCCGAGAAACCATCCACAGCTGTCCAGACCACATCGCCAGACATTGCAGCCGGATAGGCAAAGAACAGAAAGGCACGACCTGTGAGCGCCGGGTTAAGGAAGTTTTTGCCTGTACCGCCAAAGACCTCTTTGCCGACAACCACACCGAAGATGATGCCCATGGCAACCATCCACAGAGGAATGGTAGGAGGCAGGGTCAGGCTGAACAGGATAGAGGTGACAAAGAAGCCTTCGTTTACCTCGTGTCCTCGCACCAGGGCGAAAACGACCTCGGCGATACCACCGACGATAAAGGTGGTCATATAAATCGGCAGGAAGTAAGTCAGCCCGTGCAGGAAGTTGGCAAGGATGCTGTTTGGGTCGTAGCCAACAAAATCCAGCAACCAGCCGCGCAGGCCATCAACCGTGGTCAGGCCCATGGCACTCATGGCCTCGTTGGCCTGCAGGCCGGTATTGAAACAGGCCATAAACATGATAGGGAAGGTTGCCATCCAGACATAGCCCATCACGCGTTTCAGATCGAGGGCATCGCGGGCATGCGGCGCATGTGGCGTGGTATTGGGTGGGCTATACAGCAGGGTGTCCACCATTTCGAACAGGGAGTAATACTTCTCCAGCTTACCCCCTCGGGTGAACAGCGGTTCTACACTGTCGAGGATTTTACGCAGCGCCATTAGCCTTCCCTCTCAATCTGATCAAGGCAGGCGCGCAGCGCCGGACCATATTCATATTTGCTGTGACAGACAAAGGTACATAAAGCGAGATCTTCTTCGTCCAGTTCCAGAATACCCAGCTGCTGAGCCGTATCGGTATCACGCACCAGCAAGGCACGCAATAACTGGGTGGGCAGTATGTCCAGCGGCATCACGGCCTCGTAGTTGCCCAGTGGCACCATCGCCCTGTGGCTACCATTCTGGGTAGATGTCATGTCGTATGCTGGAGATTTACGGATGAATACATTTAACAATGAGAAGTGCTTGAGCCAGGGGTTAAGCCAGTGCAGGAACAGGCGTTCGTTACCTTCCTTAATCACCGTAACCTGTGTATTAAATCGTCCCAGGTACGCACTCCAGCCAGCTGAACGGAAACCAGCCAGCACAGAACCGGAGATAACTCTCGACTGACCTTCTTTTAACTCGCCATGTACCAGGCAGTCGGTGCAGATACCCTGACGGGTACGAATCAGACGCGGATTTTTAACCTGTGGCCCAGCCAGGGAGACCACCCTGTCCAGACAGCGCTTGCCATCGACAAACAGCTTTCCGATAGCCATGACATCCTGGTAACCGATATGCCATACGGTCTTTTCGGCAGACACAGGATCGAGAAAATGGATATGGGTGCCAGGCAGCCCCGCAGGATGCGGGCCTGCAAATTCATGGTACTCAACGTTATCGAGTGATACTTCAGGGATCCTCGCTCCGGGTGCCTTGTTGACAAATACCTTGCCCCCGCTGAGGTGACGGATTATGCGAATACCATTGATGAACGCGTCGCGATCGAGGTCGATAACCACCTCAGGATTCGCTGCCAGGGGGCGCGTGTCCATGGCTGTAATGAATATCGAATGCGGCACCGAATCAACCTGCGGCACCTTGCGATATGGCCGGGTAAGAAAGGCCGTCCAGGCACCCGATTCCAGTAGCTGCTCTTTAACCTGCTCTGTGGTCAGGTTGTCCAGCTCACTCTCATCGTAGCTGGTAAATTCACGTCCCTCTTCTTCCTCAAAGACGTCGATAACCACGGACTGCAGGACGCGGCGTGCACCACGATTGATCTGACGCACCACCCCGTGGCCTGGTGAGGTAAATTTCACTCCCGGGTTTTTCTTGTCCTCGAACAGGACATCGCCGATCCTGACCTCGTCACCTTCCGTGACCTTCATGGTCGGCTTCAGGCCAACAAAATCACGTCCAATGACGGCTACGGTCTTGACCGGATTGGGACTTGCATAGACTTTTTGTTCCGGCGCACCCGCAATAGGTACGTCTAATCCCCTGGATATCTTCATCTGCGCCTCTTGTTGTCGCGCGGTTTACATTCTTAAGTATTGATTTTCTTATCTATTTTAAATATCGGCAAAAACTGCCAGGCATTTAGGCAGTCACCCCCTGCCCTGATACCTTCCCCTAGCCTGTGCATACCATATAAAAAAATACCCATGCTGCCTATAACCCATATGGACATATCTATAGAGAGACAGCAAGAAACATGCCTCTGAGATACCCCAGTGAACGTATCGCTTTTCGCAATTAATGCCCATCAGAACTAATTTGTCGATATAAGAATTGAGTATGGCCCCCATGTGCCAGGCAACCATTTGAGGAGCAGATCATGGCGAACTTCCTGATCATCGGTGCCAGCAGCGGAATCGGTCTTGAGCTTGCCCGGCAACTATCCGAAGACCACGAACTCTGGACTACGTCGAGGAGCCTCCCCGAGGAAGTCACCGGTCATCACATTGAGTGGGAGGCATCATCAGAAGAATTTCCTGGCGATCTCCTTCCCGAGTCACTGGATGGCTTCGTCTACTGCCCAGGCAGTATTCGTCTCCAGCCCTTTGAACGTACGACAGACCAGCACATCCTTGATGACCTCGAGGTGAACCTGCTCGGTGCAGTCAGGGCCTTCAGGGCAGCCCTGCCTGCCCTCAGAAAGGCTGGACAGGCCAGCGCGGTTTTCTATTCTAGCGTCGCCGTCACGACAGGCATGCCCATGCATAGCTCTATTGCTGCTGCGAAAGGCGCTATTGAGGGACTGACCCGTTCCCTGGCTGCAGAACTGGCACCAAAAATCCGGGTCAATGCTATTGCACCGTCACTCACGGAAACCCGCCTTTCGAAGGGCCTGTTACGAACTGATCGCCAGAGAGAAGCTGCATCTGCAAGGCATCCCCTGGAGCGCATTGGCCAGCCAGAGGATATTGCCGCCATGACCCGCTTCCTGCTCTCCGATGAGAGCAGCTGGATGACAGGACAGGTCCTGAATGTTGATGGCGGACTGGGTGCGATTAGAACCTTCAAATAAAACATATGTTAAGAGGCAATCACTATGCGTGTGGCGATTTTTGGTGGTACAGGTTTTGTTGGCAGCTATCTGACCGATGCACTTATCGCGGCAGGCCACCACCCTGTTCTGCTGGTACGTGAAGGCAACGAACATCGGGTAACGCAGGCAGATCAATGCACCATCATCAATGGTGAAATCGGCGATGCGGAGGCCATCCAGAAAACCCTGGAAGGAGCCGATGCCGCAATTTACAACATTGGCATCCTGCGCGAGCTTCCCGATAAAGGCATCACCTTCCAGTCCCTGCAACTCGACGGCATAAAACAAACGGTCGATGCTGCGCAGCAGGCAGGTGTTAAACGTTATTTGCTGATGAGCGCCAATGGCATCAAACCTGCCGGCACGCGTTACCAGATGACTAAATTCGAAGCCGAGCAATACCTGATGTCTTCCGAACTAGACTGGACTATCTTCCGTCCGTCGGTCATCTTCGGCGATCCACGCGGACGTATGGAATTCGCCACCCAGCTGAGGCAGGACATTATCGATTCACCCATGCCTGCCCCATTGTTCTATTCAGGCCTTCTGCCCACCAACGCCGGGCAGTTCAGGCTCTCTCCCGTACATGTTAGCAATGTTGCTGAGGCCTTCGTGAAAAGCCTGGATAATCAGGAGACTATTGGCAAGATCTACAGCCTGGGTGGTTCAGAGGATGTGAGCTGGCAGGAAATCCTGCTTACGATTGGTAATGCTGTTGGAAAGCAGAAACTCATGCTTCCTGCACCAGGCTGTGCCGTATCTGCAGTCGCAAGAGTGCTGGACCGGTTCGAGGCCTTCCCTGTAACTCATGAACAGATCGATATGCTTATGGAAGGAAATACCTGTAGCGATGAGGGCCTTAAGTCATTAGGTATTAAGCCCATCCCTTTTAATACTGAAAACCTTCAATACCTAAACAACTGATGGCGCACAGGAAAGCCTTTCTACCCGAACGTATCTGCCCCGTATGCAATCGCCCCTTTAGCTGGAGAAAACGCTGGCGAAATAACTGGGACGAAGTGAAATACTGCTCAGAACGTTGTCGACGAAACTCTGGTCGGGCCTGATGAAGACAGGCCGCGTTGTTCTCATCCTCGGGGATCAGCTTGATCGTTCATCACCGGCACTGACCCGGTGCGATAAAGAAAATGATCTGCTGTTGATGATCGAGTCACGTCAGGAGTCTGAACGTGTCTGGTCACACAAGGCACGCACCACTTTGTTTCTGTCTGCCATGCGTCATCACGCACAGTGGCTAAAGAACCAGGACTATCGACTCGAGTACATCGATATCCATCATCCACAGGCAGGTAGCTTTGTCACGGCACTATCTGAAACTATCAGGACATACCAACCCGACGAATTACTCATGGTCGAGGCTGGTGAACATGGTGTACAGGAAGTCATCAACGCAACCTGCCAGAAGCATCACATCGATATAACCGTCATCGAAGATCCGCACTACCTGTGCAGTCACGATGAATTTTCTGCATGGCTTGAAGGGCGCCGCGTCCTTGTTATGGAGCATTTCTATCGTCATATGCGTAAGCGTGAACAGATCCTGATGGAAGATGGTCAGCCTACAGGTCAGCAATGGAACCTGGACAAGGAAAACCGAAAGCCATTTGGCAAGGAAGGTCCGGGCATGATCCCCGCTTTCCAGCAGTTCGAACTGGACGCCATCACGCAGACTGTCATTGAAGATGTTCAAAAAGTATTTCCAGACAATCCAGGCACCTGCGACCACTTTAACTGGCCAGTCACCCGTGAACAGGCACTGGAACTACTGGATCAGTTTATCCATGAACGGCTCTGCGCCTTTGGCCCTTACCAGGATGCCATGTGGCAGGGGGAGACCATGCTATATCACTCTGGCCTTGCATCTGCGCTGAATCTTAAGCTGCTGAACCCTCGCGAAGTCATTACGGCTGTCGAGCAGACCTATCATGCTGGTCTCGCTCCACTACAGTCTGTCGAAGGTTTTATTCGACAGGTCCTGGGATGGCGTGAATATGTCCGGGGTATTTACTGGTCCCAGATGCCCGGATACCTGGACAGCAACAGCCTTGCTGCCGATCACCCCCTGCCCGACTTTTTCTGGACGGCTGATACAGACATGAACTGTCTTCGGCAAACAATAGAACAAACACTACAACTGGGATATGCACATCACATTCAACGGCTCATGGTGACGGGACTATTTGCACTGCTCTATGGGGTGCGCCCAAAAGAGATTCATGAATGGTATCTTGCCGTTTATATAGACGCGGTCGAATGGGTCGAGGCACCTAACACGATAGGCATGTCCCAGTATGCCGATGGCGGTCTGCTGGCCTCCAAGCCTTACGTGGCATCAGGCCGATATATTCAGCGCATGAGTAATTACTGCACGGGATGCCGCTACGCACCGGACAAATCTACGGGTGAAAATGCCTGCCCGTTTACCACCCTGTACTGGGATTTTCTGATGCGCCATGA
>CAZXNH010000019.1:0-55715 GCA_964641615.1 uncultured Ectothiorhodospiraceae bacterium | reverse complement strand
ATTACTGCCCTTCAGTATCAAAACCCAGGGCCTTCGCATAGGCCTCTTCATCAATATACTTATCCAGTCCATTCATATAGGCCTGCACATTCTGGTCTGTCATTAGATCAGCCATCGCGGCTTCTCCCAGTAATGCAAAGCTCATTTCCATG
The DNA here is from genome assembly GCA_964641615.1 of uncultured Ectothiorhodospiraceae bacterium. GTDB lineage: Bacteria > Pseudomonadota > Gammaproteobacteria > J044 > J044 > JANTGN01. Next base: position 55,563 of record CAZXNH010000019.1, on the reverse strand, counting down.
GCATTGGCTCCTTCATATTGCAGGGCCTTCACCGTTTCTTCCTTACAACGTACCGTAGTCAGATCAACGAGTAGGTTTGCCGTATCTTCGTTTAAGGCTTCGCCCCTGGCATCGGACACATTAGCCAGGGACTGTACACCGGGATGGAAAGACATCGATGCATATACCCACTGAATAACCAGCGTTTTATCTTCCTTGCTTGTTTTCTCGACCAGACACTTAGCCATTTCATCGGTAAAGGGTCCGGCATATGCCAGGGACTGCAGACCGAAGCTTAATAATATTATCGACAGTAACTTATTCATCAGTCCTTCCTTTGTAGTTAATACATTATTCTTTCTTTACCACTGGCTTCATACTAATCCAGCCGGGGTACACGTGGAGCTTTAGCCCTAACCGGTTCGGGAAGACCTCTACCTGCAAGGTAAAACATTAGCTTTAGCAAGCTGCCATACCCCGCAAACCATTTCATCAGGATAATGGTTAGCCTTACACTGTTACGACCGATTTTTACTTCATCACCTGACCGATACTCCGGATACTTTGCAATCTTTCTTAATGTCAGCATGGCCATACCCAGTGACCATAGATTGAACTGGCGTATTTCACGTTGCGACGCTGGAATTTTCAGTGTGTAGTCCAGGGCTTCTTTGAGTCTGAAATGCGCCAGGGCAATCAGCTGCATAAGACCCTGATGGAAGGCTTTATCGGTTTTGCCCTCAGAAAGAAAGTGTAGCGCATAACCCTGATCACTGAAGTCTTTTGCTGGCAACCAACAGACGCCACGCTTCTGATCGTCCCAGATATCCTTGAGTATATTAGTCATCTGCAGACCCTGGCCAAAACTCCTGGCCAAGGGCATCATTATTTCCTGTTGGGATTTAATCGCTGGCTCATGATTTGCGTATATGTTTGTCAGCATTTCTCCAACAACACCGGCTACGAAATAACAGTAATCTTCCATTTCCTGAATATCGTACAGGCCTTCCTGAGATTGGCGTTGCTGGAAATGCACCATGCCTTTACTCATGGTTTCAACGCATTCAAATATCGCCTTCTGATCTACGGCAGGGAAGGACTGGTAGATACGTTGTACATCTGCATTTGAACGCACCAGTTCTTTTTCCATGTCCAGCACATTATCTGACAGCTGTGGATATAACTTTTTTGCAAATGCATCAGCATCCGCCACACCGGACAGGCATTGAACAAAGCCCTTTGCAAATTCGCGTTTCTGATCCAGGCTAAGACCAGGATCATCTTCGATGGTGTCTATGATTCTGCATTGCAGATAGGCATTGGCCACGACGCGCTGGAGTGGCATGGGCAGAACAGGAATGGTTAATGCAAAGGTACGTGAAACCCCTTGCAGAAAATAATCCTGCAGCGCATCGTCATTGGCATGCTGCATAAAAGTTTTTATCGATACTTACGCAGATACCACCACTCAAAGAAACGCTTGAGAAAGTGGAACGCTCTACAGGGAAAGACGATGGATCGTTTCAGGTCACGGAAAACCAGTATGCCTTTATCCAGGCTATCGACAATACAGATCAGCTCTACCTTGAAGCGACTATCCGCCTGCTGACCTTTGCTTTCAGCAATCAGGTTATTGACTGCTGCCTCTGCCTGGAGGTCCGCCATATGTGCCTGCTTTGGCATCCAGTCCGGCCCGGGGAAACTACCTGAATCACCCGCCACATAAACCTTGTCAAAACCTTCGACCTGGCACAGTTCATTAGCCCTGACCATACCGCCGTCTGATCTGGGCAGTTTTGTATTGTCCAGCCAGGAAGGACCTGTCATGCCTGGCATGAACAGAATCAGGTCTGCTGCAAATTCACCACCCTCGGTTATTACCTTGTCTGATTCGAAGGCTTTCATTTTGTGACCAAGGTGCGTATCGATGTCACGTTTAGCCATTTCATCCAGCAGGCCTTTAACCGCTTTTTCTCCGAGACGCTTACCAGGTTGTGGGGCAGGATTAAAAAAAACAATCTTGAATTTGTCTCTGCGTCCTTCGCGACGTAGCTGGGTATCCAGTCCAAACAATAGCTCGAACATGGGTCCCCCGCGCATGGCGGATGGCTCCTTGGGATTACCGCCAAAACCTACGGCTATGGTTCCACCGTCCATGGCCATCAGCCGATCACGTATTTTTTCTGTCGCCTCTATGCCTTCACAAATTGTTAGCGCGTTTTCAATTCCTGGTAATTTCTTTATAAAACGACCGCCACTACCAATAATCAGCGCATCGTTTTCGACTTCGCCATTGTCGGTATGTACCGTGCGCCCATCATCACTCAGGCCCGTCACCGCACCCCTGTGGAACTGTACCCGGTAATGTTTGATAAAATTTTCCAGATTGATTCTAAGATCATCACCGGTACGTAGACCCGATGGTATCCAGATCAGACTTGGGTAATAAATAAGCTCTGCAGCTGGAGCAATCAGGGTAATCTGCGCATCGGAGCTCTTTGATCGAAGTGCTCTTACCGCAGTCAGGGCTGCAAAACCGGAACCAATAATGCATACGCGCATCGTTGTCTATTGCCTCATATAAGTGAAACTGGGATCGGGTCTGCCGATAAAACAGGAATACTTAAACTGGTATTTTCGAATGATAGACAGGCTCTGTTTTGCTTCCTGAATATTGGATCCAAAATCGAATAACCAGTGGTTTCCTTCAACGATTTTCCAGCTGCCGTGCACCTGTTCCAGTTTCAGTTTCTTAGGATTAAAGGTCAGACAATCTTCCTGAACTTTCTTACCAAGTGGAGACTGCCCATTTGATAGCAGGTAGGTGAAGCTTGGCTGTGGCCTGCCCACATAACAGACCGAATCCATTTTGTACTGACGTATGACGGATAATGCCTGATCCGCCTCATTCTTGTTCTGTGCAAAATCAAATAACCAGTGACTGCCTTCTACTATCTTCCAGTTGCCATTGATCTTGTTTACCCGTACTCGACTGGGATTAAATGTAATACAGTCTTCCTGCAGCACCATGGGGGCGGCTTGAGCTGCAGAGCTAGGAGGAATCCCGGCGACATTCTGACGAACCTTTCTCAGTTTAGTCGCAACAAAGTTCTGACTCATGATTTCTATGTTATTACCGTCGTCTGATACTTCAGCTCTTAATCCCCCGCGCTCCCTTTTCTTACCCTTTGGCACATCAAACCAGTCGCCACGAATTTCATTATCTTTATTATCAATTTTGCCAACAAAGACATGTGCCCAATACGGATTACGTGTTAACTGTTCGCCGTACCAGTAGACACGACCACGATCCTGGGAAACATAAAATGTGCCGCCCCTGTCACCTTTCCAGGTTCCACTGATATCAGCTGCCTGTGCCAGGGATGTCAGGAAAAGAATAAAAACCTTTATCACAAATTTAGTCATTTTGCTCCCAGGTGTGGTACCTGCTCTCAGGGCTGGCTTCGCTTACTATTAACCCAACGTACAATGCCCTGCCACTGGTCTCGATCGATACGCGTAGCGGAGGGTGCCAGCTCAAATATGCCCAGTCCTCTATCTGCTGCGCGTATATAGTTCTGGGAATCCCTGAGATGTGTCAGCACGGGAATGCGCTGTTTTTTCAGGAATGCTTCCAGTTCACCGTAGATTCGCGTGACCTCGCGGGTACGATTGGCAACCAGGGCAATCCTGGCCTGCTTGTTGGCTACACGACTGTTCTTTTTCAGCTCGGCAAGGAAATTGGTGGCTGCACGCATATCAATAGGTGATGGCAGGACAGGAACAATGACGGTCTCTGCCTTACGCATCAGGGCCGTTAGTTCCTTGCCATGAACCGCTGCCGGGGCATCCATGATCAGATAGTCCAGGTTGCGCGGGGCGCGGTATCCTTTTTCAAAGCCTGCAATGCCATGAATAACCGGGCGCGCCGGGGAACGCTGTTCGAGCCAGGCCAGGCTTGAGCCCTGGGGATCAAAGTCTGCAAGTCCCACCTTGAATCCCTTGGTCGCCAGATAACTGGCCAGGTTAATGGCAATCGTTGTCTTACCCGAACCGCCCTTGGCATTCAGAACCATAATGTGACGCATAGTCGCCCCCCTTTTCTAGCCTGAAAATATCTAGCCGAATCCCTGATTAATTGTGGCAGGCTCAGCTATTTATTCAATCACCAGGGGCATTTCTCTGATTTCAGGGCATCAATACTTTTTTATTGTGCGCCGTAAGGGGCTTGGCGCATCATCCATATGCAGCTGATGCAGGGCATATTGAATCGCCTCATCCCTGGTCCTGAAGAAATGATCAGTACCTATCATTTTCGTATAACCCGCATGATCCAGTATGTCCTGAATAGGCATCTTTGTACGAGAAATCAGCACCTCGATACCCAGAGCGCCCAGTCGTTCCGTTAATCCTTCCAGAACCTCCTCACCTGTTGCATCGATCATGGTAATGGATTCCATATCGATAATGACGAACTTCAGGTTTGGTTTTCGGGCAACGCTCTCGAGGATCATGGTTTCCATATATCCAGCATTAGCAAAGTACAGGGGCATATCAAAACGGAATACGGAAATTTCTTCCTGTACTGGCAGGTGGTGGAATTCCGCATCACGCAGGGTGCCATCCTCATGACGGGTGAGTTCGACAAAGCGTGGACGCATGCTGCGCACCAGGAAGAAGAAGATCGATAGACCAATACCGATAAACAGGCCCATTTCCAGGTGCGGTGCGAGATAAAGCGTCAGGAAAAAGACGATCATCGAGATCACGGCATCGGACTTTTGCACGGCCCAGGCATGCTTGACCGGTTCAATCTTCACCAGGCTGATTACTGCCATGATGATGACGGCGGCCAGAGTAGCCTGGGGCAGGTGATAGAGCAGGGGAGTCAGGAAAAGGAGCGTTATCGCTACGCCCAGACCCGTTACGATGGATGAAAAGCCGGTCACTGCGCCGGCCGATATGTTGACCGCAGAACGCGAAAACGAACCAGATACCGCGTAACCCTGGAACAGAGAGGCAAAAATGTTACCCATGCCCTGACCAACCAGCTCCTGGCTGGAGTCTAGCCTTTGTCTTGTTCTGGCCGCCATCACCTTGGCGATGGAGATGGCCTCCATGAAACCAATCAGGGCAATCGCGATTGCGGCAGAGGCCAGTTCCTTCATCACGGAAAGATCAAACTCCGGCACCCCAAAGCTGGGCAGGCCCTGCGGGATGATGCCAACAACGGCGCCGCCCATGGACCTGTAGTCCAGTGCCCATGACAGAAGCGTAGTAACTACAACGGCTATCAATACACCGGGGAATTTTGGTCGGTACACCTTGAACCAGTACATGATTGCCAGTGCTAGAACCGACATCAGGATAGTCGCCCCGTTCGCATTTTCCAGGGCAAAAACGATTTTGTTGAACACATATTCATAATGTGTGTCCGCCCTGGGCACAGTGACACCAACTAACTTACCCAACTGCGAGGTCGCAATGATGATACAGGCAGCGTTGGTGAAACCGATGACCACGGGATGTGAGAGAAAGTCCACCAGGACACCCATGCGAAACAGGCCAAGCGCTATCTGGAATATACCGACCAGGAAGGCCAGTAACATGGCATAGGCAATGTAGGTTTCCGGACTATTTATATAGGGTGCGAGGGTTGAGGCCGTCATCAGGGAAACGATAGCCACGGGCCCGGTTGCCAGTTGCCGCGATGAACCAAAGAAAGCCGCGATCATTACCGGCAGGAAGGCCGCATAAAGACCATGATAGGAAGGCAGTCCGGCCAGTTGGGCATAGGCCATAGACTGTGGCACCAGTACCAGCGCAACGGTGACACCGGCGATGATGTCCGCCTTTAAGGTTTCCGGATTGCGTAATTCACCAACCCAGGAGCGGAAGGGAACAAACATACCTGGCCAGGCCAGGATGAATTTCAATACTGCCGACATACTGTTTCTCCCTGATAAGTCTTATTATTAAAGGAGTCGCAAGGCAGCCACGCCTATAGATTATCTTCTATAGAACAGATTCCTTGCATTGCAAAGCATAAATCAACCTTCCATGATCCCTAACGCATCCCACAGCTCATCTACCCTTCTTTTTACCGCCTCATCCATGACGATCGGGGTCCCCCATTCACGATCAGTTTCTCCCGGCCACTTATTCGTAGCATCCAGTCCCATCTTGGAGCCCAGCCCGGAAACCGGTGAAGCAAAATCCAGGTAATCTATCGGGGTCTGATCAATCATGACTGTATCACGCTGTGGGTCCATGCGGGTCGTCATGGCCCAGATGACGTCTTCCCAGTTACGTGCATCGATATCCTCGTCGACCACGATCACAAACTTGGTATACATGAACTGGCGCAGGAAGGACCAGACACCCAGCATCACACGCTTGGCATGTCCAGGATACTGTTTCTTTATCGAAACCACCGCCATGCGGTAGGAACAGCCTTCGGGCGGCAGGTAAAAATCGATGATCTCAGGGAACTGCTTTTGCAGTATGGGTACGAAGACCTCGTTCAGGGCGACGCCCAGGATGGCGGGCTCATCGGGGGGCCTGCCTGTGTAAGTACTGTGGTAGATAGGCTCTTTACGCTGGGTAATACGCTCGATGGTAAAGACGGGAAATTCTTCTACCTCGTTATAGTACCCGGTGTGGTCTCCATATGGCCCTTCGGGGGCTGTCTCATCCGGATAGATATGACCTTCCAGAATAATCTCACTACTAGCCGGCACCAGCAGATCATTACCTTTACACTGGACGAGCTCTGTTCGCGAACCGCGAAGAAGGCCCGCAAAGGCATGTTCTGACAAGGTATCGGGTACCGGTGTGACCGCGCCGAGTATGGTGGCGGGGTCAGAACCCAGGGCCACAGAAATAGGGAAGGGTTCTCCCGGGTGGGCCTCGCACCAGTCACGGAAATCCAGCGCACCGCCACGGTGTGACAACCAACGCATGATGACCTTGTTGGGTCCTAGCACCTGCTGGCGGTAAATGCCCATGTTCTGGCGTTCTTTATAGGGCCCTTTGGTAATAACCAGGCCCCAGGTAATCAGGGGAGCGGCATCGCCTGGCCAGCAGGTCTGCACGGGTAGCTTGCCTAGATCTACTTCCTCACCTTCGAGGATGACTTCCTGGCAGGGCGCCTTACGTATTGTCTTCGGTGCCATATCCAGCACCTTTTTGAAAACGGGCAGGGTCTTCCAGGCCTCTTTCATCCCCCGGGGCGGATCTGGCTCTTTGAGAAAGGCCAGCAGTTTACCGACCTCGCGCAGGGCCTCGATGGAATCTTCACCCATACCCAGGGCAACGCGATGCGGGGTCCCAAAGAGATTGGCGAGTACCGGCACATTTGAACCCTTCGGGTTTTCAAACAGGATAGCCGGGCCACCGACACGCAGGGTTCGGTCACAGATCTCAGTCATTTCCAGCCTGGGATCGATTTCCTGGCTGACACGCTTGAGTTCGCCCTGTTCCTCAAGGACACGGATAAAGTCTCTGAGGTCCTTATATTTCATATTGAGAACTCGGCAACGACGGGGGCATGGTCCGATGGACGATCCAGCTTCCTGGGTTTCACATCAACGAAACTACTCTGGCATTTATCCGAGAGACTATCTGAACTCAGGATCAGGTCGATACGCAGTCCCATATTCTGGTCGAAACCACCACCACGGTAGTCCCACCAGCTAAAGGTTTTCTCTTTCTGATCAAAGAGACGAAAACTGTCTTTGAACCCCAGGTCCAGGATGGCTTTCAGGGCATTGCGTTCCGGGGTGCTGCAGAGGATTCGTTCATGCCAGGACTTTGGATTGTGCACATCACGATCATCCGGTGCGATATTGAAATCACCCAGGACGACATAATGTTCGTGTTGCTTTTTATCTTCTTCGATATAGGCACGAACCTTTTCCAGCCAGTCCAGCTTATAGTCGTATTTGTCGGAGCCGACTTCAGAGCCATTGACCACATACAGGTCGAGTATACGAACCTGCCCGTAACTTGCCGCCATAATCCTGCGCTGTGGATCATCCAGATCCGGAATATCGGTGAGGATATCTTCGACTGGCTGTTTGCTGATGATCGCCACACCATTATAGGTCTTCTGGCCTGAATAACTGACATGATAGCCAATCTCATCAAAGGCCTCGGCAGGGAACTGGTCATCCGTAGTTTTGGTTTCCTGCAGGGCCAGCACATCCGGCTGTTCAGTTTTTAACCAGTCGATGACCTGGGGCAGGCGTACCCTCAGAGAGTTTACATTCCAGCTCGCAATTTTCACTTTAGACCTTCATACCCGCAAAACGCTGACTGATACGATTATCGAAATAGATATACATCAGTGCACCTCCGATACCCAGACCCAATAAAAGTGCAATGAGTATGGCAGTGAACGAAATGCCCGATGATTCACCTACAGGCATACTGTCTTCAACGGCTTCAAGTTGTGCCTCTTTTTCCTGCAACTGTTTTCTGGCTTCAGTCAGGGCAGTTTCAATTTCCATCAGGCGTTGTTTCACACTTTCGTCTTCTAACGGCTTTTCAGAAGCATCTGTTTTGCTTTCAGGCTTTGATGTCTGAGTAGTGGTGCCATTATTTTTCAGCTTGTCGATTTCCTTGCGCAGGGCCTTATTCTCTTGTTCCAGTTCGGTAACAATAAGCACTGCAGGTTTGTCCTTAATCATGAAATTGGATTTTGCCCAGCCAATCAGTCCCTCTTCGGTACGTACCCGATTATAGGCACCTCGTTTTTCAAGAACCTCGAGCTTCATACCGGAACGCAATAACTTGATGCTCTTACCTGTTCCTTCCGGGTTGTCTTTCATGCCGAGGACCAGTTTGTCCGTGACATATAGCTCTTCAAGAACCTTTTCTTCTTTTGGTTCTTCTTTAGCAGGTTCTTCCGCGACTACAGGTGGACCAAGGGTAGGTGCTGATGTGGTAGTGGGTTCTTCAGCAACTGCGACACCCAACACCAGTAATGCGGAGGAAAAAAGAATGACTATTGGTTTCATGCAGCAAGTCCGTTATGTCTAAGCAGGGCATCGATGCTGGGTTCGCGTCCCCGGAACTCGGTATACACATCAATAGCCTTTTGTGATCCGCCCAGTTCAAGCACTGTATGCAGGAAATCCCTGCCTACCTGGGCATTGAACAGGCCTTCTTCTTCAAAGCGAGCAAAGGCATCGGCACTCAGAACCTCGGCCCACTTGTAACTGTAATAACCGGCGGCGTAGCCTCCGGCAAAGACATGGGTAAAACCATGCTGGAAACGATTCCAGTCAGGTGGAATGATGACGGAAACTTCCTGTCTGACATCATCGAGTACCTGCTGAATTCCTTCCTGTTTCACACGCTCCTCATCGACATGAATCATCATGTCAAACAGGGCAAATTCTATCTGGCGCACCATCATCATGGCTGCCTGGAAATGGCGAGTGGCAACCAGCTTGTCATACAAGCCCTGGGGCATGGGTTCGCCTGTTTCATAATGCCGGGCAAACAGATCCAGTGCCTCTTTTTCCCAGCACCAGTTTTCCATGAACTGGCTGGGCAGTTCCACGGCATCCCACTCGATACCATTGATACCCGAGACATCAGGGTAATCGACCAGGGTCAGCATATGCTGCAGACCATGTCCAAACTCGTGGAACAGGGTCGTCACCTCGTCGTGGGTAAACAAAGCAGGTTTTCCGCCGGCAGGTGGTGAAGAGTTACAGGTCATGTAGGCCACGGGAACCTGAAGCTGGTTATTAATGCGCATGCGATTAACGCATTCATCCATCCAGGCACCACCACGTTTATTCTGTCGTGCATACAGATCAAAATAGAATTGGCCGCGCAGATTGCCTTCCGTATCGTGGATTTCAAAGAATTGCACATCAGGATGCCAGGTATCGATACCCTTAACTTCCTCTATACGCATACCGAACAGTCGTTCAACCAGGTTGAACAAACCTTCTATGACCTTATCAACTGGGAAATAGGGTTTCAGATCTTCCTGGGCCAGGTCATAGGCAGACTGACGCAGTTTTTCACTGGCGTAGGCAACGTCCCAGGGCTGTACCTGGTCAATACCCAGTTCCCTGGCTGCAAATGCCGATAGTTCTTTAAATTCTTCTTCTGCACGAGGACGTGAACGGCTGGCCAGGTCTTTGAGAAAATCGATTACCTCCTGGCTATTCCTGGCCATCTTAGTTGCCAGGGATTTTTCTGCGTAATTCTCAAAACCCAGCAAGCGCGCGCCCTGCTGGCGCAACATCAGGATCTCTTCCATTAAGCGGGTATTATCCCATTCACCGGCATGCGGTCCCTGGTCTGAAGCACGTGTTACATAAGCACGATAGATTTCTTCACGCAGAGCACGATCATCCGCATAAGTAACCACGGAGTAGTAAGAAGGAAACTCCAGGGTTATGGCCCAGCCTTCAAGCTCTCTTTGTTTCGCGGCTTGTTCAGCCATCGCCAGGGCTGATTCTGGCAGGCCTTTTAATGCTTCGACATGATCAAATTGCTGGGTCCAGGCATTAGTCGCATCAAGCAGGTTTTCTTCATATTTTGAATGAAGCTGGGTGAGTTCCTGCTGCAGTTTTTTATACTGTTCCTTCTTATCGCTATCCAGATCGACACCACTCAGCTGGAAACCACGGATACTGTCTTCAATACTTTTTTGCTGGGCAACAGTAAGTTCTGCAAATTGAGCGGAGTCACGAATACTGAGATAGGCCTGGTATAAGGCTTCGTTCTGACCAATCTCTGTGTGATATTCACTCAGCTTTGGCAGACAGCTGTTATAGGCTTTGCGTAACTCGGGGCTATTCATCACAGAATTCAGGTGTCTTACAGGAGACCACGATCGTTCGAGCCGATTGGCTGCTTCATCCAGAGGGGCAATCAGATTTTCCCAGGTATATGCCTGGTTCGCATTCAGCAACTTCTTCAACAGCTCCCTATTCTCCGCCAGCAACTGATCAATAGCCGGTTCAACATGTTCTGGTTTGATGCTGGAAAACTGGGGCAGGGCTTCAAAATTAAGTAATGGATTCATTATTACGCTTACACAAAATTAAACTGTTTCAACCTTATCATGCACTCAGGCGTACGAGTATTAACCATACCGACAGGCTGCCCAATGCGAGAAAACCAGTGAGCGATAATACGGCATAGATTCTTAGCTTCTTCACCAGGTCGAATTCCGGCACGGTCGACAGCAGGAAAGGGCGGTACGCATCCTGTTTCAGGATATGTATAGTGCCATGTTCTCGTATACGTTCCTGTCTTTCTTCAAAGGCCTGTTTTTCCGCGGCTCGACGTACTTCCTGCCACTCGATTAAATCAATTTCACCATCATTGTTGGTATCGAAGCGTTTCAGGTAGTCATCGGGAAATTCTTTCCACTGGCGCAGAATCGCCTTCACGTCATCATTCAGGCTGCCACGCTCACCCGTTACACTTTCAAAATGGCCTATGGCATAGAGATGATCGCCAACATGCATACGTTTTTCAGAGTAACGAAACTGACCTGATTGCATAAAGCTGGAAGAGGCCTTAACCCCATACTCCGGATAACGGCTATTGCCATACCAGGTTTCTGATTCCGATGGTGTCACTTCGGCACCATCAGGATCTATGATGCATTTCCCGGTTTCATCAATCAGCAGGAAAAGATTGTCACTGGTACCCGATTCAACTACCTGCCATTTACTGTGGCGCTTATTGCTTTCCCAGCGTACCTGTTTTTCTTCGATTCGGTACTGATACCAGGTACAGGGCCTGCGACTCAGCGGCGCAATAATGGGTTCTCCGCCCATTAATTCACCATGACCAATCAACTCGACATATCCCTGGGCGGCAGAACGAATCTTTGACGTAGGTACATCTTCCATCAACCTGGCACGTTTCCAGAATCGAAACAGGAGATAAAAACTGATCAGTGCCAGCGCACATAGAAGAACGACCCAGAAGTAGAACTCTCCCGGGTCGCTGTTTAGTACAGACTGCTTAAGTTCCTGCATTGATTACTGGAACAGGGCCTTGATATCCACGTCGGCCTTTTCTGCCTCATCAAACTCCAGCAACTCAGCTGCCTTAAAGCCCAGGTTGCGGGCAACCAGGATATCGGGGAATTGTTCGATTCGGATGTTCAGCAGATTGACGCTTTCATTGTAGAACTCACGACGATCAGCAATGGCATTTTCCAGGCCACTGATTCGATCCTGGAGATGCTGGAAGTTGGTGTTGGCCTTGAGATCCGGATACGCCTCGGCCACGGCAAACAGATTACCCAGCCCTACACGCAGCATTCCCTCGGCTTCACCCAGGGCCTTCATATCGCCATCGGCCTGGGCACTATGTACCCGGGTACGGGCCTCCATGACCTTTTCCAGCGTTTCCTGCTCGTAACCCATGTACTGCTTACAAACTTCGACCAGCTTGGGTAGTTCGTCATGACGCTGTTTAAGCAGGACGTCGATATTTGACCATGCCTTGGAAACATTGTGTTTGAGTGCAACCAGGTTGTTGTAGATCGAGATGAAATAAATCACCAGGACAACAATCAGACCCAGGGTAATAAAGGTTCCAACGCCCATTTCATGTCTCCTTAAGGGTGGTCATCGCCAGTTAGATCAGGATTTATACGTACCTGTATCATACTGGTCTTTTTTTCTAAGCCAATAATTTTAAAGCCTTATTACACAAATTATATTTATTCGCGAATCTCGAATAATGATTATATGTCGATATTGCTTGCAGACAACGCATTTTCCTCAATAAATTCTCGGCGTGGTTCGACCTGGTCTCCCATCAGGGTAGTAAATACCTCATCAGCCCCCACGGCATCTTCGATGTTTACCTGCAATAAGCGACGGGTTTCTGGATTCATAGTCGTTTCCCAGAGCTGGTCAGGATTCATTTCACCCAGACCTTTATAACGCTGGATACTCAATCCACGCTTGGCCTCATCCATCAGCCAGTCCATCACTTCATGGAAGGTAGCGACCGGCTGCTTGCGTTCACCCCTCTGGATTCGCGCTGTGCTTTCCAGAAGACCGTCCAGGCGCTGGGATAATTCATGCATCAGACGGAATTCGCTGGACTCAAAGAAATCCTGGTCGAACATGATTTCCTTTTCAATGCCATGAACCCAGCGGATGACCTGAGCGACAGGCCTGTTCTGTTCGTCTTCAAGCATGTTGACCCGATAACGAATGCCGCCCGATTTGTCGCTGCTCAGAGCCTGCACCAGTTCCTCGAAGTAGGCCTGTAGTACTGCCTTATCAGTAATTACGCCTTCATCTGGAGTACCCTGGGAAACCATTTCACGAAGCAGGCCAGCATCGTACTGTCGATCCAGCCGGTTAATCGTCGTCTGAACGGCAATATAACGCTGGGCCAGTTCTTCCATGGCCTGACCACCAATGGCTGGTGCGCCATCGTTCACATAAAGTTCACTGCCATCAAGGGCCAGGGAAAGCAGATAATTATTCAGTTCCTTGTCATCTTTGACATAACGCTCCTGCTTCCCTTTCTTGATTTTGTACAGAGGAGGTTGAGCAATGTAGACATACCCCTTTTCAATCAACTCATGCATCTGACGATAGAAGAACGTCAGTAACAGCGTACGGATATGCGATCCATCCACATCCGCATCTGTCATGATGATGATACGGTGGTAACGCAGCTTTTCTGGATTGTATTCCTCACGGCCGATACCACAGCCCAGTGCTGTAATCAGGGTGCCGACTTCAGCAGAAGTAAGCATTTTATCGAATCGCGCCTTCTCTACATTAAGGATCTTTCCTTTGAGTGGCAGTATTGCCTGGGTTCTACGATCCCGACCCTGCTTGGCAGAACCACCTGCAGAATCACCCTCCACCAGGAAGAGTTCAGACTGTGCGGGATCTTTTTCCTGGCAGTCTGCAAGTTTTCCCGGAAGACCTGCAATATCCAATGCGCCTTTGCGGCGAGTCATTTCACGCGCCTTACGAGCAGCCTCCCTGGCACGGGCCGCATCAATAATCTTGCCTGTTATAGCTTTTGCATCGGCTGGGTTTTCTAGCAGGAAATCCAGGAAACGCTCAGAAATCGCGGATTCGACTATTCCCTTAACCTCAGAGGAAACCAGCTTGTCCTTGGTCTGAGACGAGAATTTTGGATCTGGAACCTTAACGGACAAAACGGCTGTCAGCCCTTCTCGCGCATCATCACCCGTGGTACTGACTTTGCTCTTTTTTAGCAAGCCTTCCTTTTCCATGTATTGATTCAGGGTACGCGTCAGGGCAGCACGGAAACCCGCCAGATGCGTACCGCCATCTCGCTGAGGAATATTATTGGTATAGCAGAAGATATTTTCCTGATAGGAATCATTCCACTGCATAGCGACTTCTACACCAACACCATCCTTTTCGGCCTCAAAGCTCAGCGCCTTTTCATGCAGAGGTGTTTTCTTACGATTCAGATGATCGACAAAGGCAACAATTCCGCCCTTGTATTCAAAAACGTCTGATTTCCCTTCGGCACGACGGTCAGTCAGTTCAATCCGTACACCTGAATTCAGGAATGAAAGCTCCCGCAGACGTTTTGCCAGAATATCGTAGTGATACTCGGTATCCGTAAATATCTCATGGCTGGGCTTGAAACGAATGGTGGTACCAGTGGTATCGGTATCACCAATCTCAGATAACGATTCCAGAGGCTCACCCAGGCCGTATTTCTGATGATGTATTCTGCCGTTTCGGTGGATAGTTAATTCCAGTGATTCTGACAGCGCATTGACTACAGAGACACCCACGCCATGCAGACCACCTGAAACTTTATAAGAATTATCATCGAATTTACCGCCGGCATGCAGAACTGTCAGGATGACTTCCGCAGCTGAGCGCCCCTCCTCAGGATGAATATCGACTGGAATACCACGACCATCATCAGAAACACTGACTGAGCCGTCACTATGAATGGTGACCTGGATTTTGGAACAGTGGCCTGCAAGCGCCTCATCGATTGAGTTGTCCACCACCTCAAAGACCATGTGGTGAAGACCAGTTCCGTCATCGGTATCACCAATGTACATTCCGGGGCGTTTTCTGACAGCTTCAAGGCCCTTAAGGACCTTGATATTCGAGGAATCGTAAGTTGAGTCTTGTTCGCTCATATTTCACCTTGTAATGATTCCGAGCAGTATATCACTTCCTGTATCAATCTATGTTTCACGTGAAACCTCCGTTTCTTTAATCACCCCTTGTTTCACGTGAAACATTTTTCCGTCCTGGTTCCATCCCGAGAGGTTTATCAACTTAGGGTTAATAGCAGTCAGGATAGTTTGATGATTAAGGGACTGAATGATATTCAGAAATGATTCCTGGTGATCCTGATCAAGTTCAGAAGCAAGATCGTCAATCATGAGTAATGCAGAACCGTTTTTCTTTTTTTCGTAAAGATTAAGTTGAGACAAAGTCAGTACAAATGCGATTAACTTTTGTTGTCCCCGAGAAGCAGTTGATTTCACATCATCATTATTCATTTTCACCGAGAAGTCTGCTCTGTGGGGGCCATGATGGGTTCTTTTGTATCGAAGGTCCTTTGGTAATGCATCCTTAAGAACATCCTGAAGTGCCATTTCAGGATTCCACCCACGTTGGTACTTAATGGATAAAGATTCAAATCCTTTAATAAGGTCATTGGCAAATCGTTCAGCAATCGGTTTTAGTTGCTCTAAGTAACTCGCTCTAATTTGATCAATGATCAGGGCATGGTGAATGAATTGCTGGTCTATGGATGAAATGAGTTTTTTGCTGGATGTATTTCCCTGTTTTAAACAGGCAGATCTCTGTTTAAGCAGGGTATGGCTTGCATGCCAGTGCTTGTAAAAATTGTCGTTGTGATAGAAACAGCCCCAATCCATATAGCGTCTTCGTAATCCAGGACTGGAAGAAATCAATAAATGGGAATCTGGGTGAAGGGTACGTACAGGCAATAGACGACTGAATTCTACCTGGTTAGGTATGTTGATATTGTCTATTCGTCGTATGATGCGTTGAGATGACCGACGAATTCCAATGCGATGTTTTAAACCGTCGTGTGTAACATCAGCTGCAATAGTCAGCGCATCGGATCCCTGCTGGATAAGGGGAGAGAGGTTTCGGGTTCTGAATGACTTTCCTGAAGACAGGTATTGAATGGCTTCCAGTAAGCTGGTTTTGCCCGAACCGTTTTCACCAAATATAAGGTTAATATCGGGATGCAATTCAAATTCAGCCTGCTCAATATTTCTGAAATGCTGAATCGTGAGACTATTGAGACTCATTTATTGAATGTTCTGGCCTCTTTGAAAGTACTAGAGGCGCATAGGCATGACGACATATTTGTCGAGTCCAGACTGATCATTCTGAATCAAGGCACTGCTGTTTGAATCTTTCAGGGTAATGAGTACTGTGTCCTGTTTTAATGTGTTGAGCACATCAATCAGATAATTGACATTGAATCCAATCTCCAGGGTGTCTCCCTGGTAGTTAATTTCAATCTCATCCTCAGCTTCTTCCTGCTCTGGGTTATGAGCCTGAATACTCATTTTCCCTGGTTCAATCAGCAGGCGAATACCACGGTATTTTTCATTTGAAAGAATTGATGCGCGGCCCAGTGCCTGGCGTAGGGTATCTCGATCGATGATGAGTTCCTTGTCTCCACCTTTGGGAAGTACACGATCATAATCCGGGAAACGACCATCGATGAGTTTTGAGGTAAATCGTAAACCATCCATGCTGACACGAATATGGTTAGCACTGATCTGAACGTTGGCATCACCTTCCTCGTCTAGAAGGCGACTGAGTTCGTGAACGCCTTTTCTAGGCACAATAACCTGCTGTGCCGATTCCGTATCGATATCTGCCGTAGTTTCAGATAGTGCAAGGCGATGCCCATCAGTTGCTACAGAACGAACTGTATTAGCACTGACTTCCAGCATCAGGCCATTGAGATAGTAGCGAACATCCTGATGCGCCATTGCGAAAGCAGTTTTGTCGATAAGTCCCTTAAGTAAATTCTGGGATAAGGAGAATTGTTTACTACTCGTAATTTCTTCAAGTACAGGAAAGTCACTGGCAGGTAATGAAACAAGACTAAAGCGACTACGGCCTGATTTAACAACGGCCTTGCTATCATCGACACTAATTTCTATCTGCGCACCTTCTGGAAGGGCCTTACAGATATCCATTAACTTTCTGGCAGGTAATGTGGTTTCACCCGCTTGTTCGACAGGATGCTCGATGGTCGACTGTAGTTCAATTTCCAGATCGGTTGCAGTGAACTGAACCTGATTCGCGTCTGCTTTTATCAAGATGTTTGCCAGGGCAGGCATGGTATTGCGTTTTTCAACGGCACCGATGACTTGCTGAAGCGGTTTTAAAAGCACATCACGTTCAATAGAAATCTTCATTTGGAGCAATCCTAATAATAGTTTTTAAACTAAGATCATAATAGTAATAACTGAGCCGGTTTTCTCTGTATAACTGTTATTATTTCTTTATTTTTCAATAACTTATTCTATTTTTTGCCTGTTAGGCAACCTGTAATTACCTGCCTAATAACTGTGTACTAATTGTGGATAACTTTTTACCGGGTTTTTGCATGCAGGCTTCGCACAGTTTATCCACAGGCTTATTCATGTTGAAAGCGTCCTGTGGAGATTTGTGTAATCCATTTCAATCTGATGGTCTGATTCTCTCAGTTCAGCAACTTTTCTACATGCATGCAGAACCGTCGTATGATCACGTCCTCCAAAGGCATCACCAATTTCTGGAAGGCTATGATTGGTAAGTTCCTTGGCCAGGGCCATTGCGATTTGTCTGGGCCTTGTGATTGAACGACTTCTTCGCGCTGAATGCAGATCAGCAATTCTGATCTTGTAATAGTCGGCCACTGTTTTCTGGATATTATCAATGGTGACCAGCTTATCCTGCAAAGCCAGCAGGTCCCGAAGTGCTTCCTTGGCAAAGTCCAGAGTAATGGGCCTGCCGGTAAACTGGGCATTGGCTATGACCCTTCTTAATGCACCTTCCAGTTCACGGACATTCGATCGCAGACGCTGGGCGACAAAGAAGGCAACCTCATTCGGCAGATCGATATCAGACTGCTCGGCTTTTTTCTGCAGAATGGCTACACGTGTCTCCAGTTCAGGAGGTTCGATTGCTATGGTTAAGCCCCAGCCAAAACGCGATTTCAGGCGTTCTTCCAGACCATCGACTTCCTTCGGATAACGATCACAGGTCAGTATGACCTGTTGCTGCGATTCAAGCAGTGCATTGAAGGTATGGAAAAACTCTTCCTGTGAACGCTCCTTACCGGCAAAAAACTGTATATCGTCGATTAACAGGGCATCAACAGATCGATAATGAGATTTAAAGGCATCAATGGCATTGTGCTGCAACGCCTTGATCATGTCCGCGACAAATCGTTCTGAATGCAGGTAAACAACCTTGGCCCTGGGGTTGGTTTCAAGGATCTGATTGCCAATAGCATGCATAAGATGCGTCTTACCCAGGCCGACCCCACCATAAATAAACAGCGGGTTGTAGGCATTGCCCGGATTTGCAGCAACCTGGAGGGCAGCAGCTTTTGCCAGCTGGTTGGATTTACCTTCAACAAAGGTGCTGAAGGTGAAATTCGAATTCAGATTGTTCCTGAAAACAGGGGAACTGGCTGCAGAATCCTGAAGATCTGGGCGTGTCAGGGTTGCAGTGTCGAGCTGACTGGAACCGCTGCCGACGACCAGGCTGATCTGATATTCGGGATTCCCGGATACAGAATTAGCAATGTTTACAATGTGATCGAAATAACGCTCTCGTACAGAATCGAGAACAAACCGGTTAGGTGCGTATAACTGGATGCCGCTTTCTTCTTCACGGGCGTGCAGGGGTCTGATCCAGGTGTTTAGTTCCTTGTCGCTCAGTTCGTTCTGAAGCTCATGGATACATTGTTGCCAGACGCCATTGTTCACGTGAAAGATCCGCAGGAAAGGATTAGGTCAGTCAATTCGGAATTCAGAAGTCTATACTGTCAGACCATACTTATCCACAGGTTTAATACCCTGATTTTGGTTGACAAAACAGGGTTATGCGGGTAGATTTGCGCGTCATTTTTCGCCCCGAAGGGGGCGCTCAGACCAGATTGATGGATTAAGACCATGAAAAGAACATTTCAACCAAGCGTTATCAAGCGTAAGCGTACTCACGGTTTTCGTGCGCGTATGAGCACTGTGGGTGGCCGCAAGGTACTGGCAGCACGTCGTGCGAAAGGACGTAAAAGCCTCACGGTCTGATTTCCAGATGGATCTCATTGGGAGGGGCTTTCCCCGCTCCTCCCGACTTACCCAGGCGGTTCAGTTCGAGCGGGTCTTCGCAGAACCTCAACGGGTGAGTAACAGGGCTTTTACCTTACTCGCCAGAAAAAACGATACTGGGTATGCCAGACTAGGTCTGGCAATCGCAAAGAAGTGCGCAGCCAGGGCCGTTCAGAGAAATCGCATTAAACGGCAGGCACGGGAGACATTCCGTATGAAAAGCGGCGATCTTGCAGATCTGGATATTATTGTCCTGTGCCGTCCACCTGCTGCTACCATGTCTCGCACGGAGCTTAGTTCAGCCCTCGACCAACTCTGGAACAGGTTAATTCAGCAATGTCGCGACTCCTGATCGGCCTCATTAAAATTTATCGTCTGGTCCTTAGTCCCTTTATCGGACAGCATTGCCGTTTTACGCCGACCTGTTCCTGCTACACCATAGAGGCATTGCAGGAGCATGGCGCTCTTCGCGGTTCATTATTAGGAATAAAACGTCTCGGAAGGTGTCATCCCTGGTCCGAAGGCGGTTATGATCCTGTTCCAAAATCCACTCAGCATTCGATCAAAGAACATCATCATGGATAATCAACGCAATATCTTGCTGATCGCCCTGGCGGTTGTCGGTTTTCTTATCTGGCAACAATGGCAGATGGACTATGGTCCAAAGCCACCACAGACTCAGAGTACAGCGGTAAGCACGGCTGAGAGTGGAACATCTCAGAATCCGGCCAATGCCCAGGATTTACCCCAGGCCGTGCCCTCGGATAGTCCAGGCAGTGCTGCTGTACAGTCAGGGAGCCAGCCCTCAGTTTCCAGTCGTATCAGTGTTAAGACCGATGTACTGAACCTGGTTATTGATACGCGGGGTGGAGACATTATTTATGCTGACCTGCCTACCTATCCTGTCAGTCTCGATGAGCCTGAAAATGCCTTTCGCCTGTTTAACGATAACCCTGAAACGCTCTATATCGCCCAGTCAGGTCTGATTCATACCAAGCAGGCCGGACAGGATCTGAGTGGTCGTGCGCCCAGCCACTATGCCATTTTCAAAAGCGAACTGAATGAATTTCGACTGCAAGAAGGTCAGGATGAATTACGCGTACCTCTGACCTGGGTTAGCCCGGATGGTGTTGCGGTAACCAAGACCTATATCTTCCGCAGGGGCGAGTTCCTTGTGGATGTCGAACACCAGGTCAGCAACCAGAGCCAGCAGGCATGGGCAGGTCGCCAGTACCGTCAGCTCAGACGTACCTATGTCGATACCAGTCTTGGAAGCAACCTGATCTATACCTATACCGGTCCCGCCTACTACGATGGTAAGTACGAAAAGATCGGTTTTGATGACATGCATGAAGAAACCCTGGGCAAGGAAATCGAACATGGCTGGATTGCGATGCTTCAACATTATTTCCTGTCAGCCTGGGTAGCAGGCGAGGGTAGTTCAGACTGGTATTACACAAATATTATTCCGCGCGATGGCATTACACCGACGCATTACATTATTGGCATGCGTTCAGCCGAGAAAGTAGTCAATCCCGGTGATCAGGGTGTTTTCTCAAGTCAGGTGTTTATTGGACCCAAGCTGCAGGCGACCCTGGAAGAAATCTCGCCGGGTCTGGAACTCACAACTGATTACGGCATGTTTACCATATTCTCAAAGCCATTATTCTGGTTGCTGAGCATAATCCATGACTGGATTGGTAACTGGGGCTGGGCAATTATCATCGTGACCATTCTGATCAAGCTGGCTTTTTACAGGCTGTCTGCCACCAGTTATCGCTCCATGGCCAAGATGCGTGCCGTGCAGCCAAAAATGCAAAAGCTCAAGGAAACCTATGGGGAAGATAAGCAGCGCATGAATCAGGCGCTGATGGATCTGTACAAAAAGGAAAAAATAAATCCACTGGGCGGATGTTTGCCGATCCTGGTACAGATCCCAGTTTTCATCGCCTTTTACTGGATGCTGCTCGAATCTGTAGAGATGCGTCAGGCACCGTTTATGTTCTGGATTCAGGATCTCTCAACCAAGGACCCCTATTTCGTGCTGCCCGTAATTATGGGCGCCAGTATGCTGATCCAGCAAAAACTGAATCCGGCGCCACTGGATCCCCTGCAACAGAAAATCATGATGGCTATGCCTATTGTCTTCACAGTCTTCTTTGCCTTCTTCCCATCCGGACTGGTGCTGTACTGGGTGACCAACAATATCCTGTCGATTGCCCAGCAATGGTGGATCATGAAGAAGATGGAGCAGGGAGCGAAGGCCTGATCGTCGTGTCATGAACGGCGATACCATTGCAGCAATTGCTACGCCGCCGGGACGGGGCGGCGTGGGCATAGTCCGAGTTTCTGGCCCTAAGGCGTCATTAATTGCGGAAAAAATCGTTGGTGTTGTACCAAAGCCCCGCCAGGCGAAATATGCGCATTTCCATGCCAGTGATGGCACATCCATAGATGATGGTATCGCCCTGTATTTTCCCGCACCTAACTCCTTTACCGGGGAAGATGTTCTGGAGTTTCAGGGACATGGCGGTCCGGTCGTTATGGACATGTTGTTGTCAGCCATTTTTGATGCTGGTGCGCGCCCGGCAAGACCGGGTGAATTTTCAGAACGTGCCTTTCTTAACGACAAGATTGATCTGGCACAGGCCGAGGCTATTGCGGATCTGATTGACAGCAGTACCCACGAAGCAGCACGTTCCGCGCTACGTTCACTTCAGGGCGCATTTTCTAGCCTGGTACATGAACTGGATGAGCAAATTGTTCAGCTACGTATGTATGTTGAGGCAGCCCTGGATTTTCCCGATGAGGAAATAGACTTTCTTGAAGATGAGTCGGTGACGAAACGTATCAATTCGATCGATCAACAACTAAAGACTATTTTCAAACAGGCCAGACAGGGAAGCCTGTTGCGTGAAGGTATGAACCTCGTGCTGGTGGGAAAGCCCAATGCCGGAAAATCCAGCCTGATGAATGCCCTGTCGGGTCGTGAAACGGCCATAGTGACCCACATTCCAGGAACAACCCGCGATATTCTCAGAGAGAGTATTCATATCGATGGTATGCCCATTCATATTACGGATACGGCAGGGCTCAGGGACAGTGATGACCCGGTAGAACAGGAGGGTATACGCAGGGCGTGGCTGGCCATAGAACAGGCCGATCTCATGATACTGCTGATTGACGATACGCAGGGCAGGGATGACGAAACCCTGGCAATCATCAGTCAGTTACCTGAGACCCTGCGTGTTATCGAGGTACATAACAAAATTGATCTTACAGGCAGAGCTGAAGGGCTTAATGAAGAAATATTCGGTATTTCCGCCCAGAATGGTTCAGGTATCGAGTCCCTGCGTGTACTGATCAAGCAACATATGGGCTATGAAGGTGTGGGCGAAGGTCAGTTTCTGGCCAGGCGCCGACACCTGCAGGCGCTGGAACAGGCGCACCAGCATGTTCATGCTGCCAGGGAACAACTGGAGGTTTTTCATGCTGGTGAACTTATGGCTGAAGAATTGAAACAGGCGCATGATGCTCTGGGTGAAATCACCGGCAAGATGACGCCTGACGACCTTTTAGGCGAAATATTTTCTTCATTCTGTATCGGCAAATAGGCCAGCGGATCACGGCTATATCTGCATTCGTTTTCTGGTTAATACTTCTAGTTTCAGCGGCCTTATTAGCTAAAGTCGCTGATTACGCCTAAAATTCCGTAATTTCCTGACGACGCATCAATATCTATGGAATATCCAGAGTCTTTCGACGTTATTGTGGTTGGCGGTGGTCACGCTGGCACCGAGGCTGCGCTTGCAGCAGCCCGTATGGGTGCGCGCACTCTGCTCCTTACACATAACATAGAAACCATAGGCCAGATGAGCTGCAATCCGGCCATCGGTGGGATTGGTAAGGGACACCTGGTCAAGGAAGTTGATGCGCTGGGTGGTGCCATGGCACATGCTGCAGACAGCGGAGGTATTCAGTTCAGGATACTTAATGCCAGGAAGGGGCCGGCGGTACGCGCCACCCGGGCCCAGGCGGATCGTGTCCTGTATAAGCAGGCCATACGCAGTATGGTAGAAAATCAGCCAAATCTTGAACTGTTTCAGCAGGCTGCTGATGACCTGATCATGGATGGTGAAAGGGTGGCTGGTGTTGTAACCCAGATGGGGGTTCGTTTCAGGGCGCAGTCTGTGGTGCTGACAGTAGGCACCTTCCTGGGTGGCAAGATACATATTGGCCTGGAGAATCACCAGGGTGGTCGGGCCGGTGATCCACCTTCAATCAGCCTGGCGAATAGATTGCGCGAAATGCCTTTCAGGGTGGATCGGCTTAAAACCGGAACGCCGCCACGTATTGATGCGCGATCGATTGATTTTTCCCAGCTGCAACCACAGCCTGGGGATGAACCAACACCCGTATTTTCCTTTATGGGTGAGAGATCTCATCACCCCCGCCAGGTTGCCTGCCATATCACTTACACGAATACAGATACCCACGACATTATTCGTGGCGGCCTGGATCGTTCGCCCATGTATAGTGGCGTGATTGAGGGTATAGGCCCACGTTACTGCCCATCGATTGAAGACAAAATCGTCCGCTTCGCCGAACGTGACCGTCACCAGATCTTTGTTGAGCCTGAAGGGCTTACTACGCACGAAATCTATCCCAATGGCATTTCCACCTCCCTGCCATTTGATGTGCAGTACCAGCTGGTACGTTCCATTGCCGGATTTGAAAAGGCCCATATCACCCGCCCAGGTTATGCCATTGAGTATGATTTTTTCGATCCGCGTGACCTGAAGCCCAGCCTTGAAACGCGTCATGTACCAGGGCTTTTCTTTGCGGGACAGATTAATGGCACGACTGGTTATGAAGAGGCTGCGGCACAGGGCCTGATTGCAGGGCTGAATGCGGTACGCTATTGCCGTGATGAAGAGGCCTGGGCCCCCAGGCGTGATGAGGCTTATATTGGTGTGCTTACCGATGACCTCATAACCAGTGGCACCAAAGAGCCCTACCGTATGTTTACCTCACGCGCGGAATATCGACTGATGCTACGCGAGGACAATGCGGACCTGCGCCTGACACCCAAAGGTCGGGAACTTGGCCTGGTCGATGATGAACGCTGGGCAAGCTTTGAGAAAAAACAGGACCAGGTCGAGCAGGAGTTACAGAGGCTGCGTAGTACACTGATCAGGCCCGCTGATCTGTCAGCTGAGCAGGCAGAATCTATTCTGGGTGGCGGCATGAGTCGTGAGCAGAGACTGGATGAGCTGCTTAAACGGCCGGGTGTTAATTACGTAAATCTGATGCAGCTTGAAAATGCTGGTCCGGGTCTTGAAGACGATGCGGCTGCAGAGCAGGTCGAGATACAGATAAAGTACGCGGGCTATATTGATCGCCAGAATGCGGAAATTGAAAAGGCCCGACGCCACGAGCAAGCCGCTTTACCAGAGGACCTGGATTACAGCCAGATACATGGGCTGTCTGCAGAAGTGTGTGAAAAACTGAATCGCCAGCGACCAGTCAGTATTGGACAGGCATCGCGTATACCTGGTGTAACCCCGGCAGCGATTTCACTGCTGCTGGTTCATCTTAAAAAGAAAGCCTTCAAAGAAAGCGCCTGAAACAGGAGAGGATGGATTAATGAAGAAGGGATTGTTCGTAATACTGTTGTTACAGATGGTGCTTGTGACGCCGCTATTTGCAGACCAGGGGCTAGTCAGTAAATCAGCAAACGGTAGTGTTGCCGAAACAGCGGATAGGCTGGTAGCGATGCTGGATGCCAATCCAGCCATTCGGGTAGTTGCGCGTGTAGATCATGCGGCAAATGCACAATCGGTAAATAAGCATCTGCCACCCACAACACTCATTATATTCGGCAATCCGGTGCTGGGAAGCGAGCTCATGAAGGAAAACCAGATGGCGGGAATCGATCTACCGATGAAGATTCTGATCTGGCAGGATGCCAAGGGTAAAACACAGCTGACCTATAATGACCCGGCCTGGGTCGCGCAGCGACATGGGCTAACTACCAGTGCGCCCGTCATCAAAAAAATGTCCGGGGCCCTGAATAAAATAACCAACAAGGCCGCTGGTACGCAGGAGTAATATGCAGTTGGGTAATACCCTGGCCCAGGGTATCGAGAGCCTGGGTCTGAAGATTGAAGTACCCGTGCAGCAGGATTTATTGCAGTACCTGGAGCTACTGCGAAAGTGGAACAAGGTCTATAACCTGACTGCCATACGAGATGCCGAGCAGATGCTAAGTCATCATCTGCTGGATAGCCTGAGTATTGTTCCCTATGTGCGGGGGCCTCGTGTTCTGGATATGGGGTGCGGTGCCGGGCTACCGGGAATACCGCTGGCACTGGCCAGGCCGGATCTTCAGGTTGTTATGATGGATGCGAATGCGAAGAAGACCCGTTTTGTCCAGCAGGCCATTACCGAGCTGAAACTGGGTAATGCAGAAGCAGTGCATGCCAGGGCAGAAGACTACACAGCCCCGGGGGGCTTTGATACAGTGACCAGCCGGGCATTCTCCTCGTTGGAAGATTTTCTGGGTTTGGCCGCTCCATATCTCCGGAAAGGAGGGCAGCTACTGGCCATGAAGGGGCGTTATCCCACCCAGGAGCTGGAGCTATCGTTTAACCAATTCAGACTGATCGCGGTCCACCAGCTGGAGGTCCCGTTCCTGGATTCTGAGCGACATCTCGTTGAGATGGAGCGGACTGAAACCGTATGACACGCATTTTCGCGATTACCAATCAGAAAGGTGGTGTGGGTAAAACCACTACCAGTATTAACCTCGCGGCTTCCCTGGCGGCAACGCGCCGCAGGGTGCTGCTGGTCGACATGGACCCCCAGGGTAATGCCACCATGGGCAGCGGCCTGGATAAATATGAGCTTGAGGCATCGAGCTGCGAGGTCCTGCTAGGTGATAAGACCGCTGCAGAGGCGATCCAGCAATTAGAGCACACGGGTTACGATATTCTGCCAGCCAATAGTGAGCTGACTGTGGCCGAGGTCGAGCTCATGAATATGTTCGGCCGCGAATTCAAATTGAAAAAGGCCCTGGAGGCCGTCTCGGATCATTACGACTACATCCTGATTGATTGTCCGCCATCCCTGAACATGCTGACGGTTAATGCGCTTTGTGCAGCTCGCGGTGTGCTGATTCCCATGCAGTGCGAGTACTATGCCCTCGAGGGTCTGTCTGCCCTGATGCAGACTATTGAAAGTATCCGTGAGGCTGTGAATCCAGATCTGGAAATCGAGGGTCTGCTGCGCACGATGTACGACCCACGTAATAACCTGGCCAATGATGTCTCCAGTCAGCTCAAGGAGCATTTTGGCTCCAAGGTGTATAACACCATCATTCCACGTAATATCCGCCTGGCCGAGGCGCCTAGTCATGGCATGGCGGTAATTCATTACGACAAGACTTCTAAAGGTGCGCTGGCCTATCTGGCCCTGGCCGGAGAAATACTCCGCCGGGAAACCAAGTCAGCAGCCTAGACTCAACAACGGTAAATAGACATGGCAAGAAAACCAGGCCTGGGACGCGGTCTCGATGCATTACTTAGCTCGGCTAACAAGGGTGAACGCTCAGCGGAAGCCGATGACAAAAATCTGCGCTATGTACCCGTAGAAAAGATTCAGCGCGGTAAATATCAGCCCCGTATCCATATTCGCCCCGAGGCTCTGCAGGAACTGGCAGATTCGATCAAGGCTCAGGGCCTGGTCCAGCCGGTAGTGCTGCGTCCAGTGGGCGATGGCTATGAACTGATTGCCGGTGAGCGGCGCTGGCGTGCCTCCCAGCTGGCCGGTATGCATGAGATTCCGGCAGTGATCCGGGATATTCCCGACCAGGCTGCGGCGGCAATGTCTCTGATCGAAAACATCCAGCGTGAAGATCTCAATGCCATGGAAGAGGCAAATGCCCTGCAACGACTGATCAATGAGTTTGGCCTGACCCACCAGCAGACCGCGGAATCTGTGGGCCGGTCCAGGGCGGCGGTGAGTAACCTGCTTCGTCTGCTCGAGCTGACCGATGAGGTTAAAGACATGGTAGATCAGGGAGAGCTGGAAATGGGTCATGCCCGTGCGCTTCTCGCCCTGTCTGGCAAGGAACAGATTGAAACGGGCCGCAAAGTAGCCAAACGAGGCATGTCGGTACGTGAAACCGAGCGCCTGGTGAAGAAGTTACTTGAAGCGGCCTCAGGGGATAAGAAGGCTGTAAGCCGCGAAAAAAATCCCGATGTGGTCCGCCTCGAATCCAGCCTCAGTGAAACCCTGGGCGCCCCCGTAAATATACAGTACAACAACAAAGGCAAGGGCAAACTCGTCATTGAATACAATAGCTTGGACGAACTCGACGGGATCCTGGATCATATTAAATAAATCTGGCTGGTCGCTGGTGCCGAGACAAAGTCGTGTATTTCATTGTCCCTGATCAATTATCTGCTGTTGACCCTCTATTAGCGAATCTTTATACTGCGCGCTCCGTGGCTCCCCTCGACCTGTTTCAGGGGGTGTCGGGAAAGGCCCAGAACACCGGATATTGCACTCGTTATGCGTAAAAGGTTGTTCCTGATTCAGCTGTTGCTGATTGGTCTGGGCCTGGTGTTGACTGCCAGTATCTGGGGTCTGAGCCATGCCATGGCACTGTCTTACGGGGGAGTCATGGTGATGTTGAATACTGCCTTGCTGCAGTGGCGACATGCTCAGGCAAACGAAAAGGCAGGCAGGGACCTGGAGCGCAATATGCGCATTATCTATCGCACAGCCGCAGAGCGATTCATGCTGGTGCTGGTTTTATTCGTGATAGGTATAGGGGTGTTAAAACTAGAACCCAGGGCATTGATCGCCGGATTTGCTTTACTGCAACTGGCTCAGTTCCTTGACTGGTTCATCGAATCGAGAATGAGAAGGCATCATGGCGAGCGGCGCGACCCTTACCTCTGGTGAATACATCAAGCACCATCTCACTAACCTTACTTATGGCCAGTTCCCTGATGGTCATTGGGGCTTTGCTCATAGTGCCGAAGAAGCACAATCCATGGGCTTCTGGGCATTCCACGTAGATTCTCTGGCCTGGTCTCTAATCACCGGCCTGTTCTTCCTCTGGGTATTTCGTAAAGCAGCTAAGAGCGCAACCTCTGATGTGCCCGGTGGCCTGCAGAATTTTGTTGAAGCCATTGTTGGCTTTGTTGATGAAAGCGTTAAGGGTTCTTTCTCCGGTAAGAATGAGCTTGTTGCCCCAATGGCACTGACGATTTTTGTCTGGATCTTCCTGATGAACTTTATGGATCTGATTGCCGTTGACTGGCTGCCATCTGCTGCTGCATGGTTCGGTGCAACATTCCTGGGTATGGATCCACACCACGTATTCTTCAAGGTAGTTCCAACTACCGATCCCAACATCACATTTGGTATGGCACTGTCCGTGTTCTGGCTGATGCTGTACTACAGCGTAAAAGTAAAAGGCCTGGGAGGATTCCTTGGCGAACTGGCGTTCCAGCCATTCGGCAAGTGGGGTCTGCCAGTCAACCTTCTGCTAGAAGGCGTATCTCTGATTTCAAAACCTGTATCTCTTGCCCTGCGACTGTTCGGCAACATGTATGCAGGTGAAACTATTTTCATCCTGATTGCCATTATGTATGGCGCAGGATGGGGTCTGGGTCTGTTTGGTGGTTTCCTGCAGCTTGGCTGGGCGATCTTCCACATACTGATCATTACGCTTCAGGCGTTCATCTTCATGACACTAACTATCGTGTACATGGATATGGCGCACTCGGAGCACTAAGTTTACTTTTTTGAATAATATTTACTTCTTAATGGGAGAGTAAAATGACTGAAGCTACAGCACTGTTGTATATCGCTGGTGGTCTGATGATGGGTCTGGGTGCTCTGGGTGCTGCTATCGGCATCGGCGTTCTGGGTGGTCGTTTCCTCGAAGGTGCTGCTCGTCAGCCTGAGCTGATCCCTATGCTGCGTACTCAGTTCTTCATCGTTATGGGTCTGGTTGATGCGGTTCCCATGATCGCTGTTGGTATTTCTCTGTACGTACTGTTTGCAGTTGTTGGCGGCTAAATCCAGAATCTGGATTTTTCAAGAACTTTACGCCATTAACGCAGAGGTAACGGCATGAATATCAATGCAACCCTGATCGGTCAAAGTGTCTTCTTCTTTGCCTTCATTTGGTTTGTCATGAAGTACGTATGGCCACCAATCATGAACGCTATGAGCGAGCGCACCAAGAAGATTGCTGATGGCCTTGCAGCTGCTGAACGCGGCAAGCATGAAAAAGAGCTTGCGGAACAGCGTGCTAAAGAGCAGCTCGTAGAAGCTAAGAAACAGGCAGCAGATATCATCGCCCAGGCACAGAAGCGTTCAAACGAAATCGTTGATGAAGCCAAAGGTGCTGCTCACGAAGAAGGTGAACGTATTAAGGCTGCTGCTCAGGCCGAGATTGAACTTGAGGTCAATCGCGCTAAAGAGCAGTTACGTGCAGAAGTATCGTCTCTCGCAATTCAGGGTGCTGAAAAAATCCTGAATAAAGAGATCGATGCTAACTCGCACAAAGCCGTGCTGGACGAACTAGCTGCACAAATCTAGGTAGCTGAACTATGTCAGATCTAACTTACGCTGCACGTCCATATGCCAGAGCAATTTTTGAACTGGCTGATGAGACAAAAAGTGTAGACAGCTGGACCGATATGCTGGCTTTCCTGAGTGCTGTTATTCAGGACAAGGCTATGGTCGAGGCTCTGGACTCACCGAAAATGACTGATCAGCAGAAAGCTGAACTGGTCGCAGGTGTTGCCGAAGGGCATGTTAATGCCCAGGGTAAAAACCTGATCGAGGTGCTGTCTCAAAATGATCGTTTGAAAATTGTTCCCGCCATTTTCGAATTATTCGAAGCATATCGGGATGAGGCAGCTGGTATTGTTGAAGCAGAAGTCATTTCAGCTCAACCGCTGACTCCAGAAGACGAGAACAAACTGTCCGCAGCTCTTAATAAAAAGCTGGGGCGTGAAGTTAAGATCGTCAGCAAAGTAGATGAATCACTGCTCGGTGGTGCAATTATCCGTGCAGGTGATTTGGTAATTGATGGCTCTATTCAAGGAAGGCTTGGCAAACTAGCCACCTCCTTGAGCCGCTAAGAGGATTCGATGATGCAACTAAATCCGAACGAAATCAGCGATCTTATTAAAAAGCGTATTGCTGGTTATGAGGCAAGCGCGGAAGCGCGTACTGAGGGTACCGTAGTAAATGTAACTGACGGTATCGTTCGTGTTCACGGCTTGGCAGATGTCATGGCAGGTGAAATGATCGAATTCCCTGGCGATACATTTGGCCTCGCACTGAACCTTGAGCGCGACTCTGTTGGTGCGGTAATCCTGGGTGATTACAAGCATATTTCAGAAGGCGATGCAGCAAAATGTACTGGCCGTATTCTTGAGGTGCCAGTCGGTGAAGCCCTGCTGGGCCGTGTAGTCAATTCGCTGGGTGTTGCCCTTGATGGTAAAGGCCCAATCGACACTTCCCTTACCTCACCAATTGAAAAGATTGCCCCTGGTGTAATCGAGCGTCAGTCAGTTGATGAACCTGTACAGACAGGTCTGAAGTCAATCGATGCGATGGTGCCCATCGGGCGTGGCCAGCGTGAGTTGATCATCGGTGACCGCCAGACTGGTAAGACTGCTGTTGCTATCGATGCAATCATTAACCAGAAAGACACAGGCGTTAAATGTATTTACGTTGCAATCGGCCAGAAGGCCTCTTCTATTGCTAACGTAGTACGTAAGCTTGAAGAGCATGGCGCGATGGATCACACCATCATCGTTGCTGCCGGCGCATCAGATTCTGCAGCCATGCAGTACATCGCTCCATACGCTGGTTGTGCAATGGGTGAATACTTCCGCGATCGCGGCGAAGATGCACTGATCGTATATGATGATCTGACCAAGCAGGCATGGGCCTACCGTCAGGTGTCACTGCTGCTTCGTCGTCCACCAGGTCGTGAAGCTTATCCTGGTGACGTTTTCTACCTGCATTCACGTCTTCTCGAGCGCGCTTCACGCGTTAACGCAGATTACGTTGAAAAGTTCACCAATGGTGAAGTTAAGGGTAAGACCGGTTCTCTGACCGCACTGCCAATCATCGAAACCCAGGCAGGTGACGTATCTGCATTCGTACCAACCAACGTAATCTCGATTACTGATGGTCAGATCTTCCTTGAAACAGATCTGTTCAACGCTGGTATCCGTCCTGCGATTAACGCGGGTCTGTCGGTATCACGTGTAGGTGGTGCTGCCCAGACCAAGATCATCAAGAAGCTCGGTGGCGGCGTTCGTCTGGCCCTGGCTCAGTATCGAGAACTGGCTGCATTCTCTCAGTTTGCTTCTGACCTTGATGAAGCAACCCGTAAGCAGCTTGAGCGTGGTGAGCGCGTAACCGAACTGATGAAACAGAATCAGTACAGCCCAATGTCAATTGCTGAGATGGGTTTCTCTCTGTACGCAGCTAACGAAGGCTACCTGGACGATATCCCAGCCAACAAGGTTGTTGATTTCGAAGCGGCAATGCTGAGTTACGTTCGTTCAGAATGTGCTGATCTGTTAAGCAAGATCAATGATAGCGGTGATTTCAATGATGAAATCGCAGCTGAAATGACTGCGGCTCTGGATAACTTCAAGGCCAACAACATCTGGTAACAGGGGCTTAGCCATGGCTGGTGAAAAAGAGATACGTACGCAGATCAAGAGTGTAAAAAACACTCAGAAGATCACCAAGGCCATGGAGATGGTGGCTGCGAGTAAGATGCGTCGTGCACAGGATCGGATGGCGGGTACTAAACCGTACGCCCAGAAGATTCAGCAGGTAATCGGACATCTTGCTATGTCCCACCCTGAATATAAACATCCCTTCATGATTGAGGAAGACGATGTTAAAAGGGTTGGGTTTGTCATTGTCTCGACTGATCGCGGCCTTTGCGGGGGTTTGAACATTAACCTGTTCAAGCGTGCCCTTAAGGAAATGCGACAATGGTCAGATAAGGGCGTAGAAATTGATCTGTGTCTGATTGGTGCGAAAGCGACATCTTTCTTTAAAAGACACGGAAACATTACTTCACAGATTACTCATCTGGGAGATGCGCCTCATATTTCCGACATCATTGGCACAGTGAAAGTAATGCTGGATGCCTATGAAGAAGGCAAGATTAACAGGCTGTTTCTAGTTGAGAATGAGTTTGTAAACACCATGACTCAGTCTCCAGATGTAAAACAGCTAATCCCTGTTGAGTCTTCAGAAGATGAAGAACTCAAGCATCACTGGGATTACATTTATGAGCCTGATTCCAAAGAAGTGCTTGATGGGCTGATGATGCGCTACATTGAAGCACAGATTTATCAGGCTGTAGTAGAAAATGTTGCCTGTGAGATGGCAGCCCGAATGGTAGCAATGAAGAGCGCTACCGATAATGCGGGTGAGCTTATAAACGAGTTGCAGCTGGCTTATAACAAGGCCCGTCAGGCAGCTATTACGCAAGAGCTTTCTGAAATCGTTGCCGGCGCGGCAGCGGTTTAACAGAAGTACAAGATCTGGATTGTGAGGACCCTATCATGAGTTCTGGAAACATTGTTGAAATTATCGGCGCGGTTGTGGATGTTGAATTCCCACGTGACTCGATTCCGAAAGTATATGACGCTCTGGTTGTTGGTGAGACGAACCTGACACTTGAAGTTCAGCAGCAGCTGGGTGACGGTGTAGTTCGTGCCATCGCAATGGGTGCTTCGGAAGGTCTGCGCCGTGGACTGGAAGTCGAAAATACTGGTGCACCTATATCAGTTCCTGTTGGTCAGGGTACCCTGGGTCGCATCATGGATGTACTAGGCAATCCCATCGACAATGTTGGTGACGTCAAATACGACGAAAAGTGGTCTATCCACCGTGCACCCCCAACATTCGAAGAGCAGTCTGGTGGTACTGAACTGCTTGAAACTGGCATCAAAGTAATCGACATGCTTTGCCCATTCGCTAAGGGCGGTAAGGTTGGTCTATTTGGTGGTGCTGGTGTTGGTAAGACAGTAAACATGATGGAGCTGATCCGTAACATCGCAACCGAGCACAGTGGTTTCTCTGTATTCGCCGGTGTTGGTGAGCGTACTCGTGAGGGTAATGACTTCTACTATGAAATGAAGGAGTCAAACGTTCTGGATAAGGTTGCCCTGGTATATGGCCAGATGAATGAGCCACCAGGAAACCGCCTCCGTGTTGCTCTGACAGGCCTGACTATGGCTGAGTTCTTCCGTGACGAAGGTCGTGACGTACTTCTTTTCGTTGATAACATCTATCGTTACACACTGGCGGGTACTGAGGTATCTGCACTGCTGGGTCGTATGCCTTCAGCGGTTGGTTACCAGCCTACACTTGCTGAAGAAATGGGTGTTCTGCAGGAGCGTATTACCTCAACTCGTACTGGTTCGATCACATCGATCCAGGCCGTATATGTTCCCGCGGATGACCTTACGGATCCATCACCTGCTACTACCTTTGCTCACCTTGATGCGACGGTTGTACTTTCACGTCAGATCGCAGAGCTTGGTATTTACCCTGCGGTAGATCCTCTGGATTCTACGTCACGTCAGCTTGATCCACAGGTGGTTGGCCAGGAGCATTACGATACTGCTCGTGCAGTTCAGAATACTCTGCAGCGTTATAAAGAACTGAAAGACATCATCGCCATCCTTGGTATGGACGAACTGTCTGAAGAAGATAAGCTGACAGTTGCGCGCGCTCGTAAGATCCAGCGCTTCCTGTCTCAGCCCTTCTTCGTTGCTGAAGTATTCACCGGCGCTCCAGGAAAATATGTTTCCCTCAAGGACACCATCTCTGGCTTTAACGGTATCCTGAATGGTGAATATGACCATTTGCCTGAGCAGGCGTTCTATATGGTTGGTAGCATTGACGAAGCTGTTGAAAAAGCTGAATCAATGAAATAAAGCGAGGGGCCTGAAATGGCAATGACTATTCACGTTGACATAGTAAGTGCAGAGGAAGAGATCTACTCAGGTCCAGCGAGTATGGTTTCTGCACCTGCGGAAATGGGTGAGCTTGGTATTATGCCTCGTCATACTCCGCTGGTGACTCGCCTCAAGCCAGGTGAAGTCAAGATCCAGCAGGAAGGTAAAGATGATCAATTCTTCTTCGTCTCTGGTGGAATGCTTGAAGTACAGCCTCACGTAGTTACTGTACTTGCTGATACTGCAATCCGTGCAAAAGATCTGGATGAAGCCGCTGCTGAAGAAGCGAAAAAGCGTGCAGAAGAGGCTTTAGCAGATAACAAGGGTGATATCGATTACGCTAAGGCTCAGGCGGAACTGCTTGAAGCGATATCGCAACTGCGTATGATTCAGAACCTACGTAAGCAAATTAAGTAATTAATTTGATGTTACGAGAAAAAGGCAGCCTCCGGGCTGCTTTTTTTTTGCCACAAATTATTTTGTGACTATTTATAATGAGTTAAAAATACTACAGGTCAGTACTATGAAGCTTCAGATTATCGTGCTTGCAGCCGGACAGGGAACAAGAATGAACTCTCGTTATCCTAAGGTTTTGCATAAGCTAGCTGGAAAGGCGCTATTACATCATGTTGTGGATACAGCCAATACGCTAAAGCCTGATTCTATATATGTTGTTTATGGCCATGGTGGCGATCTGATAGTTCAGGAAAACTTTCCAGATGACGTATGTCTGGTTGAGCAAAAAACACAATTAGGAACTGGACACGCAGTTTCCCAGGTTCTGCCTAAACTGGATGACGAGGCTTCTGTTTTAATTCTATATGGGGATGTCCCTTTAGTAAGAACCGACACGCTAGCCGACCTGGTTCGTCATGCAGAAAGCGGTCTATCATTACTAACGGTTCATCTTGATAATCCAAAAGGATATGGTCGAATTATTAGAGACGAACATGGCTCAGTAATAAAAATTGTTGAAGAAAAGGATGCATCTGATAAAGAACGGTTAGTTTCTGAAGTGAACACAGGGATACTAGCCTTGAAGGCTAAACAACTGAAATCGTTTCTGTCACAGGTTAAAAACGAAAACGCACAGGGTGAATATTACCTAACCGATATCATTGAAATGGCAGCGTCAAGTTCAGTTGATATTTTTACCAGCCACCCTGACAGTGAACAGGAAGTAGCAGGTGTTAATAACCGAGAACAACTCGCAGAACTTGAAGGTTATTATCAGATCGAGCAGGCAATTCAGTTAATGCAGAATGGCGTTACTATCACGGATCCAAGCAGGTTTGATATGCGCGGAAATGTAACCGCTGGAAGAGACATCAATATTGATATCAATGTTGTTTTAGAAGGAAACGTAACCCTGGGAGATGACGTCACTATAGGACCTGGTTGTATAATTAAAGACACAACCATTGAAAATGGCGCAAGAATTCATGCCTACTCAGTAATTGAAGGTGCCAAAATCGGTGAGTATTCTGAAATTGGGCCTTATGCACGAATAAGGCCAGGGACCAATCTTGATGGATCGACCAAGATTGGAAATTTTGTTGAAATAAAAAATAGCGATATTGGAAAAGGAAGTAAGGTTAACCACTTAAGTTATATTGGTGATACTTCAATGGGCGATGGGGTAAACATAGGCGCGGGTACCATTACGGCAAATTATGATGGAGCAAATAAACATCGCACAGAAATAGAAGATGATTCATCAATTGGCTCAAACAGTGTCCTCGTAGCACCGGTAAAAGTGAAATCAGGTGCGACTCTAGGAGCCGGTACTATATTGAGAAAAGATGCTATAGCAGGTGAGCTAACGATGATTCCTACTAAGCAAGTTACTATTAAGGGATGGAAACGCCCAGTGAAAAAGAGCTAATCGAATGTGTGGAATAGTTGGTGCTGTAGCCAGAGATAATGTAGTACCTGTACTTGTTGAAGGATTGAAGAAGCTTGAATATCGTGGTTATGATTCAGCAGGAGTTGCTGTACTCGATCAGAATGGGTGCATAAAGCGTGTTAGAAAGCCAGGAAAAATAGCTGACCTTCAAGCGGCCATCATCAATGATCCAGTCATAGGAAATATTGGAATTGCTCATACACGTTGGGCTACCCATGGAAAGCCATCTGAATACAATGCACATCCACATATATGCAATCATAGCGTAGCCGTTGTACATAATGGCATTATTGAAAATTTTGAAAAGCTAAAATCACTTCAAAAGGATCAATACGCATTTACATCAGATACTGATACGGAAGTAATTGTTCATCAGCTACATGGACATATTCAGGATAGTTCATCCTTACTTGAGGCGGTATCGAAAACAGTTAAAGACCTTGATGGTGCTTACGCCCTGGGAGTAATTAGCACTCGTTTTCCTGGCAATTTAATAGCGGCACGCCGGGGAAGCCCTTTAGTCATTGGGCTTGGGAAAGAGGCCAATTATATTGCTTCCGATGTCGCGGCTCTGATCGCGGAAACCCAGGAATTCATTTTTCTTGAAGAAGGCGATATCGCCAGCCTTAATGCGGATGAAATAACTATTTATGATGAAAATGGTAATGTCGTCGACAGGCCTGTTCACCATAGTACATTGAGTGCAGATGCCGTTGAGCGTGGTGAATATAGTCATTACATGCTTAAAGAGATCTATGAACAGCCAAATGCAATAGCAGAAACTCTGGAAGGAAGACTAGGCGAAAACAC
The DNA here is from genome assembly GCA_964641615.1 of uncultured Ectothiorhodospiraceae bacterium. GTDB lineage: Bacteria > Pseudomonadota > Gammaproteobacteria > J044 > J044 > JANTGN01. Next base: position 18,497 of record CAZXNH010000019.1, on the reverse strand, counting down.
TGTTCTTGAGGGAGCGTTTGGCCCTGATGCCTCAGAGATATTTAACCAGGTTAAAAACATCCAGATTGTGGCCTGTGGGACCAGTTATCATGCAGGTCTAATTGCAAAATATGGCTTTGAAGCATTAGCCGGCATACCTTGCAGCGTAGAAGTCGCCAGTGAATTCAGGTATCGCGATCCTGTTGTTCAGGACAATACCCTCTTAATCACGATCTCTCAATCAGGTGAAACGGCAGACACCCTGGCAGCGTTAAGAAAAGCAAAAGAAAGCGGTTACCTCAATACATTGGCTATCTGCAATGTCCCGGAAAGCTCATTGGTTCGCGAATCTGATCTGGTGTTGATGACTAGAGCAGGCCCTGAAATTGGCGTGGCATCAACCAAGGCATTTACAACACAGTTAGTTGCCCTTTTGCTGTTAATTACAGTGATAGGTCGGAGAAGAAATTTAAATGCTGAAACCGAAAAAAAGATAGTTGAACAACTTCGTCAACTACCTGGAATGATAGAAGACGTGCTTAAACTTGAAGCGCAGATCAAAGAACTAGCAATCAGGTTTGGAAGCAAACATAACGCGATATTCCTGGGAAGAGGCCCGCACTTCCCAGTAGCCCTTGAAGGTGCGTTAAAATTAAAAGAGATATCATATATTCATGCGGAAGGATATCCGGCTGGTGAATTAAAACATGGCCCACTGGCCCTGGTGGATTCTGAAGTACCTATTGTTGCTATAGCACCCAATGACAGGCTACTTGATAAGCTAAAAGGTAATCTTCAGGAAGTGCGGGCACGTGGTGGGGAGTTGTATGTATTTGCTGATACTGAATCTGGTATTCAGCCAGTAGACGGTATGACTGTACTCGATGTGGCGCCAATGGAAAATGCTATTGCACCCATTGTGTATTCAGTTCCTTTGCAGCTTCTGGCTTATCATGTGGCCCTGATTAAAGGTACTGATGTTGATCAGCCAAGAAATCTGGCTAAGTCAGTAACTGTAGAATAGTTTGTTAACGGAGTAATGGTTCTTCTACAGCTTTTCTGGCATCGGGTCCTTCCAGAATTTCAATAAGCTGAAGTGCAAAATCCATGGCTGTACCCGGCCCACGCGAGGTAATGACCTTTCCATCCAGGGATACTGCTTCAGAGGTGATTTCTGTTGTTGGCAGTGCGTCTACGTTTAGAGCGCCTGGATAAGAGGTAGCTTTTTTTCCGTCAAGCAGCCCGGTGCTGGCTAATACCTTTGGAGCAGCGCAAATAGCAGCTGTGTATTTCCCATTGTTCGCTGCCCTCTTTAACAAGGAATGAATTCGAGGGTCATTGTTGAGATGGTCTGACCCAGGTAGCCCACCCGGCAAAACGATCATATCGAACTCAGAATCTATCACCTCATCCACGGTTGTGTCAGGAAGTAATACCGTTTTGCGCGAGCATGTTACTGGCCCTGGTTTTAACCCGGCGGTGATAACCTCAATATTAGCCCTTCGTAGAAGGTCAATAATTGTAACGGCTTCTAGTTCTTCGCAGCCTTCAGCGATGGGGACAAGTACGCGTGCCATTGTGGCTGCCTCCTGTCGAGTTCATTGATGAGATGTGAGACGGTAACAAAATGAATTTTGTTTTCTGAAGAAGCGGCCATTTCACGTATTGCATTTATCGTGGCTTCGAAAGGGTGGCCAATGGCAATTGCATAACCCTTCTTTTGAGCAGTTTCGTAAGCCAGTTCTAATTGCTTACGTGCATAATCTTCGTCATTAGGAATACTGTCTATAAAGATATCACGCTTAAGAGAAGGTATACCATATTCACGGGCAACCTGAAGGGCTACGGTTTGACTCGTTGTACGGCTGTCAATGAAGTACATACCCGGGTTCATCTTCAGTTCGTGCATTAGCCAGGACATATGCCCAGGGTGCTGTGTTAATAAACTGCCCATATGATTATTAATGCCGCGAACATTGGGTAATGAATCAATGCTGGTATCTAAACTGGTCTTGAATTGTCTTTCTGACATATCCAGTTCCAGGCCGCCTGGTCCAAGTTTCTGCCCATTCATCGATTGCATCGGCAGGTGTAGCATAATTTCCATTCCATTGAGGCTGGCTTCATGTGCGAGCTTTTTTGCATATGGAGTATCGGGAAGAAAGGCGCAGGTGACGGGTACTGGTAGGTTGACGACCTCTGAGTCAGGATATTGGTTATAACCAATGTCATCGATAATGATGGCAATCATTGGCCTATCATCCCCCTGGGCGGTGCCCAGGAGAACGACGTAGGCAATGAGAATCTGCAGATAGATTCTTAATATGCCTGAATAACGCGTGACGTTAGCAAACATAGTTTACTTACCTGAAAGCAGGCTCATTCCTTTAAGAATATTCAGGGCTTCGTAAAGTTGAATATCGGAGGTGGCCAGGTCTTCTTCGGCCTCGTCCTTGCTGTCTTTAGACTGTTTGTCTTCATTGCCATTGTCGAGGTGCCCGCTAAGATCAGCCTCCTTAAGTGGTGCAAACTCGTCTTCCTTGGCGGCCGAAACCTCAAGCGTTTTTAGTTCAATGTCCGGATCAATACCGGTAGCCTGAATAGAGGTTCCTGACGGCGTGTAGTAACGCGCAGTGGTTAGCTTGATTGCGCTATCACTCTTTAAAGGAAGAATGGTCTGGACAGAGCCCTTACCAAAGGTCTTGGTACCAAGTATCAGGGCCCGATGATGGTCCTGAAGGGCGCCAGCCACAATTTCAGATGCTGAAGCAGATCCGCCATTCACAAGAACAACCATGGGGGCCGCATCAAGTACATCACCGGGACTAGCGTTATATCGTAGTTTGGAATCCTGAACGCGGCCTTCAGTGTATACAATTAGTCCGTCATCCAGGAATGCATCAGAAACGCCGACGGCGCCGGTCAGTACCCCACCGGGATTGTTACGCATATCAAGCACCAGGCCCCTCAGTGGGCCACCATTGTCTTTTTTGAGCTGCTTCATCGCGTCCATCAGATTTGCTGTGGTCTTGGACTGGAAGCTGGTGATACGCAAATAGGCATACCCCGGCTCGAGCATGCGGTACTTAACACTCTGAACTTTGATAATGTCGCGAACAATAGTGATTTTGAGGGGTTTATCTGCACCCTCACGAACAATTGTCAGGGTGATGGGGGTGCCTTTCTTGCCGCGCATTAGTTTCACGGCTTCATTCAGGGTCATACCCTTAACTGGCGTATCGTCGAGGCGTACAACCAGGTCGCCAGCTTTAACTCCGGCTCTTTGTGCCGGGGTATCATCGATAGGTGAGATCACCTTAACGAAGCCGTCTTCCATGCCGACTTCAATACCTAAGCCACCAAATTCACCACTGGTACCAATCTGGAGTTCCTTGAAGGATTCTTCATCAAGGTAGGCGGAATGTGGATCCAGTCCGGTTAGCATGCCGCGGATAGCATTTTCTAATAAGGTCTTGTCATCAATCTCTTCTACGTAGTCATTTTTAATGCGTACATAAACATCGGTAAAGGCGCGTAACTCTTCCAGGGGCAGGGATGTGGCGCTGGTATCCTTGTCAGCAAAGACGCTATAGGCTGTGGTCAGGCTGGCGCCCATGATGATGCCACTAATAAGGCCTATGCTGACACGAGAAAAATGCTTCATGCTGTTCTCCATTTCCCTGCCGGTAAAAGGGGGAAATTCAATGATTCTAATGGGTTATCTATTTATGTTGATCGATTATGTCGTTCCGTGCGGATGCTTGTCCAGAGAAACCTGTCACTTTATTAAACAGCCTGCTTATTGCAGGGCTGCCAGGTCAAACTGTCCATTGCACCATTTGCCAGGATTCACTGGTTTTCGGTTATGCCGAATCTCAAAGTACAGTGACGGCTGATTGGACCCGCCACTGTCGCCAACGGTTCCAATAATGTCACCTTTTGAGACCCATCCACCGGGTGCTACATAGAGCGATTCGTTATGCCCATATAGCGTCATATAGCCATCACCATGATCGATGATGACCAGCAGGCCCAGGCCCTTCATCCAGTCGGCATAGGCCACACGGCCTCGGGCAATCGAGAATACCGCCTTGCCGCGACTGGCACTGATGTTGACGCCATTCCATCGGAGTTTGCCCTGTGTGCCAGCTCTTTGTTGACCGAACTGATTGCTGACAGAGCCATTAACCGGCCAGGGTAATTTGCCTTTCAACTTGGGGAAGGGAACGCCTTCATCCAGGCTGGGAGGTATATCGCTCAGGGCTTCGTTAATAGAGGAGATCAGGTTTTGCAGGTTTTCCTCATCCTCCAGAAGGTTATCCAGGCTTTTGCCTTTTTTCCGTATTTCGCGGCTTAAGCGAGCAAGTACGTTTTTACGTTCTTTTCTGGCCTTTACGAGCTTATTTCGTGATTTTTCCTTCTGAGCTCGTGTTGCCTCAAGGTCAGCTGTTTTTGCAGCGATCACACGTTCAGTTTCTCTCAGGTCCTTGAGGGCCAGGTTAATGTCATTAATGCGTTCCAGACGTTCACGGTTGAAGTACTGGTAGTAGGCCAGTGTCCTTCCAACCAGGGCCGGATCATCCTGATTCAGGAAAAGCTTGATCGGTTCCTGATGTCCCATCATGTAGGCATTGAGGGCGAGTTTTTCCAGGGCTTTTTGGTGCTTTTCGAGCACGTTTAACTGTTTTTCTTTCTGTTTGCGTTTTTTTGCAAGTGTTGTCTGCAGAGTGTTCAGCTTGTTATCAATGTCGCGTAGTTCCTTGCTGACCTTATTAATACGCTTTTCCTGGGTACGCAGCTCGGCCTGAAGCTTTCCCTGTTCTCCCCTTTTTTCTTCCAGCAGGTCACGTAATTCAGAAATCTCGTCCTGAATCTTTTTCAGGCGTTTCTCGGCTTCCTCGGCATCAGGGTCGGCGATTGCGCTCAGGCTAAGGCCGAATAGCAGTAATATTGATAAAAGAAAGCGTGGCAGCAACAGATGAAGGCTCGGTCGATAAGTATGTGTGGTTGATTGTAACGGGACTGATTAAAGCCGGGTAGAGCTTGCTTGATTCCTTCAATGCATTATTATTGTATAATGTATTACTAATACTAACTGTCTTGGGATAGGTCGCATAGCAACATGACAACTGAAATTCGTATTGATCACCTGACGCCTCAGCTACTGACTCGTGAAGAAGATATCGAACGCGCGTCTCGATCTCTCAAGGCCATGTCACATCCCCTCCGATTGAAGATACTCTGTACCCTGGGCGATGGCGAAGTCAGCGTTCAGGAGATTGTCGATAGCGTTGGCACCTCACAGAGCAACATCTCCCAGCACCTGGCCATCCTGCGCGATAAGGGCATACTGGCGACACGGAAAGATGCGAATCGCGTATTTTACCGTGTGGGTGATGCACGTACCCTGCGCCTCATCGGCATGATGCAGGACGTCTTCTGTAACCAGGGCTAAGTCAATCTCCACGGTTCTCCGTGGCCCCTGACTCTGGTATTCTTCGCACTCTCTGGCCTGTAAGGGCCTTTTCTTAATCCGTCATAAAATGAGCGTGGTTGCGATGGAGCAATTACTGGAATTCAGTTCCAATAACATTTTTCTCGTTGGTACGTTTATCGCAATCCTGGTTTTCCTGGTTTTTGGCGAATATAAGCGACTGACGCGCTGCTACAAAGAGCTTACACCCAATGAGGCCGTCATGATGATGAACCATGATGAGGCCCTGTTGCTGGATGTGCGTGAAGCCAACGAAGTGGCCCAGGGAAAAATCAAGGGTTGTAAACATATCCCTCTGAGCAATTTAAAACAGAGAATGGATGAGCTTGAAGAAGAAAAAGGCCGGAAAATTATCATTTATTGCCGTAGTGGCAATCGTTCCGGGCAAGCTAGCGCCATGTTGTGCAAACAGCAGTATCCCGAGGTCTTTAACCTTAAGGGCGGAGTACTGGCCTGGCAATCTGATAACCTGCCCCTGGTTAAAAAATAATGTCTACACCAAAAGTTGTTATCTATACCACGGCATTTTGCCCCTACTGTGTCTGGGCCCGCAGGCTCCTGGATGGTAAGAATGTTGAATACGAAGACATTCGCGTTGACCAGTTCCCGGAGCGTCGCCCCGAGATGGAAAGCCTTAGTAAACGAACCAGTGTGCCCCAGATTTTCATCGGAGAGCTGCATATAGGTGGGTTCGATGATATGTCTGCCCTCGATAATGCAGGTCGACTTGACCCCATCCTTAGCGGTGAAGTGACCTCTTTCACAGACTAATTAGCGGAAATGGAACCATGACCGAAGCAAGTAACGCCACAGCCGAACAGGAATTTGCGATTCACAAGATCTACGTAAAAGACGTGTCCTTTGAATCACCTAACTCCCCCAAGATCTTTACCCAGGACTGGAATCCAGAGACTAATGTCCAGATCAATACCCAGGCCCAGATCCTGGAGGAAGGTCTGTTCGATGTAGAACTGACCCTGACTGTGACGGCCAAGGTTGGCGAAAACACGGCGTTTCTGGTTGAAATCAAGCAGGCTGGTATCTTCCAGGCCAAGGGTTTCCCTGAAGCCCAGATGGGCCACCTGCTGGGTAGTTACTGCCCCAACCTCCTGTTCCCATATGCCCGTGCAGCAATATCTGGGCTGGTCAGCGGCGGTGGTTTTCCTGATCTGGCGCTGGCGCCGATTAACTTTGATGCCCTCTATGCACAGCACGTTGAGCAAATGCAGAAAGAGAGCGGTCAGGATGCGCCCCAGGGGGCTGCACACTAATCCGAGTTTTAACGGATGAGCGCACCTCCCACTATTGGTGTCATCGGGGCGGGTTCCTGGGGAACCGCCCTGGCAATTCAGCTCGCACGTAATGGGCACAGGGCCATGCTCTGGGGTCGTGAACTCGATGAAATGCGCGATATGATCGAGCATCGCTATAATGCTCGTTATCTCCCCGATATTCGTTTTCCAGAGGGCCTGGAACCGGTTGAGCAACTGGATGAGTTGCTCGACCAGACCCAGAACCTGCTGATCGTTGTTCCCAGTGCCGGATTCCGCTCCGTGCTGCAGACCATCAAGCCCAGCCTGAATAGTGATGCCCGGATTATGTGGGCAACCAAAGGCCTGGAAGATGGAAGTGGCAAGCTGCTCCACGAGGTGCTGGTTGAAGAACTGGGTGATGATACGCCCTATGCCGTAGTCTCTGGTCCTTCATTTGCCAGAGAGGTGGCCAAGGGGCTGCCTACTGCCGTTACCGTCGCTTCATATCATGATGATTTCCGTACCGAAGCTGCCAGCTGGTTACATGGCGATACCTTCCGCGTTTATAGCAGTACGGATGTTGTGGGTGTAGAACTGGGTGGTGCGGTGAAGAATGTGCTGGCAATTGCTGCCGGTATTTCTGATGGCCTGGGATTTGGCGCCAATGCGAGGGCGGCCATAATTACGCGCGGACTGGCTGAAATCATGCGCCTTGGTGCCTCCCTGGGTGCGCAGCCCGAAACCCTGATGGGGCTCTCCGGCATGGGGGACCTGGTACTCACCTGTACGGATGATCAGTCCCGTAACCGCCGTATGGGTCTGGCCCTGGGCCGTGGTAAGTCTGTCGAATCAACCATGCGTGAGATAGGCCAGGCCGTTGAGGGCGTGGGCACTGCCAAGGTCGTGCAGCTGGTAGCTGAACGTTGCGAGGTTGAAATGCCTATATGTCACCAGGTATTCCGTACCTTGTATGAGTCACATCCGGCTAAAGCAGCCGTCAGTGAATTACTGTCGCGCGATCAGCGTAGTGAGTAGCTAGACCGACCCTTCAAAATCGAGCTGCCGCCAGGCCTCGTAGACAAAAATCGCAACCGCATTCGACAGGTTCAGGCTTCGACTTTCTGCCAGCATGGGTAACCGCAAAACCTGACTTTGCGGCATTGCATCCAGTAAGGCCTGTGGCAGGCCACGTGTTTCAGGTCCAAACAGCAGTGCGTCACCCGGCTCAAATTTCGGCTCTGAATAGTTTCGGCTGCCCCGCGTAGAACAAGCATACAAATGACGCGGATTTACTGCTTTTGTGAAGGCTTCAAGGCTGTCATACTCTGCAACATCTGCCCACTCCCGGTAATCCAGCCCGGCGCGTCGCAGGCGCTTGTCGTCCAGCTCAAATCCCAGGGGGTGTATCAGATGAAGGCGAAAGCCAGTATTAGCACATAACCTGATGATATTGCCCGTGTTTGGCGGAATCTCGGGTTCATAGAGAACAATATGTAACATGACGACTGAACAGACTCCTGATCCACGACTTTCCATTGAATTTTGCGGCATGGATTTTCAGACGCCGCAGGTACTGCTTTCTGGCTGTGTAGGCTTTGGCGAAGAGTATACGCGCGTAGAGGGCTTTTCCAACCGGGATGTTGGGGCCGTCTGTCTCAAGGGTACGACCGGCACATCACGTCTTGGCAATTATCCACATCGCGTCTATGAAACGCCTGATGGCATGTTGAACGCGATAGGCCTGCAGAACCCGGGCGTTGATAAGGTTGTGGATGAAATCCTGCCTACCCTGGATTTTTCAGAAACCCGCTTTATAGCCAACGTATCGGGTTCCACGATTGAGGAGTACATCGAGGTTACACGGAAGTTTGATGATTCAGATATTGATGCCATCGAGATCAATATTTCCTGCCCCAATGTCAAAGAAGGCGGTGTTGCCTTTGGTAATGATCCTGCGATGTCGGCCAGGGTCGTTGAGGCCTGCAGGGCCGTTACCGAGAAACCGCTGATTACCAAGCTGTCGCCGAACCAGACCGATATTGCGGCCAATGCCAGCGGCTGTATCGAGGCTGGTACAGATGCCTTTGCCGTGATCAATACCCTGATGGGCATGGCCGTAGATATTCATTCGCGTAGCCCGGTGATTGGCAATAACCAGGGCGGCCTGTCTGGCCCCGCGATTAAGCCCGTAGCGCTGCTCAAGGTGCACCAGGTTTACCAGGTGGCGCGTGACCACAATATTCCTATCATTGGCCAGGGGGGCATCACCTCGGCTGAGGACGCGCTGGAATTTATTATTGCCGGTGCCAGTGCCGTGGGTATAGGTACTGCACTGTTTTATGACCCACTGATATGTCCGAAAATTAATGCCGGCATCGCAGCTTATCTGGATCAGTATGACATCGAGCATATTAGTCAGCTGGTGGGCACCCTGAGCCTTAACCAGAAACCTTCAGCCTGCGGCTAGTTTTAATTGACAAACAGCAAGTTAGCAACGACACTTGTCGGAATAACTAAAATTGTGAAACAAATCACAAAGCCAGGGATAAAAGGGGCCATTATTGATGGCATAAGCGAGTAAAAAACAGGGCAAAAAGTCTTTGTTTCTAGGCAAACTGAAGAAAAAATCAGTAAAACCCGGTTTGGTCGGTCTGACCATAGCCCCTAACTCCCTCTCCCTCTCATATTCGCTCCCTTCAGCTGAAGGTGCTGTCACCCTCTCCCATGTTGAGACCATGCCGCTGGATTCTGTTGCCAGTGCCGGCGAGGTGCTGAAGCAGCGGGTCACGGAGCTCGGACTTGAGGGTGTCGATACCGTCACGGTGCTGGAGTCCGGTAAATACAACATTATGCATGTCGATCGCCCTTCCGTCGGCAAGGAAGAACTGGCGGATGCGGTTAAGTGGAAGATTAAGGATTATTTAAGTTATCCCGTTGATGAAGCCATCATCGACACCTTCAGCATTCCTGGTCTGGATGAGCACGTGCGCGCCGCAGGCTGGATTTACGCAGTTGTGGCCCGGAAAGGCGAGATCCAGCAGATGGTCGATATCGTGAGAAATGCCGGCCTGAACCTCGTCGCCATTGATATCCCCGAATTCTGTTTACGCAACCTGGTTGTGCGTGCACCGGCATCAAACAATCAAAGTACCGGGCTGCTGCATGTCCAGCCACAGGAAACACTATTTGTACTTCTGCGCGGTGACATCATGTACCTGACGAGGGCATTTGAGATTGGCTATGGTGATGTGGTGCCATCAACCGGCGCGGATGAATTCGACGGGCTTTCGCTCGAAGGTATGCCCTCCTCGCATGAGAATGCAATTCTTCAGATCCAGCGCTCTCTGGATTATTTCGACAGCCATTATGGTCAGGCTTCAGTAAGCCAGCTACTGGTATTACCCAATGATGCGGAGCTGAGCGGCTTCATTGAATCATTGCAGTCTAATACCGGATTGAACGCTGATTCCCTGCGCATCAGTGAGCTAGTTGAATTATCAGATGCCGTGGATGAAAGGGACTGCAATGAGGCCTTGCTGGCTATTGGGGCAAGTTTGCGCTTCATAGAGGGGGCTGCCTGATGGAACAGCAAATCAACCTCTATCACGAACGCTTCCATATCAAAAAGGCCGAGGGTCCGGGTATATATTTCTGGGCTGTGATAGGTGTTGTTTCACTGTTAATACTGCTTGCGGTTGGTACGCACTGGCAGGGTGCGAAGCTTGATAAGGAGCTGGCTCGAGTCACAGCACTTTATCAGGAGCGCCAGAAAGAAATGGATGAGGTGCAGCTTGCGATAAAGCAACGCGGTAAAAGCCCGGTACTGTTGCAGGAAATAGTCACACTGGAAAAGGAACTTCGCCGGCAGGAAAAAACACTGGAATATTTTGAAGGCGCTGGTCATGCAGCGAACAAGCTGGGGTTTTCTTCGTATTTAGATGCCCTGGCATCAATAGATCGTAAGGAAATCTGGCTGGATCAGATTGATATACAGTCAGGGGGTTCGAAAGTAACCCTCAGGGGTATGACTCTGGACCCCAGGCAGGTCCCCGTTTATTTGCAGGATCTGGGTACATATCCAGCGTTTATGAATAAGTCATTCAGCAGTTTTGTACTCTTACAGGAGCAGGATGCTGAGAGTGTGCATCGATTCCTGGTGAGTTCAGAGCCGGGTGCGGAGCTGGCGCAGGAGGTGTCGCGATGAATGAAAAAATCGCAAAGCTGCACCTTTGGTTTGATGGCCTTAATAAAAGAGAGCAATGGCTGGTTGCTATAACCGCAGTAATTGCAGTCCTGGTAATCTGGGATTCATTTTTTTACTCCCCCCGAGCCGAAAAGAACTCCTCAGCAAAAACGCAGATCGAATCTCTGAACCAGAGAATTAACGCGCTGGAGGCCGGTCTTGTGCCATTACGGATTGCCCTGCAGCAGGATCCTGACAAGGAATCAAAAGATCGCATCGAGACGTTAAAGCAGCAAATAAACTTAACGGTTGAAAAGATCAGGGATTCTTCTGATGAACTGGTCACGCCCCAGCAAATGACGCATGCGCTTGAGGATGTTTTGACCAGAAATAAAGATTTAACCCTGGTCCGGGTTCAAAGCCTGAAGACTGTTCCTCTGTATGAGGAAGGTGTAGAGATGGACGAAAACCCAAAGCGTAATGCAAAAGAGCAGGAACAACCGGTACCCCTGGCTTATCGTCATCCTATGGAAATTGAATTCAGGGGTAGTTACCAGCAGGTAGTGAATTACCTGGCAAGTCTGGAAGAATTACCCTGGCATTTCTTCTGGCAGGACGTATATCTGCAGACAGAAGATTATCCGGAAAATGTGATCAGGCTGCGCGTGAATACCCTGAGTCTTGAAGATACATGGATAGGTGGCTGAATGAAGATACGTTACTTGTCTACCCTGGCTATTTTATTAGTATTTATATTCAGCTCGATGACGCTCGCTGCAAATGATCCTATGCGCCCACCTATGTCGAGCACATCTGTAAAACAGGCTGCTCCAGCCTGGATTCTGAATTCTGTACTGATATCTGAAGATCGCCATATTGCCGTTATAAATCAGAGTCCCGTTTATGAAGGGGGCATGATAAACGGTGCGAAAGTACTGAAAATTTATTCTGATCGTGTCCGCCTTTCCACGGCGGACAAAACATTTTATATCAAGCTGCATCCACTCAGTGTGAAACAGCCTGTGCGTGGTCAATAATTATGAAGAAACAACTATCGATAATTCCTGTTCTACTTCTGGTCCTTGGCTTGTCTGCCTGTGCGACTACTCAGGAGACCCAGCCGGAAGAGGCGCCGCCTGTAGCTAAGGTCGAAACGCCATCACCTGTGGAGACCAGGTCAGAGCCTCCAGCAGATGTTCTTGCCGCTTTGATTCCGCCGGTACAGGTTGATGTACAAAAACCTCTGCAGCTTGAGGAACGTCGTTACGACGTCTCGGTCAATAATGTTTTTGCTCGTCCTTTCTTTATGAGCCTGGTTAAAGGCACACCAGATAACATGATTGTGCATCCTGACGTAAAGGGAAAAATCAGCCTGAACCTGCGTAACGTTACGACAGCAGAGGTCATGGAGCTGGTGCGCGATGTTTTTGGTTATGAGTACGACAAGAAGGGCAGTACTTACATCGTTAGCCCGCGTCGACTGCAGTCAAAAATGTACCATGTGAATTATCTAAATCTGAAGCGTGTAGGTGAATCGCGTACAACTATTATTTCCGGCGAATTAAGTAAGAGTCGCAATACATCAACATCGCAGTCTGATAGTGCAGCCACTCCATCAACCAGCAGTGAAACCAGAAGCTCAGGACGCAATATCACTGGTGGTTCGCATGTGCGTACGAGCTCAGAAACAGATTTATGGGGTGGACTGGTAGCAGCAATTGAAAGCCTGATCGGGACAAAAGAAGGCCGCCAGGTAATTGCGACGCCTCAGGCCAGTCTGATCATGGTCAGGGCTATGCCAGCAGAGCTACGTGAAGTTGAAAGATATCTGGCTTCACTCGAAGAAAATGTCGAACGACAGGTCGTCATCGAAGCCAAGATTCTTGAAGTGCAGCTTAAAGAAGGATTCCAGGCGGGAATTAACTGGGCTAACCTGGCATCGGTCAATGGCAACCCGGTACTCATAGGCCAGACTGGTGGAGGAACATTGTTTGAAGGCCAGAACACTTTAGGTTCATTGTTCCAGTCCCCTCAGTTCACCGGCATTCAGGGCAATTCTGGCGATCTTGCTAGTGGGCCATTGCCGAATGGTACAGCTGTAGAGGCATTTGGTGGTGTATTTACCGTTGCGGCAAGTTTCAGTAATTTTGCTGCTTTCCTGGAATTGCTGGAAACCCAGGGTGATGTCAATGTGCTTTCCAGCCCAAGAATCTCTACGGTAAGTAATCAAAAGGCCATCATCAAAGTCGGTAATGATGAATATTTTGTCACTAATATTTCATCAACCACAACGACCACAGCAGCAACATCAACAAACTTTCCAAATGTTGAATTAACACCGTTCTTCTCTGGTGTTGCACTCGACGTAATGCCGCAGATTGGGCAGGACGATGAAATCACATTGCATATACATCCAAGTATTACGGAAGTCGTGGATGACCCTAAGGAGCTTGTTATCGGGAATGAACTGGTCTCGTTGCCGCTTGCCAATAGTACGATTCGTGAATCAGACAATATTGTTCACGTGCGTAGCGGTCAGATGGTTGTGATAGGTGGTCTGATGTCCACAATAGAGCAGGAACTGGATGGCGGCATTCCTGGCCTGAAAGATATTCCACTCCTGGGCTATGCCTTCCAGCATAAAAAAAAGGTATATATAAAAAGTGAAGTCGTTATTCTGTTAAAGCCTATCATCGTTGATGGCGGCCTGAAGTGGGAGTCTGAAAAACATAAATATAATCAGTCTATTCAGGATGCTGCGAGTCGGTAAATCAAATGGCTATGTACCTTCGCTATTTCGGATTAGAAGAGGCTCCGTTTTCCTTAACACCGGATACGGAGTTCTTCTTTAATTATGAGGCGCATCAGGAAGCACTGAATGTTCTCCTGGTTGCTTTACGTTCAGGTGAAGGTTTCATCAAGGTAACCGGTGAAGTGGGTACGGGCAAGACCCTGGTGTGCCGCAAACTCATGGGCATGATGGAAGATGATTTTGTTATTGCCTATATTCCTAATCCCCTGTTAAATCCCAGCGCACTTCGCGCAGCCCTGGCTGATGAGCTGGGTATCGAATTCGCGCGTAACATTGGTCAGCATCGCCTGCTTAAGGTGATTAATGAAAAACTGGTTGAGCTGACCGCTGCAGGTAAGCGCGTAGTTGTATTAATCGATGAAGCCCAGGCCATGCCTGAAGAGTCCCTCGAAGCTTTAAGGCTTTTAACAAACCTGGAAACTGAAAAGTTTAAGCTGCTACAGGTCGTCATGTTTGGTCAGCCCGAGCTGGATAAGAAGCTGAGCCAGCAATCAGTCAGGCAGTTAAAACAACGTATTACCTTTTCCTACAACTTAAAACCAATTGAACGTGCACATATTGGTAATTATGTGCAGCATCGCCTGGTGGTCGCTGGTTATAAGGGCACTGGGCTATTCAGCTCAACTGCAATAAAGGAACTGGAAAAGGCCAGCCGTGGCACTCCTCGTCTTATCAATATTCTTAGCCATAAGGCATTAATGGCAGCCTTTGGCAAAGGCGCACAGCAGGTCGAAAAGGCCCATATGAAAATGGCGATCCAGGACTCTGAGCAGGCTAGTGCAAAACGATCTATTTTCAGCAGACGTTTTGCCTGGGTGTTGAGCATGCTGTTTGTATCTGGCGGCTTATTTGCGGCAGGAGCTAGTCTGGTATGAGTCTGATTAACCAGATGCTCAAGGATCTTGAGTCGCGCAACCTAAAAGACACCTATGATGAAGAAAAAATGCTCGGCGGTGTCCAGACCAATGATGCTAAGCCCGTTAAAAACATTTCAACTCTAATCATTGCTGGCGTAATAGTTTTGCTTCTGATTGCTGGTGGTGCCTGGTTTCTTTTCAATTCAGAACAGCAGTCTGAACAAATAAGCACGAATAACTCATCGGGTAAAGTTACTACTCCCGAGCAACAGGCTGCTCTAGTTGATAGTTCTGCTACGCTTATTGCGATTTCTGCTAAAGACAATCGAACAGGTGCTGAGCTGACACTTAGCTTGTCTTCAGCATCACAGGGTCTGGTGCTTAGGCTGTTGCCGGGAAAAGGCAGGTTGGAACTAAAATCCGTATCTTATTCTCCAGAGCTGTCAGTGCCCTTACTAGTAACCCGGTTATTTCCTGGTATCCAGATTGAGTCTGAAGGAGATAACACAGTATTAACTATTCCGCTGGCAGCGAATGAATCACTAAAAATGAAAGATGCTAGCGGCAACCAGGGCCAGTTAATCGTTTTAACTAAAACGGTTTCCCAGACTCGCCCCAAGCCAGTTGCGAAAAAGCCTGTTGAGGAAAAACCAAAGCCACCGGTATCAGTGGCAGAGAAAAAGGAAAGCGCCATAACTACAGACGCTGAACCTGAAGTAGATCCACAGTCTCTGCCAGTAGTTAAAAAGGCCGTGCCACTGTCACCAGAACAACAGTCACTTAGAGATTATCAACGGGCACAGGACGAATTACGCAAGGGGGATACTGCTACAGCCATGCTGTCCTTGCGCAAGTCTATAGGGCTTTATCCATTACCCCAGGCCTATGTTGCCCTTGGTGGACTGCTTGTTAATCAGGGTAATAATACTGAGGCGCGTAACTTACTCAATCAGGGACTTAAGGCCCTGCCAGATAATTCTGAGATTGCCTACCTGCTAGCAAGATTACAGTTTGATGCAGGCCTGGTAGAGCAGGCTCGCCAATCTCTGGTTAGCGCGCTTGCCAGGGGCAGAAGCAATGCGGACTACCTGGCATTGCTGGCGGCAGTTAGTCAGCAGCTGGAGAGATATACGGAGTCCACCCAGGCCTATGTAGAGGCACTGAAGCTTAAGCCCGGACAGGCAACCTGGTGGATGGGGCTTGGTATTTCTCTTGAGGCTCAGGGTAAACAGAGTCAGGCCATAGAGGCATTTTATAAATCCCTTTCCTCAGGACTTGGAGATAGTTTCCAGCCCTTTGTTATGGAGCGTATCCATCAGCTGGAAGGAGTGCAGGAATGAGCGAAGCCCAGCAGAGAAAACGAATACGTCTCGGTGACTTACTGGTTGAGCAGAACCTGATCACCGAAGACCAGCTGATGAACGCGCTGCAGGAACAGCGAAAACAGGGTAAGAAACTGGGTCGTACCCTGGTAGATCTTGGACTGATTACAGAGGACCAGATTCTCCAGGCCCTGTCGAGACAGTTGCGTATCGATCTTGTCGATTTACAGCATTTTAATTTCAGGCCCGAGTTGGTCAAGTTACTGCCTGAAACCATGGCCAGACGCTACCGTGCCATCATCCTGGATCAGCAAGGCAATGAAACCCTCATTGGCATGGCAGATCCTACAGACCTGTTTGCCTATGATGAGATTGATCGTCTGATTCCCGGCAGCCTGAAGCTGGCTGTAATAAGGGAAGGCGACCTGCTTAAGGCCTTTGATGTGGTTTACCGCCGTACAGCCGAGATCAGCAGCCTGGCTGAAGAACTGGGGCAGGAGCTTAATGAAGGGCGCGCCGAGCTCAACCAGTTGCTGGCAACAGAAGAGGTTGCTGATACCCCGGTAGACAGGCTGCTGACATCTATCTTCGAGGATGCTGTTCAGGTTGGTGCCTCGGATGTGCATATCGAACCTGATGAAACCGTATTGCGTATCCGTCAGCGTGTCGATGGGGTGTTACAGGAGCAGGTGATGAATGAAATCACCATCGCCCCTGCGCTGGTGATCAAGCTAAAACTCCTTTCCGGCCTGAATATCTCGGAAAAGCGCCTGCCACAGGATGGCCGATTTAATTTTGAAATCAAGGGACGCAAGTTTGATGTCCGTGTCTCTACCATGCCGGTTCAATATGGCGAGTCAGTGGTCATGCGTCTGCTGGATCAGTCCAGCGATACCTTAGACCTGGTTCAGCTGGGAATGCCGGATAGTCTGAGAACGCGCTTTGAACATATACTTCGGCATCCGCACGGACTGGTTCTGGTAACGGGTCCAACAGGTAGTGGTAAGACAACAACCTTATATGCTGCCTTAAAAGAACTTAATGACGCGGAAAAGAAGATTATTACTGTAGAAGATCCCGTGGAATACCGCCTGGATCGTATTAGTCAGGTTCAGGTAAAGCCGCAGATCGGGCTGACTTTTTCCAGTGTTCTCAGGGCTGCCCTGCGTCAGGATCCAGATATAGTTCTGGTTGGTGAGATTCGAGACCCCGAAACCACAGAAATGGCATTGCGTGCAGCCCTGACGGGTCACCTGGTTCTTTCAACCCTGCATACTAATGACGCCATTGGCTCAATCGATCGACTGATTGATATGGGCATGCCCGCGTTCATGATTGCTTCAACCTTACGCGCAGTTATTGCGCAACGACTGGTCCGCCGCATCTGTGATAGTTGTGAAACAGTCTATAAACCGAATACCCAGGAAGAAGCCTGGCTTGATTCGGTGGCTCCTGGTCTGAAACATGCAGTGGAATGGAAGCACGGAAAAGGCTGTTCTCATTGCAACAATACCGGTTATCACGGACGTATCGGTGTCTACGAATATATGGAAATGAATACCGAGATGGTTCAGGCACTACGCCGAGAAGATACCATCGCTTTTGCGGCTGCCGCCAGGAATGACAAGGATTATCACTCCCTGCTTGAGACGGGTCTTGCCTATGCACAGCAGGGTGTGACCACTATTGCAGAAGTTATCCGAATTGTAGGCGAGGCTGAAGAAGAGGCTGGCTTGCCTGAAATTCCAGAGGAGATGACTGAAGAATGAGTTTCTTCAGCTACAAGGCAAGGGATTCTTCAGGTCAGTTGAAACAGGGCCAGATCGAAGCGGACAATGCCGGGGCCGTAGCAGATGATCTGATTCGACGCTCATTAACACCAGTATCCATTGAGCCTGTAGAGCAGGAATCAGAAGGTCTCGGCAATATCTCAGGCGATCTTAGTGAACACTTCAACAAGCCTGGCCGCGCCGAACTCATTTTATTTTCACGCCAGATGCATGCCCTGACTAAGGCGGGCGTGCCACTGATTACAGGTATGAAGCGCATTGCCGAGTCGACGGTCCATCCGAAGATGCGGGAAATCATCGAGGAAATGGTAGACGAACTGGAGTCCGGCCGTGAGCTAGCAACAGCCATGTCTGCGCATCCAAAGATATTCAGTTCGCTCTATATCGGGATGATCCGTATTGGAGAGCAATCGGGTAGGGTGGATGAATCTTTCTACCGCATGTTCGAGTTTCTTGAGCGAGATGAAGCAACGTTAAAGAACATAAAGTCTGCAGTTCGTTATCCAACATTCGTGCTGGTTGCTATCGCAATAGCCGTAGCTATCATCATGACGTTTGTCATACCGCAGTTTTCTTCAATTTATGAATCGTTCAATCTGGAGTTGCCGTTACCAACTCGAATCATAATTGCAACGGCGAACTTCTTCGCAGAATACTGGGTGTTTGTGTTTGGCAGTATTCTTGCGGCAATCTTTGGCTTCAGGCATTACATCAATACAGAAAACGGTCGGCTTTGGTGGGATGAGCTAAAGCTTAAGTTTCCAGTTATCGGCGATATTGTTTTACGCGGCACCCTTGCACGTTTCG
>CAZXNH010000018.1:5028-56876 GCA_964641615.1 uncultured Ectothiorhodospiraceae bacterium | reverse complement strand
TGGATTATTTCCCGCCTGCAGCAGGTCGAGGATGAAATTGCCGGCCACATAGAAGGCTACCGTTTCGACCTCATGGCCAAGGCACTCTATGAATTTACCTGGCACGAATACTGTGACTGGTACCTGGAGCTTTCCAAACCCATCCTGTTTGATGATGAGCGCCCAGAGGCTGAAAAGCGCGGTACCCGTCGTACCCTGGTGCGTGTCCTGGAATCGCTGCTGCGCCTGCAACATCCGCTGATGCCCTTTATTACCGAAGAAATCTGGCAGAGTGTTGCGCCACTGGCTGGTGTCGAAGGTGACACTATCATGCTGCAGTCCTACCCCGAGTCAGATGCATCCAAAATTGATGCCGATGCCGTTCGTGAACTCGAGTGGGTAAAAGAATTTGTTATCGGCGTACGTCGTATTCGTTCCGAAATGGATATCAAACCTGGTAAGCCACTGCCCGTACTACTGCAGAACTGGACACAGCAGGATAAAACCGCCTTCGAACAGAATGCAGGTTTCATAACGGCCCTGGCCAAACTGGAGACAGTCACCTGGTTGTCTGAAGAAGATACTGCGCCGGAGTCAGCTACCGCCCTCGCGGGTGAAATGAAAATCCTGATTCCACTGGCCGGCCTGATCGATAAAGACGCTGAACTGGCCCGCCTGGAAAAAGAAATCGGCAAGATCAAAACCAACCTCGACAAAACCGAGGCTAAACTCAGTAACAGTAATTTTGTGGACCGTGCTCCGGCCAATGTTGTTCAGGTTGAGAAAGATCGAGCAGAAGAACTACGCAGCGCTCTGAAACAACTCAACGAACAACGCGAAAAAATACAGAGTCTTTAAGAGGAAACAGCCATGGCCCAGATGCCTTCACGACAGGAACAGATCATCACCGCCCATGCGGCACTTATCGTCAAGGTAGCGACCACGATTCAGAACTCTGATCTGCTTCCTGACCTGCAGCACGTCCTCAAGGTCAGTGAAGAAAATGGCTGGGTTGATCTGGTTGCCGCTATTCGCAGGATCCTGAATGGCGAAAGAGAGCTGGCAGGCCTGGTCGTTGGACTGGACGAAGAAGACAGCACCATCATCGAGGCGATACTACGCGGTATACAGAATCCCGAAACCCTGCCTGATCCTAATGCCCAGCCCGATGCCTCTATGGCAGCGCCCGGCCTCGCAGCAATGATCATGGATGCCACCAGGGGTAATGCCCAGGCCCTGGAACTGCTGGCTAACATGGCTGAGCAGATGACGGGCGCGGGCGGTGACATGGCTCGCCTGGGTGGCATCATGCGTCGCCTGGTCGAAGGTGAACGTAATCCCGAAATACTGACAAAGGGCATGTCTGCACAGGGAGAATCCCTGGTACTTGGCCTGCTCGAAGAACTGGGCAAGCTAGAAACGCATTAATGCTTTCAGGTTTCTGGCATGGATGCCAGGATTAACTCAGGCATCAGCTGATAGACGATGCCCTTACAGGATAGTGAGATACCCATGCCCGTCATACATATTCGCTCCCTCCCTTTTCAGAAGGAATCTGATATGGGCAAGGTCGTTGAACATATTGCCCGTTCCTTTTCAGACAGTAATGACATCGACCTGAAATACGTCACTGTCACCTGGAACTTTTTACCTTCCGGACACTATGCCTATGGCGGACACACGGTTGAGTTTCAGACCAGGGATACACACCCCCTGCTGGTCGATCTGTTGATACCAGACTTCCATCCCAATGAACGCATTGCCGAACTCATGAAAAGCCTGGCCGAGATTATTTCCACTACTACAGGCATACCAGGAACCAATATTTTTATTACCACGCAACGTGCACGAAGCGGCCTGGTCTATGACCAGGGGCACGTGGTGGAATGGTAACAGGCAAAATAAAAGCCCCGCTGCTGCGGGGCTTTTCATTACTACGGGTTAAATCAGCGACTTACTTGTAGACGTCGAATTCAACGCGGCGATTCTTGGCGCGCCCTTCAGCAGTCGCATTATCGGCAACAGGCTGTTCTTCACCGGCACCTTCTGCAGTAAGTGGAACGGTTACACCCTTACCCTGTAAATAATCGACCACGGATTGTGCACGGCGTTGTGACAGATCCTTGTTATAGGCCGCAGCACCGCTGCTATCGGTGTGACCCACTACCGTGATACTTTTTACACCTTCCGCATCATTAATCTTACCAGCAACATCATCGAGTACTGGCTTCGCAGACTCTTTCAGCTCAGCACTGTTGTTTTCAAAGGTAATATTGTCAAAGGTATAAACAACAGGAGCTGCAGCAGCTGCGGCTACTGGAGCTGGTTCAGGTTCAGGCTCTGCTACAGGTTCAGGGGCCGCGGCAACCGGTTCTGCAGCCGGGGCCTCTCCGGTACATTCAGGTAACTCCTTGAAGTTTTCATCTCGCCAGCCCATATGCCAGCATTCGCCGGAGCTGTTACGCCACACGGTACCACTACTGTTTTTTGCATAGTCAAAATCATCGGCAGCATAGGCCGCAGTAGTAACCAGGCCCAGGGCTAACACCAGTACTTTCACTTTCATTTTCTTCTCCATGGCTTGTAAGTCTTTAACAGCTTCATTTTATGCCCTGCCCATATTGTCATTATTGCGTTACATCAAAGGAGCGTTGAAGAAACACTAAACACCAGAGTTTTCTTCCTTTGCGAGGGCAACACCCTTGTCGATGTTCAGGAAAAACAACAGCAGGCCACCTGCGCCAAACAGGATCAGAAGGGAAAGAATGGACATCCTTGGGCTCTGGGTCAGCACCGCAACCCAGCCCATCATGAGAGGACCAACAACTGCGGCAAACTTGCCCAGCATATTATAGAAACCAAAAAACTCTGCGGCCTTATCATGGGGAATAAGGCGTGCATATAAAGAACGGCTTAAAGCCTGCACGCCACCCTGAACCAGGCCAATGGCTACCGCCAGGCTATAGAACTCCCAGGTCTCATCCATGCGTGCACCCCAGATCGTAATCAGGAAATAAATGGATATCCCCCCCAGCAGGGCCTTTTTGGTGCCAACCCTGTCACCTAAAAACCCGAAGGCGACTGCTGCTGGAAAACCCACAAACTGGGTCAGCAGTAATGCCGTTATCAGGTCATTTCCATCAATGCCTATGGCACGACCATAATCCACTGCCATGCGCACAATGGTGTCGACACCATCGATATACAGCCAGTAGGCCAGCAGGAAATGCATAACATAGCGATACCGTTTTATGGCATGAAAGGTATCAAAGAACTGCTCAAAGCCACCTTTAACCGTTGCCACCATCGATGAACTTGATACACCGTCTTTTTCTTTTACCCACAGGAACAATGGAATACTGAACAAGGTCCACCAGACAGCCACCAGAACAAAAGACATGCGTATGACATCGGCCTTGCCATCAAACCCAAAGAACTCATGGTTGAGCACCATGCCGACACAGGCAGCGAATAACAGTCCACCACCCAGATAACCCAGGGCGAAACCCCATGCCGAGGTGCGATTCAGTTCTTTAGGGCGAGCAACTGAAACCAGCAGGGAATCATAAAAGATGTTACTGCCCATAAAACCGATAGAGCCCAGACTGAACAGGAGGAGCGCCATCTGCCACTGCCCCTGGGCTACCCAGAACATACTGGCGGTCATAACGATACCCAGCAGGGCAAACCAGGCCAGAAACTTCTTACGCCAGCCACCATGGTCGGCGATAGCACCCAGCATGGGGGCAGCAATCACGATAAACAGACTGGAAAAGGCATTCGCCAGGCCGAGGTTGAAGGTAATGTCGGCGCTTTGCGCACCATCAGACCAGTAGTCGCGAAAAAACAGGGGAAAGAAACCCGCCAGAACCACCGTGGCAAAAGCAGAGTTGGCCCAGTCATAAAGAGCCCAGGAGAAAAGCGCACGCCTGTTCTGATTCAAGCTCGGCACCTTTTAATGTTGAAAGAAAAAGTATAGACAGAACATCTTACAACAGGGTGCATCATGACCACATAGAAAAGGCGCCCGAAGGCGCCTTTCTCTGAACATTGAAAGTTTTGCTTAACGGCCTCGGCCACCACCGCCGCCGCCATAGCCTCCCTGACCACCGCGACTACCGCCATAGCCACCACCATAATTACCGCCCTGGCCTCCGTAGCCACCGCCATAGTTGCCATAGCCGCCCTGGCCACCTTGTCCATAACCACCACCCTGGCCGCCGTAATTACCATAGCCGCCCTGGTTACCCTGGCCATATCCGCCGCCCTGACCATAGCCACGGCCGGGACCATAGGCGCCACCGCCATAGCCTGGGCCCTGGCCATAACCACCGCCCTGGCCTTGTCCCTGACCAGCGCCCATGCCCTGACCCTGGCCGCCCTGGCCATAGCCATAACGGTACTGATGCTGATAACGGTGTTGATACTGTTTTTTACCCTGGCCCTGACCCTGGCCGGCACCCTGCATGGTCTGAGTCTGTGTTTGAGTCTCAGTGGCAGTGGGGGTTCCTGCTACGGGGGCAGCATCTTCAGCCAATGCGCTGCTAAGTGGTAAAGAAATTGCTGTAAGAATCCCTAACGATAATGTGCTCAGTCGAGTCATTATTCCTCTCCTCTTTGATTAAATTCTAAAGTCAGATTGACACTAATCTGACAGAGTGACCTTAAGAATAATCAATCGTTCGTGTGAAACAGCGGGAGTTGTGACAGAGATCAATTAACAGGAAATTAATGACCTAGTGCTTTGGGAAGACGACTGATGCGCGTAAGCCGCCAAGGTCATTCGAGGTATCCAGTGTCAGGCTGGCATCATAGAGTTTGACGATATCTTTGACGATGCTCAGGCCAAGCCCATGGCCCTCTACTTCCTCATCAAGCCGGGCACCACGCTGGGTTAAATATTCCAGTTGATCAGCGCTGCAGCCCGGACCATCATCTTCAATCACCAGCTCTACATCATGTTCATGTTCGTAACAGCTGAGACGTATGTTTTTTTCTGCCCACTTGAAGGCGTTATCCAGAAGATTGCCTAGAAGCTCGAGCATATCTTCACGGTCTGCCTCGATCGCGGCTCCTTCCCCGAATTTGATATCAACATTCAGGTTCTTATCCGCATGCATACGCTCAAGCAAAGTCAGCAGAATCGGGATTTCCTTATGAGGTTCGAAGTGCTGACCAGCACCACCTGCTCCAGCCATACGCGCGCGTTTTAACTCGCGGTCCATTAAGGCACGTATATGTTTGACCTGCGTTTCACATTCCAGACGCATGGAACCCAGAGAGTCCATCTCCTTGTCCTCCAGGTACTGTGTTAACAGGGCCAGCGGCGTTTTAAGCGAATGGGCCAGGTTGCCCACGGCATTTCGTGATCGCTCCAATCGCTGGTCCAGAAGCTTCAGCAGTTGATTAAACTTTTTAACCAGGGGAGCCAGCTCCGTGGGAACATCTTCAGTCAGTGCGACTAGTTCACCTCGTTCCAGCTGGCGAATGTCATCATAGACAGGCTTTAACCTGCGAAACCCCCGACGTACTACCCATCGCTGGGTTAACAGCAGGAAGGCAAGACCAACAGACGAAACCATAACGAAAATCCATTCGAACTGGACCAGCATTTCTTCTGACGGCGAGACATTCTCGGCAACCATGAGCGTGAACTCGAGGCCATGACGTTTGTAGGTACGCGCCTGGGCAAGCAGATGCTGACCATCCGGCCCGTCCATATGCCATCGCAACTCTTCGTTCAGGGCAAGCCGTGGCACATCAAGATCAAAATCCCATAAGGACCGGGAAACAACCTTGCGTTCTTCACCCACCTGTATCGCGTAATAGTGACCTGAAAATGGTTGATGATAAACGGGCATCAACCGACTCCAGTTCAGATACATCTTGCCTTCGTTATTTAGTTCAAGGGAGGCGAGAATGGCTTCGGAGTCGTGCTGTAAGCGGGTACCAACAAAACCTTCCATAAGACGATGCAGGGCGTGGTGGCCGAGAAACCAGAAAACAGCTAAAAGGATGACAATGGCCAAAGCAAGGCCCGCATGTAGATCACGCTGAAGAGATTTCATTGTTTGGCTTCTACCAGCAGATAACCCTGACCACGCTGGGTTTTGATCCTGTCCTTACCCACCTTATCTCTTAAACGACGGATATAAACCTCGATCAGGTTACTCTCGCGATCAAAGTCCTGTTCATAAACATGATCAATCAGGCGCGTCTTGGATAACGGTTTACCAGGGTTCAGCATGAAGTAGCGCAACAGACGAAACTCGGTAGCTGTTAGCTTAATTTCGTCTCCCTGTTCGTTAAGTACAACCTGTCGTTCATCATCAAGGCGGAGGCCACAGGCCTCGATGTATTCACCCGTCTGTCCTGATAAACGGCGAATAATGGTATTGATACGGGCAACAAGTTCTTCGGAATGAAAAGGTTTGCCCATGTAGTCGTCTGCGCCCGCCTTAAGTCCGTCAACACGTTCATGCCAGGAATCACGCGCTGTCAGAATAACGACCGGCACCTGGTTGCCCGCTTTACGCCAGTTCTGCAGTACATCCAGTCCGGGCCGTTTTGGCAGGCCCAGGTCCAGGACTACCAGGTCATATTCATCTTCATTGCCCATGAACTCTGCATCTATACCATTGCCAACGCTATCGACAACAAAACCTGCTCGCTCAAGTTCCCTGCTCAGGGATTTAACAAGTTGCTTATCGTCTTCAACCAGTAGCAGACGCATTATTTACTCCAGCACATTGAAGGCAATTAAACGACCATTATGTGCATTCACGGCATACTCTCGAACGATGCCGTCATTACCCAGCACCCATAACTGGTACACATAGATTTCCTGATGAAGTATGAGTTCGATTTCCAGTATTCGTGCCCCGGGGGCAAACGGGCGTTTACGGATAATCTGCGACAGTGGCAGGATGATCCCTTCATCCACCAGTCTACGTGCCATTTGCTGATCAACATGGCCGTCTGAATAACGCGCCCCGGCGGGACCGGGCTGGGCATGTACAGCAAGGCCCGTCAGACAAAACAGAAAAATGAACAGTATTCGCATCGTTAGACTATTTATTTAACGAACAGGAATGATGGCACAAAACTTCAGAAACTGGAAAATCACGACAATCAGGCAAAAAAAATGGCGAACCTTGTGGGATCGCCATTAATAAAGTCTCAAATTAACCTGGCACCTGGGTTTACGCTAAGTCTCAAACCACTTGATATGTTTCAGGTTGATTTAAATTCTACGACATGAAAATGAAATGAAGCTGAAAAAACCCTAATAAATCAGGTGAAAAGCACATAAATCTTTAGCAGATTGGTACATCCCTGCCGCTCAAACCATTTTACCTGAAATGTGCCAGTAACCGCCCAATTTCATGACTCAATGAAATCGCGCAGCAAACTGACGAAACCGGCCGGCTCTTCTGCGTACACCCAATGTCCAACACCTGGCAGGGTCTCAATGCGCACATCAGGCAGACACTGTCTGATGATCTGCTCATGTTCAGGCAAGACATAATCAGAGAGCTCGCCACGAATAATCAGACTCTTACCTGCATACCCATGGTCGCATCCCGGGGCATAACCCGTAATACTGGCCATACAACGCTCGAGTTCATCGAGGTTAAGGCGCCACTGCCATTGCTCATTTTCTCTAACCAGGTTCTGTAACAGGTACTGTCGAATACCCGGGTGCTGAATGCGCGCCCCCATCATATCGTCTGCATCCCCACGGCTTTTAATCGTCTCCAGTTCAACGGCCCGAAAACCCGCAAGGATTGAATCAAACTCATGGTCATAAGCCACGGGGGCGATATCACCTACGACCAGCCTCTCAACTCGCTCAGAATAAAGCTGAGCCAGTGCCAGCGCCGTCTTACCGCCCATGCTATGCCCGACCGGAATCACCTTTTCGAGCATTAGCTGATCCAGCAGGGCGAGCACGTCACCCGCCATCTCTGCATAGTCCATATTATTGTCATGTGGAGAGCGGCCATGATTACGTAAATCCACGGCTATGCAATGCCAGTCAGATTCAAACTGGCGGGCAATACTGTGCCAGTTCACCGATGAACCAAATAGCCCATGCAGAAAAACCAGGCTGGGCTTTTCCCCCCGGGGTTCACCATATTCTCGAAAATAAAGCTGCATGATCGCCTGTCAAAGGTGCAGAGATTGACTGGGAAGCATAAAATTCGCTTCCTTATGCTTCAAGCCCTGATGGAACCATCGACATGACCCAACTCCCCGGTAAAGACGAAGAACTGGAAAAATCCCTGAAACGTATGCAGGCGCAACTCACCAGTCTGGGGTTCGATGTCCAGCCACATTCCTGGCTTAACCCGGTTCCTAATGTCTGGTCTGTGCACGTTCGCGACTCGGCCTGCCCACAGCTCTTTACCAATGGCAAGGGCAAGACACGCGATGCGGCGCTGGCCAGCGCCCTGGGTGAGTTCTTCGAACGACTGGCAACCAATTATTTCTTCGCCGACTTCCATCTTGGTAGCGAGATGGCGCAGCGGGAGTTCGTACACTACCCGGACGAACAATGGCTGCAACCCGGTGATGAGCGTCTGCTCGACGATGAGCCACTGATGAATTTCTACAATGCCGAAGGCGTGCTCGAAACAGCCAGCCTGACCGAGATCAACAGTGCCCATCATGCCCGTGGCATCTGTGCCCTGCCCTTCAGGCGCCTGCCTGATGACAAGGAGGTGCTCATCCCGGTCAACCTGCTGGAAAACCTCTATGCCAGTAACGGCATGTCTGCTGGCAACACGCCGGCAGAAGCCCGGGTTCAGTGCCTGTCCGAAATCCTGGAGCGTTCCGTCAAATTCCACATCCTGCGTGAAGGCAGTTGCCTGCCTGATATCCCTGAAGAAGTGGTTAACCAGTATCCGGGTATTGCCGATTCTATACAGGCCATCCGCGACGCCGGTTATACCCTGCTACTCAAAGATGCGTCCCTTAATGGCCGTCACCCGGTGATCAATGTCACGCTGATGAACCCGGAAGACGGCAGTTGTTTTGCCAGCTTTGGTGCCCACCCACTCTTCGAGGTTGCCCTGGAGCGAACTGTCACCGAACTGTTCCAGGGACGCGCGCTGGATAGCATGAAGGGCTTCTCTGTTCCCTCGGCTGACCACGAGGAAGTCGCTTCAGTAGAAAACCTGGAAACCCATTTCATCGACTCCAGCGGCCTGATCCACTGGAAATTCTTCCACGACGAACCCGACTATGAATTCGTGCACTGGGATTTCCCCGGCACGACAGAAGAGCAGTACGACCACCTGGTCGCTGGTCTGC
The DNA here is from genome assembly GCA_964641615.1 of uncultured Ectothiorhodospiraceae bacterium. GTDB lineage: Bacteria > Pseudomonadota > Gammaproteobacteria > J044 > J044 > JANTGN01. The sequence continues at coordinate 47,582 of CAZXNH010000018.1, read as the reverse complement.
AGGAAATGGGCTACACCCCCTATTTACGCGATTATGAAGAAATGGGCTTCTATGCCTGCCGTATGGTTGTGCCTGGACTTTCCGAGATCTATCCACCAGAAGATCTCTGGTATGCCAATAACAATAATGCCGTCGAGGTACTGGACTGTCTGTGGAAACTACCCGAGATAAACGAGTTTGAATTAAAGCGGCTGGCTCACTGGCTGGATAATACCCAGGTCGATGATTTTGCCCCCATGCATGAACTGGCGGGACATCGCCCCGATGCCGGTTCCTACTGGAACCACCTGCGCCTTGGTGAACTGAAGCTCTGGTCTGCCCTGTCAAACGGTGAAAGGCCTACGGCCCATGATCACCTGTCCTGGTTACAGGATATCGATAGCCTGCCAGAAGAACGCCTGAGATTGTTCCGCTGCATGCTCCAGATGCTGGAACTGGAAGCAGCGGGAGAAACACTTGAAGGTTATGAGGTTGCCCTGTCGTCCCTGTTCAGTGCAGAAACCCTCAATACCGCGAAACAGTGCCTTAACGGAGAATTACCCTTCCATGGCATTAATTCACCTCGGGCTGACCCGTTCCACCAGTCACTCATCGCGTCCTATGAACGCGCCTGGCAGCAACGCCAGCAATCAGCCTAGACCCATTTAAGCCTGAAGGTCTCTTTCAGGCCTGAGAGGATGAAGGTCGGCAGGGCCGAGATGCAGATCACCATGATCAGGTGTCGAAACTCCAGGGGCTCAGTACCAAAGGCCAGGCCACCCAGCGGGCTGTATATCAGGCCGACCGACAACAGGGCTGAACCAGCGACCGCCATCAGCAGGTAGTGATTAGAAAATGGATTGCGTCGATACAGGGTGCTAAAGGTGCGTGCATCGAAGATGTGGAATATCTGGCCGAAGATCAGGGTCATAAAGGCCACGGTCTGTGCATATTCCAGTGTCGCACCTCGCTCGAGGGCAAACTGGAACATAAAGTAAGTAGTCAAGCCCAGCACCAGGCCACGTAATACGATGCGCGCGGCAAGGTTATCGGCAAAGAATCCCTCATTACCAGCCACTGGCTGACGCTTCATGATTCCCTCTTCCTCATTATCTACACCAAGTGCCAGGGCAGGAATACCGTCACTGACCAGGTTAACCCACAGGATCATCAATGGCGCGAGTGTCAGTAAGGGCTCATCTCCCATTAGCAGGAATGCAAACAGAATGGCTGAGACCTCGCTGACGTTTGCCGTCAGTGCCTGGCGAATGAACTTGCGCATATTGTCATAGATGCGCCGCCCCTCACGTACGGCCTTAACAATCGTTGTGAAGTTGTCGTCAAGCAGTACCAGGTCTGCAGCATCCTTGGCCACGTCTGTACCAGTGATACCCATGGCGACCCCGATATTTGCCGAACGCAGTGCCGGGGCATCGTTGACCCCATCACCTGTCATGGCCACAACCTCGCCATTAGCCTGCAGGGCCTTAACAATGCGTAATTTATGTTCGGGCGTGACCCGGGCAAACACCACGGCATCATTCACGGCCTCGGTCAGGTCCCGGTCCGTCATCTTATCCAGTTCTGCCCCGGTAAAGACGCGATCTTCATCTTTACGCTTCATGCCGATCTGGCGTGCAATCGCTTCCGCGGTACCCGCGTGATCACCAGTAATCATAATGGTGCGTATCTTAGCGCTATGACACTCCTCAACAGCACCGGGCACCTCGGGCCGCGGTGGATCCATGATCCCGTGTATACCCAGGAACACGAAACCCTGCTCGTAGTCTTCCTGGGTCAGATCCAGGTGATGAGGCTCAATAGGTTTAAAGGCTACTGCCAGGGTACGTAGGGCCCGCGAAGAAAAGTCATTGATGGCATCGTGAATAGGTTGCTCGACACTACCATCAAGGACATGCTCTTCCCCATGCAGGTAAACCTTTTCGCTACGCTTAAGAATGATGTCAGGCGCACCCTTGGCCACAACATAGTAATTACCATCCAACGCCCTGATGACGATACTCATCAGCTTGCGTGAGGAGTCGAAGGGGAAGCTATGGATGATTTCTGCTCCGTCCTCTATCAGCCCTTTCCTGGTAATGCCAGCCTTGGCGGCCACCACAGCCAGGGCGCCTTCTGTTGGGGTACCCTGTATGCCATGCACACCATCCCGGATTACCAACAGGGCATCATTACAAGCTGCCGACATACGCAGAAAATAATTCAGCTCATCAATACTCTGAGGATCAACCGCTTCACCATCGGCATTCAGGAACTGTCCTTCTGGCTCATAACCCTCACCGGTGACATCAAAGCTATGCCCACCGCTGAATATGGAAAGCACCTGCATCTTGTTCTGGGTCAGCGTGCCCGTCTTGTCTGAACAGATCACGGTGGAAGAACCCAGGGTTTCAACGGAAGCCAGCTTCCTGGTCAGGGCCTTGTTTTTTACCATGCGCTTGGCGCCCAAGGTCAGCACGATGGTAACGACAGTCACCAGGCCTTCAGGGATGGCTGCAACGGTCAGCGAGATACCGGTATTGATAATCTCGATCCAGTCCATGCCCTGTTCAATGCCAATGCCTACGATTGCAGCCACAATTGCAAAGGCCGCACCGATTAGAACTCGAGAAAGGGCCTCGACACGTTGTTGCATGGGTGTCTTGGTTTCCTCTGTCGTATACAGCATCTGGGCTATATGCCCCATCTCGGTCTGCATACCTGTACCGGTCACCAGCCCCACGCCATGACCCGTGGCAACCACAGTACCCATGAAGCCCATATTGAACTGATCGCCCAGCGCCACCTCTTCATCCAGAACGGCAGCTGTCGCCTTTTCTGCAGGAACGGATTCACCCGTCAGGGCTGCCTCGTCGATCTGTAACTGGGTGGCCTCTATCAGACGTACATCGGCCGAGACTATGCTGCCGGTATCCAGTTTGAGGATATCGCCCGGTACGATTTCACTAGCTGGAATCCTGTTCCACTCACCATCACGCATCACAAGTGCAGTCGGCGCTGACATTTCATTCAGCGAATCCATCGACTTCTGCATGTTCAGTTCCTGCATGAAGGCGATCAGGATATTGATGATAACGATCACACCAATGGCTATGGCGTCGACCATGTGTCCGATATAAAGAGAGAGGACTGCGCCAACAAGCAGGATAATAATCAGGGGGTTCTTAAACTGCGCAAGGAACAGGGACAATACCGAGGCCTTCTCTTCCCCGGCCAGTTCATTAGGTCCATATTGCGTCAGTCGCTGCGCCGCCTCTTCGGCCGACAGGCCCGTATCCAGGCTTACGTTTAATTCTGAAACGGCATCCCCGATCTCAACATTGAACCACTTCATGGCTGCTTCCCTTATTAGGTGCTGGTGACACAATTATCACCATTAACTCTAGCTGAGCGACGCACAGTTTTCGAACCGCCTGAGCCGTTTTAAATATAGCCTGATCCTATGATACAAAAAATAATGCCAACTATAGAGTTCACGATGCTTGGATTGTCAGGTCCGGGTTGTTAAAGTCCGGCTATGTCGCTGCGGATAACCATAATTCTGACCGCCCTGCTGCTTTTACTTCTGGCGCTGGTACCGGCGATCGCAGATAACACTCCAGAATTAACACTCAGCGAAGAAGAAAAGGCCTGGCTGGATGCACATCCGGTTATTCGAATTGCGGTCGACCCGAACTCCCCTCCTTTTGAATGGATCTCCGAGCATAAGGAATACCGCGGCATCTCGGCTGACCTGCTCAAACTCATCGAGCAGAAACTCAATATCCAGTTTGAATCCGTTATCGCCCGCGACTGGGCCCACGTCCTCGAACTGGCCAGAAACCGAGAAGCCGACCTGCTTTCTTCCGTTGTTCAGTCACCGGAACGAGAGCCCTTCCTGACCTTTACCAGGCCCTACCTGAGTTTACCTGGCGTCATCATCTCGGCAAGGGAATTTAAAAGTATTCCTGACCTGGAAGGTCACAAGGTTGCCGTTGTAAGCGGCGGCATCTGGGATGAGCGTATTTCAGAACATGATGACAAGGTCAGCATCATCCGCGTGGAAGATACTCGAACCGCGGTCGACCTGACCGCCCTGGGTGGTGTCGATGCCATGGTCAGCAACCTGGCCTCGATAACCTACCTGATCGGCAAAGAAGGTATTACCAACCTGCGGATTGTCGGCCGCGTCGAACAGCAACTCGACCTTAGCCTTGGGGTACGCAGTGACTGGCCTCAGCTGATACCTATTCTTAACAAGGCGCTCGATAGTATTCCTCCCGAACAGATCGAGGCGATTAAGAACAAGTGGGTATCTATCGACAAGCTGGGATTCCACTTCAGCCCCCTGTTCTGGGCCCTTAGCCTGGGCACACTCATGTTTATAGTGTTCGTGTTCACCGCTGTCATTATCTGGAACCGTAGCCTCAAGCGCATGGTCGAGATTCGCAGCAACGAACTTGAACAAACCCGACATCAACTGGCGCATGCCGAGAAAATGGAATCTGTTGCCAAGCTGGCCCTGGGTGTCGCTCATGAAGTGAAGAACCCGCTAGCCATCATCCAGATGGGCGTAGACTTCCTGGGGCATGGTGATGATCGCGACGAGCAGGAGCTGGCCGTGCTTCAGGACATGAGCGAGGCCGTTCGTCGTTCAGACTCAATCATACAGAGCCTGCAGATTTTCTCTCGTCAGAAGGCCTTCGAGCTGCAGCAGTACAATCTTAATGAAGTCATCGAGCAGGCACTGGAACTGTTAAAGCCCGAACTCGAGGCGCGCCATATCAAGCTGATCAGAAACCTGGATCCTGATATTCGGGATATGCCAATGGATGCCCGTCAGCTCCAGCAGGCCGTGGTGAATATCGCCCGCAATGCCATACAGGCCATGCCGGCAGGCGGCGATCTTTATATCGCTACAAGCGAACATTTTGATGCCCCCCAGGAACAAGCTGAACAGAGTTACCGTTTCTGCCGTATCGAGATTCATGATTCAGGTACGGGTATCGAGGAAGAGCACCTGCCCAGGATATTTGATCCGTTCTTTACCACCCGACCACAGGGTGAAGGCACCGGCCTGGGCCTGTCGGTTTCACAGAATATTGTTAAACTCCATAATGGTTCGATTGAAGTGAGCAACCTTCCACAGGGCGGCGTTTCAGTCACCATGATTTTTAAAAATAATGAGGGGGATGATACATGAGCAAGCGCATACTGGTAGTGGATGATGAGGTTGCGCTCACACGAATGGTTCAGATGAACCTGGAACGTTCCGGGGACTATGAAGTCATGACAGTCAACCAGGGCAGCGAAGCCCTGAACGCCGCACGTGAATTCAGACCCGACATGATCTTTCTCGATGTCATGATGCCCGACAAGTCAGGTGACGAGGTTGCCGAAGAGCTACGCGAGGACCCTGCCCTGTCAAAAATTCCCTTTGCCTTCATGACCGCAATTGTCACCAAGGACGAAACTGATGCCATGGGCACCAACATCGGCGGAAACGAATTTCTTGCCAAGCCAGTCAAGACTGAAGAACTGGTGGCCATGATTGAAAAAATGACTGGCTAAACCCGATCATCAGCCTCTTCTCTATGTCCACAACCGATGCCCAGATTGAGTCAACCATCCCTAGTGTGCTGGTCGTGGATGATGAACCAAGCAACATCGCAGTTGCTACTGGCATACTGAAAGGCGAATACCGCATCAGAGCCGCAAAGGAAGGCAAGCGTGCCCTGGAAATAGCCCTGTCTGACAACCCACCGGACCTCATTCTGCTCGATATCATGATGCCAGAAATGGATGGTCTGGAGGTTTGCAGGCGCCTGAAGGCAGACGACCGCTCAAAAGATATCCCCATCATTTTCTACAGCGCTATGGGTGAAGACACGGACATTGTTCGCGGCCTGGAACTGGGCGCCGTGGATTATGTTGCCAAGGGCTCCTCGAGTCCCGAGGTACTCAAAGCGCGTGTAAGTACCCATGTTGCATTACGCGAGGCACAGAAACGCCTGGAACTTGAAATGCAGCTTACCCGCGAAAATGCCAACCTCAGGGAAGACGTGGAGCGTATTACCCGCCATGACCTGAAGAATCCGCTAGGCATCATCCTGGGCTATGCCTCGATGCTGGCTGACGACGATACACTGAGCGATGACCAGCGTGACTCTGCCAGGTTCATGGAAGAATCCGCCTTCACCATGATGAACATGGTGAATAATTCACTGAACCTCTACAAGATTGAGCAGGGTAGTTTCCAGCTCGATGCCAAGCCCCTGGATATCATTCGTATTATCGAAAAGGTAATTCACACCACCACAGCACTCGCCAACAACCTGGGCGTCAGTATCGAGTTCTCACCACATGCCGCTGATGTCTCCGTACTCGGCGACGAAATGCTCTGCTATTCACTCCTGAGTAATCTGTTACGTAATGCAGTAGAAGCTGCGCCAAAGGGCTCAAAGGTTGAAGTGTTTCTCAGGAACAAAGGGGCCGCCCTGATCTGCATACACAATGAAGGCATGATCCCTGAGGCCATCAGGGAAAACTTCTTCGGTAAATATGTGACAGCGGGAAAGAAACAGGGCACAGGGTTGGGCACCTATTCAGCCAGGCTGATGACCGAGGTTCAGAATGGTCAGATTGAATTTGAGACCTCTCAGGAACATGGCACGACACTCAAGGTGTCGCTGCCCCTCGGCTAACATGCTGCCAGTTCGTATACGACGCATTCTTCGTTTTGTATTACTACTGCTAACAGCTGTCAGCCACGCGCAAGCCCTGGAACTCAGCGAAGAAGAAAAGAGCTGGCTCGGAGAACATCCGGTTATCCGGATAGCGCCCGATCCTGAGTACGCCCCCTATGAATTCTTTGATCGTCACGATAATTTCCTCGGCATTGCTGCTGATTACCTGGACAGGCTGGAACAGGATCTGAATGTCGAGTTCCAGATCCTGCATACCACAGACTGGAACGAATCTATTGAATTAATCCACAGCGGCCGGGCCGATGTGGTTTCCACCGTCATGAAAACCCCGGCCAGAGAAGAATTTCTAAACTTTACCTTTCCATACATCACCACCCCGACAGTTATTATTGTTAGAAGTAACGACCTGAATCATTACGACCTGGACAAACTTTCAGGCAAGAAGGTAGGGATTATTGGTGGTTATGCGACAGCAGATTATCTCGCGCAGAATTATCCGGAGATTAACCTTAAACCTATTAATGATCTGCCCTCTGCCCTCGACCTGTTATCAAACGGTGTTCTTGATGCCGTAGTTGAAGGAATAGGCACCATTTCACACTACATCAGGGAAAAGAAGATCACGAATTTGCGTATTGCTGGCACCACTAACTACAACCTGCAATATGGCATGGCTACATCCAAAGAACTCGAACTACTATCTGGCATCCTGGACAGGGCCTTACAAAATATCCCGCCCGCCGAGCATCTTGAAATACAGAGCCGCTGGATTGATACCTTAACCACGCAAAGCACATTACCCCTGGAGGAAATCGACTTTAAACGCGGGAATAAGCTTTCCTGGCAGGGCGAATATACCCTTTTCGTTATTTTTATTGCCACCCTGTTTATCCTGCTCATCTGGCTTTTTCAGCAAAATAGAAGCCTGAAAGATGATGGCCTTTCCTTTCTCAGGCTGGAAAAGATCGGCACCATCATGGTGTTGTTTATCCTGGTAGTCGCGGGCACCAGCTTTTATACCCTTTCTCATCTGGAGGAACGTTACCGCCAGGAAACAGGCGAGTCACTTAAGGCCCTGCTCAATGCTACCCATAACTCGATTCGGATCTGGGCCAAGGAAAACATGCTGCGCGTACAACGCCGTGCATCTGATCCAGAGTTATTACGGCTGGCCAATGAAATACGCCGGTTATTGCCCGACCACTCAGCCATTCAGCGCAGTAAATCCCTGCACCGTCTGGACTATTTCCTGGAGTCTTTTGAAGGGAGGCTTGGTAAGGAAGGTTATTACCTGCTCAACCTGGACGGCACCATCATGGCCTCTGACCGTGAAGACCTCATCGGCACAGAAAACCCCATCTCAAAACAAAGACCTGAGTTTCTTGCCAGGGCTTTACGCGGTGAAACCCTCGCTATACCAGCCACACTGGAAGGCAATATACCGTTCTCTTTCTTCGCCTCGCCTGTTTACGACAGTAAACACACAATGGTTGCCATACTGGCGCTTAAGGTTGTCCCCCAGCTGCAGGGTTCCAGTATTCTTAAATCGGTTCGTATTGGCAATACCGCTGAAACTTATGGCTTTGACCGTAATGGCATGATGCTGTCACAAAGCCGTTTTGAGCAGGAATTAAAAGCGGCAGGTCTTTTAGCCGAAGACCGCTCCAGCATACTCGGTATCAGGCTGGCAGACCCGGGTTATAACGTTATTGAACAGGGTATGGAGCAGTACCCGGAATCTCCCCCACTGACGCTTATGGTTCGCCAGGCCATTAGCGGCAAGAAAGGCATCAACATCGATGGCTACCGCGATTACCGTGGTGTCGAAGTTATGGGTGCATGGATCTGGGATCCTCAGCTCGAAATCGGTATAGCCTCAGAGATTGATGTTAAAGAGGCCATGGAGTCCTTCAACTATACACAGCGTATCGTGATCATGGTGCTGGGCCTGACTACCCTGCTCTCTCTCAGCCTTTCCACGGTTATTTTCTTTGTCAGCAAACAGGCCAACCGGCAGTTATCTAAGGCTCGTGACGTACTAGAGGACAAGGTTGAAGAACGTACTGCTGAGATCCAGCTAAAAGAGCAACAAAATTTTGATCTCTACGATAATGCCCCTGTTGCTTATTTCTCTATTTCGATTGCAAAGAGCTCTGTAAAAAAACATAACAAGGCATTTGCGCGCCTGCTGGGTTTCCAGCGTGAAGATTTAGGTGTTGTTGTTATCAATGATTTCATCATTAAGGATCGCGGTGAAGGCACCTCATATGACGAGCTTCTGGACATTGTTGATGAGTACAAGATCATCGAAGACCTGGAAATACATCTGCAGCGCAAGGACGGTAAACGCCTATGGGCACAGCTTAGCGCCAACCCCCATTATGACGATGCAGGAAAACTCGACGAACTACGCTGTTCTGTTATTGATATCACGGAACGTCGCGCAGCTGACAAGGCCCTGAAGAAGGCCCGACAACTAGCAGACGATGCCAACCGTGCCAAGAGTGACTTCCTCGCCAACATGAGTCATGAGATTCGCACACCGATGAATGCCATTATCGGTATGTCGCACCTGGCACTGGGCACCGATCTCAACAGCAAGCAGAAAAACTATATCAGCAAGGTATACCAGGCCGCCCAGTCACTGCTTGGCATCATTAACGACATACTCGACTTTTCCAAGATCGAGGCCGGCAAACTCGACATGGAGGTTATCGACTTCCACCTGGATTCCGTGCTTGAAAACCTGGCCAGCCTGGTTGGCATTAAGGCACAGGAAAAAGGTATCGAGTTGCTTTTTGACTTCGACCCACAGGCGCCCATGGTACTGAAAGGCGATCCCTTACGACTGGGCCAGATACTGGTCAACCTCGCTAACAATGCTGTCAAATTCACTGAGGAAGGCGAAATCATTGTCTCCATCAGTTTGATGGAACAGGAAGACAACCGCGTCAAGCTTGGCTTCTCGGTCAAAGACTCTGGTATTGGCCTGTCCGAGGATCAACAGAAACGTCTGTTCCAGTCTTTCAGCCAGGCAGACAGTTCGACTACTCGCCGTTTTGGTGGCACCGGCCTTGGCCTGGCCATTAGCAAGAAGCTGACCGAAATGATGGGCGGCGAGATTGGTGTCAGCAGTTCACCGGGTAATGGTAGCGATTTCCATTTCACCGCCTGGTTTGAATGTCCGCCAGCAGAACACGCCAGCATGCGTATCGCCAGCGAAGAATTACGTGGCATGCGCGTACTCCTGGTCGACGATAATGCCAGTGCGCGTGAAATCATGGAAAATATGCTAACCACCCTGGGCTTTGATGTGGTTACGGCGGCATCTGCCCGCCAGGGTATTGCGATTATTGAAGCTGCCGATGCATTACAACCTATCCGACTGGTACTGCTGGACTGGAAGATGCCGGGCATGAGCGGTACAGAAGCCGCCGCACACATCAGAACCGATACGAACCTTAAGAATGCCCCAAGAATTATTATCGTCACGGCCTTTGGTCGTGAAGAAGTCATTCATGAACTTGAATCCGCAGAACTTGATGGCTTTCTTATAAAGCCAGTTAACCCTTCCCTGCTGCTCGACAGCATTATGCAGGCCATGGGTAAACGTGTTGCCCAGCATAAACCTGCAGGCATCAGCGACCAGGCTCATGACGAAGCCGTTTTAAACCTGCGTGGTACGCATGTCCTGCTGGTGGAGGATAACGAAATTAATCAGGAAGTCGCCCTGGAGTTACTCGGCAAGGCAGGCATCCGGGCCACGGTAGTAGAAAATGGACAGGAGGCCCTGGATAGCCTGGAACACAACCACTTCGATGGTGTCCTTATGGATATTCAGATGCCCGTCATGGATGGCTACACGGCTACCATGAGAATTCGTGAAGATGAGAGATTTAAATCCCTGCCGGTTATTGCCATGACGGCCAATGCCATGGCCGCTGACCTCGAGAAGTGCATCGAAGTTGGCATGAATGACCATATTGCCAAGCCAATTAATGTCTCGGAAATGTTTCAGACCATGGCCAGGTGGATCGCACCTGAAAAACCAGAGACAGAGACCGAGGCCAACCCTGAAACCATCCCGCCCCCCGGAGAAACAGCGTCTGACGAACTTCCCAGAATTAAAGGCATTGATACTGAGGCCGGCCTAAATACGGTTCAGGGTAACAAGAGGCTCTACAGAAAGCTTTTGCTTAAATACCGCGACAGCCAGGCCGACTTCAAAGAGACCTTCATTAAGGCACTCAAGGCCAGTGATATGGAAGATGCAACACGTCTTGCCCACACCCTGAAAGGGGTTTCAGGAAGTATAGGCGCCAGAGAGATCCAGGAAGCCGCGTCAAAGCTGGAAGCCTCCTGCAAAAAAGGGCATACAGAACGTACGCTAAGAAAGAAACTCAACGACATCACGAAACTGCTTAATCCAGTCCTCGAGGAACTTTCCAGACTGGAAAGCCCATCCAGGCTTCAGCAATCCGCGCAGGTAGCCACAGACATCAACAGCCTGGAACCCGCGTTAAAGCAATTGCGTGAACTACTGAATGATGATGATACCGGTGCAATGGATGTTCTTGAGGACATTGCTGCATCATTGAGCCAGTCTCAATGGCAGTCAACAATCGAGTCTCTGGAGTCTGCGATTAATGATTATGACTTTGAGGCAGCGCTGACCTTCCTCGATACCCTTCTGCAACAAATTGGGCTGCCTGATGACAGCAGCAGTTGATCAGAAAATTAGCAATAACTTATGCCCTGACTTATCTGAGGGTCTTAGTTGGCCTTTTCCCTATTAACTGCTAGTTTTACATGTAATTACATAGCCCATTTGAAGCAAGAATTAGTATCAGATTATGAAACCCACAAACGGCACGAATACATCATCGACCCTTGAAGTTCTGGATCGTGCCTTCCTTTCCCTGACAGCTGACAACACCCTCTGGGATATCCCCCTGGATCAGGCACTCCATCGTGTGACTGAAACGGTAGCAAAGGCCCTGAAAACCGACCGGGCAAGTATCTGGAATATGGTCAGGACACCTCAGTCGATAGAGCTCATGGATCTCTACGACGCCCAGAACAAGCACCATAGTGCTGGCGCGCAGTTAATGGCCAGTGACTATCCAGGTTATTTTATGGCCCTGCAGAATGGCCGCGTTATCGATGCCATGGATGCGACACAGGACCACCGTACCAGGGAGTTCACAGAGGACTATCTGAAGCCACTGGGCATCGGGGCCATGCTCGATGCGACGCTTTGGGTAGCAGGAGAAACCCGTGGAGTCCTGTGTATCGAGCATGTCGGCAGCCCCAGGCTCTGGACAGAGAACGAAAAGGGATTTGCTGTCTCTGTTGCCGACCTGATCGCACAAATCATTGTTTACGGAAAAACCCGGGAAAGCGAATCCCGCTATGAAGGCATATTGAATAATATGCCAGCCGTTGCCTATCGCTGCGCCTGTGACGAGCATTGGTCCGTAGAATATATCAGTGGCGGGATACTGGCATTATCAGGTTATGACCGGGAAGAGTTTATTAACAACAAGATCAGAACCTATGAAAGCATCATTCACCCGGACGATAGTGCCATGGTCGAAACCATGGTACTCGACAAGGTAAAAAAAGATAAACCCTATGTCCTCGAGTATCGTATCTGTCATAAGAACGGCGACATACGATGGGTACATGAGCATGGCCGAGCTACCATTTCCGAATCAGGCGAGCCTCTGCATCTCGACGGCGTCATAACCGACATCACCAGCCGCAGAATAGCTGAATCAAAAATAAAAGAGCTAAGCGCAAAACAAAAGGCCATTCTCAACGCCTCTAACTACAGCATTATTACTACCGATCTCGAAGGTACGATTACCGGTTTCAACAAGGCATCTGAACGAATGCTGGGCTACCAGGCCAGTGAAATGATTGGTAAGGCAACCCCGGCACTGATTCACGATATCAACGAGGTTGCGGACAGAGCGCGGGAACTGAGCAAAGAACTGGACCAGGAAGTGAAGCCTGGTTTCGATGTATTCGTAATAAAGCCAAGGCTCTCTGGTAAGGCTGAAGAACGGGAATGGACTTATATACGCAAGGACGGCACCCGATACCCGTGCCTGTTATCAGTAACCAGCATCCATGCCGCGGATGGAACTCATTTCGGCTACCTGGGTGTGGGTATAGACATCAGTGAACCTAAAAATAGCCAGTTAGCCCTGGAAACCAGTCGGCAACAACTCGCCCAGGCACAGGCCATTGCCCACCTGGGCAACTGGAATCTGGATCTCCTGACCGGAAAGGCTAGCTGGTCAGACGAAGAATACCGTCTTCTGGGCTATGTACCCGGCAGTGTAGAACCCTCGTCTGACAATTTCATAGCTGCAGTCCATCCCGATGATCGCGAAAGCGTCTGGAAATCTATGCAGGCGAGCATGAATCCAGACAGTAGTGGCACCTACGAAATCACTCACAGAGTGCTTTTATCCGATCAGACAGAGCGCATCCTCCTGGAAAAGGGTGAAGTGACCTTTGATGACAAGGGAACTCCCCTGCAAATGTTCGGCACCACGCTCGATATTACGGAACGCATACGATCCGAGGAAATTATCAGGGATAGCGAATCTCGTTATCGTGCACTGTTCGAAGCCTCCGGTGACACGATATTTGTCTTGCGTGACTACCGTTTCGTTGACTGTAACGAGCAGGCGCTTAAAACATTTGGTTGTGCTTATGAGCAGATTGTTGGCGAAACCCCCGTGCGTTTTTCACCAGAGTTTCAACCGGATGGCAAGCCTTCCCGGGAAAAAGCCCATCAGAAAATCCAGGCGGCCTTAAATGGCGAAACACAGCACTTTGAATGGCGTCATCTACGATATGACGGTACACCTTTCGATGCCGAGGTGACATTAACCCACGTTGAGATAAACGGTAAGCCAAATCTGCTGGCATCCGTACGTGATATTACATTACGTAAAAAGGCCGAGGCAGCCCTGAAAGAATCTCGAGAACAACTGCTGGAGCGCAATGAAAGCCTACGCCTGATTAACCAGTTATCCTCAGAGCTACATGGTGAACTGGACGTTCATACCATAGCAGCGAAAAGTATTAACACCCTGATCAGCATCCAGAACCCGCCCCAGGTTGCGTTTTATCTGCTTGATCCAATCGAACACATGCTGCGCCTGCAGGCACATAGCGGCTTTGATGAAGAGACCGTATCCGCAGGGGAATTAATACCTGTTGAAAATAGCCTCAGTGGTGCGGCCCTGGAGTCTGGTGAAATCCTGTTCAGCAGCAATATTGAACAGGATGACAGGATTTATCCTGACATGAAGGAGCAGCTACAGAGAACTGGCTACCAGACAGCCGTCGTCATACCCCTGATATTTAACCAACGCCCCCTCGGTTCGGTGATTATGGTTTTTAAGGAGAAGCATCCATTCCTGGACAGCGAACTAAATACATTGTCTGCGATTGGAACAACTATCTCCCTGGCCATATCCAATGCCAGGCAACTACGTGAATTTGAATTCCAGGCGCAGCACGACACCCTGACAGGCCTTGCCAACCGTTCGTTATTGCATAAGTACTTCAGCAAGCAGGTACTCAACAGGAAGAATGGTACCTCGAAGATTTCCGCCTTATTGCTCATGGATCTCGACCGCTTCAAAGATGTCAACGATACCCTGGGTCATCATATTGGCGACCTTCTGTTAAGACAGATAAGTCTTCGACTTAAAGCCATACTCGGAGAGCGCTCGGGGCTGGTTGCACGCCTCGGCGGAGATGAATTTACTGTCTTATTAACAGATATCGATGGCCTGGATGAGGTCCAGCTTGTTTGTACAGAAATTCAGCACGACATTCGACAGCCATTTGTTATCAATAATATGAGCCTTGAAGTTGGTGCGAGCATTGGCATTGCTACCTACCCTCGCGACGGAAAAGACAGTCATGAACTGCTACGCTCTGCCGATGTTGCAATGTATCAGTCGAAAACCAACAACACTGAATATGAATTCTATGACCAGACACAGGACAGGCATTCTGTAGAACGACTGGCCATCATGAATGACCTGAACATGGCCATTCGTGAAAACCAGTTCGTTCTTCACTACCAGCCCAAGATTGATATCAGGACACGTGAACTCATTGGTTTCGAGGCCCTGGTTCGTTGGCAGCATCCAGAAATAGGGCTGATCATGCCAAACGATTTCATCCCGTTTGCAGAAATAAGCGACTCGATTTTTCGCCTGACAGAGCATGTAGTTGACATGGCACTAAATCAACAGAAGATCTGGCGAGACCAGGGTAAAAATTATTCTGTTGCGGTCAACCTGTCCGCAAGAAGTCTGCATGACAGTCAGTGCCTGGTCACCTTGCAGGAAACGCTCAGCAAATATGGCTCAGACCCCCGCCTCCTGGAACTGGAGATTACTGAAACCATGCTTATGAAAGACCCCGAGCATGCGATTACCATCCTCAGCCAGTTATCAGAAATCGGCATACAATTATCAGTTGATGACTTTGGAACAGGCTATTCATCCCTGTCTTATCTAAAGCGTTTACCCATTAATGCATTGAAAATCGACCGCACCTTCGTGAAAGATATGGTTGAAAACGAGCAGGACAGAATTATCGTCCAGTCCACTATTGGTCTCGCTCAAAACCTCGGCTTAAGGGTGATTGCCGAAGGCGTCGAAGATGAAGACTCGCTGCAACACCTGAACGAGATGGCCTGTGATCAGGCCCAGGGCTACCATATCTGCAGGCCGCTACCCTGGGATAAACTGGCTGAGTGGATCGAGTACCACGAATCCTGGAAACACTAAGCAGGCTTTATAAACCTCATTACTCAGGACCACGAACTTGGACAACGAAGCGGATCGTCAGACAATCCTGGTTGTCGATGACACCCCCGACAATATTGATGTATTAAGCGGCATACTCCGTCCTGAATATCGCGTTAAAGCTGCACTAGAAGGGGAAAAGGCCCTCCGAATCGCCCGCGCCGAGCCCCAACCAGATATTATCCTGCTCGACATCATGATGCCGGGTATGGATGGCTACCAGGTCTGTGCGCAGCTCAAGAGTGACCCCCGGACGCGAACCATCCCGGTCATCTTTGTTACCGCCATGACCGAGGTCGAAGACGAGACACGTGGCTTTGAACTGGGCGCTGCCGACTATATTACCAAGCCGGTCAGCCCGCCCCTGGTTCTGGCCCGCGTGCGGACCCAACTGGCGCTTTATCAACAGAACAGGGAACTGGAACACAAGGTTCGTGAACGCACCGAGGAACTCAACAGAACCCGACTTGAGATTATTCGCCGTCTCGGACGTGCTGCCGAGTACAAGGATAATGAAACCGGATTACATGTCATTCGTATGAGCCATTATGCGCGTCTCATTGCTGCAGCGATCAGTGATGATGAGGTCTGGGTAGACCTGCTCTATAACGCCGCGCCCATGCATGATATAGGCAAGATCGGTATACCCGACAGTATCCTGCTCAAGAAAGGACGCCTGAATGAGCATGAATGGGACATCATGCGCCAGCATCCAAGATTTGGCTCTGAGATTATCGGAGACCACTCCTCTGAGCTGTTACAGATGGCTGCAGAGATCGCCCTGACACATCATGAGAAATGGGATGGCAGTGGCTACCCCATGGGACTAAGCGGTGAAGAGATTCCACTGGCATCACGCATCATCGCCCTGGCTGATGTTTTCGATGCACTGACCACTGAACGACCATATAAACAGGCCTGGGATATCGAACAGGCCATGCAGATGATCGATGAATCAGCAGGCAGTCACTTTGACCCAGGGCTGGTACCCATCGTGCGTAGCCTGTTGCCTGAGATGTTAAAAGTGCGTGACCGCTACCAGGAAGAAGCGCAGCATAACTTCGAACAGATACTGCAATAACTGGCGGCTATTTAGAAACGCGCTACCGCCTCACCCCCACGCTCGATCCAGCCATGAATCATTTTCTTGGTGGTAAAGCCGGAAGCACAGCGGCCGTCTTTACCAATCACGATAACGCCACCCCTGCCTTTTACCTTTCGTGTCAGGTATTCAATCCCGGCTTCTGTGGCCTCTTTTGCATCCATACCTTTCATAAACATGAAATCTGAAATGGTCTTGGCAATGACGGTACGCATAAAATCTTCGCCATAACCGGTTGCAGAAACAGCACAGGTCTCGTTATCGGCATAAACCCCGGAACCGACGATAGGCGAATCACCCACTCGACCCATACGCTTGTTTACGATACCGCCTGTAGAGGTTGCAGCTGCCAGGTTCCCCTCCGGATCCATGGCAATAGCACCGATGGTTCCATACTTCTGGTCCTCGCTATCTTCCTCTGTATCATCATGATCCAGCATGATCTTATGCATCAGCCTGGCCTGCTTGAGCTGTTCGACCCGGTCCGGTGTATAGAAATAATTTTCAGGCGCACGTTCCATGCCGCAATGATCGGCAAAACGCATGGCACCTTCGGCAATCAGCATGACATGCTCACTTTCTGTCATGACATAGCGCGCAAGCTGAACAGGATTAGCTATATTATCGACTGCAGCGACTGCACCAGCTGACAAATCCCGTCCATCCATGATCGCGGCGTCCATCTCAACCTTGCCGTTCTCGTTAAGTACCGAGCCACAACCTGCGTTAAAAACCGGGTCGTCTTCCAGTAATGATGCACAGGCCTCGACAGCCTGCAGGGCTGAACCGCCCAGTTCCATCACTTCACGGCCATGCTCAAGTATGGTTCGAATACTCTCGAGATAGCGCATAGCTGTCTTACTATCTTTGACATTATCCAGCGCACCGGCCCCGCCATGCACCATGATGGAATAAGTTCCCTGCTGACTCATATCGAACGCATTACCTGTCTGATTTAATTCTGGCTAATCGCACAGTGTACGCGATCAAAGTCTTGTTTTCAGTTCAGCCTCCAGGACCTCCTGATACTCTGGGCTACCTGCCATTAAGATCATTACCTTGCCCACCAGTATGGTGCCCCAGTTAACAATAACGGCGCCCTCCCCGGTCGTCATATTGAACTCAATATCCCTGATATCTATATCAGATATCTTTCTATGGCGTGTCGTAAAGGTCTTTGCCGTCCATTCTGCGATATCGAGTTTCTGTGCGATGATGGTTGGATAGGAAGCACCGTTGTAGCGCGGGTTACACTCAATCGCCGGGAAGCTAACCCCACTGGCTGTTTCCACTACTGCAACATCAAAAGCAAATATGCCTTTGATGCCTCTTTCGGTTAGCCAGTAGGCCATTGAATCAACCATTTCCCAGGGCTCGTAGCATGCGGGATATTTATTCCCCTGATGGGCGAAACCATCCAGTACCTGCTCGGTGCAGGCCAGACGTATCGGATGACCGTCCACTACGCGATACTGCATATTGAGGAAAATCTCTGAAAGTACTTCTGCCTGAATCTGTACGGGCACATGATCTTCAAACTGCCTCATGGCCTCGACAAAGGCCTTCTTATCTGCACAGCGATAAATGCCGACACCGGATACTGAAATGGCCGCCTTCAGGTAACAGGGAAATTCAATCTTCTCCAGCGCCTCTGCATCAATATGCTTCACGCTGTCAAAACACAGGGTCTGTGGCACCTCAACACCGAGCTGATCTGCCACCGTCATAAAGTTATTCTTAGAGTTGATGTACTCGACCGTACCCAGCCACTCGTGATCACCCCAGTTTCGGTATTCATTCGGCCCGAAATAAAAGACAGATGGGAAATGATTAATATGTTTTCCCAGCTGATCCATACCCACATCCCAGATCACGTTCTGGGTATGGGTCAGCCCAACGCGCCCATAATGTGTGGTTATGTCTTCCCACAGGGGCTTGAGCTCGGCGGTTAGCTGAATAATATCTTCAGGCTCAGACATACCCAGGGCACGTCCAGAATATAAATGGTTACCTTTCACACCTTCTGCAGTGCAATGCATGATGTCGTGATTAATGATGTATTTGCCTGATGGCAGATAGCCATGGTCAATTGCAGCAGACATTTTCTGTTCCTCTCTCAATCTCGGGGCTACCAGCGAAGCTGGTACATGCAAGGTAGAGGAGCAATTTGCGGGCCAGAAAAAATAACCCAAACAGGCTGAAAATCTTGTGTATATGCACCAGAAGTAAGTATTTTCATTCCATTACGCACACTTATGGTGCGGGTATACCTTCCTCCTTCCGCTTTAAATAATTCCTAAACACCTGTTTCGTAGCATAGGCCGAGCCAGAATGCAGATAGGTACAAGAATTGCTTTAGCTCTGATACAGCAAGGATTAGGTGAGATGAAGAAGACAATCAGAAAGCCGGTATTACTGATTATCCTGGATGGTTTCGGGGTCAATCCCGGAAAACACCACAATGCGATTCACCATGCCCATACGCCCAGGCTGGATGAATATTTTGCGCAATACCCGATAACCTCAATCCAGGCCTCCGGTCATGCCGTGGGTCTGCCCGATGGGCAGATGGGCAACTCCGAGGTCGGCCACCTTACCCTGGGCAGCGGTTCTATCATCCGCCAGGATCTGGTCAAGATCAGTGATGCAATCGAGCATGGAGGCTTCTATGAAAACGATGCTTTACTTAGTGCTATTAGCAGCGCTGCAGCTCGCCAGCGACCTGTACATCTTTATGGCCTGATCTCCGATGGAGGCGTGCATAGCCACCTGGATCACGTACTTGCCCTGATTGAACTGTGCCGCCGGGAAGAAGCAATCCCACTATTACATGCCTTCACCGACGGTCGTGATGTTCCACCACAGTCTGCACTAAAATTCTTTCCTGAAATTGAAAAAGCACTTACAGAAGCCAATGGCGGTATAGCCACAGTCACAGGCCGTTATTTTGCAATGGATCGTGACAGTCGCTGGGACCGCACCGAACGCGCATGGCGCGCCATGGTGCTGGGCCAGGGCAGAAAGGCCAGCTCCGTTGAGCAGGCGGTCTCTGCTGCCTATGCTGCCGAGGAAACTGATGAATTCATCCAACCTACTATCCTGCCTGACTGGCAGGAGGTTAAGACTGGCGACAGCTTTATCTCGATAAACTTCCGCAAGGACAGACCCAGGCAGATCACGGCTGCACTGGGACATGATCAGTTCGCCGGCTTTGATCGTGGTAACAGTCCACTTCCCGCCGTTACCTGCATGATGCCTTACGATAAAGATGCCGAACTCCCTTATGCCTTCGAAGTTGAACGCCCTGACATTACGCTTGCTGAAGTACTGGCGCAGAACGGCATTGAACAGCTGCATTGTGCCGAGACAGAAAAGTACGCCCATGTAACCTACTTCTTTAACGGTGGCAGGCACGATCCTTACGAGGGTGAAAAACATCTGCTAATACCTTCACCCAAAGTTGCCACCTACAACATGCAGCCTGAAATGTCCGCGCCTGAAATCAGCAAGGCCGTGCTCAATGCAATGCACGAGCAACATTTTGGATTCATCGTGGTGAACTTCGCCAATGGTGACATGGTAGGCCACACTGCTGACTGGTTTGCCACGGTCAAGGCTGTAGAGGCACTGGATAATGCCGTTGGTAATCTGCTTGATGTTGCCAATGACCTCGGTTATTCCGTCATTCTGACGGCCGATCACGGGAACTGTGAAGAATTGATTGATAAACACTCAGGGGCACCGCATACGCAACACACCTGCAACCCGGTACCCTGCATGGTCATGGACGAGTTGTACTGGATATTATCCAATCATGCCGGCCTCTCGGATATCGCACCGACGGTTCTACACCTCATGGGTATCGAGCAGCCTGAAGCCATGACGGGTAAGTCGCTACTACTCACCGGCATTGAAAGAGACAGGCAACCTGATGCCCTGTCCGGTGTCGCATGATTTGATGATTCTCATAGACATAGTTCTGGATCAGTGATCGAATACACAAAGGTGCCTGCAGGTACCGCAATGGATGAACCCCACATGATGAATCTGCCATATTTCTCCAGGGCATACGCATGACTATACGCGTGGGCATACACCACAAAACGGTCTATAAGTTTGATCGCCTGGTAAAGCTTTCTCCACACCTGATTCGTCTGCGGCCTGCCCCGCACACGCGTACCCCCGTTCATCAATATTCCATCAAGGTCGAGCCAGAACACTTTATAAACTGGCAACAGGACCCCTTTGGTAATTTCATCGGGCGATATGTTTTTGAAGAGAAAACGCGAGAGCTGGTCATTGAGGTCGACCTTGTGGTCGATATGGTCACTATCAACCCTTTCGACTTTTTCGTTGAGAAATATGCCGACCAGTTTCCCTTTGAATACGAAACCCAGCTAAAGAAAGAGCTCACACCGTATTTTGAAATCAAGGAAGATGGCCCACTCCTGAACCAGTGGCTGAAAGAAATTACCCAGCGCGATTTACGTACCGATCATATCGTCTACTACCTGGTCGACCTGAATCACAGGCTGCAGGAAGACATAGGGTATGTCATTCGCATGGAGCCAGGTGTACAGACCTGTGAAGAAACCCTGGAGCGTAAAAAAGGCTCATGTCGAGACACGGCCTGGCTACTGGTTCAGATCATGCGGCATATGGGGCTCGCCGCACGCTTTGTTTCTGGTTACCTGGTACAGCTAACTCCGGACGTAAAATCTCTGGACGGCCCCTCAGGGCCTGAGGAAGATTTCACCGACCTGCATGCATGGGCCGAGGTCTACGTTCCAGGTGCGGGCTGGATCGGCCTGGATCCTACTTCCGGTCTTTTTGCTGGTGAAGGGCATATCCCACTTGCCTGTACACCGGACCCTGTCAGCGCAGCACCTGTCACTGGCGCCGTGGACGAATGCGAAGTTGAATTCGAATTCGAAAATTCTGTTACGCGTATTCACGAAGATCCTAGGGTAACCAGGCCATATTCTGATGAACAATGGCAGGCAGTCATGTCTGTTGGCCAGCAGATTGAATCTGAACTATTAGCCAATGATGTACGCCTTACCATGGGCGGCGAACCGACCTTTGTCTCGATTGATGACATGGATGGCGCTGAGTGGAATATCAATGCCCTGGGACCGCATAAACGAGAACGTGCCGAGGTTATTTTCAGAAGGCTCTGGAAACGGTTTGGCGAAGGCGGGGCGCTACATCATGGTCAGGGCAAATGGTATCCAGGAGAACCTCTGCCCCGATGGGCGCTTTCCTGTTTCTGGCGCGAGGATGGCACACCCGTCTGGGGCAAACCAGAGCTTTTAGCCGACCCAATGAAAAACGGGGGCTATAACGAAGAACATGCCCAGGCCTTTTCTTCCAGGCTGGCCGAACGGCTGGGTTTACCGGCCAGACATGTTACGCCCGGCTTTGAAGATGTCCTCTACTATCTTTGGAAAGAAGGCACGCTCCCGGAAAACCTGGATGTACTCGACAGTAAACTCAGCAACAAGATAGATCGCGAGCGTTTAAGACGTGTCTTTGAACAGGGTCTGGATAAAACTGTGGGCTATGCCCTGCCCGTTGCCTGGGATCCCGTTGAAGAAAAATGGGTAAGCTCACACTGGTCATTCAGTCGTGACCATATGTTTCTTTTGCCGGGTGACTCACCCATGGGATTCAGATTACCGCTGGACAGTCTGATCTGGGAAAAGGATAGCGAACGCCATAAACATATTGATGCGGATCCCTTCGCCGAACGTGAGCACCTGCCAGGTTCAGTAAGTGAACGTTACACGCAGTTCAAACCTGATGAGATAAGAACTGATCAACGTACCGAGCAGGACATAGCCGACCAGGAAGACCGCGATAGTGGTTTCTTTGTACGAACAGCGCTCTGTATTGAACCCCGGAATGGCAACCTGCACATTTTCCTGCCGCCCATCTCTCAACTGAATCACTGGCTGGAACTGATCAGTCACATAGAATCTACTGCTCATGAGCTGGGCCAACCTGTCATACTCGAAGGCTACGAGGCACCAAATGACCATCGCCTGAAACGTCTTTCAGTGACCCCGGACCCTGGTGTTATCGAGGTCAATATTCATCCCACGGATAACTGGCAGGACCTGGTTAAAAACACCGACATACTTTATGAAGAGGCTCACCAGTCTCGACTAGGTACCGAGAAATTCATGCTCGATGGTCGTCATACCGGAACTGGTGGCGGCAACCATGTCACCCTGGGCGGGCCTTCCCCGGCGGATAGTCCTTTCCTTCGCAAACCGGACTTACTCGGCAGCCTGATTCGTTACTGGCAAAACCATCCCGCACTTTCCTATCTATTCTCAGGCATGTTTATTGGCCCTACTTCCCAGGCGCCCCGCGTTGATGAGGCGCGTGATGACAGCCTTTATGAACTCGAGATAGCCCTTCAGCAGATTCCGCCGGGAGAAGCACCTTCCCCCTGGATTATTGATCGGGTAATGCGCAACCTGCTAGTCGACATGACCGGCAATACACATCGTGCAGAATTCTGTATCGATAAACTGTATTCACCTGCTTCTGCAACCGGGCGCCTTGGCCTGGTCGAATTCCGCGCTTTTGAAATGCCGCCCCATGCACGCATGTCAGTCGTTCAGAACCTGCTCCTGCGTACCCTGGTATCCAGATTCTGGCAGCACCCTTATGAGGAAAAGCCAGTACGCTGGGGGACGGAACTTCATGACCGCTTCATGCTGCCCCATTATGTCGAAAGGGATATGGCAGACGTAGTCGCAGATCTCAGGCGCTGGGGCTACCCGATTCAAATGGAATGGTTTGATCCCTTCACCGAATTCAGATTTCCCCACTACGGCAGAATCAATATCGATGATATTGAGGTCGAACTCCGATTCGCAATCGAACCCTGGCATGTCCTCGGCGAAGAAATCACCGCACAGGGTACATCGCGATTTGTAGACTCTTCAGTGGAGCGCATGCAGGTCAAAGTGCGCGGCATGACTGAAGGCCGTCACCTCATCGCCTGTAATGGTCAGGTTCTGCCATTAAGGAATACCGGTGAGCGCGGTGAATTTGTCGCGGGCGTTCGCTATAAGGCCTGGGATCCCGTTTCCGGCCTGCATCCAACTCTGCCTATCGATTCACCACTGGTCTTCGATGTCATCGACCGTTGGGCCAAACGATCCCTGGGCGGCTGCACCTATCATGTTGTACATCCAGGAGGGCGCAGTCATGAAACCTTCCCGGTCAATGCCTATGAGGCGGAATCACGTAGATTGGCACGATTCTCGCCTATAGGGCATACAGGCGGGCGATTAAAGATTGAGCGCAAACCAGCTAATCCCGATCACCCATACACCCTGGACCTGAGAAATAGTAAGACTTAGCTATTCGAGAGCGGACGACCTGGATGCCTATTGATCTAAAACAATATGACCCTGCCCCCTTCTATGATGAAACCATGGCAGGCAAGAATCGTGCACGAAGTTACAGCAAGGAACTGCTCAAACTATTTCGTAAAATGGATGAGGATGAACTAGAAGCCCGTCAGGCAGCAGCTGACCTGGCCATCGAAGAAATGGGCATCACCTTCACGGTCTATACCGAGGCAGAAGGCACGATCGACCGAAACTGGCCCTTCGATATTATCCCCCGAATCATCCCCCAGGCTGAGTGGGACAACATTGAAGCCGGCCTCAAGCAACGTGTTAAGGCATTGAATTTATTCATTAATGATCTTTATCACGATCAGCAGATCATTAAGGATGGCGTATTTCCTGAAGATGTTCTGGCCAAGTCCAAGAACTTCCGCCCACAGTGTGTCGGCATTACCCCCGCCCATGGTATCTGGGCGCATATCTGCGGCTCCGACCTGGTTCGCGATGCCGATGGCACCGTCTATGTTCTGGAAGACAACCTGCGCGTTCCCTCTGGTGTTTCCTACATGCTGGAGAACCGCCTGGTTACCAAGCGGGTCTTTCCCGAGTTGTTCGAGATCTATGCCCCGCTACCCGTCGATGACTATCCAACACAGTTGCATGACATGCTGACCTCGATCTCACCGAGGAGGGTTAAGCGCCCCGAGGTCGTGGTGCTGACACCCGGCATCTACAATTCGGCCTACTTCGAACACGCCTATCTCGCGCACCAAATGGGTGCAGAACTGGTCGAAGGCAGGGATTTATTTGTCGATACAGATGACTGTGTCTATATGCGTACCGTGGCTGGCCCGCAACGTGTTGACGTCATATATCGGAGGATCGACGATGAATTCATGGACCCTGAAGCCTTCCGTGAAGACTCAACTCTGGGTGTCGCAGGACTGTTACGGGCCTGGAAGGCCGGCAATGTCGGCCTGGCCAACGCCCCGGGTGCAGGTGTCGCCGATGACAAGGTTGTTTATGCCTTTGTGCCCGACATCATTCGCTATTACCTGAATGAGGAGCCCGGCATCCCTAACGTGCCTACCTACCGATGCATGTACAAGGAAGAACGTGATTATGTGCTGGAAAACCTGGACAAGCTGGTTGTAAAACCCGCCAATGAATCCGGGGGCTATGGCATGCTTATCGGGCCGAATTCCACTAAGGCCGAGCGTGAGACCTTTGAAAAACTGATCAGGAATAATCCAAGGAATTACATTGGTCAGCCCACGCTTGGCATCTCTACTGTACCCACGGTTGTTGGTAAAACGCTTGAACCCCGCCATGTAGACCTGAGGCCGTTCATCCTCAGCGGCAAGCGCAGCTATGTCACTACGGGTGGACTAACCCGTGTAGCCCTGCGCAAGGGATCACTGGTTGTGAATTCCTCACAGGGCGGCGGTTCGAAAGATACCTGGATTGTGCCTGAGGCGGGGGATTAAACATGCTATCTCGTGTCGCTGAAGCTATTTACTGGGCCGGACGATATATAGAGCGGGCAGAGAACACGGCTCGACTGGTCAGGGTTAATTCCTACCTGGTGCTGGATACACCCCGGGGCATTTCTCCTGGCTGGGACCCGCTGATCATGATCACTGGCCTGGAAGGTGTCTACAAAGGAAATCACAAAGAGATTAATGAACGTAACGTGGTTCGATTTCTCATCGGTGACCCGAACAATCCAAGTTCAATCCTTAGTTCACTCAAGGCAGCCCGCGAAAACTGCCGTACCATTCGAGAAATCCTTCCTCGTTCAGGCTGGGAAAAACTGAACGAACTCTATCTGTTTGCCCGCGATAACATACAGTCTGGCCTGACCAAAAGCGGCCGAGATGACTACCTGGTTGGCATTATCTCAGGATCACAGCAGCTGATAGGCCTTCTTGGATCCACCATGTATCGAGACGAGGCATGGTATTTCCTGCGTATAGGCCGAAACATTGAACGCGCAGACATGACCACGCGCATACTGGATGTGCGCTCCACCGACCTATTGCCCGATGCAGAGGAAATGTTTGAATCCCGTAGCCTGGAAAGCGTGCAATGGATCAGTATCCTGAAATCGCTATCAGCCTACTCCATCTACCGGCGCAAGGTGCAGGTCAGGGTCAGCAGGGTGGCGGTTCTGGAATTCCTTTTTCATGACACTGAGTTCCCAAGAGCCTTTGCCCACTGCCTGTTTGCGGTCGAAGAAAGTGTTGGCCCCCTGCCACACAATGCCGTACCGCTAAAATCTCTGCGTAACCTCGAACTGAAACTTACGCGTCAGAAAATGGAGAAACTTGGGCAGGATGAGCTTCATAACTTTATTGATGAACTACAGGTCAGAATACTTCGCTTCCATAAGGCACTGGAAAAACAGTACTTTTTACCGACAGCCTGAGGGAATGGTGCCTTATCGGCACCGTCCCCTGGCTGGAAACCGTTCGAGGGCTTTAATGCATGCTGAATAAGGACCATACTAGGCATATCGCAAATGAAATACCCACGGATTAGCTTATGACCTATTGCGTCGGACTCTGTCTTGATGAAGGGCTGGTATTTGCCTCTGACTCGAGAACCAATGCAGGTGTTGATTACGTCACCACCTACAGCAAAATGCACCTGTTTACTCCTGGCCCTGATCGTCTGTTTGTTATTATGTCAGCTGGCAACCTGGCCACCACCCAGCAAGTCATCAACCACATCAAGCGCGATATCGATTACCCTACCGGCGCGCCCAGTCTTGCCAACGTCAAATACCTCTTTGAAGCCGCTGAATACGTCGGCAAGATCAGTCAACAGGTCCAGCAGGAACATGCCCAGGCACTCTCGCATACAGGTATCAGTGGCGAAACCACCCTGCTTATTGGCGGACAGATTGCCGGGCAACCCCATGGCCTGATCCTGATCTATCCCCAGGGCAATTACATCACCTCATCTGAACAGACACCCTACCTGCAAATCGGCGAGAGCAAGTACGGCAAGCCGGCACTCGATCGTATTGCCGAACCCAGCCTGTCCTTAAATGAGGGGGCCCGCCTGTGCCTGGTCTCCCTGGATGCCACGGCGCGTTCAAACATTACCGTTGGCCCTCCTTTCGAAGTAGCCACCTATAAAAAAGACAGCCTGCTACTCAACTGTCGCTGCAGCTTTGATGAAAAGGATGAATATTTAGTCGAGCTGCGAGAAGCGTGGAACGATGGCATTAATGGTGTTTTCAAGACCCTGCCTGTTTTCGAATCTCCGGATAAGAAACCGGTGCAGCAGCCCATCGAGCTGCCGATGGCACAACAGGCGGAGCAAACCACACATCACCCGACAGGGCAGTTCAAGTGACGGGGTGATGACCGTTAATCATTAACAGGAGAAATACCATGTCGCATTCACTCTCATTCGAACGTAAAGGCGACAAACAAAATTCAGAGTTCTTTACCGACTACCTGGTAAAGCTGCTCGAGGAAAGGGATTCCATTGGTCTGACCGACATGATCTACGAGATCGACGCGATCATGATCACGGTCGATCCCGGACATTCCATTCGCTACATCGCTGAACTGGCATTAATGTCACCCTACGAGTATCTCGTCACTCTTGAGAGTGAAAACCACTGGACACATATCCTGCGCGTCAACATGGATCACCCGGATCTTCTGGTCCGTGAGGTTAAGGATCCCAACATTCGCGGCATTTTCCGTAGCCTCAATGAAATCTATCCCATCGGTTCGCATAAACCCAATAGTCGTTACATGGGCGAGATTCTTCGCGTAGAAGATCTGCACGGCGTGGTACAGCTGCAACAGGAACGCGACTTCCGCTTCTTTTCACAGGACCAGATTCGCAAGCTCGAACTGCCAGGTAACCTGGGCATTAGCAAGCCTTCTCCCTACACGCATAACATCATGGGTTATATGGAGCGTCCCGAGGATCAGCTGCGCGTCTATGCCCTGGGTGTCAGCAGCATTAATACAGAGGTTCAGGATGCCTATCTCGCTGCCAAGGAACTACAGAAAAAGCTGCGTATCGATGACCTGATTCTCCCCATTGATCACCTGGCCACGCGCATTTATAGCCAGAACCGCGAGGTTGCCATACTCGAGTGGCTGTCCATGTCGAGTTACTACTACTGGGGTTCTTATGACATCAGGGATCAGAACTCGTCTACCAATGTCACCAAGAGTGTGCATCATACCAACGAGCTAAAGAGCCCGGCCAAGGTCTTTACCGCGAATAACACGCCCTACTTTGTCAATCACCTGGTTGGCCTGCCCTCACCCACTGAGACCTTCGTTCGCAACTATGGTCCGCGTCTTCATCACATCGCCATGGCTGTTCGCGATGGTGAAAGAGATGGCAAGGAAAACATCGATATGGTGGTCAGCCAGATTGCCTCACAGGGCAAGGACTTCCTGCTGGATGTCATTGGCTCGAAGGAGGAAGGGCTCAAGCAGATCTTCTCCAGCGCATCTGAACATTCTTCTCTGATCATTGAGTATGTACAACGCTTCGGTGATTTCCAGGGCTTCTTCACCAAGGACAATGTGGCAGAACTTACCCATGCTGCGGGTGTAGAAGAAGAGCTGAACGAGCTCTCTGCTGGAGCAGAAAACCGTCAGTAAGCCTTATTACCATAATACAGGGGCATCGGCAGATGCCCCTCTACGGCCGCATTTAAACCACAACTATATTATGAAGACCTGATACTAAAGCACTACAGCATCCCGCCCAATTTGATTAGTATGGGCCGTATAACTATAAGAACTTCTACGATGCAGAGACTAACCACCACACTCCTGTTACTGATTTGCCTGCTACCAGGATATGCAGCTGCCTCTAACCTGATCAAGGTAGGGGTTCTTGCCAAGCGTGGACTAGAAGCCGCCCACAATAAATGGGATGCAACAGCAGATTATCTTTCTGTCCGCGTTCCCGGCTATACCTTCAAGATAGTTCCCCTCACCTTTGAACAGGTAAGACCTGCTGTAGCTAACCGCGAGATTGACTACATCCTGACTAACCCTTCGATGTACGTTGAACTTGAGATTAATTACGACGTCAGTCGCATTGCAACCCTGAAGAACAATATCAATGGCAACAGTAGCTCCAGTTTTGGTGGCGTTATCTTTACCCGTAACAGCCATCCAATTATCAAGAAACTTGATGACATTCCGGGCCAGACCTTCATGGCAGTTAACGAGGATTCCCTGGGTGGCTTCCATGCAGCATGGCTTGAATTCTTACAGGCCGGAATTGATCCATACTCAGACTTTGCTGATCTTTCATTCGGGCAAACCCATGATGCAGTCGTCATGGCAGTACGTAGCGGCAAAGTCGATGCCGGGACCGTCAGGACCGATACCCTGGAGCGCATGGCCCTGGAGGGGCTTATTTCTCTATCGGATTTTCGCATCATCGAAAAGCAATATGATCCGGACTATCCCTTCGTCATAAGCACACAACGCTATCCTGAATGGCCATTTGGAAAACTAGCTCATACCAGTACTGATCTGACCGATCAGGTTGCCTCTGTCCTGATTTCTATGCCTGCAAATAGCGCGGCTGCCGTTTCCGGCAGAAACCTGGGCTGGACGGTCCCGCTGAATTACCGTCCCGCACATAAGCTGCTAGAGGAGTTAGAGATTGGCCCATATGCCCATCTTCGCGAGATCAGGCCTGAATTGCTGATCGAAAAATACTGGGGCTGGATTCTGGGTATCCTGATCACTTTTACACTACTTACCCTGGCAATAATTCATAGCGTTCTGACCAACAGGAAGCTGCAGCAATCACGGAGCAAGCTGGTTGAGATCCAGCAAAACCTCGAGTTACGCATCAGGGATCGTACTGAAGAGCTTCAGGCTGCTATGAAAGAAGCACAGTTAAGCAAAGATGAAAATGAAGCCCTGCTTAACTCTACCCTGGAAGGTATTTACGGTATGGATTCCACAGGCCATACCACCTTTATTAACAAGGCGGCCCAGGACATGTTGGGCTACACCCTGGAAGACTTCCAGAACAACGACACACATACGCTGATCCATCATTCACATGCCGATGGTAGCCATTTCCCGAAGGAAGAATGCCGCATTGGCATTTCAGTGCGTGAAGGCATTGCACAACATATCGACG
This sequence comes from uncultured Ectothiorhodospiraceae bacterium, assembly GCA_964641615.1. GTDB lineage: Bacteria > Pseudomonadota > Gammaproteobacteria > J044 > J044 > JANTGN01. The sequence continues at coordinate 17,425 of CAZXNH010000018.1, read as the reverse complement.
ACGAGGTCTTCTGGGCCAAAGATGGAAGGGCAATCCCTGTCGAATATACCAGTGCCCCATTATTTAAAGATGGTGAAATGACTGGCGTGGTTGTCAGCTTCCGGGATATATCTGAACGCATCAAAAGTCAGGAAGCCATGGCCCAGTTTCGATCTGCCATGGAGGCATCCAGTGACGCAATCTACCTGATCGATGTTGAAAGCATGCAGTTCATCGACATGAATAACCAGGCCTGTGCATCTATTGGCTTTAGTCGTAAAGAACTTCTACAGATGGGACCACATGACTTAAAGCCTGAGTACAGCCGTGAAAAACTGAAGAACATCTTTAAGGAAGTCCTTGAGAGCCCAGACGGGACCGGGGAGATTATCACGCAACATCAGCGCAAAGACGACTCAACTTTCCCTGTTGAGGTACGACTTAGCCATATGAAACAGCACAGCAACCACAACATTGTCGTGGCAACTGCCAGAGACATTTCCAACAGGATAGAGTCTGAAAAGATATTGCGTGATTCAGAGGCGCGCTGGCGCTCACTGGCTGAGTCTTCTTCGGACTATATTATTACCATCACCTCTGACATGATTATTGATTACATAAATCATGACCCGCCCATGATGACTGCTGAAGAAGCCATTGGTCGGGACATACGCGAGTTTATTTATCCGGAAGAACAACGTGAGCAGATTGTCGGCCGCCTTAGAAGTTCCTTTTACTCTGCACAGCCGACCAGTTTTGAAACCTATCTACCAAGCGCAGACGGTAGGCCCGCTTCTTTCGATATCCAGGTCACAGCCAGACAATTAGATGACAAGGTCACAGGCCTGACACTTTATGCACGTGATATCACTGAACGTAAGCATATTGAAGACACCTTGCGTCTGGCATCCGTCGCCATGGAATCTTCCGAGGCCATGATGATCACCAATGAACATGGCGATATTCTTAAGATAAACCATGCCTTCCTGGGTATTTCAGGCTATTCGGAGAAAGAGCTCATTGGTCAGAAAGCTGGCATTCTGAGATCTGAACGTCATCCCAGGGCCTTTTATGAAGGCATTCACAGCACATTAAAAAAAGATGGTAGCTGGGAGGGTGAAATCTGGATTCAGCGCAAAGATGAAGACACATTCCCATGCCGCGTAACTATCACCGCCATAAAAGATGCACAAGGTCGTACCGAATACTACGTCGGTAACTTCATCGATATCACCCATCAGAAAACTGCAGAAATGCGCATCCTGCACCAGGCCTTTTATGATGCCCTGACCGACCTGCCCAACCGCCGCCTGCTGACAGATCGACTGCAACAAACCCTGGCTCGCTGTATCCGTCATAAACACACAGGCGCACTGCTCTTTCTGGACCTGGATGGATTTAAACCGATCAACGACAAACTGGGACATCAGACGGGTGATGTTCTGCTAGAGCAGTTCGCCAGGCGTCTTAAGCTTGCACTTCGAGATGAAGATACTGCCGCACGCCTGGGTGGTGATGAGTTCGTTGTCCTGCTACCAGAATTACAGGAAAACTACAGTGCGTCAGAAGAACAGGCTATTGAAGTTGCTGAGAAGATACTGCACCTCACACGTAGCCCATTCCAGATCGATGAGCATGAGCTTCACATTACTACCAGTATTGGAATTACACTTTTCCCTGGCACTGCAACTACAATCGATGACATCATCAACCAGGCCGACATCGCCATGTATGAAGCCAAGCGCCTTGGTAAAAACACACACAGTGTCTATACCAGGGACTGACGGTGTATTAATGGCTGCAGGCCCCATAAAGGAGAGATAATATGAGTGACGAACCAACTATTGCACAAAAGGCACCATACGGTGTTGAAGTAGAAGCCGGACAGACTTATTACTGGTGCACCTGCGGCAAGAGCCAGACCCAGCCCTACTGTGATGGCTCACACCAGGGTAGCAGTTTTGAGCCCATGGCCTATACTGCTGAAACCACTGGTACCGTCTATCTCTGTGGCTGCAAGCACACCAAAAGCGCGCCCATGTGCGATGGCAGTCATAACGATCTGTAAACCACATTCTTCACAGGGATTAATTAAATGCTCAACAGCTTTAGAGCCATTAGTATCGTGGAGGGCGTGTCTTACCTGTTAATACTCAGCGTTGCCTTCGGCATCATCAGCAGGGATTACGTGTTCCAGATCGGTATGATTCATGGCGTACTCTTCATGCTTTACCTGGTATTTTCTCTACTGGTGTGCAATAAACAGCGCTGGTCATTATTCATATGGCTTCCCCTGTTCTTTGCCTCTGTAATTCCTTTTGCCTTTATCCCTGTAGAACTCTATCTACGTAAGGCTTTGGCAAATCAGTACACAGAAACGGCTGAGCAGCCCATTTAAAGCATCAATAGATAACGCATAAAAAAGACCCGCTCATGGCGGGCCTTTTTTTAGTTTCCCAGAAAACTTACTGAACTGAATCCAGGTCATTTACGAGTGACTGGCGCACAGAATCTGACAACTCTACTTCATGGTTGTAAGCTGGGTGATCGATACCCATGGTGATCGATGCGCCGCCTTTTGCATCAGAGACCATGTCTGCAGTCAGTTCGAAACGCATGAAGTGTACAGATGAAGTTTTATCTTCTGTGGTGCGGTCCAGGTCTTCATTCGAAATAGGATATACACGTTCATGATCCCCCACTTTGACCCAGACCTTGTCTTCAATGCCGACCATCTTTGCCAGGGCAGCCTTACGTTCTTCAACGTCCTGGTACTCGATCATGAAGGTCGCCTTCCAGTTGTTTCCATCAGGAATCAACGGATTGTAGACATCGAGTTCTTCCTGGATACCCTCTGGCTCAAAGATCTTCTCAATGCGTAACATTTCCTGAACCTGGTACTGCATGGTAAAGGCATCTTCGAAATACAGTGCGGCATGGTCGCCAATCGCAACACGACGATCTTTCTTATGCTCAATCACTCTGGCTCTGAAATCGGCACGGTTACGCGCATACTCTTCAAGGCCCATCAGGGTTTCATGTGAAAGTTTTTCCATTACATACGCTCCTTATCGTACAGAGGCTTAAATACCGTAGGCCTGACGTAACAGACTCATGGGATGCTCAGGATGTCTGCCATCCTTCAGACCATTTTCAATCTGGTGACCTGCCATCGCACAGTCACTACCGTAGTGATCGACCTCGGCCTGCTTGACTTTATTAACAACAGGGCGGGCAATCTTCATCGATTTTTCGTGGAACTCACTCTTAACGGCATAGGTACCATCATGGCCTGAACAGCGTTCGATATAAGTGACTTCTGAATCAGGCAGTAGTTCAAGGATTTCCTTGGTCTTGGGGCCCACATTCTGTACGCGCTGGTGGCAGGCAGCATGGTAGGCAATCTTACCCATGGGATTCTTGAAGTCGGTCTTCAGCTTGCCTTCCTTATGACGAATCATCAGGTATTCAAAAGGATCAAAGATCGCAGCTGCTACCTTCTGCACATCAGCATCGTCCGGGAACATCAGAGGCAGTTCCTGCTTGAACATCAGGGCACAGGATGGCACGGGGGCAACAATGTCCCAGCCTTCTTCAACCAGTTTCACCAGCACCGGGATATTGGCGTTCTTGGCCTTCTCTACAGACTCAAGATCACCCAGCTCCAACTTAGGCATACCACAGCACTGCTCTTTCTCGGCGATAGTCACAGGGATGTCGTTGTGTTCGAAGACGGCAACAATATCTTCACCGATATAAGGCTCGTTATAGTTGCCATAACAGGTCGAGAACAGTGCGACCTTACCGCTGGTGCGGCCCACGGCCTCTCCCTCGGCATTCATATTACGGCGATCGGCCAGACGCTTACGCAGCGGCTTAGCCGTGTATTCGGGCAACACGGCATCGGCATGAATACCAATGGTCTTGTCCATCATCTTACGAATAGGCGCAGACTTGTTCGCTGCGTTGACGATGCCGGATACAACCGGGATACCTGCCAGTTTGCCGAGGGTGTCGGTACTGGTCAGCATCTTGTCACGAAGGCTGGTCTCACCCTTCTTGAAATGAACTGCCTTGGCGCGCAGCATCAGGTGAGGGAAGTCGATATTCCACTCATGAGGCGGTGTATAAGGGCACTTGGACATGTAGCACATGTCACAGAGATAGCACTGCTCAACAACCTTCCAGTAATCTTTCTTATCAACACCATCAACTTCAAAGGTTTCGGATTCATCTACCAGGTCAAACAGGGTCGGGAAACTGTCACAAAGACTCACACAACGGCGACAACCGTGGCATAGGTCGAAGACACGCTCCAGTTCATGGAACAGTTTGTCCTCGTTGTAAAAGTCGGGATTCTTCCAGTCAATCGCGTGACGGGTAGGTGCTTCCAGATTACCTTCGCGTTGTCCTGCTGGTCCTGCCATGATTCGCTCCCCTTCTTATTAATCTTCGGTAAAAGAAATACAGGGCGGCATAAGCCGCCCTGCGAGTTCGGTACTGCTTAGGCCATTTCGTCCAGAGCTTTCTGGTAACGATTGGCGTGTGAACGCTCAGCCTTGGCCAGGGTTTCGAACCAGTCAGCGATTTCGTCGAAACCTTCATCACGAGCGGCCTGAGCCATACCGGGGTACATATCAGTGTACTCGTGAGTTTCACCTGCAACAGCAGTCTTCAGGTTGTCTTCGGTAGCACCGAAAGGCATACCAGTTGCGGGATCACCGCACTGTTCCAGGTATTCCAGGTGGCCGTGAGCATGGCCGGTTTCACCTTCAGCAGTTGAGCGGAACAGGGCTGCAACATCGTTGTAGCCTTCAACATCTGCCTTGCTTGCGAAGTACAGGTAACGGCGGTTTGCCTGAGATTCGCCAGCGAATGCGTCTTTCAGGTTCTGCTCGGTCTTACTGCCTTTCAGATCCATGGTAATACCTCCAAAAATGGGTTAGTTGAATCAACTGTCTCTCGAGAGACGGTATGAATTTAGACACTTTTTATACAAGTTTCCAATCGATTGTTCTAATATCATCAATAGTTTTTGACTATCATCAATCTGACATGAATTTACGTGACCTCAAATACCTGATTGCCGTGGCAGAGACCCTGCATTTCGGCAAGGCGGCCAAGGCCTGTTTCATCAGCCAGCCCACGCTCAGCGCCCAGATTCGCAAGCTAGAGGAAGAGCTGGGTGTAACAATTTTTGAGCGCACCAATCGCTCGGTGAACCTGACATCCATCGGTGAGAAGGTCATTGAGCATGCCCGCGCAGCGGTTAACGAGGCTGATGCCATACGTGATCTGGCCCAGGCCTATCACGATCCCATGACTGGCCCGATTCGCCTTGGCGCCATTCCCACCATCAGCCCCTACCTGGTACCGATGATCCTGACCCCGCTCAAGAATCGCTACCCCAACCTGCGCCTGGTCCTCGCCGAGGAACAGACCCAGGTACTACTGGAAGACCTGCATAAGCACCGCATTGATGCAGCCCTGCTCGCCACACCTGTTGATAATAAAGAGTTTGAGGAGATACTCCTCTTCGATGAGCCCTTCTGGCTGGCACACCCTAGTAATCATGAGCTTTACACCAAGGAACAGATCACCCAGGAGGATCTGAATCATCTGCATCTGCTCCTGCTGGCCGACGGACACTGCCTGGCCGACCAGGTCATGGGCGTCTGCGGGGTATCAAGGGCTCAACTGGAAAAAGAAGGACTGGACGACCTGCGTGCCGCTAGTCTGGAGACCCTGATGCAACTGGTAGCCTCAGGCTATGGCAGCACCCTGCTACCTGCTCTGGCCATACGCGGCAGCTGGATGACGGGTAGTGGCATTATTGCGCGCAAACTCGAACTACCCGAGGCCTACCGCCGAGTAAGACTGGTATTCCGCCCCAGTTTTCCCCGCCGCAAGGCCCTGGAGGCACTCAGTGACCTGATCGTGGAGCAGTTACCGAATACGGTCCAGCCAATTCATCAACCATCGACTGGCTGATCAGCTAATAAGTTGAATACGAGACTCTATTTCTGTTCATATTCAGAAATAACGGCATCTGTTGACCCTGGAGATGGTCATATGCCCTGCGCTGTGTTTAATGATTCATTGAGTGTTTTAACGATGCAGAGCCCCCCTCTTTGCTAACATCTGCAACATCTCCTTCATATCCGACATTCATCGCTCATCCCCTGCAAACAACCGCCGGAACAGCTTTCGCATCTCATCAAACAACAACACGCTGGAGGCCACCAGCGCCGCCAGTCCCCAGTCAGCCAATAGCAGGTCAGTGGTGCTGAACACAGCCTGCGCGGGGGCCCAGTGCACCACCAGTGCCTGCAGCACCAGCACCGCCACAAGTGACAGCCATAGCCAGCGGTTGCGCAAGAACTGGCCGTTGAAGGCCGAGCCATGTTCAGCGCGGGCGTTGAACAGGTTGAAAAACTGAAACAGCACGAAGGTGGTGAAGGCCAGGGTAAGGGCATACGCCTCACCTTGCGGCTGGGCGTACCAGAACAGCCCCAGCGTACCGAGCGCCATCGTCAGGCCGTATATCATCAGACGGCCGAGCCGCCAGCTGGTGAGGATGCGTGCATCGCGCTCGCGCGGAGGCTCGTCCATGATGCCGTCACGCGCCGGTTCCACACCCAGACTCATGGCCGGCGGGCCGTCCATAATGATGTTGATCCAAAGGATCTGGATCGCGGTGAAGGGCGTGGACCAGCCGAGCAGGCTGGCACCAAGCACGGTCTGGATCGCGCCCATATTGGTGGAAAGCTGGAAGCGCACGAACTTGACAATGTTGTCGTAGATGGTGCGACCTTCCTTGACCGAGCGTACGATGGTGGCGAAGTTGTCGTCCGTGAGAACCATAGTGGCTGCCTCCTTGGTCACCTCGGTGCCTGTGATGCCCATAGCCACGCCTATGTCCGCGTTCTTCAGCGCCGGGGCGTCGTTGACACCGTCGCCGGTCATGGCCGCCACATGGCCGTCGGCCTTGAGCGCCTGCAAGATACGCACCTTATGCTCGGGTGCGACCCTGGCGAATACAGTAATACCATCAATCTCTTTCGCCAACGCTTCGGGCGAGAGTTCGTCAAGCTCGCGGCCATCCAGTACCTCGCCCTCCAGTCCCAGATCACGGGCGATGGATTCGGCGGTCACCTTGTGATCGCCGGTGATCATCTTGACCTGGATACCGGCGCGCTTGCACAGGGCGATGGCCTCGCGCGCCTCGGGGCGTGGTGGATCGATGATACCGATCAATCCCACGAAGGTCAGATCCTGGACGTGGGCCATGAGATCGCCTGACGGGTCGAAGTCATGCGCTGGCAGGATCTTGCCGGCAACCGCCAGTACGCGCATGGCCTGACCGGCCAGCCGTTCATTTTCGGCCTGCCAGTAGTTAGTGTCGATCGGCTGGTTCCCCTCCTCGCCATGTTGATAGGCGGCGCGTGCGGCCAGCACGTCCGGCGCGCCCTTGACGAAGAGCCGAACCACATCGCCATCATGATGGAAGGTCGCCTGGAACTTATGGGCCGAATCGAATGGGATTTCAGCGATACGCGGTGAGTGCCGCGCCAGTCTCTCCACATCGACGCCGCCCTTGACGGCGAGGGCAAGCAAGGCCCCCTCGGTAGGGTCACCGATCAGCTGCCCGTCGCGGATGCGGCTGTCGTTGGTCAGGGCCGCCGGGTAAAGTAGCGGCGTAAGATCCATTAGTTCGCCGCGATCTTCGGCCACGATCTCACCGTCGGCATTATAGCCCTCTCCGGAGATGGCCAGGCGCCTGCCCTGGTAGACCACTGCGCGCGCGGTCATCTGGTTCAGGGTCAAGGTGCCGGTCTTGTCTGAACAGATTACCGTGGTGCAACCCAAGGTCTCGACCGCGGCGAGTTTCTTGACGATGGCGCGGTGCTGGGCCATACGGTGCATACCGATGGCAAGCGTCACCGTGACCACGGCAGGCAAGCCCTCGGGAATGGCCGCCACTGCCAGGGCAATGGAGGTCAGGATGGTCTGCACAAGTGGCTCGCCACGCAGCAGGCCCAGTGTGAAGATCAGCGCGATAACCACCCCCGCGATCAGCGCCAGACGATGACCTAGACCGTCGAGCTGTACCTGCAAAGGCGTGGGACCGGATTCGACCTCGGCCAGCATACCCGAGATCCGCCCCATCTCCGTGGTCATGCCGGTGGCGGTGACCAGCAGCTCAGCCCGACCGCGAGTGACCACTGTGTTCATGAAGGCCATGTTGATGCGCTCTGCCAGCGGCACCGATTCGGGCAGCAGATCATCCGCATCCTTGCCCACGGGCTGAGATTCACCGGTCAGCGCCGCCTCGTCGATCTCGACGTTGTGTGTAACGATCAAACGCCCATCCGCCGGGACCCGGTCACCCGCCTCCAGCAGCACGATGTCGCCAGAAACTAACTGACTAGCGTCGATTTCCTCGACGCGGCCGTCGCGGCGCACCCGGGCCACCGGCGAGAGCATCTTTTTCAGCATCGCCAGAGTCTGCTCGGCGCGGTGCTCCTGCCAGAAGCCGAGCAGCGCGTTGAACAACACCACGATGAGGATCACCACCGCGTCTTTAATGTCGCCGATGGCACCCGCCAGCGCCGCCGCACCGATCAGCACAAGGATCAGCAGGCTCTTGAACTGATCGAGGAAGGCAAGCCACTTGGAGCGCGGCGGCTTCTCTGCGAGGCGATTGGGACCGAACTGAGCGAGGCGCTTGCCCGCATCCTCCTGGTTAAGTCCATTGGCAGGCGCCACATCCAGGCGCTGCGCGACCGTTGTGGAGTCAAGCGACTGCCAGGCTTGCTGGAGATCGAGCGCAGCGCGTTGTTTCATGCTCATGTTGCTCTACCGTTGTATAACCCAGTCGCCAGACTCTCCTCCATCTCCACTATCTCTCTGCGCATCCGGCGCAGCTCCTCACACACATTTCCCTCAATCTGTGCCTGAGTATCCTGAATAGCTTGCACCGTATCCTGGCGCAAATTCTCATTATAGCTTTGTATGGCGCGGACGATGATGGCGATGAACAGGTTTAGCAATTGAAACAAAGCCAGAGTGAGGAACGGTATATGCACGCCGTGTCAATCCTCTAACTCGACCGGTGTCACGAAGCCGGGTGGTTTGATCGCCAGCACCGAGCAATCGATCTGCTCGAGAATGGTCTCTGCCGTGTTGCCCATGATAAAGCCGCGGATACCCGTGCGCGCCACGGTGCCCATGACGATGCAATCGACTTGCAACCTTCTGGCCAGGGCCGGGATTTCTTTGCGGGCACTCCCTTTGATCAAGTGGGCCTGGGGCTTGAGATAGCCCAGTGACTCCCGGGTCGCTTTGTTACCACTGTGGTGCAATAACGTGTTTAGCAGCTGTTGTTGCTGCCTCCGCTCCTGTTCCACACTCGAGTCCTTATTCTCGGGCGATATGTCTGATGACATCATAAATCCACTGATTGCTTCGTAAGCCGAATCCCAAACATGAACAACATGCAACTCGGCGAACTCCGAGAGCGCCAGGGTAGCCGCCATTTCCAGGATTTGAACATTAAGCGTATGCCGTGTCGCCAGCTCTGTTCCTAAATACGCTTCATCCACATCAACAGCTGCCAGAATACGTTTATAGGATTTAGGCGCCTCAGGTTTGATGAGCCAGACTGGGCAGGGACACTTACGAAGCAAGTGCATGTCATCACCAGAAAAGACGCGATCCAACCAACTTGGCGACTCGGGGCACTTGATCACCAGATCGTGCCCGTTGCGTAATACCGCCCGAGTGATTTCCAGGAAAGAAGTGCCCGTCAGTACACCATGCTTGATATCGATTGTTAAACGATAAGGCTCGATCAACGAAATGAGCCGCTCTTCGTGCTCGCGTACTATAGCTGCCCGCAGGTCTTGGGAGACCAGACCACCAGCCGACAATCGTGGAATAACATCAACAACCATTAGTTCAGCCTGGTTGTTATCAGCCAGCGCCACCGCCCTCTCCAATGCGGGTTTACTGGCCTCCCCATGTTCCAATACACAAAGAACTTTCTTGAATCGTTGCATCTCACTCACCTCCCGGGGAAGTCATGAGAAGCGTTCCCCATAATTGCCCCACCCGTTATTTCAACGCTTTAAGCCCCGTAAAAAATTGCATCGACTATCCAGAACATACAACGGATGAGAATAGATAATCGCGTAGGTAGAGGAACTGACCGTGACCAAACCAATCAGGATTATCAGCCCCATGGTTTTGTCGTTGAGATGGCAAACATCTCTTGCCCTAAGCTCAGAGGATTTTCGAGTCTTTCAGTTATTTTCTTTGTAAAGCTTCATCCTGTGCCAGTTTCTCATACTCCTGCTGAATCAGATCCATGCCATATTTTCTTTCCATCCGGCGCAGCAGGAAGTGGGCGTGCGCAGTCTCCTGGAAATGCTGCATAAAGACCGTGTTGACGAAGGCTCCACCGAGAGCACCGATGACCGGTACCATCTGAGCCGCGGCCTTTTCCTGTACGGCAATACCAAAGCGCGACGCAATCATGGTAATGAGCTTGATAAACCAGGGGGCCTCGGCAATACCGTTGGTCAGGATCTGGTGCCTGGCGGATGCCATGGTTACTGACATGGCCAGTCGCACACCGTAGTACCCGGTTTCTGCTGCATCATCCTCATCGGTACGTGCTCCCATTGCAAATACGCCGATACAGGACAGACGCACTTCCGGATCTTCCAGATCCTCACCATAGGTGCGGGCAATATCGGCAATCGAGCGGAGCATCAGGGTAGTGGTTACCGGGAGTTCCACGAACAGGGCTGGTAAGCCAAAGAACCCTCCGGCCGCCCCGGTCGCAGTACTCAGGACCTTGTGATAGTGATCCTTGGCACTGCCGTTATGCTCATCATGCAGTGTATTGATGGCAACATCCAGGGCACGCGTAATACTACGGTGAGTCGTCTCGTGCAGACGATCTGCCCAATCCTTGGGCATAAGTTGGAAGGCGATCTCTATAGGGGTTCCAACAACATTGGATAGGCGCGCGGCGAGACTGGGATGTTCCAGTTTGCAGTAAGCTTCCTTGAGTTGTTTACGCTCCTCGTCACTCAGCAGAACGGCTGGGAGTGATGCGGCTTTGGATTTACGTGTTCCCTGAGGCATACCTGGATCCAGAATAAGATGCGTTGATTTCTTATACACTACACATAATTAGTAAAACACCAGAATCGATGAAACTAATTGATATAACTCAGAGTTTAGTCAACTACAGATGGAAAATAATTGTATAAAATATATTTAAAAGGAGTGTTGAAATGTTCAAATCGATCGAAGGTGTGAAAATACTCAGCTTCTTGCCTGGCCGGGTTAAATTACGTATCGAGGCCGTGAAAGGTGAAGAGGCACTGGCCAAAAAGGCCACAGCCCAGATCGGTGCTATCGAGGCTATAAAAAAAATCATGGTCGACCCTGGTAAGGGGGATGTGCTGATCAATTATGACCGTAAGAAAATCAAGGAACCCGACACCATTAACGCACTGTCTGACACGCTGTCCGAGCTGTTTCCGGACATGGATGTCGCTGCACTGCGTGCCAAACTGGAATAATCCCCGCTGAGGAGAGGAACACATGATCTGGAATGAAAAAACTAAGGGATTTGCCATCGGCGTCGGTGTCGCTATCCTAATTCCTATTGCCTACGAGGTTGTTGCCACGCTTGCCCGGCCTGCCGCAAAAAAGGTCATAAAGGAGGGTATGAAGCTCGCTGAGAAAGGCATGGAAAAAGTTGCCGAGGCAGGTGAGACCTTTGAAGACCTGGTTGCAGAGGCCCGCGCAGAGGTTGATGAAGAAATGATGGCAGGTGCCGTTAGCATCGAACCCGAAGAAGAGGTTTCTGAAAAAGCAAAGGCTGAGCCCGCACCGAAGCAGAAATCCACTAAAAAGAAATCAGCCACCAGTAAGGCAAAAACTAACGCATGACAACTACCGCCATCATTGTGCACCAGATGGAAGGCCGCATGAGACTGCGGGTCCCTGACATGCGCGGTGATGTCGCATTTTTCCAGGAGGCATCTGAATCCCTGGAAGCACTTGAAGATATCTTTTCAGTAACTACTCGACCACTCACCGGCAGCATTCTGATTGAATATGACGGTATGACCGTGGACACACTGCAACAGTGGGCAAGAAAACAACAGTTATTTGAAATCTCGGAGCCTGATCAACTCAGGCACGAGGGATCATCCATTGCCCAGATCACGCAACACCAGATGAATAGAATTGATGACATGCTCAAGCAGGGTAGCGAGGGCCGCTTTGACCTGCTTTCGCTACTGATGATGATGAGCGTGGGCCTGCTCATTAATGAATTTCTTAACGGCAGACTGGCCGCCGGTTCCTTCGCACTGGTCTGGTACGCCCTGGATGC
>CAZXNH010000018.1:0-4928 GCA_964641615.1 uncultured Ectothiorhodospiraceae bacterium | reverse complement strand
ACGCCACTTAGCACGGAAAACGCACCAGTAACAGCCGCAATTTTTGCCAGCTCCTTCGGCGGTGGAAGTCGCAACTTAAAATCACCTTCTGACTTGGCCATACCCATGTTGTAATGAATGAGCGCTTCAGTCATGAAGACGGTGAAGGTAACTCCTGTAACAAACAAACCGCGCATATTCTTACCCCTTTCCTTATGTTTGAATTATAGATGTAAGCCAGTTACTTTCCCATGACATATATCTGTTTATCTAAACGTCTTTCTTAAGCTCTTTTGCCCTACTGGTATCTTCCCAGGGTACGTCCATATCAGTTCGCCCCATGTGTCCATAGACTGCCAGACGCCTGTAAAAGTCTGCTGCCTTATCCCTTCTTGGCAGCTTGCGTAATTCAAAGTCGCGCACAATGGCGCCCAGGCGCATATCACAGAATCCCTTTAATCGCTCCAGGATAAGCTCATTGTCTATCTTGCCTGTCCTGTTCGTCCTGATACGCAAGCTATCTGGACCAGGCTGACCATAGGTATAGGCAATCTGCACCTCACACTCTTTCGCGAGGCCTGCAGCCACGACGTTTTTGGCAAGATAACGGGCCAGATAGGCCCCTGCCCGTTCGATATGCATGGGGCCCTTTCCACTGAGTGCGGTACCGCTGTTACGCGCATAGTCCCCGTAGGTATCTGCACCCGTTTTACGACCGGTAAGTCCCGGATGCGCTGCGGGCCCTCCGCCATAAAATGGGCCACCGGGATTCACCAGGATCTGGGTCTTATCGTCGGACGGCATGGTCTCATTCAGCACCGGTTGAATCACGTGCTGGTTCATCTTTTTCGTGAATTCTTCTGCCTCAGGCCCACCCTTTCGTACCTGGGCCGCCTTCAGCATGACGCTGTGCACGCTTTTTGGTCGATCATTGCGATAATCCACGCTGACCTGCACCTTCCCGTCCGGCAACAGGTAAGGCATTGTCGTACGAACATCCTCGGAATCCATGCGGGCAGCGATGCGATGTGCCAGCCAAATGGGCGTCGGAATCATGGCCTCGTTCTGGTTACAGGCATAACCAAACACCATGACCTGGTTCGTGGCCACTATCTGGTTGAGCTCTTTGTCATCCAGTTCATCCAGATCAAGATCCAGGATGGGATTATGCTCACACTCGTTCAGGGTCGTCAGGATGGTGCAGGCATCTGCGTCAAAGACATCCTGGGGATAGCCAATATGACGTATGACATCGCGTGCTACTTCGGGCATATCGACACGCGCACTCGAATCCAGGCTGGTTGCCAGGAACAACACGCCATTGGCAACCGCTGACTGGCAGACCAGGTTGGATTTTGGATCCTGCCGAAGCACATGATCTACGACCGCATCACTGATCTGGTCGCAAAGCTTGTCCGGATGCCCTGCGGTAACGGACTCCGAGGTGAATATAAATCGCTTGCTCATCATCCTTTCTCCGTTGTTATGGTCGATGCCTCCTGCTCCGACGTGTTCTGTTCTTCTTCGATCCTGTAGATCGGTTTGGTGTATTCGTTAATCACCCAGGGCGAGGCCACGCTGGCTGCCAGCACTCCCAGGTCAACAACGCCCAGGGGTGCGCCACCCAGCAGGTTTCTGAGCGGTGGGAAAAAGGTGGCCATGCCCTGAGCGGCCAGGGTGCCAATCAGGGCATGGTCGAGATGTCGGTTTGGCGGTCGCTGTAGATCGGTTAACAGCATCCGATATTTCGAACGACTACTCACGGAATGTGCCAGCTCTGCGAGGGTCAGGCTACTGAATGCCATCATGCTGGCCTGCGGTCCAACACCATAGCGTTTCATGCCATAGAGATAGGCTGCCATGGAACCTGCCGTAATCATGCTGGATTCAAAGAACATCCGACCCAGGTCCTTATTAGAAATGACGGACTCGCTGGAAGCTCGAGGTGGTCGTTCCATCACCCCCGCATCGGGGGGCTCCTGGGATAGTGCAAGACCTGGGAAGATATCTGTCACCAGGTTGATCCAGAGCAACTGCATGGAATTGAGTGGCTGTCCAATACCAAGGGCCGTGCCGGCAAGCATCAGCTTGATCTCGGTTAGATTGGTCGCCACCATGAAGTGGATGGTCTTGCGAATATTGTCGTAGATAGTGCGGCCCTTGCGTGTTGCAACCGCCAGGGTATGCAAATTGTCATCTTCCAGAACGATATCGGAAACCGACCGCGCGATATCCGTACCGGCAATACCCATCGCCGCTCCGATATTAGCTGCCTTGAGCGCCGGGCTGTCGTTAATACCATCACCCGTCATGGCCACAACCTGGCCACTCTTCTGCAGTGCCTGAACAATAATCAGCTTGTGTGCCGGACTGACTCGCGAGAAGACATGGACATCGTTTGCAATCCCGGCCAGGAGTTCCTCGTCCATCTCCTGCAGGCGACTGGCCTCGAGCACCTTGAGTGGTTCCCCATTGCTCAGATTGAGCTGGCGACCAATCGCCTGGGCCGTGGCGGTCTGATCACCGGTGATCATGACGGTGCGAATACCCGCCCTGTGGAACTGCTGCATCAGCTCGGGCATACCTTCACGGATAGGATCCGCCATGCCACTCAGGCCCAGCCAGATTAAATCTTCCGTTCTGGCAGGCATGGTGCCCCTGTCTCGATAGGTATAGGCAAATCCGAGCACACGCAGGGCATCTCCAGCCATGCGTTCATTGGCGACCAGTATGTCCTGCCTTGTCTCATCAGTCAGTGGTTCAATACGTCCATCGACCCAGTACTGACTACACAGCTCCAGTACCTCGGCCGGCCTGCCCTTGGTTGCCAGCAGATACTGCCCATCGGCAACGGGGTGCAGGGTGCTCATGTAGGGACGATTATCCGCCCGATAACGGGTGCGAATCACCGGATGGTATTCTCTTAGCGTCGGTACATCGACACCGGCATCCAGGGCCATCTGAACCAGCGCAGACTCGGTAGCCGATCCGTTGAGATCGAAACCATGGCCATTATGATTCAGCTCGGTCTCGTTACAGAGCACGGCCACCTCGAGCAGGCGACGTATATCCTCGCGGGCCAGCATCAGGCACTCACCCTCATCACGGGTAAAGTGCGTTCCACGAACCTGGATATCATCGTTGCCGCAATTCAGGGCAACCACCTGCATGCGGTTCTCGGTCAGGGTACCGGTCTTATCGAAGCAGACCACTTCAACCGACCCCAGCGTTTCTACAGCATCGAGATGGCGCACAGCCGCCTTATGCTGCCGCATGTCCTTGATGCCAAGGGCCAGGGTGGTCGTTGCCACGGCAGGCAGGCCTTCCGGAACCGCCGCCACGGCCAGGGAGACTGAACTCTTGACCATCTGCAGCACGGGATAGCCACGCAGCAGGCCAACACCAAATACACCGACACAAACGGCACCACTGAGCAGGGCCAGCCGCGTACTCATCTGGTCAAGCTGTTTCTCCAGTGGCGTATCAGGTGTCTCAGCACTGCCAACCAGGGTCTGGATATGACCGAGCTCTGTCCCATGGCCAGTGGCTACAACCAGTCCTCGACCACTTCCACCCGTGACGTGCGTGCCCATAAAGGCCATATTCTTCCTGTCACCCAGGGGCGTCTTCTCACTGGCCTCGAATTCATAATCCTTGGTGACTGGCAGACTTTCTCCCGTCATGGCCGATTCATCGATGCTCAGGCGGTGTGTATCGATAAGGCGTACATCGGCAGCGATATACGTGCCGGGGTTTAATACCAGAACATCGCCGGGAACGATGGATTCAATTTCAACATGCTTGACCACCCCGTCACGAAGTACGGGGACATGATCGATCTCTACCATATCCAGGGAACTGATTGTCAGTTCGGCCTGGCGTTCAGTCACAAAACCAATGACTGAATTAATCAGGACCACACCCAGTATTACGGCGGCATCGATTACACCACCTGTCATCACGGAAATCACGGCTGATGCACCGAGCAGCCCAACCGGCAGACTGTTGAACTGCTCAACAAGAATGGAAAGGTCAGAACGCCGCTCTTTTGCCACCAGGGAATTCAGACCGTAGGTCTTGAGGCGCTGGTTTGCCTCGGCCTGTGTCAGGCCAATGCTTTCAGTCAGGGCAAGCTGCTGCAATATTTCCTGCAAGGGCATCTCATGCCATGCATGACCATCGCCCTGCCCCTGTTGCATCGCAACGGCCAGTTCCTTTTTCTCTGCCCTTTCACGCCGAAACACCGTTGGGATGGCTCTGAACAGATCGCCCAGCTCGTTTAAGGCCTTGTTGATGACTGCCCAGTCGATCCTGGGCAGTTCTATCTCCAGGTAATCTTTTTTCGCTTCCCTGCTTTCGGACTCATCAGCCTGTTTAGCTGTGGCCCTGGATTTGATGGTCTTTCTCGGAGCGCCTGTACTTTCTAGTAAGGCCTTCAGGGCCTGAATGAGTTCATCATTACTGATCTCGACGGTATAAAGGATCAGAACATTGCCGGTGCGTGTATTCGCATTCACAGACTGCACGGCTGGCATGTCTGCCATACCCTGCTCTATCTGCTCACGAAGATTGTTCGCACGGTAAAGACTCGGGACATGAACACGCAATCGCCCGTCAACCCGCATGTGGACCGGGATGACCTCATAGGAGAGCTTCGTGTCAGTCTTTTCAGCCACAGCTGATAATCACTTGTACGCTAGAACCTTAAAACTTATGTTTTCCCTGAATAAAAGTTTAAAGCAGTAAGCAGTAATCATTTCTTGATATTTATCATGCCCAGTCTCTTAAACGCTTTTAGCAGGGTATTGCTGAATCAGGCCTCCTGCTTGCGCAGTGGAACCATGGCCTTTACACGATAGTACGTGCGTTTAAACAGTCCCTTGAGTACGGTATCGCCGATCACAAGCAGGCAAGGCGTCAACACCAGGGTAAGGAAAGTCGCGAAGGTC
>CAZXNH010000017.1:0-57243 GCA_964641615.1 uncultured Ectothiorhodospiraceae bacterium | reverse complement strand
GAGGGGCTTTGTTTTTACATGGCAAGAAAAATTCGTCTGAGTCCTATGGCAATCAGCACCAGGCCACCCAGTATGATTAGCCATCGTCCTAGCCACGGGGTTTGTTGTCGCAGTGTTTGCCCGAAGCTACCAAGCAGAGGGATGACGATAAACAGTGGCGTGAAGGCAGCACCGATACCAAACATCATGCCATAGGCCATGCCCAGCCAGGGGTCGGCACTGGCAGCGCAGGCTGTTAACAATGCGGCCAGAGGGGCACAGGGTGTGAAACTCAGGGCAAAGCCCATGGCAAAAGGATGCATCTTCTGCGCATGCCTTTTCATACCGCAGGACTGGTGTTGCTGCTTGCGCAGCAGTAACCAAAGACCCGCACCGATAGCAGTTGCACCAATCAGGTAATGACCGATGCCGCCTTTAAGGAATGAAGCAAGCGTGTCACCCAGGAAACCGGCCATGCCGCCTAGCAATGAATAGGCAGCAACCTTACCTAGTGCAAAGGCCCCGGTGTCTAAGGCTGCGGACATGCCGCCTCGGCCCTGACCAAAGGCCCAGGTGCCGAGAAAGGGCATGCAGACAGCGGTGCAGGTGGTAAAACCTACCGACAGGCCAAGCAGCAGGACAGAAAGCAGGCCTACATTAGCAACTTCCATGGTCATGTCGTCTGCTCCTGTACCGGTTTTTTCTTACGCCCCGGTATCGATCCATCCGGACGTTCTTCCTTGATACGCTTGCGATAGTAATCACGCGAAGAACTAAAGATGGGGAAGGGGCCGGCCTTGATCTGAATGACATTATCGTCCGGGCAGAATTCAACGCAACGACCACAGAGTGTGCAGTCTTCGTTGAATGCCTTTGCACCATGTTCTTTCCAGATTTCGGGAATATCCATGGGGCAGGCCTTGGTGCAGATACCACACTTTTCACAGCGATCATGCTGTTGCTTGGTCAGGCGTGTCGGTGACAGCTTGCGGAAGGCGGCATGCAGGGCCAGCATCGGGCAGATACGGCAGAACGGTTGTCGCACAGCCAGTGCCGCGATCAGGATAAACCCGGCCAGCATGTCTCGAATGATGCCGAAGCCAATGGTATCCCAGGAGCTGGTCTTAACTGCCAGTTGCTCGGTATCGGCTGTTGCCAGGGTCGTGATGATGCGTGAGGGACAGACCTGACAGAAGGCATCGCCTGCACTATGTGGTGCAACACCCAGGCCAGCCAGCAGCGGCAGGGTAAAGACCAGCAATACCAGTACCAGCCATTTCACCGGGCGGACCTTTTTTTCGCCACCATTTTCAAGGCGCTTCATATCAAAGCCCAGGCGACGGCCGGCTTTATATATCAGCTCCTGCACCGTGCCGAGTGGGCATATCCATCCACAGAAGGCCTTGTTCAGTACGATGAACATCAGGAAGAAGGACAGCAGGGTAAAGACCAGTGGCAGGAAGATCTGGAAGCTGAACTGCTGCATCTTGACGATAGACTCACCCACGCGATGGTGCAGCTGGTGCTGGGTAGGTATGAGTACACAGTAATCCGCGTTCTCCTGGTCAAAGGCACAGGACAGTGCTGGTAGCGTGCCTGAGACCTTGTCGGCCAGATAATGACCCAGTACCGCACCGCCATAAAGCATGAAGAACAGCATGAGCAGCTGCACGCCCAGGCGCAGGCGGCCGATATGTACAGACTTAAGGGTGATCATGATGCTTTCCTCGCTTTCTTTTTACGGCGCAGTAACGGTGTTGCTGCAACCATACCCAGCAGGAAGGCGCCTATGCCCAGGGGCAGGTTCTTGTCTGCGAGCGGGGCAGGGCGATAACGATAATTAAAGGCCGTGATCAGTGAACGATCATCATCCTGTGCTTTCACGCCGAGGACGAAGCCAGCTTTTTTACGGCCGCCGTGATGCCCATGAGCAACATGCTCTTCTTCGACGAAGTCATCGGGGAAGACCGCCATGAATTCGCCATTGTTGTCGGTCTCAAACGACTGTGACGTACCCTGGCTGGTTTCCATGAAGACCTGAGCACCTACCAGTGGCTGTCCGTCTTTACGTACCATGAAGGGCCATGACTCGGTGGCACGGTAGTCGGAATGCTCACGGGGCAGTTTCAGCGGAATGATTTCCAGTTCAGATTTCTGTGCCATCAACATGGAACGTGGGTTGGGTCCTGGATTGGAAAAGGCAACGACCGACGAGGCAACAAGCGTTTCCTTACCTCTTACCTCTTTTGCCATGACCCAGTGGTAAGAGCCCTGTTGACCACTACGTGAGCGGATCGTGCCCTTGCCATCTTCTAAAGGTGTTTCCCACTGTGCATCTGTTGCACCGGCTTTATGCGAGGCA
Organism: uncultured Ectothiorhodospiraceae bacterium; assembly: GCA_964641615.1. Lineage (GTDB taxonomy): Bacteria > Pseudomonadota > Gammaproteobacteria > J044 > J044 > JANTGN01. The sequence goes on along the minus strand of CAZXNH010000017.1, from coordinate 54,902 downwards.
AAGACCTGTAGATTTTCTGCCTCGATCTGTACAGGGCCAACAGTCTTTGCACCACGCATGTATTTACCCATGGGAACCAGTTGTGGCCATTCAGACTGGCTGGCTGCACCTGCCCCGAACGGGGCAAGCAACAGCAGTAAAAGACTTGCTATGGAGATGCTTTTTTTCATCGTGATCTCCTACAGGTCATAGGTGTAGGTAAGCAGGATGCTGCGTGGCGCAGCGGCATCATAGTAGTAGTTACCAAAGGCATCTTTCTGCGCCTCATTGGCATAATACTGATCAAAAATGTTGTCGATGTTCAGACCAAAACGATGCTTGTTCATCTGGTAACCGACAAAGGCGTTGGTCACGAACTGGTAGCCATCGTATTTCTCGGTGTTGGCGTTATCCATGTAGTAACTACCCCAGGTATCGAAGCTGATGCGGCCAGTCCAGCCTGAAGGGTGTACGGCATCGGCAAACAGGGTGTACTTGTGCTCAGGGATATAAGGCAGCTGATTGCCAGAATAATCACCGTAGGCATCAGAGAAGCTCTCGAAGCGATAACGGCTATAGGCGTAGTTCAGGCCCAGGGAGACGTTCTGTACCGGGCGATACGTGCCGGCAAATTCGAAGCCGTCCTTCCTGGTCTTGCCTGCGTTTTCGAACAGGGTGTCGCCGTTCTCGATATAAGAAACGATTTCATCCTCGACGCGCATGAAGTAAACCGAGGTATCGATAGTCCAGCTACGTGAACGCTGTTTCAGGCCAACCTCGAAGTTCTGCGTGGTGGACTTGTCCAGGTCAGGGTTCTTGTCCAGCTCGTTTGAGAAAGGAATCTGGTCTGCCTGCGAGAGGTTTACGAACAGGTTGGTTTCGTTATTGAGCTTATGCGTCAGACCAAGACGTGGCGCCCACAGGGTAAAGTCACGTTCCAGGCTGTATTCACCAACGCCTGGCGTATAGGCCTTGAAGTAGTAATTGTAAGCCGTGATTTCGTTACCAGACAGGCTGATCCTGGCCAGGTCAACGCGTGCTCCAGCCTGCAGGGTATTCTTCGGACTCAGTTCGATAGTCTCGTTAACAAACAGGCCATCCATCGAGGTCTTGTTGTCCTTGGTTTCCATCAGGTCACCCTGGGCATCCGAGGTGGTTTCCTGGATGGAATAGGTGGGTGCGCCCGGGAAGAACGCGACAGGAGGGCCAGCAATGAAGTCCCTGTATTCATAGCGCTTCGAGCCATCATCAACATCACGGCGCAGGGTGAAACCACCACTGAAGGTTGCCGGGGCACTACCCAGTTTGTGGCTGGCATTGGTTTCCAGGTCAAAGCCATACACCTCGGTTCCGGGGGCGACATTGATGAAACCGGTCACCGGGTGATACTGCTCGTAGACGTTGTAATATAGTCGTGGCTGGACGGTGAAATTTCCGTAGTCCAGCTCCATGCGGGTATTAAAGAACCAGGTATCCGAATAACGACCGGTATGTTTGAATGGGCTGTTGTTATCGGTCTGTTTGCCGGTCTGTTTGAATTCTTCGTACTGGGCCTGGTCCATGCTGCCGGGGATTTGCATGTTGGCCTCGTTGTAACTCAGCTCGGTTTCCCAGACGTGGTTGTCACCAAAGAACATGCCGTGCTTCAGGCTTAACTGAGTCGTATCGAACTCGTTCCAGCGGCGCCAGTCATTATCGACCTGGCGGTAGGAGAAGGTACCGGCGAGGGCCTGGTTTTCACCAATATCGGTGCTGTAACGCACGTGCACATTACCCTTGCCATAGTTACCGGCACCAACGCGAATACTGTCTGCATCATGGTCGAATGCAGAGCGAGAGAAGATCTGGATAGTGCCGCCAGCGCTGCCCGCGGCGTACAGGTTGCCCGGGGTCTTGTCGACCTCGATGCGCTCGATGTCCTGGGTATCAATAAAGTCGAGTCGAGTGAAACTATCTGGATCGGTAAGAGGAACACCATCGCGCAGCAGGGTAATTTCACGAATACCGTAGTTGGCCTTGAGTCCGGCGCCACGGATGATCAGGCGGGCATCATAGGCATTCTGGGTTGGAGTCATCAGTACACCAGGGATTTCGTTGAGGGTCTCGCTGAGATTGAACTGTGGTGATTTCTCCAGGCGTTCATCAGTGATAACGGCAATCGCAGAAGGAACATCCTTGGTGGGTAACTCAGCACGAGTCGCCGTGACACTGACGGTATCCAGAATCTGGGCATCGGCCTCTTCGGCCAGTGCTGGCTGCTGGGCGCCCAGCAGACCGATAACGGGCAGGCTAACGCCTGCGCGCAGGTACTTGTTCATAATGTATTTCCTGTTGTGTGTTAGACAGGCACAGACTCAGCCCGGGCTGGTCATGCCGTTTTTATGTCGTGGGTACTTCAGGAAATACGGGGTGGGGCGCGTATAGATCGAATCTGCTGGCGGGTGTTGCGTAGTGCCAGCTGGTAATAAGCGGGGAAGTCTGAGGTGTTGAGCTCAGGCTGGTGTATCTCGGGGGCTTCGGCAAAAGGCGCGGCTGCAGCCATGAGATCAGAGAAGGTCCAGGCGGCGGAATCATGTTTGCTGCTCGCGAGACTGTCGACTTCAATGATCTGGCCGTCCTCAGTGACCTGGACTGTCTTGGTTCCTTCAAGCGTACAGACAACGACCATGCGGCCGGAGTCGTCCTGGACCATTTGCGTATGGGTCTGAACAGGCATCATCGCCTGTGTATACAGGGCCAGCACGAGCAGCCAGATCAGGCCCTCGAATCGCTTCAGCTTGTATAACAGACTAAATTGCATGGGTATATGAGAGTTTTCTAATACGCAAAATTTGTGCGGATATTAGAGATTGGATTGCGATCGGTCAATGACGAGGGTCATGGAAAAACTTCCATATCGACCTTTGCCAGAAGTGAATATTGGAGGATGGCCCTCCGTAGAGGACCATTCAGATTCAGGGTTTTATGGCCTCGATAGTGGCCGATACAACATAGTCCTCAACGCCACGTCCTGGCGCCCAGTCCTTGAGAAACTCACGCGATTCATCCTTAGGCTGGATACGAATATCGATGAACCCGGCATCTGCGATGTACTGCTCGAGGTCCTCGATGAGTGAGGCATTGCCCATGCAACCTGCAATCAAGGCCTCGTCCTTACGCATCTCTTCGGGCAGCTCGATGGTTGCAACCACATCTGAGATGGCTAATCGGCCTCCGGGTTTCAGCACACGGAAGGCCTCTTTGAAGACCTGGGGCTTGTTGGGCGACAGGTTAATGACGCAGTTGGAGATGATGACGTCGCCGGTATCATCAGCAATCGGCAGGTATTCAATCTCGCCGAGTCGGAACTCGACGTTGCTGTAGTTACCCTTCTCGGCGTTATTGCGTGCCTTGCTGAGCATGTCTGGCGTCATGTCCACACCTATGACTCTGCCAGTATTACCAACCTCAGGAGCGGCAAGGAAACAGTCGAAGCCGCCCCCGGCACCCAGGTCGATGACCACCTCGCCAGGCTTCAGGGCAGCAATGGCCTTGGGGTTGCCACAGCCCAGGCCCATATCGGCACCGCTGGGCACCTGGTCCATTTCTTCCTGGCTGTATCCAAGGCGGGAAGAGATCAATGTGTTGATGGCAGCATCATCGGAGACACCACAGCAACTGCCTGATTCGCCACAGCAGGAGCCCTCGTTGCTGGCATTGGCTACTTCTGCATAGGCTGCGCGCACGTTCTGACGGTGCTGGTCGTGATGATTTTCTTTGCGGTTTTTCTGTGCTTCGGTATCTGGGCTGCAGCAGCTGCTATCTGAATCTGAGCAGCAATCCTGGGTACTCATGTTCCTGTTCTCCGGTTGGTTTCCAGGCTGTCGCCTGAAAAGAAAAGACTTAGTTCTTCCAGTACTAAGGGTTCTATCCAGCACATGACATTTTTGCCCTGGCGTTCCATCTCGATCAGGCCAGAGCGGTTCAGTTCCTTCAGGTGATGCGAGATCGTTGAGGGTGCGAGCTCGAGGTCATCGCTGAGTTCGCCAACGCAATAGCGTGTCGCAGACTCGATGTTGCAGCTGGTACCCGGTGGGCAGCAGTTGGCCAGTTTATGGAACAGTGCCAGCCGATGGGGATTGCCCAGGGCCTTAAACTGCTCGGCGCGGGCTTTTATGATGTTTTCATAATTCGACATATTTCGAACTATAGTCTTGTCTTGAGAATAATCAAGACCCGTTATCAGGTTTCGTGACAAATAAGGCTGATGAAAAACGTCTCGGTTGAGGGCTTATGTTTTAAAATGTGTCTGATTAAGCGAATAAGCACTTCTTCATGGGATCAATGCCTTTATATCGACACACCCTCGCGGCATTATTGACGGGCTTTTCTGTCTTAGTGCTGTGCCTGCCCATTGTTGCAGATGCGCAGGATCTCGAACCTCGTGCCTATACTAATACGCCTGTAGGAATGAACTTTGCCGTGGCAGGTTATAAGTATTCTTCAGGGGCCCTGGTGTTCGATCCGTCCCTGCCGGTTACTGATGCTAAGGCCAATGTTGATATGGGGTTCCTTGGCTATGTTCACTCTTTCGGCATCAAGGGCAAGTCAGCCAAGGCAGGGGTGCTGCTGCCTTATGCAAGGTTTTCGGCTAATGGCTATGTAGATGATGTCTATCGAACTCGTGATCAGAACGGACCTACAGATCCTGCTTTCTATTTCACGATAAATCTGTTGGGTGCCCCGGCACTGAAGCTGGACGAATTTAAGGATTACCGGCAGGACACGATTGTCGGTCTCACCTTCAAGGCAACAGCACCGCTTGGGATCTATGATTCCAGCAAGTTATTAAACATCGGTACCAACCGATGGTCTCTAAAGTCAGAGATGGGTGTCTCACAGGCCCTGGGGCGCTGGACGCTTGAAGGGGCAGGGGCGGTCTATCTTTTTACCGATAACACGGATTTTGATCATGGCAAGATACGTGAGCAGGACCCTATCTATGCCGCGCAGGGGCACGTGATCTATTCTTTTCGAAATGGCATCTGGGCATCGGTTGATGCGGTTTACTATACCGGCGGAACAACGACCGTGGATGGTGTAGAGAACAATGACGAATTTGATAACTGGCGAACCGGCTTTACCCTGGCGTTCCCGGTGAACCGCAAACATTCCATCAAGTTGTTCGGCCATAGTGGGATCAGCACGCGAACCGGTACCGATTACGATGAACTGGGTATTGCATGGCAGTATCGCTGGGGTGGTGGTTTATAGGACCTGCCTGAATGATCGAGCACAAAAAAGGCCCTCCGAAGAGGGCCTTTTCGTATCGCTTCTGACTAGTGCTTAGCCAGCGAAGTTTTCAGCAACGAAATCCCAGTTGATTACGTTGAAGAAGTCAGCGATGTAGGCAGGACGAGCGTTACGCTTGTCGATGTAGTAAGCGTGCTCCCATACGTCCATGGTCAGCAGAGGAGTCTTGCCGTCGCGCATTGGGTTGCCAGCACCGGTGGTGTTAACGATTTCTACAGAACCGTCGCTGTTCTTAACCAGCCATGTCCAGCCAGAGCCGAAGTTTGTAGCGCCAGAAGTAGAGAACTTCTCTTTGAAGTCTGCGAAGCTACCGAAAGCGGCATTGATGGCATCGGCCAGTGCACCAGTAGGTTCACCGCCACCGTTAGGGCCCATGCAGTTGAAGTAGAAGGTGTGGTTCCAGATCTGAGCACCGTTGTTGAAGATACCGCCTTCGGACTTCATGACGATGTCTTCCAGGCTGGCGTTTTCGAACTCAGTGCCTGGGATCAGGTTGTTCAGGTTGGTCACGTAGGTCTGGTGATGCTTGTCGTGGTGGAACTCAAGCGTTTCAGCAGAGATGTGGGGTTCCAGGGCGTCCTTGGCATAAGGCAGATCAGGAAGTTCGTGAGCCATTTAAGCTTCTCCTAAAAGATACAGATTAATTACTTGACCGAAATACTAGGTTTGAGGCGGCACAAGATAGGCCACCGCATGTTGAAATGCAATAATACCAAAGAAATTTATGGTAATTCGTGAATAGAACATGACACAAACCCTGAATGCCATTGAGCTGGGCCTGTTCTCCAGCCGTATCGAGGCCGTCTGTGACGAGATGGGGGCCCAGTTACAGCAGGCTGCCTTTTCCCCCAATATCCGTGACCGCCTGGATTATTCCTGCGCCGTGTTTGATGCGCAGGGTGGTCTGTGTGCGCAGGCGGCACATATCCCGGTACACCTGGGCAGTATGGCCTATGCCATGGCCGGGATTGTCAGTCGCATGGACTGGCAGCCGGGTGACATGGTTATCCTGAATGATCCCTACCTGGGCGGTACCCACCTGCCCGATGTTACCCTGATTGCCCCGGTCTTTTCTGAAGACGGCCTGATGGGTTTTGTCGCTAACCGCGCGCATCATGCCGATATTGGCGCGGAGAGTCCCGGCTCTATGCCGATTTCGCGCAACCTGATGGAAGAGGGGTTGCTGATTCCGCCCGGACATATCCTCAGGCAGGGGGTGCGGGACGAGGCCCTGATGCAACGCATCACTGAGAGCAGCCGCAACGTACAGGATGCCGAGGGCGATGTTGCAGCCCAGATCAGCGCCAATCAGCGAGGGGTGACTCGACTACTGGAACTGATCGAAGGCATCGGGGCAGAGGCCTATCTGCAGGGCCTGCTGAGCCTGAATGACTACGGTGAACGTCTGGCCCTGTCGGCATTGAGCCAGATCCCTGATGGTGAATATCACTTCAGCGATGTTATGGATGACGACGGACTGGGCAACACGGATATCTGTATCAAGGCCAACCTGAAGGTTGTTGCAGGACAGGTGGATGTCGATTTCACCGGCACGGCGGAGCAGGTTCACGGCAACATCAATTGCCCGCTGTCAGTAACCGCTGCCGGCGTTTTCTACGCCTTTCGTTGCCTGATGCCAGAACAGACACCGGCCTGTGCAGGAACCTTTCGCCCCATCCAGCTGAGTGCTCCTGAGGGTTCATTGCTGAATGCCCAGCGGCCAGCGGCGGTCGCGGCGGGCAATGTTGAGACCAGCACACGTGTCGTCGATGTAGTACTGGGTGCGCTGGCCCAGGCCGTGCCGGAAATGATTCCGGCGGCCAGCCAGGGCAGCATGAATAACCTGGCCATGGGCCATTCGGGCGACCATGCCTGGGGTTATTACGAGACCATTGGTGGTGGTATGGGCGCTGGCAGGGACGGTGGTGGTCTGTCAGCCGTTCAGACGCACATGACTAATACACGAAATACGCCAATCGAAGTGCTGGAGATGCGCTATCCACTCCGGGTTAATGAATATTCGGTACGACACGGTTCTGGTGGACGGGGTGAGCGCAAGGGTGGGGATGGCCTGATTCGGGAATACGAGTTTCTGGGGCCTGCCCAGGTTACGTTACTGACTGAGCGTCGCAGATATCAGCCCTGGGGCATCAAGGAAGGAGAGCCGGGGCTGGTCGGTGTTAATCAGCTCAATGATGAGCTGTTGCCGCCAAAATGTTCACGCCACCTGGAGGCTGGCGATCGCCTTCGTATAGAAACCCCCGGAGGAGGTGGATATGGTAGCCCTGAACAGGAATAAATCTTCTTTAAAATAATGCTTTGTGTTCAAGGTGATTGGGTGTATAAAACGCGCCCATTTTTCCTAATGTCAGATTACGTGATTGAACACACTCGCCAGAACGCATGATCCCATTGATGGGGATATCTTTAAGAAAATTATCAGGGCTATTCGACTGGATGGGTACGTTGTACTCCAGGATGTATTGCCGCCACCCATGCTGGACTCCCTGTTCCTGGATATCAAATCCAGGGATGAAAATGACTTCATGCTTGCGGGTACCGGAAGGGATCAGCAACATCGTATCAACAAATTTGTTCGCTCGGATCAGATCTGCTGGGTGAATAAAGATGTGCCTGCAACACGAGATTATCTAGACTGGATTGAACAGCTTCGTCTGCGCCTGAACAGTGAGCTATTCCTTGGTCTGTTTGATTATGAATGCCATTACGCGGTTTATCCCAGGGGGGCTTTCTATAAAAAGCATGTTGATGCTTTCAAGGGTCGGGCGAGTCGCGTTCTGACGACGATTCTCTATCTTAATCCGAACTGGCAGCCTGGCAACGGAGGCGAATTGCATGTTTATGGCGAGGAAGAGGATATGCCTTTCCTGAAGGTGGAGCCTACCTGGGGAACTATGGTGATGTTCCTGAGTGAACATTTCCCGCACGAGGTACTGCCGGCCAGGGTGCAACGCTATAGCCTGACCGGGTGGTTCCGGGTGAACGCCAATCTGGGGGAAAATCTTGATCCCCCAAGTTGAACCAGGAAGGCCCGGTTATACCGGCCCTTCTGGCGTTATGCTGCAGTATTAATTAGCTCAGCCACTTCAGGTCCCAGGGGGCGGGAGCCTGCTGCTCAACCTGTCTTGCCGCATCGCGCAGCGCTGCCTGCAGGGCCTCTTCCATCACCGGGTGATAAAAGGGCATGCGCAGTATGTCGAAAACGCTCAGGTTCATCTCGATACACCAGGCCAGCAGGTGGCCCAGGCTCTCACCGCGAGCAATACAAAGCGCAGCACCCAGCAACTTACCATCCTGTTTATCGCAGTAGAGATGTATTAGTCCACGATTCTTGGTCATGATCAGGGCGCGGCCCAGGCCGGCCACACTCATGGCACCAATCACATATTTTCCTTCTTCGAGTTCTCCCATGCTCTGGCCGACCTGTACCAGGTTCGGTTCGCAGAAGGTGATGGAGAAGGGCACCTTGCGGTCAAAGGTGGTGTCTTCATCGCGCGCTGCGTTATAGCCCGCAATTCGACCTTCATCGCCAGCCTCGTGCAGGATGGGGCGCTCACCATTGACGTCACCAGCAATGTAGCAGTCGGTTCCCTCAATACGCATAGTGTTGGGATTAAATTTCGGAATGCCATTTTCATCGACGCTAATGCCTGCAGCCTCGAGATTCAGGCTGCCAAGATTGGGTTTGCGACCTATGCTGACCAGAATCTTGTCTACGACCACGGAATTCTCGCCCGCAGTGACCTTGAGCTGTTCACCTTCCTCGGTGATCTGGGCGGCATGACCCAGCCACATGGGGAATTCCTTCTTGATGATGTCCTGCAGGGTCTTGTTGACGACGGGGTCACTCAGGTAGGCGATATGTTCGCACTGGTCGATACCCGTGACCTGTACACCAAGCCTGTTAAAGGCCTGACCCAGTTCCAGACCGATTACACCCATGCCGATCACGGCCATGGAATCAGGCATGGTCTCCATCTCGAAAATCTCGTCCGTGGTCACGATGCGATCACCAAAGGCCTTCCAGGGCTCAGGTATGACCGGGCTGCTGCCGGTGGCGATAACAATTTTCCTTGCCTGGATGACCTCGTCGTTGACTTCGAGGGTATTGGGGCCGGTGAAGCGGGCATAGCCCTCGATAAATTCCTCGCCCATCTCGTCAGTTGAGGTGGTCAGCACCTGGTCGACGAAGTGATCACGCAGGTCCTGGATATATTCCATGACCTCTTCCTTATCGATGCTCAGGCCATCGCCACCCTCGATACCTTCACGGTTAAACATCTTGCGGTGATGGAAGTCCTCGGCAACCTGGATGGCTACCTTGGAGGGCATACAGCCCACGCGGGCACAGGTCGTACCCAGTTCGCCGCCATCGATCAGGACGAAGGACTTGCCTGCATGGCGAACCTGGGACAGGGCGTAAAGACCGGCAGAGCCGGCACCGATAATGGCAACATCAACTTCTCGAGTCATGATGGTTTCCGCTGTAATCTCAAATGTGGGCAGTGTAACGATGTAGTCGCAAGGGGTGAAGCATCACCCCGAATTCTGCATGGTCTTAATCGTCCTCAGGAAAAGAAACGGGCGAACTCGTCTACAGGCTCGCGATCGGTACGATAGCTGTTTACCGGATGCTCCCGATCCTCGTAGCCCATCGCCATGCCTGCAAGCAGAATGTTGTCGTGCAGATAGCCCAGCTCCTCCTTAACGATGTCCGGGTACTCGGCCAGCGAGGCCTGCGGACAGGTGGCCAGACCCTTTTCCATGGCGGCCAGCATGACGGACTGGATAAACATGCCATAGTCGATGAAAGAGCCGGTCTGCATGCCGCCGTCCATGAAGAACAACAGCATGACGGGCGCATCGAAGGAACGGTAATTGGCAGCCCACTGGTCCATCTGGCGTTCACGATCTTCACGCTCGATCTTCAGGGCCGAATACATCTGCAGACCACATTCCTTGCGGCGTGACTTGTAGGGCTCTTCCCACTGGTCCGGATAATAGCTGTAATCCATGCGTTTCTTTTCACCGCTGCGAAAGGCCTGTTCGATTTTTTCCTGCAGAACCTGCTTGGAGTCGCCGCTGAGGACAGCGACCTGCCAGGGCTGGGTGTTCACGCCTGAAGGTGCATGGCGTGCAGCCTGCAGGATCTCGCGTATGATCTGCTCGTCGACGGGTTTATCCAGAAAGGCGCGGGTTGAATGGCGTCGTGTAATGGCGTCGATAACGTTCATGGTTTATGTCCTTCGGAATTTTGCCTTATTCAGGCATTGTAACGGCCAATCTTCAGAATCAGTGGCCAGTTCACGGTCTTTTTTTCCTGAACAGCCCCCCAGGGTGCTGTCAGTGTTTCTAATACGGCAGGAACCGGGTCATGACCGCGTGCCTTTATGTATTGCTGTGTCGCTGACCAGGTGCGCAGATAGCCGCCCAGTTCATCCAGGGACCATTCCCGGCTCATTTTGAAATGGGGCGGGCTGATAGCCTGAAAAGGAAAGGGGATCGAGGCGTAGGCTTCATCGATATATTGTCTTTCCTCTGGCCAGTAAGGCCCGATGGTCTGATGGTAAAAATCAGACAGCACTGCATCGATTTCGGGTTCAATGTTAAGAAAGCTATAGGCGATAACGGCAATGATGCCATTCTCTTTGAGTACCCTCTGGCATTCTGTGAAATAGCTATCGAAGTCGAACCAGTGCAGGGCCTGGGCAACTGTGATCAGGTCCAGGGAATTACTTTCTATCGAGGTGGCTTCGGCAGGTTCTACGCGGTAATCAACGGCAGGATGTGGCGAGGCATTTTCAATTTGCCGGGCACTGGCATCGGTGGCTATGACCTGGTCGAAATAGTTAGCAAGGGCATGGGCGGCCTGACCGCTTCCTGTCGCACAGTCCCAGGCCAGGTCCTGGGCAGGAGTAATACCCGCCAGGTATTCAAACAGCTTGTCGGGGTAGGCTGGTCGATGACGTGCGTAATCCGCCGCGTGACCCGAAAAATGATCCTTGAAACTGGGCTTGCTCATGCGCCGATACTAGCACAGCAATATTTGGTATCAGTGTCGAGAACAGTCTGTCATGCAGACGAACTGTTAAACTATAAAGAACAATAAACGCGGACAAAGAACATGTGCGGAATATGTGGTGAATTAAGATTTGATGGTCAGTCACCAGACCTGAAGCAGATCCAGTCAATGATGAAAGAGCTGGAAAAGCGTGGGCCTGATCATGGAGGCACTTATTCGGACGGACCGCTTGGTATGGGGCACCGCAGGCTGTCAATTATCGATCTGACCGAGCATGCCAATCAGCCTATGGTAGATCAGGAGCTGGGCCTTTCGCTGGTCTTTAATGGCACGATTTACAATTATCCCGAGTTGCGTGAAGAGCTGACCGCAAAGGGTTATCACTTCTTTTCCACGGGCGATACCGAGGTCATTCTCAAGGCCTTTCATGCCTGGGGCGAACAGTGTGTTGAACGCCTGTCCGGGATGTTTGCCTTTGCGGTATGGGACATGGCTAAACAAAGGTTGTTTCTGGCCCGCGATCGTTTTGGTATTAAGCCACTTTACTATGCCTATGAGCATGGCCGTTTACTGTTTGCCTCGAATACCCAGGCCCTGCTGGCCGCCGGTGGCGTGGATACTCGCCTGGATCCGACAGGTCTGCATCATCAGTTTACCCTGCATGCCGTAGTGCCAGCGCCGACCACCATTTTTATGGGTGTACGTAAGTTATCGCCTGGTCATAGTCTGACCGTAGAACTTACGGGCAAACCCAAACTACAGCAGTATTGGGAGCTGAGGGCGCGTCGGCCTGCCAATAAGCTATCAGACGCTGACTGGATTGAGGCCATACATGAAGCACTCAAGCGGGCGGTGGATAAACGTATTCGTATCGCTGATGTACCGGTAGGTGTGTTGCTATCCGGTGGCCTGGATTCATCACTGCTGGTAGGACTGTTATCCGAGGCAGGCGTGTCGGGGCTCAAAACCTTTACGGTGGGTTTCGAAGATCAGCCAGAGGAAAAGGGCAGTGAGTTTGAGTACTCGGATCCCGTTGCCGAGCGATTCGCCACGGAACATCATAAGTTCCATGTGCCTAACAGCCACGTTCTGGAGCGACTGCCAGAGGCGGTGGACGCCATGGCTGAACCGATGTTTGGCCAGGATGCTGTAGCCTTTTATCTGCTTTCCGAACAGGTCTCCAAGCAGGTTAAGGCCGTGCAGTCAGGGCAGGGCGCGGATGAAGTATTTGGCGGTTATTTCTGGTATCCGCAAATGGCGGCTGAAACCGAGGGCTCTCTGGTAGAGCGTTTCAGAAAACACTATTTCGACAGAGACCATGACGAGTGGCTGGATATGATCTCGTCCGGTTTCCATACCGGCGATGTCACTTCAGATCTTATTGATCAGAGACTCAATGCGATACAGGGTGATGAATTCATCGATCGTGTACTGGCCCTGGATGCCACAACTTTGATTGTGGACGACCCGGTCAAACGTGTCGATAACATGACCATGGCCTGGGGCCTGGAGGCACGTGTGCCTTTCCTCGATCATGAGCTCGTCGAGCTGGCCGCATCAATGCCACCTGAACTCAAAATGCGTGAAGGCGGTAAATATGTACTGAAGAAGATTGCACGTGGCCTGGTCCCGGATTCGGTTATCGACCGGCCCAAGGGCTATTTCCCGGTTCCGGCACTGAAATACGTACGCGGCGAATTTCTGGATTTTATGCGGGATATTCTGAATTCCCAGGCCTGCAGGGAACGGGGGCTTTATCAGCGTGATTATATTGAGAAATTGCTTAGTGCGCCCGAATCACACCTGACCCGTATCAAGGGCAGCAAGCTCTGGCACCTGGCCCTGTTCGAGTTCTGGCTGCAAAGGCATGGCCTGTAACCCTTGAAAACGGTCCTGATGCCCCAATAAAAACCACTCGCCTACAGATACAATTGGTAGTTGTTATCAGGGGCAGTAGACTTTAGCCATCACGTTACTACGAGGTATGCACTAATGGATGTTTTGGATCGTATCAAGCAGCAGGTCGAGGACAATGCTGTCATTATTTACATGAAGGGCACGCCTCAGATGCCTATGTGCGGTTTCTCCAGCCGTGCTGCCGAGGCGCTTAAGAACTGTGGCGAAGAGTTTGGTTATGTGAACGTCCTGATGGATCCCGAGATCTTTGAGAACCTGCCACGTTTCGCTGACTGGCCGACTTTCCCTCAGCTGTATATTAATGGCGAGCTTGTTGGTGGCTGTGATATCACCCTGGAACTTTTCCAGTCGGGTGAGTTGAAGAAGATGGTTCAGGAAGCGACGGCTAAAAAAGAAGCCTGAGTGAAATAGCTATTTAAGAGAAAGGGGCCGAAGGGCCCCTTTTTTATGCGCGGGCTTTCTGACTTCGCGTCAGGATGATCTGGCCGGTGCCTTTTTCCTTGGCCTTCTTGAGATTCCTGTGTGCGGCATCCCAGATTTCCTGGACACTCTTGGTGCCATCACCGCTATTGAAGCAATAAATACCCATGCAGAAGTTGATATGTGCATCACCTTCGCTGGTAGATATATGCCGCTGACGAATGGCCTGTCCTATACGGGCAAAAATATTGGGACGGAAGGGTTCGTCCTTGCCATAGTTCAGAACCAGAGCAAACTCATCGGCATTAATGCGGCCGACCACATCCAGGGGACGTACGGCGCGGCGTAGGCGTTTGGATACCGCACGCAGCACTTCATCACCGGATTCGTAGCTGTATTCGTTATTGATGTCCTGGAAGTTATCAAGATCAACCAGGGCCAGACAGACGCCTCCGCCACGTGCCTGTTTCTCTTTCAGCAGGGCTTCCAACTGATGGGTAACAAAGCGCTGGTTGCCTGTTCCCGTCAGAGGATCGGTTGTGTTCAGGCCTTCCAGAAACATGTTGGCTGCCGAGAGGGCTGAGCTGGTAATAAGCAGGGTATTCTGTAGTGTTGCGATGCGGCCTGCTGCATGCACGCGGGCGGCCATCTCTTTTACGTTGACGGGTTTGGTCAGATAGTCGTCGACACCTTTTTCAAAGGCCTCGATCAGGCCTTCTTCACCTTCCTTACCAGTAATGACAATGACAGAGGTATAACGGTTTCGCTCTTCGTCCATCTGGCGAATACGTTGCGTCATCTGGATGCCGTCCATCTCCGGCATGACCCAGTCAGCAAGTACCACATCTGCATTACGTTCCTGGATCATTTCCAGGGCATCCTGTGCGCTGGCAGCAAGACGGATGTCTTCATAGCCTTCTTTCATGAGGCCCGAGCGCAGGACGGCGCGACTAAACTGCATGTCGTCGACAATAATAATCGAAAGATCTTCGGCCATAGTGAATGAGTCCCTGATTATGTTGTTATAAGTATCTGATATGGCTGTCAGAACAAGACTATAGCATTAGCTTTCAGGATTCCGAAAATCCCATCGACATACCGTCAAATGAATTTTCAAGAAAACTCCAGCGATTGACGATATGGCAGAACAGGTCTGCCGTTTTTTCTGCATCATAAATAGCGGAATGCGCTTCACTGGTATCCCATCCCAGTCCTGCAGCCTGGACGGCGCGGGCAAGCACTGTCTGGCCAAAGGCCATTGCCGAGAGGGTGACAGTGTCCAGTGTGCTGAATGGATGGAAGGGGTTGCGTTTGATACCCGCACGTTCGGATGTCGCATTCACAAAATTCAGATCAAAAGGCGCATTGTGCCCGATCAGGATGGAACGCTTGCAGTTGTTAAGTTTCATCTCCTTGCGTATTTCCTTGAAGACGCCATTGAGGGCATCCTTCTCAGGGACGGCCAGGCGCAGGGGATGGAAAGGATCAATGCCATTAACCTCGAGTGACTTGGGTTCCATGTTGGCACCTTCAAAGGGCTCGACATGGTAGGTCACTGTTCGATAGCGATAGAGATCACCCTTGCTATCCATGCGCAGGATGACCGCCGCGATCTGCAGCAGGGCATCGGTCTGGTAATTGAATCCTCCTGTCTCGACATCAACGACAACGGGAAGAAATCCACGGAAGCGGTGGTCCATGGGCTGAAATTCATCTGGTTCATTCATATGTGTAGCTTAAAGGATGCCCGTAATACTTGATACGTTGAGAAGGACTGCTGGTGTTAATTTTCGGATAGCATCCATCCGACCTGTTCACCCGCACGCATGGGAACCACGACATGGTCGCCCAGGGGCAGTTCTTCAGGCACGGTCCAGCTTTGCTTAACAAGTGTAATTTTTCCTTCGTTAACAGGTAGTCTATAGAAGCGGGGACCATTCAGGCTGGCAAAGGCCTCGAGCTGATCCAGCGCGTCTGCCTGTTCAAAGGCCTCGGCATACAGTTCCAGTGCCGCAGGAGCGGAATACATACCGGCACAGCCACAGGATGTCTCCTTGTGGCCCTTCTGGTGAGGTGCACTGTCAGTACCCAGGAAGAATCGTGGATTGCCGCCGGTAGCCGCACGTACCAGCGCCTTACGATGCGTTTCACGCTTGAGCACGGGCAGACAATAGAAGTGGGGGTGTATGCCGCCAACCAGGATGGCGTTGCGATTGTAGAGCAGGTGCTGGGGTGTGATCGTGGCGGCGATGTTGTCACCCCCTTCCAGCACATAATCCACGGCATTCTCAGTAGTGATATGTTCAAAAACGACCTTGAGCTCCGGGAAGTCCTTTCTTAGTGGTGCAAGGACACGTTCGATGAAGAAGGCCTCACGATCAAAGACATCGACATCTGGGTCGACCACCTCACCATGTACCAGGAAGGGCATGCCGACTTCCTGCATGGCCTCAAAAACCGGGTAGGCATTCTTAATATCGGTAACGCCGTCGTCAGAGTTGGTTGTGGCGCCGGCAGGATACATCTTCACGGCCGTGACGATGCCGGACTCTTTCCCTTTTCGAATCTCCTCAGGCTGCATGACGTCAGTCAGGTACAGGGTCATCAGGGGATCAAAGGTCTCACCATCTGGAACGGCAGCCAGGATACGATCACGATAGGCGCTGGCCTGTTCAACCGTGGTAATCGGTGGTCGCAGGTTAGGCATGATGATAGCGCGGGCGAAACGTCTGGCAGTTGGAGGAATAACGGAATCCAGGGTTTTGCCATCGCGTACGTGCAGGTGCCAGTCATCGGGCTGAATCAGGGTGAGTTGCATGGATCTTTTCCTGTGTGAACGTAGCAATATCTTAACCTGAAGGGGCTAAGTTGTGCCTGTATGAATAGGCCAAAAAACAACCTAAATCTATTCTTGTTCTGCAACATATTGAAATATAAACAAATAAAAAATGACGCGCCAAAAATAGGCTGATTTTATTGACCTTGGGGCGGAAAACTCTGATCATTGACGGGGTTAATTTTTGAGTAATCCCCGGAAAGGGGAAATGAGGTGGTTCCCATGTCCACAGATATGACACAGGTTGATATCGATCCAATCGAAACACAGGAATGGCTGGAGGCACTTGCTGCAGTCATTGATCAGGAAGGCGTAGAGCGTGCGCACTTTATCCTGGAACAGCTGATTGACCAGGCCCGCCGTACCGGCGCTAACTTGCCTTATTCAGCCAACACGGCGTATGTGAACACCATTCCGCCGCATCTGCAGGCGAAGAAGCCGGGTGATCAGTCTCTCGAGCGCCGTATCCGCTCTATCATCCGCTGGAATGCCCTGGCCATGGTGGTTAAGGCGAATCGTAAGAGCACTGAATTCGGCGGCCATCTCGCATCGTTTGCTTCTATCGCTACCCTTTATGATGTCGGCTTTAACCATTTCTGGCGTGCACCCACCCCCGAACACGGTGGCGACCTGGTTTATTTCCAGGGTCATTCAGCACCCGGTATCTATGCCCGAGCCTTTACTGAAGGTCGCCTCACCGAAGAACAGATGGATAACTTCCGTCAGGAAGTCGATGGCAAGGGTATTCCTTCCTATCCGCACCCCTGGACCATGCCGGACTTCTGGCAGTTCCCCACCGTATCTATGGGCCTTGGCCCTCTACAGTCTATTTACCAGGCGCGCTTCATGCATTACCTGCATGACCGTGGCCTTGCAGATACCAAGAACCGTCATGTCTGGACCTTTATCGGTGATGGTGAAATCGATGAGCCGGAAACCCTGGGTGCTATCTCCCTGGCTTCACGCGAGAAGCTGGATAACCTGGTCTGGGTAGTGAACTGTAACCTGCAGCGTCTCGATGGCCCGGTACGTGGTAACGGCAAGATTATCCAGGAACTCGAGGCTCAGTTCCGTGGCGTGGGCTGGAACGTTGTTAAGGTTGTCTGGGGTGGTTACTGGGATCCGCTTCTGGCCAGGGACCATAACGGTCTGCTGCGCAAACGCATGATGGAAGCCGTTGACGGTGATTATCAGAACTACAAGTCCAAGGACGGTGCCTATGTTCGTGAGCACTTCTTTGGCAAGTACCCTGAGCTAAAGGAAATGGTTGCGACCATGTCTGACAGCGATATCTGGCGCCTTAACCGTGGCGGCCATGATCCGCATAAGGTCTATGCTGCCTATCATCAGGCTGTACACAACGCTAATGGCAAACCTACCGTTATCCTGGCCAAGACGGTTAAGGGTTACGGCCTGGGTGAAGAGGTCCAGGGTCAGATGGGTGCCCACCAGAAGAAGAAGGTGGAAGACGAAACCCTGTTGCACGTACGTGATCACTTCAATGTGCCGCTGACCGATGAAGAAGTTAAAGAGCTCAAGTACATCCGTCCTGCCGAAGACAGTGACGAAATGAAATACCTGCGTGAGCGTCGCGAGGCCCTGGGTGGCTATCTGCCGCAGCGTAAGACCATGGCGGCCCCGCTGGAGATTCCAGAGCTTGCGGTCTTTGATCCGTTGCTGAAGTCCAGTGGTGACCGTGAGATGTCGACTACTATGGCCTTTGTCCGCATGATGACCATTCTCACGCGTGACAAGAAGATCGGTAAGAACATCGTGCCTATCGTTCCTGATGAAGCCCGTACCTTCGGTATGGAAGGTATGTTCCGACAGCTCGGTATCTACTCATCTGAAGGTCAGCTTTATGAGCCTCAGGATCGCGACCAGATCATGTTCTACAAGGAAGACAAGTCTGGCCAGATTCTGGAAGAAGGTATTAACGAAGCAGGTGCTTTCTCGTCCTGGATTGCTGCGGGTACTTCTTACAGTAACCACGGCGTCAACATGATTCCGTTTTACATCTACTACTCCATGTTTGGGTTCCAGCGTGTGGGTGACCTGGCCTGGGCGGCCGGTGATCTGCAGGCCCGCGGCTTCCTGCTGGGTGGTACTGCTGGTCGCACAACACTGGCCGGTGAGGGTCTGCAGCATGATGATGGTCATAGCCACATCCTGTCAGGCACGATTCCCAACTGCGTCAGCTACGATCCAACCTTTGCCTATGAACTGGCGGTGATTGTTCATGATGGTATGCGTCGCATGTACGTCAATCAGGATAATGTTTTCTATTACATCACTGTAATGAACGAGAACTATCAGCAGCCTGATATGCCCAAGGGTGCCGAGAAGGGCATCGTCAAGGGTCTGTACCTGTTTAAGTCTGGCGGCAAGAAGAAGCGCAAGGTTCAGCTGATGGGCTCCGGTACCATCTTGCGTGAAGTTATTGCAGCAGCCGAACTGCTGGATAAGGACTGGGGTGTCGATTCAGACATCTGGTCTGCCACCAGCTTCACCGAGCTGCGTCGTGAAGGCCTGGAAGTCGATCGCTGGAACCGTCTGCATCCGCTCAAGGACAAGAAGGTTTCCTATGTTGAGCAGTGTCTGAAGGGACGTCGTGGCCCGGTCATTGCTGCGACCGATTACATGAAGGCCTATGCTGATCAGATCCGTAAGTGGGTACCAGCCAGTTTCGAAGTACTGGGTACCGATGGTTTTGGTCGTTCAGATATGCGTAAGAACCTGCGTCGTCACTTCGAGGTGGATCGCTATCACGTTACTGTTGCTGCCCTTAAGTCACTGGCAGATGAAGGTAGCCTGCCAGCCGCCAAGGTCGACGAAGCGATCAAGAAATATGGCATTGATGCGGAACGCATCGATCCCATGCATGCTTAATCGGGGGACATGATCATGGCATTAAAAGAAATATTTGTTCCCGATATTGGTGACTTTGATGATGTTGAAATCATCGAGGTGCTCGTGGCTAAAGGCGATACCATCGCCGCTGAAGATTCTCTGATTACTGTTGAATCGGACAAGGCCTCGATGGAGATTCCTGCACCTGAGTCTGGTGTGGTGGCCGAGGTTAAAGTCCGTGTTGGTGATCGTGTATCAGAAGGAACCTTGCTTCTGATGCTGGATCCTGCCGATGAGGTTATTGAGCCTCCACCACCGCGTGAGACCAAGCCAGAGCCGGCACCTGAGCCTGAACAGGCGCCAGTCAAGGAAGTTCGTCCTGAGCCGGTAGAACCAAAGCCGTCTCCTACAGCTGCGATCAACGAGGCCAAATTTTCCAGGGCTCACGCAAGCCCTTCAGTACGCAAGTTTGCACGTGAACTGGGTGTCGATCTGGGTCAGGTCAGCGGCTCTGGTAACAAGGGTCGTATCCTCAAGGATGATGTGAAGCATTTTGTTAAGCAGGCTATGAATAAACCTGCTACGGCTGGTGCCGGCCTGGGTGTTGCACCCATGCCTGAGATCGATTTCAGTCAGTTTGGTGATATTGAGACCCAGCCACTGACCAAGATTAACAAGCTCACTGGCCAGTTCCTGCATCGCAACTGGGTGACCATTCCCCATGTTACCCAGTTTGACGAGGCTGATATCACCGACCTGGAAGATTTCCGCAAGCAACTGAATGCAGAATACGCGGATTCCGGTGTTAAAGTGACGCCACTGGCCTTCATTATGAAGGCGCTGGCAGCAGGCCTGAAGGAATACCCGCGTTTCAACAGTTCACTCGATGCCAGTGGAGAAAACCTGGTTCTCAAGAAGTATTTCCATATCGGTGTAGCTGTCGATACCCCTGATGGCCTGGTTGTTCCGGTGATCCGCGATGTTGATCAGAAGAGCCTGGTCGAACTGTCACAGGAACTGCGAGAGATGTCTGGTAAGGCGCGTAATAAGCAGCTCAAGCCCAGTGATATGCAGGGTGGTTCGATTTCTATCTCTAGCCTGGGTGGTATCGGTGGTACCAAGTTCACCCCAATCGTAAATGCCCCCGAGGTAGCGATCCTGGGTGTCTCCAAATCCGAGATCAAGCCAGTATGGGACGGCAAAGAATTTGCGCCAAAGCTTATGCTTCCGCTTTCTCTGTCCTATGATCATAGGGTCATCGATGGTGCAGATGGTGCGCGCTTCACGAGTTATCTGAGCGCAGTCCTGTCTGATATCCGTCGCCTGCTGGTATAAGGGGAAACGCATGAGTGCAATTGAAGTCAAGGTTCCAGATATTGGCGATTTCGATGCCGTTGAAATCATCGAGGTCCTGGTTTCTGCTGGTGACAGCATCGAGGCTGAAGACTCCCTGATCACGGTTGAGTCCGACAAGGCCAGTATGGAGATCCCTGCACCACAGTCTGGCGTGGTTAAGGAGCTGAAGGTCAAGGTGGGAGACAAGATTTCCCAGGGTGATCTGATCCTGATGCTCGATGCCGAAGCGGCATCTGCTGAAGCTGAATCTGCCCCCGCTGCGGAAGAAAAGCCTGTCGAGCCTGCCCCTGCAGCAACTGAAGCACCTGCCCCAGCCAGCTTTAGCGGCGAGGCCGATATGCATGCCGAGGTACTGGTGCTGGGTTCCGGTCCGGGTGGTTACACCGCGGCCTTCAGAGCTGCCGACCTCGGTAAGCAGGTCATCATGGTTGAGCGTTACAGCTCGATTGGTGGGGTTTGTCTGAACGTGGGTTGTATCCCCTCCAAGGCTCTGTTGCATACCGCACAAATTATTAATGAAGCCGAAGAAATGGCCGATCACGGCGTAACCTTTGGTAAACCCAAGATTGATCTGCCCAAGCTTGCTGATTTCAAGAACAGCGTAATCGGTAAACTGACCGGTGGTCTTGCCCAGCTGGCCAGGCAACGTAAGGTCACAACTGTCACCGGCTATGGTCGCTTTACCTCGCCCAATACCATCGAGGTTGAGGGTGAGTCTGGCAAGCAGACCATCAGCTTTGATAACGCCATAATTGCGGCCGGTTCTTCGGTTACTAAACTGCCTTTCATCCCCTGGGATGATCCTCGCGTTATGGACTCTACCGATGCCCTGGAGCTTGAAGAAGCACCTAAGCGCCTGCTGGTTGTTGGTGGCGGTATTATCGGTCTGGAAATGGCAACGGTATACGATGCCCTGGGTTCAGATGTGACCGTCGTTGAACTGTCTGAAGGCCTGATTCCTGGCTGTGACCGCGACCTGGTACGTCCACTCGAGAAGCGCATCAAGAAGCGTTACGAGAACATCTACCTGAACACCAGGGTCACTGCTATTGAGCCTCAGAAAAAAGGACTGAAGTGTACCTTTGAGGGTGACAAGGCCCCTGAGTCTGATGTGTTTGATCGTGTACTGGTTGCGATTGGTCGCTCCCCTAATGGCAAGCTGATTGATGCAGATAAGGCGGGCGTCATGGTCGATGATCGTGGCTTTATCGCAGTAGATAATCAGCAGCGCACTAATGTCGATCATATCTATGCGATTGGCGATATCGTTGGTCAGCCCATGCTGGCCCATAAGGCCACACATGAGGCGGTGATTGCTGCCGAAGTGATTGCGGGTATGAAGACCTTCTTTGATGCACGCACCATTCCTTCAGTTGCCTATACCGATCCAGAAGTTGCCTGGATGGGTATGACCGAGACAGAGGCTAAGGAGCAGGGCGTCGACTATGAGAAGGGTGTCTTCCCCTGGGCAGCCAGTGGTCGTAGCCTGAGTATCAATCGCAATGAAGGCATCACCAAGGTCCTGTTTGGTGAAGATGGTCGCATCATTGGTGCAGGCATTACCGGTACCAATGCTGGTGAGCTGATTGGTGAAGCAGCGTTGGCGCTGGAAATGGGCGCTGATGCAGAGGATATTGGCCTGACCATACATCCCCATCCCACCCTGTCAGAGACGATCAAGTTTGCTGCCGAGGTTGCCGAGGGTGTCTGTACTGACATCTATGTACCGAAAAAGAAAAAGTAATCGATCCGATTACCTTAAAAATGGCTGGTTTTTCCAGCCATTTTTTTTGCTATAAATAACCCATTACAAGAAAGCATCGATTTGCCGGCACAGGCTACAACAGATGCAATGAGTAGGTTGCCTAGGGATATTCATAAACGTAACGAAGCATTTAGCCCTGGAGGGTCCCCAGAATGAAAAGATTTTTGCTGTCAGCATTGCTGATATTAGGAAGTAGTATGGTGGTCGCCAAAGAAGAGGTGCAGGCGACTTATGAGAGAAAGGCAATCACTCCTGAGCTTGCATACATTGCCGCAAAGGCTGCTATGGACAGTTGTCGTAATTCTGGATTTCAGACTGCCGTAGCGGTTGTCGATTTCACGGGTACCCCGGTCGTCCTGCTGCGTGATCGCCTGGCTGGTTTTCATACCACCGAGATTGCCGTGGGTAAGGCGCGTGCCGCTTACTCGTTCAGGACCAATACCACCGAGCTTACCGAGGCAACTAAGCCTGATAGTCCCCAGGCTGCTATTCGTCTGACTCCAGGCTATTCAGTTATTCCTGGTGGTGTCATGATCAATGCCGGTGGCAGTATGATAGCGGCTATTGGCGTATCCGGTGCCCCAGGTGGTGATCTGGATGAAATCTGTGCCAATGATGGTATTGCTGCGATTCAGGAAATTCTGGATTTTGAATAAGCATTAAAAAAGGGCAGGGGCCAAGGCCCCTGCCAACCGCTCAAGACCTGCCATCGGCAGACTTTTCAAAATTTGTTCTTACTTCTTCACTATGTGGCCCCTGTGTGCCGACCAGGGCTTCAAAGTCATTCACTGTGGTGTAAGACCATGAGCTGCGGTCTTCAAACATCTGCGTCATTAACTTGCTGTTAAGCTCATGCCCAGGTTTGCGGCCGTAATAATGCGCCATGATGGGCACGCCAGCGAGCGCAAGGTCTCCAAAGGCATCCAGAATCTTGTGCCTGACAAACTCGTCATTGAAGCGCAGGCCTTCTTCGTTAATGATTCGGTCACCATCAACCAGGATCGCGTTTCGTAAAGAACCACCTCGAGCAAGTCCCTGTTTACGTAATGCCTCAATCTGGTGAGCAAAGCCAAATGTACGGGCGCGTGATACCTGATGATGGAAGGCTTCATTAATCATCTCTACGGATAAAACCTGGGTGCCAATGGCATCGTGTTCGAAATCAATTTCGACAGTAATGCGTGGCGTGTCGCTGGGCATGAGGATGGCATACTTGTCTCCATCACGTACCTCGATGGGACGTTGAATCCAGATAGCATGTCTTGGGCTGTCCTGGTCGACAGTACCAATACGCTCGATCATCGACACAAAGGGGTGCGAGCTGCCATCCATGATAGGTACTTCAGGGCCGTCAAGTTCGATCAGGGCATTATCTACTCCGCAGCCGCTCAGGGCCGCCATCAGGTGTTCAACAGTATCCACCCGGACCCCATACTCGTTTCCAATGGAAGTAGAAAGACTGGTGTCTACAACGTTATACCAGCGGGCAGGGATCAGCCCTTCACCCATAGGGACATCTTTACGCAGGAAGTGAATGCCAGAACCGGCTTCAGCAGGATGCACAGTCATGGCAACATTTTTGCCGTTATGCAGGCCTATGCCGACATAAGTAATGCTTTGCCTGAGCGTTCTCTGGGTTACCTGTTCGTTATTTGCTGTCTTGAACATTTTACGCACCTTTTGTGTTTATGTTGGTGTTCGCTTATTCAGACAGGGGCTTGTGGCATAAGGTCGGTGGCGATAAGCTCGATTTGTTGTCATTCAGCGCCATGCCATTGTCATAAATGACTATTCCCGAGGAACGGAGCGTGAATCCACTGAAATGGATCATTAAAAAGAAGAGAAGTATTCGGGTTCGCTTGCTGCAGCTCTTTCTGAGCTTTTTCGTTGCTTATGCTGTCATTAGTATTGCCCGAGTTTATCTGGCTACCAATGAAATTATTGGTGAGATTGCTATTGCCCATTCAGAGGAGTCCTCCGGGCGTATCAGGGAAATGGTAAGGAGCCATATTGACCAGGCTGGGCATGCGACACGTTTGATTGGTGCGTTCATGCAGGCAAACCTGGAGGATGAACAGGACGTCATTGTTCGGGAAAAAGAATTACTCTGGAGTTTGCTCTGGCCCTTGCTGATGGAAAGTGAAGCGATCCAGAGCATTTATGTTGCGGATGAAAACGGTAACTTCCTTCAGGTACGCCGCGCTCCGAAATTAGCCACAAGAATCATGGATCGTACCTCGCAGGATGAAAAAGAAGTCTGGATTTATCGTAATCAAAAGTATGCTGTGACGGGTGTGGAAAGTCATTCCTCTTTGTTTGATCATCGTGAACGCGACTGGTTTATTAATACGGGTACTGAACCACGCAATTACTGGACTGCTCCTTATACATTCAAAACGAGTGGCAAGAGGGGTATTACAGTGACGTACCCTGTCGTGAACAAGGAGGGGGAGAGAACCCATGTGGTTGCCGCAGATATTATTCTTGAAGAACTATCAGCTTTTCTCCTGAGTAATAAAATTACAGAGCATTCGGTGGCAGGTCTGATTACTACCGAAGGTCTGGTTATTGCAGCCCCGGCTTTGCTCGGTGCGGAATATCGAGATAAGGAGAGGGTGTGGCTTCAGGACAGGTTGCCGTCTTTTTATGAGCGCTTCGTCGAATACCAGAAAACACCTAGCCCGTTTTATCGCTTTTACCGCGAGGCAGATCAGCAGTACTGGCTCGTCAGCTTTGCTCCGGTTGGCATACTCGACTGGTATCTAGGATCAGCTATTCCTGAAAAGGACCTGACGGGAAAGTCTATGATTCTGGTGAACAGGATGATCGTGGTTTCACTGCTTATTCTTATACTGGGAGTACTACTCATGTTTTTCCTCGTGGGTCGTATATCGAGGCCACTGATTCAGATCAGCCAGGAAACCAGCAGGTTGAAAAATTTTGAACTGGAGCATGTGCGCCCGGTGAACAGCATGATTACAGAGATTGACCAGGTTAGCCGTTCCCTGGTATCCAGTGTTGAGGCATTGAAGGCGTTTAGGCGTTATGTGCCCGCAGACCTGGTAAGAGAACTGGTTGAGCGCGGTAAAGGCGGGGAGCTTGGAGGTGAGCGCCGCGAACTTACCCTGTTCTTCTCGGATATCGAAAGCTTTACCTCGGCATCGGAAAGCCTCGAACCTGAAGAGGTGATGCTACAGCTTTCCGAATATTTTGATGTCATGACAAAAGAAATCATGGCTGAGCAGGGAACGGTTGATAAATTTATCGGAGATGCCGTAATGGCCTTCTGGGGGGCTCCCAGAGATGTTTCCGATCCTGCCCTGCATGCCTGTCGTGCGGCACTTCGTTGCCAGGAATGTCTGGCAGAATTGAATGACCGTTGGGAAGCTGAGGGCAGGCCTCGCTTCAATACCCGAATTGGGCTACACACGGATTCAGTTGTTGTTGGGAACGTGGGTTCCAGCGAACGCATGAATTACAGCGCTATTGGTGACGGTGTTAACCTGGCTTCTCGTCTGGAGGGGCTGAACAAGCAGTATGGCACCTGGGTTATGGTTAGTGAGGCGACCTACCAGTTGGTGCAGGATCACTTTGAATGTCGCCTGCTCGATGAGGTGATCGTCAAGGGCAAGACCCAGCCAGTCAGGGTTTACGAGCTGATCAGGGCGATCCCTTCGGCCTGAGTCAGTCAGGGCTTGAGAATTCTCAAAAGTCTACGCACCTCATAGGGATAAATCGCTTTATCCACTATCTTTCGGAAATAAATAAAGTATTCTTTGTTTGTGTCGATACCGTTGTCAGGAGAGGCCTGTCAGGTATTGCTACAGACTTTCCAATTAATAATTCGAGGAGTTCTCATGAAAAAGATCCAACTGATCATGCTGGCTGTTGCCATGCTTTTTGGTCTGACTGCAGCCCAGGCGGGTGATGTATCGCCCATGACCGTGGAAGGCGCCACAAGCGTGGATGCTGCCAAGGCAAAGGAACTGTTTGATTCCGGCGTTCTGTTTGTCGACGTACGTAGCGACAAGGACTGGGAAGCTGGCCGTATTCCTGATGCCGTTCATCTGGAACTGAAATCCAATTACACCTCAGATTCACTGGGTGCAGAGATGGCAAAGGCTGATCCTGTCGTCATCTACTGTAATGGTGAGAAGTGTCTGCGTAGCTCAAAGGCCTCTATGCAGGCTGTCGAGTGGGGTTTCACCAGTGTTTATTATTTCCGTGACGGGTTCCCTGCCTGGAAGGCTGCGGGCTACCCAGTCGAGTAATTAATCAGCGAGAAAACCATGAAACTTCGTACCAGGTTAACCCTGTTCTCCATCGCGATTACGCTGATTGTATCGGCAGTCCTCATTTACTGGGGACAGTCGTCTCAGCAAAGGGCGGGAGAGCACTTCAGAGAGACGCGACTGGCATCCTATGATGTGCTCTGGGAAAAGATACTGGACGGAGAATACATGGCAATGGAATCGGCGGTCACGACAATCAGTCGTGACCGTCAGACTCGTAGTTCCCTGCAAAAGAAAGACCAGGCAAAGCTTGCAGAATCAGCTAAGACAACCTTCAACCTGCTCAGTGCTTCGGGTGTGATCAGTGCCTTCCTGCTTATGGATACTGAAGGCAACACGCTGTTCGAGGCCTCTGAACTGACCACAACGGTCGACAGCAGCAGCCTGGTCAATGAGGCATTGTCCACAGGCAAGATTGTTAATAGCCTGGTCGGAATGAATAATGGTGATGTCCTTGCCGGGGTGGCTTTCCCTCTTACCATGCGCGGCAAGACAATTGGTGCTGGCCTGTTCCTGCACAGCATTCAAAAGCCGATCGAAGAACTGAAGGCCTATGAGTCTTCTGAAATATTTGTTGTGGACGACGCAAATCAGGTGCGTTTCTCAACAGAGCCTGAGCTCGCTAAGCAGCTGGCACAGCATTTCAGTCTTATACAGCGTGATGGTATTGCGGGTCAGCAGGTCAACGATATCTATTACCAGGTTGCGGCGTTACCGCTGAAAAATGTAAATGATGAGCAGGTCGGTTATCTGTTTATCAGCAAGGATCAGACAGAGTTTTATGCGGCCGAACACTCGGCCAACCTGTTGTCTTATCTCCTCGTTGCACTGGTGCTGTCGATAAGTATCGCAGGGCTGTATTTCTTTATCTCTTATAGTTTTAAGCCGCTGAATACCATTGTCGATGTGCTCAAGCATGTATCAGAAGGTAATCTGACCAAAGATATCAGGGCTACATCCAAAGATGAAATTGGCGAACTTCAGCAGGCGACACACAATACTATTAAGCAATTACGTCAGATGATTGACCAGATTCAGCATGGTACGGATCACCTGAAAGCAACTATCGGTAATGTGATGGGCATGTCTGAAGAGATGAATAACCTGGTCTCCCAGCAACATCATGAGATTGACCAGGTTGTTACGGCTATGACTGAAATGACGGCCACATCGGAAGATGTTGCCAGAAGTGCTGCCGCGGCCGCGTCTTCTGCGAGCAGTGCAGACCAGCAGTCAGCACAGGGTGCTGAGGTAGTACAGAGTAATATGCGTGCCATTAATGAGCTGGCAGGAGAAGTGCAACAGGCTGGTTCGGTGATTCAGCAGTTGGCAACGGATACCGAGAGCATTGGCTCCGTTCTTGATGTCATTCGCGGCATAGCAGAACAGACAAATCTGCTGGCATTGAATGCTGCCATTGAAGCGGCTCGCGCCGGGGAACAGGGTCGTGGCTTTGCTGTTGTTGCAGATGAGGTTAGAACCCTGGCAAGTCGCACGCAGGAATCAACCCAGGAAATTCAGCAGATCATCGAGCGGGTTCAGGGCGGTGTCAGCAATGCAGTTCAGGTTATCGAACATAGTCAGCAACAGGCTCAGGATGGTGTGACGCATTCTGGCAAGGCTAGCGACGCCCTTAGCCAGATAGCAGAAGCGGTGTCCGTGATTAGTGATATGAACATGCAAATCGCCAGCGCTGCGGAAGAGCAGGGCGCCGTCGTCGAGGAGATTAACCGGAATATTATCAATATCAGCGAAGGGGCCAATCGTAGCCGCAACTCTACCGAGGCGAGTGTTTCCGAGTTTAAACGTATTGAGCAAATCGCTGACGAGCTCACCGGGCTAGTTGGCCGGTTTCATGTCTGATCATTGAGCGGGTATTTCCTTAAGTATTGAACATTATGGTCGATATTCCTGTAAACGGAGTAGGAATATGCGCACCCTGATAACCATTATCTTCCTGATATTCAGCATGATGCCGGTGGCTTATGCCATGGAAATGATGCGTATCCCCTATCAGTTCACGGAGGAAGGCTGGCTAACGGAAAGTCGTGAAGATATCTGCGAAATGCGGCATGAACTTCCGCTTTTTGGCCATGCACGTTTTATTCGTCATCAGACTGAGGCTGTTCAGCTTGAAATTGAGTCCTTGATTCCAGCAGAAAAGACCAGCCAGGCCAGGATCTACAGTGTTGAACCCTCATGGAAGGGGGGTGGCCAGGAAATCCTGATCGCTGATTTCTCCACCCGGACCGGATTTATACCTGTTACCTTCTCGCGTCCTCAGGCCATGAAGGTGTTTTACTCTCTGTATCAGGGGCGTGCCGTACATATTGAAATGGATGACATGGGTACCGGTGAGTTTCGCATGCTTCTGGAGTTGTCTCCGATCGATTTCATGACCCAGATCCAGGCCTTTGAGACCTGTGTATCTCGTCTGCAACGCCAGGGACAGTTGCTCGAACAAACCGCCCAGCTGATGATTGACGAGGAGCGTATCCTGTCATCTGAGCCCGCTCCCGAGGCTAGTCCGCTCAGGCTAAAGCCCGTGGATGAAAGTGCTAAGTCACTATCTTATCAGTATGACTCAAAGGGAAAACCCGCCCCGGTTCGTATCCGCGTACCCTGATTTCCTCGTTTTCAGGGCTTTTGCCACTCCTCTGAGCCGCTAAGAGTCGTTATAATGTCGCGTTTTTCGCGTTCGAACCCTGGGGAAGCATGGATATGTCTGATTCAATCAATAAAGTCGTTCTGGCCTATTCTGGTGGTCTGGATACCTCGGTCATTCTGAAGTGGCTGGAAGACGAGTATCAATGCGAGGTCGTTACCTTCACAGCGGATATCGGCCAGGGTGAAGAAGTAGAGCCTGCACGTGCCAAGGCTCAGGCCCTGGGTGTAAAAGAGATTTACATCGAGGATCTGCGTGAAGAATTCGTGCGCGATTATGTCTTCCCCATGTTCCGTGCCAACACTATTTACGAAGGTGAATACCTGCTGGGCACCTCGATTGCCCGCCCCCTCATAGCGAAGCGCCTGGTAGAGATTGCCAACGAGACCGGTGCCGACGCCATTTCCCACGGTGCGACCGGCAAGGGTAATGACCAGGTGCGTTTTGAACTCGGTGCCTATGCACTGCGTCCTGATATCCATGTTATTGCCCCCTGGCGCGAGTGGGACCTGCTGTCTCGCGAGAAGCTGATGAAGTATGCGGAAACCCACGGTATTCCCATCGAGCAGAAAAAGGGCAAGAAATCGCCTTACTCCATGGATGCCAACCTGTTGCACATCTCTTATGAGGGCGGCATTCTGGAAGACCCCTGGAATGAACCCGAAGAATCCATGTGGCGCTGGTCGGTATCACCCGAAAACGCCCCTGACCAGGCTACCTATCTCGAGCTGCAGTTTGAGAAGGGCGACGTCATCGCCATCGATGGTGAGGCGATGAGCCCGGCCACTGTACTGGAAACCCTGAATAAGATTGGCGGTGACAACGGTATTGGCCGTCTGGATATTGTTGAAAACCGTTATGTGGGTATGAAGTCACGTGGTTGTTACGAAACACCGGGAGGCACCATCCTGCTGCGTGCCCACAGGGCTATCGAGTCCATTACCCTGGATCGTGAAGTCGCCCACCTCAAGGACGAACTGATGCCACGCTATGCCACCCTGGTCTACAACGGCTACTGGTGGAGCCCTGAGCGCCGCATGATGCAGACCATGATTGATGCGTCGCAGAAAACGGTAAATGGCTTCGTTCGCCTTAAACTTTATAAGGGTAATGTTGAGGTCGTCGGCCGTAAGTCAGATACTGACAGCCTGTTTGATGAAAACATCGCAACTTTCGAAGATGATGAAGGCAGCTATAATCAGAAGGATGCTGAAGGCTTTATCAAGCTGAATGCCCTGCGCATGCGCATCGAGGCGATGAAAAAACGGTAAGGGAGTTTTCCGTTTACCTTAACAACAGGAAGGCGACAAAAAGAAGAAGGCCTTGAATCGTTTTACGACATTGTTGTGCCTGATATTTCTGGTTGTCGGCACGGGGCTTAGCGCACAGACCCGCGCCCAGCATGGTGCCGAGGATCATAATGTTCGTATTGCGATATTAGCGCACCGAGGTATCGATACGGCGCTACGCCAGTGGCAGCCGACCATGGATTATCTTTCTCGAACTATCCATGGTTACAATTTCCTGCTTGTTCCAGTCACCAATGATGACATTGGCTCGGTAATCTCCGAGGGTAAGGCAGATCTTGTCCTGACTAATCCGGGCTCTTATGTCACGCTTGAATCCAGTCACGGTATCTACCGTGTGGCGACCCTGATCCGAAAGCAGCCTACTGGCGCCCAGCCCGAATTTGGCGCCATTATCTTTACCCGTAGTGACCGTGATGACATCCGTAGTCTGCAGGACCTCAGAGGGAAGTCCTTTATGGGGGTGCACCCAAAAGGCTTTGGCGGCTGGCAGATGGGCTGGCGTGAAATCAGGGATGCAGGTCTTGATCCCTACAAAGATTTTAGTCGGCTGGATTTTTCTGGTTTTCCACAGGCCAATGTTATTTTTGCCGTCCTCAGTGGCGGTGTTGATGCGGGCACACTACGTACGGATCAGTTAGAGCGCATGATCAGCAGGGGGCTGGTCAAATCCGATGACATCAAAATACTCAATCGGCAGGAAGTCGCCGGATTTAATGCTGCGCTGAGTACACGCCTATACCCGGAATGGCCCCTGGCCATTACCCGGGATACTGACCGCAAGCTGGCCAAGAAAGTTGTCGAGGCCCTTTATACGCTTCCGGATAACGACCCAGTACTTCAGGCAGCAGGTATTGCGGGCTGGACGATACCCTATGACTACACGCCTGTGCATGACCTGATGCGTGAACTGAAGGTGGGGCCTTACGAGGGTCTTGGTGAGATTTATTTCCGTGATGTCCTGCGCCAGTACTGGCCATGGATAGTCAGTATCGGGCTGGTAATTGTTACTGTGTTGCTGGTGCTTGCGTATCGCAATATTCGCCTGGTCAGGGGCTCACAAGAGCTGCTCTATAACACCTTGCATTCGATCGGCGATGCGGTCATCACCACTGATACCAATGGCTGTATTACCTATCTCAATCCCAAGGCCTTGAACCTGATTGATCATGAGGGCACGTCATGGACCGGGATGGATTACACCCAGGTCCTCAGGATGACTTACGAGAATAGTGGTGAGGCCGTCGAGCACCTGATTGATGGCATACTCGAGCGTAATGCCCCGTTTACCCTGAATGAAAGTATCCGACTGGTTTTACCCGGCGCATCCGAGGCCTTTTCTCTCAAGTTGAGTACGGCGCCTATCAGGGATGGTCGTGGCAATGCCAGTGGATGCGTGCTGGTACTGCACGATATTACCGATATGCAGCGTCTGCATAAGCAGCTGCGTTACCAGGCCTCACATGACCCACTGACCGATCTGATCAACCGGCGCGAATTTGAAAAAATGCTGCAGCAGGCCATGCGCAGGATTCGTCGTAGTGATCAGCCTCTGGTTCTGTTTTACATGGACCTGGACAACTTCAAGGTGGTCAACGACAGCTGCGGACATGCGGCGGGTGATGAATTACTTAAAGAGGTTACCCAGCTGTTAAGTACCCGCTTCAGGGAAAGCGATGTCATAGCCCGCCTGGGTGGAGATGAGTTCGGCGCGTTGCTGGAGAACTGCACCATTGAAAATGCCAGGCAGGTAGCCGAAGAAGTCAGGAAAAGTATTGCTGGTTTTCGTTTTGCCTGGGGAAAACATAATTTTAACATCGGCGTCAGTATTGGCATGGTACTGGTCGATAAGGACAGCAGCCTTTCAGAGGCCATGAGCCAGGCGGATTCGGCCTGCTATGTAGCGAAGGAGCAGGGACGTAATCGCTATCATCTGGCCGAGGAGGGAGATACGGATATCCTGCGTCATCGCGGTGAGATGGAATGGGTGCAGCGTATAGGGGATGCCTTCGAAAACGAGCGCTTCAAACTGTATTGTCAGCCGATTGTTCCGCTGCGTCCTGATCAGCATGAGGTGCCTCATCATGAGATTCTGATCCGCATGCTGTCGCCAGAGGGTGCTCTGATATCTCCGGTAGAATTCCTGCCCGCTGCGGAACGCTATGACCTGATGCCTACGATTGATCGCTGGGTGATACGCACCGTGTTCTCATCGTTTGAACGCCTGAAACAGCAGGCCGTCAGTGGTGGTATCAATATCAATCTCTCGGGCCAGACACTGGGTGATGTACTGTTCCATGAGTTTGTTTTTGAGCAGATAGAGAAATACCAGGTGCCACCCGATGCGATCTGTTTCGAGGTTACGGAAACCGCTGCAATTGGTCACCTGGATACGGCCCTGAGTTTTATGACAGATTTGCGGGAGCAAGGCTGTCGATTCGCCCTGGATGATTTTGGCACTGGCATGAGCACCTTCTCATACCTGCGAAAGCTGCCGCTGGATTATCTGAAAATAGATGGTAGCTTTGTCCGCGATATGGACAAGGACGAACTCATGTCTGCCATGGTAAGCTCGATCAACCATATCGGCCATGTGCTTGGGCTCAAGACCACAGCCGAGTTTGTTGAGAATGAGAAAATAAGAGGGGCTTTACAGGGAATGGGCGTCGATTATGTCCAGGGTTACGGGGTAGGCAAGCCTTTCCCGTTTGACGACCTGCTACAGGGATAGTGCTGTGAAGTGTTCTTTTCGCAGGGCGCTATGGAGCCTGTTTATACTTCTGTTCGTCTTCCTTTCAGGCTGTTCCAGCAAACAGTCCATGGTTCGGGAAGAAAAAAATCCCGACCCCTGGGAAGGCGCGAACCGCAAGATCTATGTCTTTAATGACACCCTCGACAGTAATATTTTCCGGCCTGTCGCCAAAGGTTACCAGGCCGTAGTGCCGGATCCGATTGAGACCGGTGTTTCGAATTTTTTCGGCAATCTCAACGACGTGCGTACCGCACTCAATAATGTCCTGCAGCTCAAACTGGTCGACGGGGCATCGGATACTGGCCGATTCCTGGTTAACTCGACCGTGGGTATCGTCGGTATTATCGATGTGGCCTCGAAAATGGGGCTGGAAAAACATAATGAGGATTTTGGGCAGACACTGGGCCACTGGGGTGTCGCATCAGGGCCTTACATCATGATTCCTTTCCTTGGACCTTCGACCGTTCGAGATGGTCTCGCACTTCCGGTCGATTTCTATACCTCGCCCCAGACCTTCCTGACAGAAGAGGTGGCCGTACGTAACAGCCTGTGGGCGCTGAAGTTTGTTAACCAGCGTGCGGAACTGCTGAGCCTGGATGTGGTGCTGGAAGACGTAGCGTACGACAAGTATGAACTACTCAGGAACGCCTATCTGAGTAGACGTGACTTCCTGGTAAGTGATGGTCAGTCTCAGCAACAGCAGGACGAAATGATTGATGACCTGGAAGAGCTCGAGGAACTCGAGGAACTCAAGAAACTGGAAGAGTTAGAGGAGCTTGACGCGCTGGATGAAGCTGAGGAGCCTGCGTAATCCTGGTTCCTTAACGTGGGCAGTGCAGCAGATATTCCCGGGCAAACAGGTAATCCATCCGGTTATCCAGCAGGACGGCACGTATCTCGTGCGACTTCTGTCTTGAACGCGTCTCAAGGCGTGTGCCCAGCACAGCGCAGTTACCCGTATCCAGTGTCTCGTCCGCTCTATGACGAACTACTACATATTCATGTCGTTGCATGAGCTCGTCTGCAGTCAGCTTTTTATCGGTGTGGTAACCACGTATCTCGGTTCCCGGTAACAGGAAGCGGTAACGCTCATACTTGGCGCGGAAGTTATAAGGCACCCAGACCATTTCACCTTTCACGGCATTGCGTGCTTCGTTCGAGAAGCTGCCGGCTTCATGATCAAAGGGATAGAAAAAGCCTGACAGGCAGAAATACACCAGGATCAGTGCCATCGGTGTCAGGTCACGCGTCCACTCGCTCTTGAACAGGGCAAACACAATGCCCAGGAAAGCGATAGCCAGGATCAGCCAGATATACAGGGGATAGATGGATTCGCCGCCGAGAAATAATTCAAGTTTGAGGGAGAAGACCCCGATACCCAGTACGAACAGGGCTGCCAGCCCCAGGCTGATCCGGAAGGCCCAGCGTGGAATCCGATCCCAGTACAGGCTCAGCAGGATGGCAATGGCCGGCATTATGGGAATCAGGTAGCGCGCAGAACGCTGGGTAGGCAGGCTGAAGATCAGAAAATACACGCCTACCCAGATCCATAGCATGCGTTCTTCATCACTATGCGAGTCACGCTGCCGGAATGCGAGGTAGAACATAATGGCCGTGGGTATGAGCAACAGGCCGGTATTGACCACCAGGCCAGCAGCCTGTGATAACAGGCTCGACTTGCCCCAGAGTAGTTTTAACCAGTAGTTTTCCTGGGCAACCTTGCCCATGTTTTCCTTGAAGACAAACTCATCGAGTATGGCCTGTGGGTCCGGGTCAAACACGAGCCAGAGACTGAAAACCCCGAGTGATATAACAGCCATCAGGACCAGTTTCCAGCTGTCTTTTACCAGGAAGGGAGCAATGGCGTATTCGCGTTCACGCCAGTACCACAGGGCCAGGGTGAGACCGACGGGTGCCAGCAGCATGAAGGACTTGGCCAGGAAGCCCAACCCCAGGCTCAGGCCGGCAAGCAACGGAAACAGGAGCTTTGATTCAAACAGCTGTTCCCGCCAGTACAGCAGGGCCAGCGAGGGCAGGGTCAGCCAGAACACCATGGGCGGGTCGGTGAGATACGGGCGCCCATAGCGATAGCTGGTGATAAAGGCCAGGAAACTGAACAGGGCAATAAAGCCCGTATGCATTCCACCCATCTTGCGGGCAAAAAGGAAGATCATCAGCCCAGTTAGCAGGGTATAGATAACGCTGGGCCAGCGCAGCCGCCAGTGTTCCCATTCAGTACCCCAGCTGGTCGAGGCAATGCCCTGCCAGTAGATCAGGGGCGGCTTGGTATTGCGCATGCCATCGAGTTCTGACTGCAGGGGTAACAGTTCACCACTTTCCGCAGTCAGTCGCAGAATATGAGCATAGACGTATTCATCACCATTCTTGGGGATGTGCAGGCTATCGAGCCCATGGACATAAGTGAGGATGGCGAAGGCCAGTCCCAGCAGAAAGATGCTGAGTCTTGTCTGCGAAAGTGTGTTCACGACTGTGCAGACTGAAGCAGTGGCTCAACGGCATCGATAACCTGCTGCGGTGTAATCACCTGCAGGCAGACGTTATCGGTGCAGGCTGTCTTTCTGTGATTCCAGGCACTGACACAGGGTGAGCAGGCAAGGCCAGCATAAATCGGCGTGGTCGGCCCAAGCGAGCCATACAGCTCAGGTGTTTCAGGACCAAAAAGCACAAAGGTTGGCATATCCGTCACTGAGGCAAAGTGTGCAGGCCCAGAGTCATTACTCACCATCAGCAGGGAGGCTGAGTACAGGGCAGGGAGCTCCTTAAAACCTGCCTCACCAGCAAAGTTAAAGCAGCGCTCGTGATCGACATCGTCACAGAGAATCTGCAGTCCCTCACGTTCGGAGTTAGAGCCTGTTAACAGGATGATGGTGGCGTCATATTTTTCCAGGATGCTGCGGGCCACTTCAGCGTAGTTCTTACGATCCCAGCGGCGTTGCGGTAACAGGTCACTGGCATTGGCATTGATCAGCACAATCCTGTTTTTATCAGCATCAAAGCCCGGGTAGTGTTTTCTGACACGATCACGAATGGATTCGATCTCGGCCTCATGCACCACGGCCTTCTTCAGCAACATTTCGTCATCGCTAATGATGGTCTTGGAATAAGGGCGTTCAGGACGATCTGCGGTGAGTGAATTTACCAGGGCAATGAAGTTCCTGGTGATGTGCATATGCGGGTTATAAGCGACCTGGTGTGTGAGCATGTGGCCGCGATACAGGCCTTCATTATGGAAGGCATAGAAACCGACCTTGTTGGCCGCGCCACTGAGGCCGGTCAGCAGGGCCGTGTAACGTGAGAAAAGCTCAAGATCAATAACCGTATCGATGCCCTGTTTACGCGTCCAGAACAGGAAGCGCAGGGTATCATAGGCCAGGGTGAAAAGGCCGCTTTCACGGATGGTGAAGATATTCCTGTCTTCAACCGTATTTAGCAACTGCAGACTGGGTTTGTTCTTGGCGAAGATAACAAAGAAAAGTTCGGCATCAAGCTGGGTTTTTAGCTTCTGCATGGCAGGGTCAACCAGGATGGCAGAACCCATTTCCGAGAGCTCAACCAGCAGGACCTTTTTAGGCCACTGCGCACGGCGTTTCGGCAGGATTTTCACCAGCAGAGTGGTGAGTAAGCACAGCGGTACGCCCGCGTAGTAATCGATCTTGCGCATCAGGTCGACGTTCATGATTCTTGCGCCCTGGATTCCTTGTGATGTTTGCTGTCCAGCCAGAACAGTCCGCCTGGCAGGCTGGAAATAATCAATAGTAGGCCATACAGAATCGAGACGGCCAGTATGTGGTCCTTGTCTGCCCCGACCAGGACGAAGATACCAATCATGGCACCTTCACGAATACCCCAGCCTGCCAGTGAAATGGGTACAAAGGTCAGCAGGAAAACGGGTGGCATGGCGATCAGGAATAACTGGTAGTCGAGTGTCATGCCCAGTGACTGAGCGATGATAAAGACCGACAGGATAGAAAAGAAATGAGAGCCCAGGCTAAGCAGGGTATGGCTGCCCAGGGTCAGAGGGTTGCTGTAGAGACGGTGTGCCTGGCTAGACAGGGCATGCAGGTGTTTGAGCAGGAACAGATCCTCGATGAAATCGAGATGACGCATAAAGATCAGTGACAGGAAAGCGACGATGCCAGCCAGGGTCACCATATTGATCAGGTTGGTCAGCCAGTCAGGAAAGTAATCCTGGAAGACCAGGTTGGCCGCAAGGTTCAGAACCAGCAGGCCAAATACTCCAATTGCACGGTCAATCAGGACACCGGCAAACGCATCGCGTTTGCGATAACCGCTCTTGCCAACCTCGAGGATACGCACGGCATCCCCACCAATGCTGCTGGGCAGGGCCTGGTTGAAATAGCTGCCAATAAAGTAGACCTTCAGGTAAAACAGGATGGATCGCTCAAAGCCGAGCTCGCGCATGATCAGGGCCCAGCGATAGCCCGCGAAGAGTGTACTGATGGTCTGTGCGATGAGTGCAACGAGCAACAGTGGTATCGAGGCCTGGAGCATGACCTGCCAGGTTTTCTCGAGATCAAGGTAGTAGCCAATAAGCGCAAATAGCCCGACTGTAATGATAATTTTGTAGATCATTTCTGGGTTTATGCGCCCTGTATGCCAGATGCTGGTATTTCTGGCCTGTGAAAAGGCTCGCATTATAACCGGTTTGGGCCCTCCGTGGCTTGATCACGGTGCATTACGCGGCCGGAAAATCTGTTAAGCGTGTTACACTGCAGGGCATTTAAATTCTGGCTAAAGACCGGTGCTGCAGATACTCCGATCCTTTCTTGAAATTGCCCTCCTGATGAGGCCGCCGCAGGAATTGCCAGCGTCGCGCAGCCTGATGTACCTTGCCGTTATCACTTACGCTCTGATAAGCCTGTTACTGATCTGGCCCAAGCTTGGCGCACTGGTCGGCCTGTTGCTGGTTATCGCCGAAGTCATGGTGATTTCGGTCTTTATCCAGCTCATTCTTTATGTAAAAAAACACCCCGGTCGTTTCGTTCAGGCCCTTACCGCGGTGATGGGCGCAGGGGCCGTCATTAGTGTGCTCATGCTGCCGCTGGTGTATGGCGTTTATACAGCCGGTGGTGTAGAGCAGGTCTCTTCCATGGTATTGCTGGCTATTTATATACTGTTCGCCTGGTCACTGACCGTGAATGCATTCATCTTCCGTTACGCCTTTGATCTGCCCAACCTGTTTATCGGTATTGTGTATTCTCTCGGCCTGTACATCCTGTCTGAGGTGATTATGGCGATACTGTTTGGTAGCAAGCTGGTAGCTTCATGAAAATTCATATTCTCGGAATCTGTGGCACCTTTATGGGTGGTATCGCAGGGCTGGCCAGGGAAGCCGGTCACGAGGTGTCCGGGTCAGATGCACAGGTCTATCCGCCCATGAGTGACCAGTTGCGCGCCCTGGATATCGAATTACAGGAGGGCTATCTGCCCGAGCACCTGGATCCTGAGCCGGAATGTGTCGTGGTGGGCAACGTCATGAGCCGTGGCAACCCGGCCATAGAGGCCGTACTGGATAAAGGTCTGCGCTATACCTCGGGCCCGCAGTGGCTACATGAAAATATCCTGCAGGATCGCTGGGTACTAGCGGTTGCTGGTACGCATGGCAAAACGACTACCACGAGTATGCTGGCCTGGATCCTGGAAGATGCCGGGCTGAATCCGGGCTTTCTCGTTGGCGGCGTTCCAGAGAACTTTGGCTGTTCCGCACGCCTCGGTGCAGGGCCTTTCTTCGTGGTCGAGGCCGATGAATATGACACGGCCTTTTTCGATAAGCGTTCCAAGTTCGTGCATTACCATCCACGCACCCTGATCCTGAACAACCTTGAGTTTGATCATGCTGATATCTTTGATGACCTGGCCGCGATTCAAAGGCAGTTTCATCACCTGTTGCGTACTGTGCCGGGTAACGGGCTGATTATTCACCCGACTGGCGAGCCGAATCTGGATACCGTACTGGAGATGGGTTGCTGGACACCGGTGGAATCCCTGGGGCAGGGTGGTGACTGGCAGTACCGATTGCTCAGGGAGGATGGCAGCGTCTTCGAGGTTATGGTGAGTGGTGAAGTTGCCGGCACGGTGAAATGGGACATGATCGGTCTGCATAATGTGAATAATGGCCTGGCAGCGTTGGCTGCTGCGCGTCATGCCGGTGTACCGGTAGCCACCGGAATCGAGGCCCTGGGCAGATTTAAAGGCGTGAAGCGGCGCATGCAGTTGCGCGGTGAACTGGGTGGGGTACGTGTCTATGATGACTTTGCGCATCATCCCACGGCCATCACCTCCACGATTGATGGCCTGCGCAACCGGGTAGGGCAGGAGCGTATTGTTGCCGTTCTGGAGCCGCGTTCGAATACCATGCGTATGGGCGTGCACCAGGAAGCCTTGGCCGATTCCCTGGCGGGTGCCGACGAGGTACACGTGCTGGATCCGGGTGATCTGGGCTGGGATTTGCAGGCTGCTATGGCCTCCCTTGGTGAAAAAGCCAAGGTATACAGCGATATTGAGAAACTGTTATCTTTTCTCATTCAAGTGGTACGCGAGAATGACCACATACTAATTATGAGTAACGGTGGCTTTGGCGGCCTGATCGAGCGACTGCTCGAAGGCCTGGAGTCCCGGGCGAGGACCACCTGAAGAGCGTGTTAGATGAGTAGACCTCCAGCCTTCCACAACATACCCGATGCGATAGGTAAATATCTCATCAAGGGTGAGCTGGGCAAAGGCTCCATGGGTATGGTGTATGAAGGTTTTGATCCCTTCGTGCAGCGCAGGGTCGCTATCAAGGTTGCGCTCAGTGACCCTAACGCCGGCAAGGACAGCACCTTCCAGCGTTCCTTCTTCACAGAGGCCCATGCGGCCGGCAAGCTACAGCACCCCCATATCGTTTCCGTTTACGATGCCGGTGTCGAGGGCTACCAGAATTACATCGTCATGGAATATGTCCATGGACATACCCTGCGCGACTTCCTGCCCGAAAAGAAACGCCTGCCGGTTTCTGATGTCATTGATATTATTTTCAAGTGTGCCAAGGCCCTGGATTACGCGCATCGTGAAGGTGTGGTCCATCGTGATATCAAACCGGCGAACATCATGCTGTCCGACGATAACGTGGTGAAGATCATGGACTTCGGCATCGCGCAGCTGGAGTCGATGGAGTCAGGAACAGCAACCCAGTCACAGGGAAATGTTGGCTCACCCTATTACATGTCGCCGGAGCAGCTCAGTGGAGAAAATATCGGGCCACAAAGCGACATCTATGCACTGGGCGTGGTGCTTTACCAGATGTTGACGGGGCGTCCACCCTTTGTGGCTGAGAACTATCATTCGCTGATGTACCAGATCATGAATGTCGATCCCCCTGATGTTCGTGACTGCTGCAAGAACCTGCCCGAGTCACTGGCCCTGATTATCAAGCGTGCCATGGCGAAAAACATGGATGAGCGCTTCAAATCGGGGCAGGAGTTTGCCAATGCACTGAGTAGCCTGTTTGATGAGCTACGCTATGCGGGCAAACAGATCGAAGATGTTGAGAAGCTGGAGATGCTTTCTCAACTGGCCTTTTTCCAGGGATTCGAGAAACATATCATCAACGCCATCATGCAGGTGGCAACCTGGATCAACTTCGAAGTCGGTGACACCATTATCAATGAAGGTGATATCGACGATACCTTCTACATCATGGTTACCGGTACCGCCGAGGTAACCAAGAGCCGTCGCACGATTGGCTGGCTCTACAAGGGTGACTGTTTTGGAGAGATTGGTTTTCTGACGCATCAGAAACGTACTGCGACTATTATTGCCAAGAGTTCACTGACACTGATGAAACTCAACGCCACGGTCATGGAAGAGGTGTCAGAAAGTGGCCAGTTACGTTTCTACAAGTCGTTTACCGAGGCGCTAATCAAGCGTCTTTCCCAGACCAACAAGCAGCTGACCGAGGT
Organism: uncultured Ectothiorhodospiraceae bacterium; assembly: GCA_964641615.1. GTDB lineage: Bacteria > Pseudomonadota > Gammaproteobacteria > J044 > J044 > JANTGN01. The sequence goes on along the minus strand of CAZXNH010000017.1, from coordinate 13,446 downwards.
GTCACAGAAGTCTGATGGCGATTAAGACCCTGACAGTAGCCATTACGGGGGCCTCCGGCATCCAGTATGGACTGCGCCTGCTTGAGGTGCTGGCTCAGAGCAAGATTCAACTACGTGTTCTGATATCTCGTCCGGCCCAGGTCGTGGCGACCATGGAAACCGATCTGGACTTGCCGGGCCAGACAGGCGAGCAGGAGGCGTTTCTGACCGAATACTGTAAGGCCGAACCCGGTCAGATCCAGGTATATGGGCGAGAGCAGTGGTCCGCGCCGGTGGCCAGTGGTTCCGGCGTGTCGGATGCCATGGTTGTCTGCCCCTGTACTACGGGTACCCTGTCGTCATTAGCCACGGGGTCCAGTCGTAGCCTGATCGAGCGAGCCGGAGATGTCTCGATCAAGGAACGTAGACCGATGATCCTGGTCGTGCGCGAGACACCTTTTTCCAGCATTCATCTTGAGAACATGCTGCGTCTTAGCCAGGCTGGTGTCACAATCATGCCAGCCAATCCCGGTTTTTATCATCGGCCGGAGCAGGTCGAGGACCTGATTGATTTTATGGTCGCGCGTATACTGGATCATCTGGATATTCCGCAGGACCTGATGCCCAGGTGGGGCGGGTCCTGAGTCAGCTGATGGGTATTGTCGGATGATGAACAGACTACCTCTCTTTCCTCTCAACACGGTACTTTTCCCTGGCGGTCTGCTGCCACTCAAGGTCTTCGAGCCCCGTTATCTCGACCTGGTCAGCGAATGCATGCGCAAGAACTCGGGCTTTGGTATCTGCCTGATCCGGGAAGGGAAAGAGGCTGGTGACCCGGCCACGGTTCATGAGCTTGGCACCATGGTGAACATCGTAGACTGGGAGCGCCGCAGTGATGGCCTTCTGGGCATCCTGGTTCATGGCGAGCGTCGCTTCAGGGTGAAATCGACCCGTACCGAGAAAAACGGCCTGCTCGTTGCAGATGTCGAATACCTGCCCTTCGAGCCCCATAGCGTGATTCCCGAGGAATTTCGCTCCATGAGCGAGATGCTGGGCAGGATTATGAAAGAACTGGGAGCACCCTATGATAGGCTGGAGATCCATTATGATCTGGCCGATGAGGTCTGTGCCCGCCTGACGGAATTGCTGCCCCTGCAGATGGAGATCAAGCAGCAGATACTGGAAATGGAAGACCCACTATCTCGATTGTTTGCCCTGCGCGACGCCATGCGCGATATCAAGATGGCTTCCTGAAACCACACCCTCATTATTAGTAAATTCTAATGGTTCGGATGTTGTGCTAATATTGCGCCATTCAACGCGGTTGACCCCGCTTTTTGCCATCCGAATTTCAGGAGACTGCTCGTGGCTGCCATCGATATGACCACCGAAAGTTTTGAAGAAACCATCACTAACAACGATATCGTGTTCGTTGATTTCTGGGCGACCTGGTGCGGTCCCTGTAAGTCTTTCGCGCCGATCTATGAGTCGATGGCAGAAAAACACCCCGATATCGTGTTTGCCAAGGTAAACACCGAAGAGCAGCAGGAACTGGCCGCACAGTTCCAGATTCGTTCTATTCCTACCCTGATGATCTTCCGTGAAAAGGTCATTTTGTTTGCGCAGCCTGGCATGCTCATGGAGCAGCAGATGGAAGAGCTGATCAAGCAGGTTAAGGAACTCGACATGGCCAAGGTTCATGAAGAGATTGCTCAGCAGCAGGCACAGGAAGGCCAGCCCGGCTAAGCAATAAGCTGAATATCCTTAAAGACCCCGCAACCATGCGGGGTCTTTTTGTTTGGGCACCATGAAAATTACGAGATACACGGTGGGAGACTGTGTCAGGATATGCTGCAGAGATCGCGATTAAGCGGAATCATGACGGGGAGTTTCAGGAAGTGAATTTTGTTATTAGTCAGATGGGGGCGTTGATCCTCTGTGGACTGGTCTGGCGTATTATTCGTCCTGGTGGTCTGGATGCCGACTCCACTCGCCAGGTGCTGACCTCGGTAGTTTATTACCTGTTGCTCCCCGCCCTGGTGCTGAAGGTATTGTGGAGCGCGCCACTTGGCCTGAACTCTGTAGCCATTGCTGCTGTGGCTGCCGCTGGTGTCCTGTTTGCCATACTACTGAGCTGGCAGATCTGTCGTTCCTGTAAGCACTCTGGCCGGGTAACCGGAGCCGTGATTCTTGCCGCTGCCTTTCCTAATGCGACCTACATGGGGCTGCCGGTGCTCGAAAGCATTTTTGGTGAGTCCGGCCGCAGTATCGCAATTCAATATGATCTGTTTGCCTGTACCCCCCTGCTGTTGACGGTGGGTGTGCTGGTCTCCCGTTATTTTGGTGAAGGCGGCAGGCAGGCCAATGTCATGAAGGAGCTGTTGCATGTGCCGCCACTCTGGGCTGCGGTTGCTGCGGTCATCCTGAACAGTATGCAGGTGCCGTTTCCCGCCTGGCTGGAGTCCTGGTTAGGTCTGCTGGCTGCCGGGGTGGTTCCACTGATGCTGTTTTCTCTCGGTCTGGGGCTGCGCTGGGATACCTGGCGACCGGCCCATCTGCCTAAACTCATACCCGTCGTTCTATTACAGCTGATACTGACACCTCTGCTGGTCTGGTTTCTTGCGGATCAGTTTGGTCTGAAAGGCGATCTGCTGATTGGCGTGGTGCTGGAAGCAGCAATGCCCAGCATGGTGCTGGGCATCGTGTTCTGTGATCGTTACAAGCTGGATACTGGCCTTTATGCAGCGGCAGTTACCCTGACGACGGCACTGAGCCTGATTACCCTGCCGCTGTGGTATGGCTGGTTAAGTTAGCAAGTATTCAGTAGCGGCCATGCTGCTTGGAGATATAGTTGTTCATTTCCGCATACTGCAGGTTCATGCGTGTCAGGATGGCATGGACGCTGCGGATAATACCGCGCATGAGGCTGTAAACCAGTCGGGGGTGATCATCCAGCATGCCTTCGAGGACATCACGTTCCAGTGAGAGGACTTCGCTTTCGCCGACTGAGATGATGCTGGCGCAGTGGCAGTTGCCATCCAGGAAACCCAGTTCTCCGACAATATCCCCGGGCTTGAATACCTGCAGTGTGACGTGATCGCCCATGCCCGTATCCTTGACGGCCTCGAGCCTGCCACTGGCGATGCCAAAAAGCACGTGATCCGTATCGCCCTCAGTCAGCAGTATGTCACCGTCCTTCAGGACGCGATGCTGCATCACATTACACAGGGTATCGAGCTCCTCGTCAGTCAGGTCTGCGGTGATGGAAAGTGCGCGAATCTTGCTCAGGTCGTTGCTGGACATTGAATTCCCCTGCGGTTAAAGGGTTTTGATTGTTCTATCCTGAGTATAGCAATCTGTGTTGGATAAAGAACACAGGGTTCTGGTTTTGGAATGAGCAGGAGTTATATCGTGAGAATGCTATGTGTAATGCTGGTATTGATGCTGAACACAGCAATCGCTGCCGAGGTCGAAGGAGTGAAAATTTCGGAGCAGGTCGAGGTCGGTGATGTCGTGCTTGAACTGAACGGTGCTGGTCTGCGTAAAAAATACTTCGTGAAGGTTTATGTGGGGGCGCTATATCTGCCCGAGAAAACCAGTTCTTCGGATCAGGCCATACGCATGGCCGGGGCACGCCAGATCAATATGCATTTCCTGCGTGCTGTCGGAGCCGACAAGATTACTGGTGGCTGGAGTGAAGGCTTCGGCAGGAACACCAAAGACATGACAGCACTCCAGGAACGACTACAGCAATTTAACGCCCTGTTTGAGGATATGAAGGCAGGTGACGAAATTATCCTTCAGTACCTGCCTGATGAAGGCACGAGGGTCATCATCAAAGGCATCCAGAAGGGAGTTGTTGCAGGTGAAGATTTCATGCAGGCATTACTGCGTGTATGGCTGGGAGCTGAGCCTGCCGATGAAGGCCTGAAGGCTGCGATGCTCGGACTGGATTAAACCAGCAGCATCTTGATGCCCAGTATTACCAGCAGCAGGGCAAAGGCCTTTTTCAGTTTATGGGCAGGCAGGCGATGGGCCAGGGCAGCCCCGACCGGGGCAAACAGGATGCTGGTGAGGGCAATCCCTGCCAGCGCAGGCCAGTAAACATAGCCGGTCGCCAGGGCTGGCAGATCATCCCGTCCCAGGCCCACCAGCATGAAGCCGGTGACACCGGCCAGGGCAATGGGCAGGCCACAGGCCGCAGCCGTTGCCACCGCCTCCTGTACCCTTACTCGGTTCCAGACCAGGAAGGGTACTGTCATGGTGCCACCCCCAATGCCCAGCAGGCTGGAGACCATCCCAATAATACCGCCTGTCCCAATCAGCAGGGGCTTGCCCATGTTGTGTTCTCTGGGGGTGGGTACAGGGGACAGAAAGAGGTAAATCGCAACTGCGAATTCAAACAGGGCAAAGATGGTTCGAAGCGCATTACGCTCGAATTGCCCTGCGACCAGGGCACCCAGTATGGCGCCTAGTATGATGCCCGGTGCCATGATGCGGACCAGCGGCCATTGCACGGCACCTCGTCTGTGATGGGCGCGGATTGATGATAGTGAGGTGAAGACGATGGTGCCCAGGGAGGTGCCGATGGCTATGTGCACGACCTGCTCGGTGGCAATACCAAAACCAGTCAGCATGCCCGTGAGTACGGGCACGATGAGCAATCCACCTCCGACTCCGAACAGGCCGGCCATGATCCCGGTAAAGGCGCCCAGTAAGAGGTAGGCGAGCAGGGCCTCGGTCATTGATGGTGGCCGTAGAGTTTCTGATACAGGCCTTCGCCCTGGATGAGTTCATCGTGCGTGCCTTCCTCGATTATACGTCCGTCATCGAAGACATAGGCACGGTCAGCCTGTTTCACGGCGCTCAGGCGATGCGCAATGATCAGGGTGGTTCGCCCACGCAGAAAATCTGACAGGGCCTCATGGACCCTGGCCTCGGTTGCGCTATCCAGGGCCGAGGTGGCTTCGTCGAGTATCACCACACTGGGTCGGGTAAGTACCATGCGGGCAATGGCCAGGCGTTGACGCTGGCCGCCGGAGAGCCGCACGCCCTGTCGGCCTATCAGGGTTTCCAGGCCATCCGGTAATTCATCGATGACTTCTCGTAACTGGGCGATCTCCAGGGCCTGGTTCAGTTCGTCCTCTTCATAGTCCCGACCCAGGGTCAGGTTCATACGCACCGTGTCATTAAACAGGGCAGGATGTTGCAGCACCGTGGCGCAGTGTTCGCGTACGACATCCAGGCCGATTTCCTGTACCGGAATGCCGTCGAAGAGAACCTCTCCCTGCTGCGGGTTATAAAGCCCCAGCAGAACCTGCACCATGGTCGACTTGCCGCCACCACTGGCGCCAACCAGGGCAATCTTTTCACCGGGCTGGATATCCAGATCAACCCCCTTGAGAATTTCCTGTTCAGGCTGATAGGCAAAATGGATGTCGCGCAGACTTATGCCCACGGTGGTTTTGTGCTCGAAAGGATTCTTAATATGCGGATACTGGGGTTCCCGGTGTAGCTCCAGCAGACGATTGATTCGCGCAAGGGCAGCTTTGGCACCGTAGAAGCTGTAATGGATATTCAGCACTTCCTGCACTGGCGTCATCATGAACCATAGGTAACCAAATACGGCCATCATTTCGCCGATGCTCAGGTTGGAAAATACCACCATCAGCATGCTGATGGCGCGAAAGCCCTCGAAACCGATCAGGAAAATCAGGAAGGAAAAGCGGGCAGCGGCATCACTCTTCCAGGAGAAGTTGGCTGAGTGTTCCTTGATACCACGGGCCCTTTCAACCACTCGGGCGATGTAATGCTTGTCGCGGTTCATGGCCCGGATCTGCTGCATGGCATCCAGGGTTTCAGTCAGGCTCTGCTGGAATAGCTCGAAGGCCTTGTTCTCTTTCTTTTTCAGGTCCTTGACGCGCTTACCCATGGCAACGCTGAAGTAAATGACAACGGGGTTCATGACCAGGATGAACAGGGCCAGTTTCCAGTTCATCCACAGCAGGATAGCTGTGACGCCGACCAGGGTGAGCACGGCGACCAGAAACTTGCTGATGGTAACGCCGATGAAATTGTCGATGGATTCCAGGTCCGTTACCAGGTGCGAGGCGACGGTGCCGCTGCCCAGGGTTTCGTACTCTGAAAGGGAAACGCTTTTAAGCCTGCCCAGAAGGTTGCGGCGAATACGATAAGTTGAATCCTTGGCAATGATCGTGAAATCACGCATCTGCCAGACACCCAGCAGCATGGAGCCGATGCGCAGCAGGACGGTGATCAGGAAAATAAAGCCGATGTAATATGCCGCCTGATGCCAGCTATCCGGAAAGAAACCATTCATCCAGCCCACCAGGGCAGCGGGCTTATCGAGTAGTACTTCGTCGACCAGGAGTGGCATCAGCAAAGGGATAGGCACACTGGCCAGTGCGGCACCCAGGGCGACGATATTCGCCAGAATCAGTACGTTGCGATGCTTAAGGGCAACCTGCCAGAAGAATGGCCAGTCGTATTGGGCCGGGTTGGAGCTACTATCAGACATAGGGGGAATCTTAAGCGCCGATGGTGGTACTTAAAAGGGTTTAACCGCTAATCTGCTGTGTTTTTCTCAATAACCAAAACCGGTTAATCTCTAGCTTATGTCCTATCTAGATCATATTGCGGCCTGTAATAGTGCCCAGCTTGAAGAGTTTCAGCCCCTGCGTATGGATGATGTACGCGTTGGCTGGCTACGCCCGGAGTTTGCCCAGGAACTACGGGCCTATCCAAAGCTGTTTCGTATCGATTCGGAGCAGGCCATTTTTCATTCCGAACATGAAGGCTTTGATCTGCGTACTCGGCTGCTGGATGAGCTGGTACATGCGCTCATGGATAGAGGTGTGATCGGACATTACCTGGATGAATTTTACCCGGTGACGCCCTCAGGCCGCGAGGAAGCACTTTGTCTTCTGGATCGGGGCTCTGTTGCACATTTTGGTGTGCGTGCCTTTGGTCAGCATATGAATGGCTTTGTCAGGAAGCCTGGAGGTTTGCATATGTGGATAGCCAGGCGTGCTGCGGACAGGCGCCATGCGCCGGGGAAGCTTGATAACCTCGTTGCCGGTGGCCTGCCTTATACTATTAGCCCGGCTGAAAACCTGATCAAGGAATGCCAGGAAGAGGCTGGTATGGATGAATCGCTGGCTGCTCGTGCAATGCCTGTGGGTGCGATTAGTTATATTGCGGAATCACCAAATGGGTTAAAGCCGGATGTTATGTACTGTTATGACCTGGAATTGCCCGAAGATTTCCTACCGGTGAATACCGATGGTGAAGTTGAGTCATTCCAGTTGCTTCCGGTAGAAGAGGTTGCCGAGATTGTACGAACCACCGATGAGTTCAAGGCCAACTGCAACCTGGTCATTATCGACTTTCTGATTCGCCATGGACTAATTGGCCCTGACGATAAAGACTACGAGCAACTGGTCACCGGATTACATCGACAAATCGCTTAACGCACACCATCATGGATCTGGATAGGTTGCCGTTTTGCGCCCCAGTCGCCAGGTTTGTCTTCGAAGACGCCGGCCAGCGGTTCACCACATTGATTACAGCAGCCTTTCTCGTCCAGGTTCCAGGTCGATAAAACATACCAGTCACGGCCGATGAGCTTATTACCGCATTTGTGGCAATAGGTGCTTTCCCCGGCCTCGTCATGGACATTGCCGGTATAGGCATAACGAACGCCATTCCTGATCGCGATCTCGCGTGAGCGTGTCAGCGTTGAAAATGGTGTCGAAGGCACATCCATCATCTTGTAGTCGGGATGAAAGGCAGTGAAGTGCATCGGCACATCAGGTCCCAGGTGCTCGACGACCCAGGCTGTCATTTCCTCGATCTCTTTTTCAGAGTCGTTATGACCGGGAATCAGCAGGGTAGTGAGTTCCAGCCAGCAACTAGTTTCATGCTTAATGTATTTCAGGGTGTCGAGTACGGGATCAAGATGACCCTTGCACAGCTTTTCATAGAAGTCATCGGTAAAGCCCTTCAGATCGACATTGGCTGCATCCATGTGCCTGAAGAAAACTTCGCGCGGTTCGGGGTTGATGTATCCCGCGGTAACCGCAACAGACTTAATGCCGCGTTCATGGGCGGCAATGGCGGTATCAACGGCATACTCCAGGAAGATCACGGGATCGTTATAGGTGTAGGCGATACTTTTTGCGCCAACACGTTCCGCGGTAATGGCCAGTGTCTCGGGTGAGGCCTCATCCATGAGCCGATCCATGTCTCTTGCCTTACTCATGTCCCAGTTCTGGCAATACTTACAGGCCAGGTTGCAGCCTGCGGTACCAAAGGAAAGAATCGGGGAGCCTGGCAGGAAATGATTCAGGGGTTTCTTCTCGATGGGGTCGATACAGAAGCCGCTGGATCGGCCATAGCTGGTCAGAACGATCTGGTCATTTTCATTAGCGCGTACAAAACACAGACCTCGTTGCCCTTCCTTGAGCTTGCAGTCGCGTGGACACAGGTCACATTGCACACGCCCATCTTCCAGCTTATGCCAGTATTTAGTGGGTACCGTGCCGATTTCTGAATAATTACTCATTATGATCTCCTATTAGTTATTATAGTTTATGAGGGCATTATTTAATTTGATCCAGTTTCATGACTGGATGAATGCCTGAAACAGGAGGTGAAAGGGAAATGATACAAGTACGCCCCGCTGCCGTTGCCGGTATGTTTTATCCGGGAAACGCAGCCGAACTTTCACAGACTATTGATAAGTTTCTGAAGGATGCGTCGAGTAATGATGCTGCACCCAAGGCACTGGTTGCACCTCATGCAGGTTATATCTATTCAGGCCCCGTCGCGGCTTCTGCCTATGCACGCCTGAAGAATGCTGAAGAACCAATTCGTCGTGTTGTATTGCTGGGGCCTTCACACCGCGTACCTTTTTACGGCCTTGCCGTACCCTCAAGTGAGTATTTTGAAACCCCGTTAGGAAAGATTGCCCTGGATCGTGAGGCCATAGAGCTATTACTTAAAAAAGGCCTGGTCCAGGAGATGGACCTGGCTCATGCCCAGGAACATAGCCTGGAGGTGCATTTACCTTTTCTGCAGAAAACGCTCGATGACTTCACGCTGGTGCCGATCGTAGTGGGTGAGGCCAGACCAGAAGAAACGGCTGCAGCAATCGAGGCCTTATGGGGAGGTCCTGAGACACTCATCGTTGTTAGCTCGGACCTGAGTCATTACCTGGATTACGATTCGGCAAGAGAAATAGATGCTGTCACTTCAGATGCTATTGCTTCGCTGCATGGCGAACGCATAGGTCACGAGCAGGCCTGCGGCAGGATGCCGATTCAGGGCTTGCTGCTTGAGGCAAAACGCCATGGCCTGAAAGGAGAAACCATCGACCTGCGCAATTCCGGTGATACTGCGGGTCCGCGTGACCAGGTAGTAGGTTACGGTGCCTATGTCTTCAGCTAATTACTCTGCCGAGGAGCGCCAGGTGATGCTGGATGTTGCCCTGGCATCGATACGCCATGGTCTTGAGGAAGGTGGCGCATTAACGGTCAACCCAGATGAATATCCGGAGTCATTAAGACAGGAGCGAGCGACGTTTGTCACCCTGAACAAAGACGGTGATCTGCGCGGCTGTATCGGAACGCTCGAGGCCTTCCAGCCGCTGATACGAGATGTAGCCGAGCACGCCTGGGCTGCAGCCTTTCAGGACCCGCGCTTTCCCAGGCTACAGTCGGATGAGCTGGATGACCTGGATATCCATATCTCGGTGCTCAGTCCTTCTGAACCGATGGATTTCAGTGATGAAGCCGATCTGCTGGAGCAGATACGTCCCGGTGTCGATGGCCTGATCCTGGAAGATATGGGCAGGCGAGGGACATTCCTGCCCAGTGTCTGGGAGCAGTTGCCGGACCGGCAACAGTTTCTGGACCATCTCAAGCTCAAGGCAGGTCTGAGTCCAGGGCACTGGTCTGACTCGTTGAAGATGCGGCGTTATACGACGGAATCTTTTGGCGCCTGAACCTCGCTGGCGGCGTCTGTAGAAATAACCTGGTTTCTGCCGCCCCGCTTGGCCCTATACAGGCGCTCATCAGCCTGGTCGACCAGTACCAGGGCATCACTGGTATTCTCAGCACTGCTTACACCGATGCTCACGGTCAGGTGCAGTTTTGTATCCTCACCGACACTCAACTCCCTGGATTCGATATTTTTGCGCAGAAGTTCCCCGACATAGTGCCCCTGTTCAGTAACCGTGTTCGGTAACAGGATCAGAAATTCCTCTCCACCCCAACGGCTGACAATGTCATGCTCACGCAACTGATCCTGCATGAGCTGGCAGAGCGTGCGGATGACAAAATCCCCTGTCGCGTGCCCATACATATCATTAATCTGTTTGAAATGATCGATATCGATTAACAGGATGCTGAAGATTTCGCCGGTGCGATTGAAGCGACTGATTTCGGCATTGAGTTTTTCAATCATGGCCCTTCGATTGTATATGCCCGTCAGGTAGTCCGTACGTGAAACCACTTCCATCTCGTAGCGCAGATCTTCAAGGATGAGAAATGCCCTGTTACGGGAATATTCGAGGGTCCAGATGATTAGCAACGTTGCGAGTAGCGAGGCAAAGGTACGGATTTTAAAGTCGAGACCATATTCGGGCAGGGCGATGAAGGAAACAGGAGCGAAGAATATCAGGCCGATCAGAACAAGCAGCGCCCCACTGGTTTTAATTCCGTTACTTGCTCCCTGCAGAAACAGGATGATAGCAATAATCGGAAATACCCAGAGTGGCCCAGTCTCCGCGAACCCTCCTGAGATCACCAGGAACAATGCCAGGATGCAGAGCATGATGGCAGTAAGCCAGGAGGCAATCCTGAAATGCCTGGTCTGGCGTACATAAATAAGGAGTACGGTGCTGATTACGGAAAATGCCAGCAGATAAAGGCCCAGTTCCGTGCGCCCCTGGAATAGCGAAATGATGGTGAACAGGTAAAGAAAGCCACAACCCAGCAGGCCAAAAAGGGTGAACTGCATCAGGTGACGGGACACCTCGATATCCGTCATGTCACTCGGTCTTTTCTCGCTGATAACGCTGAAAGGTAGGAGCCCGGATAGTTTCTTATTCATTATTAATCCTGCTAGCTATGCCTCGTAAAGATAGCAGGGAATAGGGCTGACGTTAATTTTACAGAGTCTGGCACTAGGGTATTAGGTAATTGTGTTAACCAAGCAGGCTCTTCAGATTGTCCAGATGAGCACGTCCGGTTTCCTTTTTTTCTTCGGGTGAGACCTCGCGACGGTCCTCCCATTCCAGGTGCTCTTCAGGGAGTTCTGAAAGAAACCGACTGGGTTCGCATTCCAGTTCTTCACCGAAACGCTGACGCTTTTTCGCATAGGTCATGGTCAGGGTTTGCTGGGCCCTGGTGATACCCACATAGGCAAGACGCCGTTCTTCTTCGATGTTGTCTTCTTCGAGACTGGTTCGATGCGGCAGGAGTTCTTCTTCCATACCGACCAGGAAGACATGCGGGAATTCGAGCCCCTTAGCGGCATGCAGGGTCATGAGTTGTACAGTATCGCTGTCACCTTCATCGTTGTTGCGATCGAGGATATCCATCAGGGTCATGTGCGTCACCAGGTCGCCCAGCGTGCGTTCCTCGTTACCCTCACCGGTAAGACGGCCCATCCAGTCCAGTACCTCGGTGACATTCTCCCAGCGTTTCTGGGCCACCTTTTCATCCTTGCTGGTCTCGATTAGCCAGTTTTCATACTGGCTTTCATACATGATGGCCTTTGCCGCCGCGACGGGGTCTTCCTCGGCCTTACGGGCGAGTTCCTGCATCCAGTCTGAGAATACTTCCAGCCGGGTCAGGGCAGCCCTGCCGAGCACTTCTGAAAGCCCCATTTCCATGCTGGCAGCAAACAGACTGACGTGGCGCTGATTGGCATACTGCCCCAGTTTCTCCAGCGTGCCCGGGCCGATCTCACGGCGGGGCGTATTGATGATGCGCAGGAAGGCCGCGTCATCAGAGGGATTAGAGAGCAGGCGCAGGTAGGCGAGGGTATCCTTGACCTCGGCTCTGTCGAAGAAGGACATGCCGCCACTGATCTTGTAGGGGATGTTGTTATCACGCAGCACACGCTCAAAGATGCGGGCCTGAAAGTTGCCACGATAAAGGATGGCATAGTCGCGATAGTCGCTGCGGTGCTTGAAACGGTGTTTCAGAATCTCGCTGACTGTTTTCTCGGCCTCGTGTTCGGCGCTCTTGCAGGGGATGACACGAATGGGATCACCGGTTCCCAGGGCACTCCAGAGCTTCTTTTCGAAGACATGGGGATTGTGGCCGATCAGGTGGTTGGCGCTGGACAGGATGCGTTCCACCGAGCGGTAGTTCTGTTCCAGTTTGACCAGCTTGAGCCGGGGAAAGTCTTCCTGAAGCCTGGCCAGGTTCTCGGGCCGGGCGCCGCGCCAGGCATAGATGGACTGATCATCGTCCCCCACGGCGGTGAAGGCGCCACTCAGGTGACTGAGTAACTTAACCAGTTCGTACTGACAGGCATTGGTATCCTGGTATTCATCGATAAGCAGATAGCGCAGCTTTTGCTGCCAGCGTTCCAGCACCTCGGGTTTGTCCATGAACAGTCGTACGGGTTCTACGATCAGATCATCGAAATCCATGGCGTTATAGGCGCGCAGCATGCGCTGATAGTGGGCGTAGAGTTTGGCGTGATGAAATTCCAGTTCATCTTTCGCGCTGGAGACAGCCTGTTCCGGGCTGATGAAATCATTTTTCCAGCGCGAAATCGCCCAGCGCGCCTGGTCCACGTCATCGATGGCGTCGTCTTCCTTGCGGCTGATCTCCTTGATCAGGGTGGCAGAGTCGGCAGCATCGAAGATGGTGAAGCCAGGCTTGTAACCAATCTCTTTGAGTTCCTTGCGCAGGATATTCAGGCCCAGGTTGTGGAAGGTTGATACGGTGAGCCCCTTCGTTTCCTCGCGCGACAATAGCTTGCCCACGCGTTCCTTCATCTCCTTGGCCGCCTTGTTGGTAAAGGTGATGGCCGCGATATTTTTCGGATCCATCTCACACTCACGGATCAGCCAGGCGATCTTCTGAGTAATCACACTGGTTTTGCCCGAGCCAGCACCAGCCAGCACCAGCAGGGGGGTGCCTATATGGGTAGCCGCTTCACGTTGTTGGGGATTGAGGTGTTTCATGGACGCCGCATCGAATCGATGGGCTATTCTAACCAGCAGTGCGCGGAATGTTCAGTCTTGACTTGGCAATCAATCTATCAACTGGCAACATGCCTATGACTCAGTCAATCGCTAACTGGCTGAAAAGTCATACATAAATATGAAAGAAATGTTTTGTTAAAGGATTCCCTATGCCAGGCAGCCAGAAACCATCACCCGCAACAGCCTATGAAGATGAGATTTCCCTGATCGATCTGTGGCTG
>CAZXNH010000016.1:0-61877 GCA_964641615.1 uncultured Ectothiorhodospiraceae bacterium | reverse complement strand
AACGTGAATAAACCACACCGGTTTCATCGATATTGATCGAGGTCAGACGACCAGTGGTAAAGCCATCCTGTGTCAGACCATTTACGGTGTACTGATCGCCATACTGGGTGCTACCGGTATAGTCGTAGCTCAGAGTGATAGGCGCGGCACCTGTTGCTGGTGTCCATCCTGTATAAGTTATGGGCATCCCCGTGGTCAGAACGCCATTTGCATCAAAGTCGATCTGTGACTGGTTGGGTGCACCTGCGACTGGTGCTGTAGGCGGAACGAGGTTGCCATCAATCGTCATAGCCACGTTCCAGGTAGAACCTGCCCCTGCTGTAGTGCTGACCAGCTGGTAGTAAGTAGTCGCTGTATGGCTTGCGCCCAGTGAATCGTAAACATTCACCGAGGTTGAGTAGTTATAGGTTGTTGGTGTTGCAGGGTCTATGGGGACCGGCACCACTGGATCACCCGTAGGCGTATCCTGTGCACTCAGGTTAATAAGTGCCTGAACACTGGTTGTAGCCTGTGGAGGTGCATCACCGGTAAAAAGCTGCAGATCAACAAGTGAACCCGTATTGAATGACGGTACGTTAGGATCAACCACGTCGTACACCTGAAGGCGCTGGTTATTCGCATTAACGATGTACCCATCACGATCCAGCTGCATGGCACCATTACGTGAGAACACACGTGAACCTGAATCACTGAAGATCAGGAAGCCCTGACCATTAACGGCGATATCAAGGGCATTACCGGTAAAGTCGAGCTGCCCCTGATCGAACTGCTGTGAAACCTGGGCAACACGTACACCCGCACCAACTGCGGTCTTGGAGATACCACCGAAAGATGCCGCGAAGACATCAGCAAACTCGGTACGTGATTCCTTGAAGCCAACCGTACTGGAGTTGGCGATGTTGTTACCGGTAACGCTCAGGTCTGTAGCTGCTGCGTTGAGACCACTTAATGCAATTTTAAAAGCCATGATTCGCCTCTCCTGCTTAGGAAATTCGTTTTACGGTTGAGAAATCTACGCTGCCCAGGGAACTGGTCTCCAGCGTCATGCTGCCATCGGTACGTCCCAGTTCAACGCTGAGTACCTGTGTATTGAGATAAGTATCCGCGGCACGAGTCGTCGTGCCATTTCGGGTTTCTGCCTCAAAGCGATAAACACCCGAGGGCATCATCTGCCCATCATCATTAACGCCATCCCATGCAAACTCAGACATACCACTGTCCTGCGCTCCCATGTTGATCGTGCGTACCAGCTGACCCGTGGCCGTGTAAACCTTGATGTCCAGCTGGTTCACGGAATTCGGTAGATCGACTGATCCAACGGTATAGTTCCCGGCCATGTGCAGCGAACTGTCACCTGGAACCAGCACCTGCCTGCCAACGAGACTTGCAGCCTCCAGGGCCTGGCTTGAAAACAACTTGCTGGAAAAATCAGAGAAGGAGTTTTGCAGGTCCTGAATACCGGATACAGTACCGAACTGTGCGATCTGCCCCAGGAACTCCCCGCTCTCCATGGGCTTGAAGGGATCCTGGTTGCGTAGCTGAGTGATCATCAGCTCGAGGAAATCTTCCTGGCCCAGTTCGCCGGTGTTTTTGCTCTCTTTGGCATTGGGATCAATACCAAGGTCCCTGTACAACTGAGCCTGTATATCACTGACTGAATTCATGACTCACTCCCTATGACTGGCCAAGACGCAAGGTTGCGGAAATTAGCTGTTTCGCCGTATTCATAACCTCGACGTTGGTCTGATAACTGCGCGAGGCTGAAATCATGTTGGCCATTTCCTCGGCAATATTGACGTTGGACTGGAAGATATAACCTTCCTCGTTAGCCAGCGGATGATTCGGCTCATAACGTTGAACAACTGGAGCCTGGCTCTCAACCACGTCATTTACCTCTACCGATGCCGTGCCCTGGCCCTTTGCAGCCATTTCATTGAACACGGCAGCAAATACCGGGTTACGTGCTCGATAGGCGCCCTCTTCTGTACTACTGACCGATTCGGCGTTGGCCATATTCGAAGCGACGGTATTCAGACGCAATGTCTGCGCACTAAGCCCCGAACCTGCGATATCAAATATCTTGTACATACTCATGATCATTCACCCTTGATGGCGCCCATCAGCGAACTAAACTTGCTCCCCAGAAAACTCAATGTGGTCTGGTACTGAAGCGCATTTTCGGCGTAATTCGCCTTTTCTAACTGGCTATCGACGGTATTGCCGTCCAGCGACGGCTGTAACGGAACGCGGTATTTGGAATCAGGAATACCAGGGGCAGGTTCGCCCTGGATATGCCCTGAATGCGTAGTTTTAAGTTGTGAAGAAGAAGCGGATTGCCCTGCGGATGCCTGTTCCAGGGCCTGTTTGAAATCAATATCCTGCGCCTTGTAGTTCGGCGTATCGGCATTGGCAAGGTTAGATGCCAGCAGCTCGCTGCGACGGGCACGCACCTTGAGCGCATCATCATGGATACCCAGGGCAGAATCGAAACTTATCGACATTTTTCGCTCCAACTTTAGTCGTCTTGCACGAAACTAAAGCAGCGAACGTGCCAAAATTATTTTTCCTTTTATTTACATTGACTTAGAAAATACTAACAGCGATTTAATGACGCCATTCGGTAATCAAACGGCAGTCTCATGCCGCCAGACGGCAAAGTTTTGACGCCCTACTTCAGGCGATACAGGACACCCGGATTACAACGAATCATTTCGAAGTCATCCGAGTAATTGGACAAGGACTCTGAGGCACCCAGGAACAGATAACCGCGGGGATTAAGCGTCTGCCTGATCCTTTCGAGGATATCTCGCTTGTTCTCTGGAGAGAAATAAATCAGCACGTTACGGCAGAAGACGATATCGAACTTACCTAGCATGCTATAGCTTTGCAGCAGGTTCAGGCCACGGAAACTGGCCCTGGCCTTTATATTGGCATTCACTTCCCAGCAGTCGCCTTTCTGCTGGAAAAACTTCTTCTTTCGCTCTGGTGACAGACCACGTGTCATGGCCAGGTTGTCATAGCAGGCCTCCTGCGCAGCCCGGACAATCTGCGGAGAGATATCTGTACCAACAATGCGCACGTCACCACGCAATTTTCCAGGATTGCTGGCCTTGTATTCCTCTGTTGCCATGCTGATGGAATAGGCTTCCTGCCCGGAAGAACAGGCTGCGGACCAGATCTTGATACCGCCAACCTTGCTTTCAAGCTCGGGGAATATCTGGCTCTGAAGAATATCGAAGGGAAAAGCATCACGAAACCAGAAGGTCTCGTTGGTCGTCATAGCCTCGATGACTCGCTCACGAAGTTTTGCATCAGGACGGCTGACAATTTTCTGTATGAGATCGCCAACGCTGGAGGAATTAAACTCTTCGAGCAGACCCGTTAGGCGACTGGAAACAAGGTAATGCTTGTTGTCGCCCAGCATCAACCCACAACTTTGCTCAAGGTACGTCTTGAACTGGTTGTAATCGTTGACATTTATCTGATTCGACAAACTACTTTCCCCTGCCCTGTATTAGGTATGCAGATCATTGTAAGCAGTTTTCAAACCCTTGGGAATCAATTTGAATCTGAGTGTGTTGCATGCTCCTGGATCTTATCCAGCACCGCCTTCGCAAGCTCGTCAGCCTTAAACTTGGGCAGAAACTCGTCAGCGCCCACCTTTTCAACCATGGCATTGTTAAATACACCACTCAGTGATGAGTGCATGATGACATAAAGGTCTTTCAGTTCAGGATTATTCCGAATCTCTGCTACCAGGGTATAGCCATCCATTTCCGGCATTTCAATATCCGAGATCAGCAGAGATATCTGATCCTTCAAAGTACCCTCTTCAGCCCAGGCATTCAGCTGATCCAGGGCCTCTTTACCATCCCTGACCAGAACACTTTCGATACCCACCTGCTCCAGCGCACGCTTAACCTGGTTTCTTGCTACCAGGGAGTCATCCGCTACCAGTACGCGTCGCAGTTCGTCACCACCCTCTCTGACGTGCCCCCGAACCTCTTCTGAAACATCCTTAATCGAGCCAATGACTTCTTCGAGGACCTTTTCAACGTCGACGATCTCAATCAGCTCGCCCTCGAAATCGGTAATTGCCGTCATATAACTACCCCGCTCAGCACCTTTGGGGGGCGGCAGGATTTCTTCCCAGTTGCGGTTTAGTATGCGGTCTACCTCACTAACCAGCAGCCCCTGAACGTTACGGTTGAACTCGGTGATAATGACAAAGGCGTTTTCAATATCCTGGTTAGCACGGTATCCCAGGGCTGATGCCAGGTCGATAACCGGAATCGTCTGGCCACGCATGTTGCCAATACCGACAACATTGCGGTGCGCATCGGGAACCCGCTTGAGTTTGGGGCATGGAATGACTTCACGAACCTTGAATACGTTGATCGCAAAGCGCTGTCTGATTGCACCGACCCTGAACAGCAAAAGCTCCAACCGGTTTTTACCAACCAGCTGGGTCCGCTGATTCACTCCATCAAGTAGGCCCGCCATGCGTCTGCTCCTGTTTCATTAATAAGTTTTATTTTTAAGTAATATCGGACGCTGTATAAAAGTCTTGAATAACTCAGGTTTGGTACCCGCAGGCACGCTATTTGCTTTCTCTCTATCAGACGTCAAAAACCTAACTGATTAACCTGATGTAAGAGAAGTAAAGCATATGCCTGCATTTGTGGGAACAAATCTCTTCCGAAAATTGCCTAAAAGCCTGATAAATACAAGGCTGACAGGGCTTTTAATGGTTATATCTCGGCCAGCATCGCTCGATGCAGGAAGTGATTCCCAGGTCTCAACACGCCTTCTTTCCCCTGTCAAGAAAATGGCGACAACACTCTCCTGCGCCTTAGTTCTGTCTGCTCTAAGCCTTTCGGCCCAGGCTCAGTGGGAGCCACACCAGAATATTATCGATACTGCAGTTAGTTATCTGGAGTCACTTCCACCCGTACATCCCGCCCAGACCCGCATTGAAGTCACATCGGGCTCACTGGACAGGCGCTTAAAGCTATCTCAATGCACCACACCTTTATCAGCCAGTCTTTCCAACAAGCAGGCACTTGGCAGAGTCAGTGTTGAGGTAGCTTGCTCGGATAAGAAATCCTGGAAGATTCGAATTCCGGCCACCGTCTCAGTCTACGTGCCAGTTGCGGTCACACAGAAACCAGTTCCACGTCGAAAACAATTACTGAAATCCGACATCTTTTTCGAAGAACGCGACATTTCCAAGTTATTTAAGGGCTATTACACGGAAAATGACGACATTAACGGACTTATAGCCCGGGTACAGATTAAGGCCAATACACCACTCTCACCTGGTCTCGTACAGCCTCCTAAGATGGTTAAACGCGGCCAGGATATTGATTTGTTTATTAAAACGCATAGCTATGAAATCCACAGCGAGGGCAAGGCCTTATCTGATGGCGCCAGGGGTGACGTGATCCGTGTAAAGAACAGCCGCTCCAGTAAAATCGTGGAAGGTACCGTGGTTGGTCCTGGCATTGTCCAGATAGGCCATCATACCAGCCCTTAACTTATTGATTTAAAATGCTATACACTAATACAAAATATTTTGCGGAAATTGCTAAAGTTTTCTCAGCCCCGGCCGCTAACATCGTTGAGTAAATACGATTGAAGAGATCACAGGATCTAGATTATGAAAATCGACGCCAATAAGGACCTTGCACAGGCTCAGATCCAGAATGCTGGCAAAGGACGTGAATCGGCCGATGCGAAACGTGTTTCAGAGACTCGTGGTGATCAGGGTAATGAAAACCCAAAGAACAACACCGCTGATACCCTGTACCTTTCGGAAACCGCCGTTAAGCTCAGCCAGCTCGATTCTGCCCCCGAAAACAACGCTGAACGGATTGCAGAGCTTAAGGCAGCCATCGAAGATGGTACTTACGAGATGAACCCATCCCGTATTGCCGACAAGATGATCAAAATGGAAGGCCTGGAATAAACCATGTCTTTCTCTGAGCTTCATACACTTCTTCAGCAACAGGTCGACTCTGCGCGCGATCTGACCGCATTGCTGGGACGCGAGCGTGAAGCACTTGAAGGCAAAGATCCTGAGCAGATCACTGCCGTGGTAACTGAGAAGCAGTCGCTGCTTTCTCAGCTGAGCCAGATTGAAATGAACCGCGAAAAACTCCTCCACTCCCTCGGCGTCAAAAACACTCCGGAAGCGTTTAATCGCTTTATCCAGGAAAACGATACCAACGATCAGCTGGCTACCTTAGCCGATGAACTCAGGTCTGTGTTGGACAACTGCTTCCAGATGAATCGAGTCAATGGCGGCATCGCAGAGCTTAGTTACCATTACTTGGCCCACTCACTGGCTATTCTGCGTGGCGGCGAAGGCGAGAATGAAACAACCTATGGCCCACAGGGAAAAACGAAAGCTCCTGCTGATAACCAGCGTTCGCTGGCCAAGGCCTGATACCCAGCATTTCGATCCAGTTTCATTTCCTCTAGAATCACCGCTTCCAACTTATAAATAATAATTATTAGCGGAATGCCAAATACGCCTGAAGATAACGAGTCCGATAAGCGCGTCACCAGCAGCCATGGCATGCGCCGAGTCCTGGAAGGTTTGCTTACAGCTCGTTCACTAATAACGATTATCATCGGCGACCAGAATCGGGAGCGCTATTCCAGTGCTGTACTCGCTGTTTACCCAGATGAACAGCAGTTCGTCATGGATGAAATCACACCCAAAAAAGGACATGAGTTATTAATACAGGCAAAGACCTTAAAGGCCTACGCACTGCTCAAGGGCGTTAAGGTTCATTTTTCCGTTGAACTGCGCAAGGCAGACTCGAAGGACGGTATTTACTATTACGTATTTTCTTACCCGGAATATATCTACTACGAACAGCAGCGCACACATTATCGGGTACATGTACCCGATTCACGTCAGAAGGCAGTACGTCTTAGCAAGGCACAGGGCCGACTAATCGATTTGTCTGTAGGCGGGATTGGCGCACTATTTCCCATTGATTCAGGTTTGAACGAGGGTGACACCATCTCCGACGTCGAGGTGCAGCTACCCGATGGGAATACACTGTACTGCGACCTTGAGATCTGTCACATCGTCCCGCTTGAGGCACAGAAGAAGGCACGTATTGGGGCACGCTTCATCAACATCCCCAGAGATCAGAAAAGGCGCCTGCAACGTTGCGTTACCAGCCTTGAGCGCGAAGAACTACGCACCCTGCCCAAAGACTAAGTCCTTAGCTTCGGCTTGAGCCGTACTAACAGCAGCACGGCCAGAATACCTGCATAAAGAAGAGGCTCACGTAAATCTGCTTTCACCAGCCAGAGAAAATGCAGAACACCAAGTGCAGCTATCCAGTAAACCAGTTTATGCAGTCTTTTCCAGCGACTACCCAGCCTGCTCATCATCTTACGGGTTGATGTTATAGCCAGTGGAATCATGAGCACCCATGCCAGGAAGCCAACCGTGATATAGGGGCGTTTGATAATGTCCCTGATGATTTCAGACCAGTCGAAGAACTGATCCAGAACAACATAGCTGCATAGATGCAGGGTCGCGTAAAAAAACGCGAATAGACCAAGCATGCGACGGAAACGAATCCAGTAGGCATTGCCCGTGATTATTTTTAGCGGTGTTATCGAGAGACTGATTAACAACAACCTGAGCGTCCAGTCCCCCGTTGTATGTATAACCGCCTCGATAGGGTTAGCGCCGAGCTCGCCCTGAATAAAGTTCCACACCAGCAGGCCGAGTGGAATAAGGCAGACAAGAAATACTACGACCTTGATGGCCGGCGTCAGCCTGTTAACAAGCACCATCATTAATAATACTTTTTAAGATCCATACCGGCGTACAGACTGGCGACCTCATCGGCATAGCCATTAAACATCAGGGTGTCGCGTTTTAGAAATTCGCCTATCCTGCGTTCCCTGCTCTGGCTCCAACGAGGATGATCCACCTCTGGGTTCACGTTTGAATAAAAGCCATATTCATCTGGGGCCTGCTCATTCCAGGTAGCAGGTGGCTGCTCTTCGACAAAACTAATTTTTACAATCGACTTGATACTTTTAAAACCATACTTCCAGGGAACAACTAAACGAATGGGCGCACCATTCTGATTGGGCAATTCCTTTCCATAAATGCCAACGGAAAGAATCGTAAGTGGGTGCGTAGCCTCATCCATGCGCAGACCTTCGACATAAGGCCATTTCAGAATAGGCGCGCGCTGCCCTGGGAGCATTTTTGGATCATAAAGGGTTTCAAAGGCAACATATTTTGCGTTGGAGGTTGGCTGAGCCTGTCGTATGACCTCCGCAAGGGGAATCCCCACCCAGGGAATCACCATGGACCAGCCTTCAACACAACGCAGACGATAAATCCTTTCTTCGAGCTGATAGGGCTTTATAAAATCATCAATATCGTAGGTGCCCGGTTTCTCACACTGCCCATCAATTGTGAGACTCCAGGGGCGTGGCTTAAGCTTGCCGGAATAGATGTAGGGGTCTTTTTTTCCTGTCCCAAGCTCATAGAAATTATTGTATTGCGTCGCATCTTTGAAAGTGGTCTGATCTTCATCCGTTGAATAGGGGCTTTTTATAATATTACTCAGAGACTTATGTTCAATGGGAGTTGGTTTTGCCATGAGTTCTGCTGATAGTCCGCCCAGAAGACCTGCGCCCATGGCCTGCATAAACAAACGTCGCTGCTGATAGACTGATTCCGGTGTAATTTCTGAAGGCTGGATATCTGATTTTTTTCTTATTCGAATGAGCATGATGGCCTCGAGCGTAATTTTTGAAGATTCTGATTTGGTGCTAGGCTTGCTGACAACTATTATCCGCAATTAGAAACTATGACCAGCTATATGAAAAGAGTTCGGAAAAACTCCATCTGCGGAGCACCCAGTGCCTGATCAACGCCAGCGCAACCTGGTTCTGATTGCTGCAGGGCTGATTTTCCTCCTGCTACTCGAGACCATGATAACGGGCTTTCTCAGCCCCCTGGAAAACCGCCTCTCAGACTCTTTCGTTCGAAAATATGCCCTGACCCTGGAGGCTGACCCTGACATACTTATTCTTGATATAGATGAGAAAAGCCTGGCAGAGATGAGTCAGGAAGCTGGCCGATACCCCTGGCCGCGCTCTGTCTATGCAGAACTCCTCGAAGGCCTGGCTGCCTTATCTCCAAGAGCTATAGTCTTTGACATCCTTTTTACTGACCCGGACCTGAATAATGTTGAAAGTGATGCCTATTTCAATGAGGTGTTAGGTGGAATGGACAATGTCTACCTGCCTTTTATACGACTCGACGAGGAGAATGATGCCCGCTACGGCATCCCCCTGGACGACTTTGGCTCCATGCTCGGCTTCCGGCAGAACAGTACTGGAAAGACTGGTACCCGGGTAGGACTCGCCCTGCCCGACGCTATCGCACCCGAGCATTGGCGACTGGGCTTAATAAACTTTAATGAAGATGAGGATGGTGTTGGCCGCAGCTACTGGGTGTCCATGCCAGCCTATGACTGGAACCTGCCTTCCCTGCCCGCACGCGTGGCATATGACCTGGGCAGCGAACTGCCTGACAAGCCATCGATACGTCTGTTCTGGCGCGGCGACAAAAACGATCTCAAACATTATTCATTCTCAGACATCTACTCCCGTATTACCGGTGCCAGTTCCGGAGGTCTTCAGGAAAGCGACTTTAGAGACAAGATCATACTGATTGGCACTTCAGCTACAGGGCTGCATGATCTGCGTGTCACCCCTATCGACAACCTCTACCCTGGTGTCGAAATCCTCGCTACCGCCCTGAGCAATCTAAAAAATGAGGAGCATTATTACCCAGCCCCTTCATGGACTGCATTATTGTTTGGCAGTCTTCTGATACTAACCCTGCTGGCAATCTTCAGTCGTTCTATGCACCTGCCCAGGATCATCATCCTGATGATCATCATAACAGTGGTCACGATAGCAGCCAGCTACCTCGCCTTAAGGGCACAGATCATCCTGCTGCTACTTACACCCTTACTATTTGGCTGGCTGTTCTTCCTTGCTGGCTGGTTCCTTTACTACCTGGAAGAACGGCGTATCCGTATGCAGACTATCAATGCCTTCAAGCGCACGATGGATCCACGTGTTGTTGAGAAACTGGTTCAGCAGGGCATGACCATGGAAACCATGCAGGGTGAGTCGCGCATAGTGACGGTCCTGTTCTCCGACATACGTGGATTTACCAGTCTTTCGGAAAAACACAGCGCAGAAGAAGTGGTCAGCCTGCTAAATCGGTACTTCAGCATGCAGGTAGACACCATCTTCAAGCATGGCGGAACGCTGGATAAGTTTATTGGCGATGCCATTATGGCCTTCTGGGGCGCACCGACAGATGACCCAGAGCATGCCTGCCGGGCAATCAATGCTGCCCTGGAAATGACGAAGAATCTGAAACAATTCCAGCAGGAACTAAAGGCTGAAGGTATTGAATTTGATATCGGTATAGGCCTGCACACCGGCAATGCAGTAGTCGGTTTTATCGGCTCGGACACCCGTAAGGATTACACCATCATCGGTGATACGGTGAACCTGGCCAGCCGACTTGAAGGACTTACCAAAGGCATTGCCCGTGTACTAATATCCGAAGAAACCAGAAACCATTGTCAGAACCGCTTTGTTTTTAAAGATCATGGCGCCCACCAGGTCAAGGGACGCGAAGAAGCCGTTCATGCCTATGAGCCAGGGGAAAAAGAATGAAGATCCACCAGATAATCACCATTGCCGGAATGCTCAGCCTGTACTCGCTGGTACAGGCCAGTGATCCCGGTAGCACCACTCGCTCGTCTGATCTGTTCAAGAAACCCAGCTACGAGGCAGACAAACTGGGTACCCTGGAAAAAGGTACGTCCCTGTCTGTTCTGGATCGCCAGGGAGGCTGGTATCTCATCGAGACCGCAGCAGATGCCAGGCAGGGTTGGGTACGCATGCTGAGTATTCGCCTGGGTAGCGGGAAAAAGAAAAGCGGAGACAGCGGCATTTCTGCCCTTTCCCAGTTTGCAAGAACCGGACAGAGCGGACAGGTAGTTGCCACCGGTGTAAGAGGACTGTCTGAGGAAAATATCAGGGAGGCAAAGCCAGACATAAAAGAGCTGAAGAAGATGCAGGGCTACCAGGTAGCCCCTGATGAGGCCAGGACCTTCGCCAGGAATAACGACCTGAAATCCAGAAAAATTTCTTACCTGGAGGATTCAAAAAAGAGCAGCAATGCGCAATCCAACTCATTTAACTTTTCTGAATAAGCAGGAGGCCTGGTTATGAACAAAAAAATATTCGGCAGCCTGGCAACTGCTTTACTACTAATGTTTTCCTGTAACGTTTCAGCCTTTAGCCTGAATATTGGTGATGTAGATATTGGTGGCATTGCCAAGGCCATAGAAGGCGCCACTGAAATGAAACAGATTTCACAGGAAAAGGAAATCATCATGGGCCAGGAAATTGCGGCAAACCTGCTGGGGGCCGCAGGCCTGGTACAGGACCGTGAACTACACGACTATATAAACAAACTTGGCCTGTGGCTTGCCCTGCAGACAGACCGGCCTGACCTTCCCTGGACCTTTGGCGTTCTTGATGATGATGACGTCAACGCCTTTGCCACACCCGGTGGTTATATCTTTGTCACCAAGGGATTGTTCCGCATCATGCGTAATGAGGCCGAACTGGCTGGCGTACTCAGCCATGAGATCAGCCATGTTATTGCTTACCATCATGTCGAAGCATTGCAGGATCAGGGCTTTATGAAACTGGTCAGTGGCGTCACAGAGGCAACCATCGATGAGAATGATCGCGACATGGTGGAATTTGCCATGAATGCCAGCCAGGAGCTGTACATCAAGGGCCTGGACAAGAGCGATGAATATGAAGCTGACCGGATGGGCGTAGTCATTGCTGCCCGTGGCGGCTTTGATCCCTTTGGGCTACCCGCCTGCCTGCAGACACTGGACGGTATCAGCGCTGAAGATAGCCGCATTGCCCTGTTATTCAAGACCCACCCCTTGCCTGCCGACCGTCTCGTCAAGCTTGACGAGACGATGGGGAACAAGATGGATGAGTACACGGGCTACCTGGGCGATACGGCACGCTTTCAGCAGCATCTTGCCCAGCTACAATAGCTTATCGCTTAGCCAACCCAGACCCTGGCGTTACGGAACATGCGCATCCATGGGCCGTCTTCACCCCAGCCTTCTGGATGCCAGGAATGCTGTACGGTACGGAACAGGCGCTCCGGATGCGGCATCATAATCGTGAAACGTCCATCCTCTGAACACAGACCGGTAATGCCCGCCTCAGACCCGTTTGGATTTTCCGGATAATGCTCAGTGGGTCGGCCATAGCCGTCGACATAGCGCATCGAGACCAGACCAGCATTCATCACGGCATCCGAGGTGTTGTGATCAAAGACCGCCCTGCCCTCACCATGGGCAACAGTAATCGGCAGATGTGCGCCCTGCATCTCCTGCAGGAACAGTGAAGGTGATGGCAGGATCTCAACCACGCTGAGGCGAGCCTCAAACTGTTCTGAATGATTGCGCATAAATCTGGGCCAGTGACCGGCACCAGGAATCATTTCTCTGAGCTGCGAGAACATCTGGCATCCATTACAGACACCCAGGCCGAAGCTATCCCCGCGATTGAAGAAGGCCTCAAACTGATCACGCGCACGATCATTAAACAGGATCGATTTAGCCCAGCCACCACCAGCACCCAGAACGTCACCATAAGAGAAGCCACCGCAGGCAACTACACCCTGGAAGGCATCCAGGCTGATACGGCCCTCGATAATGTCTGACATGTGGACATCCACAGACTTAAAGCCTGCTCGATCAAATGCCGCGGCCATCTCTACCTGTCCGTTGACCCCCTGCTCGCGCAATATGGCAACGACCGGACGTACGCCACTGGCAATCATCGGCGCTGCAATGTTTTCCTGTGCATCGAAGGGCACACGGATATCCATTCCTGGATTGTCAGCATCAGATAGCAGCGAGAACTCCTGCTCTGCGCTGGTGGGATTATCTCGCAGGGCCTGCATCTGCATACTGGTTTCTGACCAGGCCTGGATGAGTGCTGTTCTGCTGCGCGCAAACACCTCGCGACCTGCATGCACACAATGGACCTTGTCATCGGCATTCAGGTCACCAATCACAAAACTGTGATGACCCAGTCCATGCTCTGCCAGGATGGCCATGACTGTTTCTGTATCGGCATGCGCCACCTGAACTACGACCCCCAGCTCTTCACTAAAGAGTGCCGCAACAGGATCATCATCAATTTCATCCAGGTGAATGTTCAGGCCCGTATGGCCGGCAAAGGCCATCTCACAGAGGGTGGCAAACAGGCCACCATCAGAACGATCGTGATAGGCCAGCAGCAGGTCATCTTCACGCATATCACGCATGGCCTGGAAAAAGCCTTTAATAGCATCGGGATTATCAAGATCAGGTGCGTGATGGCCCACCTGCTTATACACCTGCGCAAGGGCCGAGCCTGCCATGCGATTCTGGCCTCGACCGAGATCGATCAGAATAAGATCGGTATCACCACAGTCTGTTCTGAGCTGGGGTGTCAGGGTCTTACGTGCATCCTGCACCGGGGCAAAGGCCGAAATAATCAGCGACAACGGTCCGGTCATTTCACGTGACTCGCCGTCTTCGTCCCAGACCGTCTTCATGGAAAGCGAATCCTTACCTACCGGGATGGCAATCCCCAGGGCAGGACATAACTGTTCGCCCACGGCCTTAACTGTGTCGAACAGGGCTGCATCTTCGCCTGGATGCCCTGCAGCAGCCATCCAGTTGGCTGACAGGCGTATATCACCCAGCTTTTCGATATCAGCTGCTGCGATATTGGTGATGGCTTCACCAATTGCCATACGGCCTGATGATGCCGGATGCACCAGGGCAATCGGCGTACGCTCACCCATAGCCATGGCCTCACCGGTATACCCTTCATAGCTGGTCAGGGTGACACCCACATCTGCAACGGGTACCTGCCAGGGACCGACCATCTGGTCTCTGGCCACCATCCCGGTCACACTTCTGTCCCCGATGGTGATCAGGAAACCTTTCGCCGCAACAGCGGGCAGCCTCAGGACACGATCAGCAGCATCATCCAGGTCTATGTTGGCGGTTTCAAATTCAGGCTTGGTAAAGGGATGATGATGGACATCTCGCAGCATCTTGGGCGGCTTACCCAGCAGGACATCCATGGGCAGGTCGACAGGCGTGTTCTCAAAATAGGCATCGCCAACAATCAGATTCTGGTCCTCGGTGGCTTCTCCCACTACGGCATAGGGGCAGCGTTCGCGGGCACAGATGGCCTCGAAGGCCGCTAGCCTGTCACTGTCGATAGCCAGCACATAACGTTCCTGGGCCTCGTTTGACCAGATCTCCATCGGCGTCATACCAGGCTCGTCATTAGGCACGGTACGCAACTCGATTTCACCACCGCGACCACCATCATCGAGGATCTCTGGAATGGCATTGGAGATGCCACCGGCACCGACATCGTGAATGGAGAGTATGGGATTATCGTCAGCCAGGGTGACACAGCGGTCTATGACTTCCTGGCAGCGGCGTTCCATTTCAGGGTTGCCACGTTGTACCGAGGCAAAATCCAGATCCTCGGCACTGGCGCCACTGGCCATAGACGAGGCCGCACCACCACCGAGCCCGATCAGCATGGCTGGACCGCCCAGAACCACGATTGGCGTGCCATGCGGCAGCGGCTGCTTCTGGACGTTTTGTTCACGAATGCTGCCCATGCCTCCGGCAATCATGATGGGCTTGTGATAACCACGTAGCTCCTCGCCAGTGGCGCCAGGCACGCGCTCTTCAAAGGTACGGAAATATCCGGCGATATTGGGGCGACCAAACTCGTTATTGAACGATGCGGCACCAATAGGGCCTTCGATCATGATGTCGAGCGCAGAAACGATACGGCCCGGTTTCCCAAAATTGGTCTCCCAGGGTTGCTCATGACCAGGAATGCGCAGGTTAGACACTGAAAATCCGCATAATCCCGCCTTTGGCTTGGAGCCATTACCGGTTGCACCCTCATCACGAATTTCCCCACCAGAACCCGTGGCAGCGCCCGGAAATGGTGAAATGGCTGTAGGGTGATTATGCGTCTCGACCTTCATGACGATATGCAGGTCTTCCTCCCTGCCCTGATATTCCTGCGTCTCAGGATTAGGCATGAAGCGAGGGGCTCGAAAGCCCTGAATTACGGAGGCATTGTCACAATACGCAGAGAGTATGCCCTGTGCCGCCTTGTTATAGGTGTTTCGGATCATGCCAAACAGGCTTTTGTCCTGTTTCTGGTTATCGATGATCCAGTCAGCATTGAATATCTTGTGGCGACAATGCTCAGAATTGGCCTGGGCAAACATCATCAGTTCGACATCTGTAGGATTGCGCCCCAGGGCCTGGTAGTTCTCTGCCAGATACTCGATTTCATCTGGTGAAAGGGCCAGGCCCATTTCGATATTTGCCTGCTCTAATGCTGCCTGGGCACCATTCGAGATATCGACCTGGCTTAAAGGTGCAGGCTCAGCGTGGCTGAATAGTGACTCTGCCTCATCCAGACTACCCAGAACAGCCTCGATCATCCTGTCATGCAGCAAGGCAGCGAGGCTGTCTCTTTGCTCGGCTGACAGCGCTATCTTAGTCCCCAGGGTATAGACAAGGCCTCGTTCGGCCCGGAACACGGTATTCAGACCACAGTTATGGATGATATCGGTCGCTTTACTGGACCAGGGGGAGATCGTACCGGGCCTGGGTACAACAATGATTTGCTCACCCTCAGGAAGCTCCTCCAGCTGTTCCTCGCCATAATCGAGAAGTTTTTCAAGCACCGACATCTGGCCAGCTTCCAGTTCTTCCTCCAGCTCAACGAAATGCACATAACTGGCCTCGAGAGACTGTAGTCCGGGCATTACTGACTGCAGCTCTTCAAGCTTCTTGGTCAGACGAAATTCAGATAAGGCAGGACTACCGATCAGAACCAGCATATTTCACTCATCGCTATTAAGGATTTCAGTACTCGAATGATACTCGGATTGCCCGATGCGATGTAGTCTTGACACCGTTCGGGAGTCCTGAAGAAGGGTACTCAGGTATCAGAAAAATGGGAACCCAAGGAAAAGACGATACAGCCTCTCACCGTTGTCAAAACGAACACCCAGACCAATTCTCGGGCGCCCTATCAAGGTATAGTCCACGGGCCTGCTGGCGCCAAATGTAAATCCGACCTCATTCTGGATATTCAGGCTATCCACCTTATCTGATACATCGGTCAGACTCAGGTCGTCCGAAAAGATAAAGTTCATGTAATAAAGCCCCAGATCGGTTTCTCTCCCCCACATACTCCCCCTGGCAACTGTCATGTTCAGGCCTGTTTCGAATGCAGCAAAGGAATTTGACACATCCAGAGTTCGGTTATGAAATCCTGCCTGGTAGAGCCTGTTTCCCAGCAGGAAGGGAAAATTTCCAATATCGAAATGGTAATAACTCTTAACGCCAAAACCATAAATGAGATTATTTGTATTCGCATCAAAATTTCTGCCAACCCCCAGATCCGCAAAGGGATGCAGGCGCCAGGAGTCGGTTATAGGGGCTATATATTCAATCCCGGGTAAAACCACCAGGGTTCCTATTGCTGATGGCAGCTCCAGCTCGGGTAGACTCTGCTCCGGGTCATAGTCAAAGAATCCTGCCGAGATCGTCGTGTTGAGTTTCAATCCCCAGTTCGACTCCTGGGGATCAAAGGTGTATTCGTCATACTCAACGAGGTAAAACGAAAGAGGCACGTTCAGGACAAAAATGCTGCGGTCGTCTGTCCTGGACCCATAGATACCCGCCCCCAGATAGGGAGAATAACTATAGTTCTGCTCTACCTGGACTTGTTGAGTCGTGATGGCCTCTTCTGCCAGGATGGCCGGGAAATACAGAATGGCCACAAACAACCAAATGCTGCTGATTTTCAATAGATTTATCCTAAACCTTGAACTTTTCCTATATACCTCAATCATACTTAATCAGAATAAGCATGACACTACACCGATCACGGTTTAGAATGCTTAACCATTGCAGGGGCCGACCTGGTTTCGACGGAGGTTACAAAACCTGCAGGTGCATGTCGAGGTGACAGCGTAGCCTCGTAAATCCAACAGCTGTTACTTTATAGTTGCCAACGACGACAACTACGCTTTAGCAGCTTAAGTCTGCTAACCTCTGACCAGTATTTGCTTGTGGGTCTGACTCAGAGGTCACTTACACAGGACCGTGTCTGGTGTTGTTCGCTCGCCAGACATTAAATCAAAAGTGAACTCGCTGCCTGTATCCCTGTCCGTTGGGTGACAGGTGGTTAAACTTAATAGACGCGACTAAGCATGTAGTACCTGAGGCGGAGGACTTGCGGACGCGGGTTCGATTCCCGCCGGCTCCACCAAAACGAAGAAAGCCACCCTAGCGGTGGCTTTCTTCGTTTTACGCGAGAATGAGAATCCACTTTCCGGGGACTACATGCAAAACACTGTTTTGCGTTGAGCTTTCGCGGGGCGGCTCAGACAGTGCGAAAGTTAGTGAAATGGTGCGAATACGTCTGCTGGTAAACCAAACAATAAGGCCAACTTAAACAAGCTGGCCTTATTCCTTTAAACACCCTTAACAATAGTAATCTAGCTACTCACAAGGAAGATACTCTGGCAGGTGTTTGCGGATATCTGCAGTATCATGCGTAGTGAGGTTCTTACTTAATTCATAACAAACAAGCTTTCCTACCTGGCTAGAACACTGATTTCTTAGCTCTCCCAGGAAGGCTGGGGCTGCCACAACCAACAGTTGCTCATACTTTTTGGCATTACGACCCTCATCAAGGTGTCTGGCAATACGCTTGGCAAAGTTGATTGCTTCCTGTTCCTTCGGCTCCGTCTGGTCCTGATAGGCATGACCACCTGCACCACCTTTTCCTGCATCCTTACCAGGCAGGTCACTATCCATATTCTGCTCATGAAGACGCCCCTCAGGGTGGGCCAGGGTTTCAAGTTCCTGCAAAGGTGAAGACTGTGTCTCCGCAGTGAAAATACGAGCACGGCTACTATCGGCTACTACAATCCAGGCTTTTCTCATCATCTCCCTCCTTTCCAATTCTTCAATTATTATTAAGCAACAGATTTCGCATATGCGAGTTGATATTCATCAGGTTTCTGCCCGATTACCACTTTTGACAAGTACGCAGGAACTTCATACGGCCGTATAAAATGATGTGCAACTCAGGAGATTAGCGCCCCTTGTTAACCAGGGCAGGCCGGATACCGGGGTAATGGCCACCCAGCCATTTCATGAAGCTATCGTTATCCAATGGCCGGCTATAGTGATACCCCTGAACCTTGTCGCACCCTGCCCTGCGCAACATATCAAGCACCGTAAGATTTTCCACGCCTTCTGCAACCACTTTAAGGCCCAGGTTATGGCCCAGGTCTATAGTTGACTGGACAATCATCTCATCACTGGCATCGTCTTCCATATCCATCACAAATGACTTATCAATCTTCAGCTCATGGACAGGCAGTCTTTTTAGGTATGCCAGGGATGATAAACCAGTACCAAAATCATCGATCGACAAAGTAATTCCCATTGAGGCGAGATGCTCAAGTACAACCTGTGAATGCCCCGGATTCGACATGGCGCCAGACTCTGTTATTTCCAGGCATAAATAACCTTTCTGGCATTTGGTTTCCGTGATCATTTTGTTGACCCTGGGAACCAGCTCTTCACCCATCAGGCACTGAACAGACAGGTTTACAGAGATAGTAAGGTCATAACCCTGTCTATGCCATTCGTTATTACATTGAATCGCATTTTTCATGACCCAGAACGTTAAATCCTCGATCAGGCCAAATTGTTCTGCTAGCTCCACAATCTGTTCGGGAGGAATAAAGCCTCGACTCGGATGGTTCCAGCGCAGGAGCGCCTCAGCACCATAGACTTTATTATTCTCAATATTGATCTGCGGTTGAAAGTGTAGCTCTAGGCCACCGTGCTCCAGTGAGTAACGCAAATCATGAACTAGCTTCATGCGTCCCTGGCTATGTATATCATGCTCAGGGTCATAATAAGCATATCCCGTACGACCACGTTTAGCGGTGTACATGGCAACATCAGCATGCTGCATAAGTGCATGATAGTCTTCACCATCGCGCGGGTAGATAGCGATACCGATGCTCGCGCTTATCAATAGCTTATGACTATCAATTGTGAACGGCTCCCCCATGGCGCTCAGGATCTTGCGCGCCACAATCTCTGCCTGCTTGCCATTGGTTTTTGGTAACAGGATTGCAAACTCGTCCCCGCCAAGCCTGGCCACAATATCTACATCCCGAAGAACTTGCTTGATAGTAAAACCAACATCAATTAATAACTTGTCGCCAATATGGTGACCAAGCTCATCGTTGACCTGCTTAAACTCATTCAGGTCGAGAATCATGAGTGTCAGTCTGCTTTTCTTCTCACGCCGCGCTGCACGGAGCTGATACTCAATATGCTCCTCCAGCATTTTACGGTTTGGTAGCCCGGTCAAACTATCATGGAATGCCTGATGCTCCAGTTCTTCCTGTCGAGCATTTATCTGATATTGAAGTTCAGCGAAGGCGTCAACGAGATCCTGAATCTCTTTTGATGGTGTGACGCTAATCTGGGTACTAACTTTGCCAAATGCCTCATTTTTCAGGGCCCGGGCCACGCCTGATATAGGCCTGAGCGCCATTCTTTCAAGTGAAAACATTAATGCCAGGGCATAAAGCAGGAACAGGCCAATCACTCCAGCAAGCATCAGGTTTTGCCTGTTTACACTGGCATTTAACTTTTGCAGAGTCTGCTGACCAAATTCATTCAGGTCGTACTCCAGGGACTGCAGGTCTCTAAATATAGTATCAATGATAGGAATAATACTGTCCTTCATCAGGCGAGTATCTTCACGCCACTTCCCGGAATGATGGATGACAAGCACTTCATCAAAGGCCTCGCCCCACTGCCTGACACCCTCGATAATTTCTTCAAGCGCAATTGATTCTTCAAAACTGAGCTGATCTTGTTCTGCAACCTCGGCTAACTGCAGTAAAACCACATCGAGCTTATCAAGATGTATACGAACAGATTCTTCCTGCATCTGCAGGGCAGCCTCGTTGAAACTGCCGAACTGGTTGGCAAGATAAAGTCTAAAAGAGGATATAGCCTTACCCCATCGCGTGCTCGCCTCATACCAGAGGGTAAATATCCTGTCGTTAACCTGAACATTCTCTCGTTCTTTTCGGTCACTGAGAATCATGTCAAATGCATTCATGACCGTGCTTGCATTGGGCTCCATGGTCGATGAAGCGACACCCACGGATGGATACATTCTTGCGACATCAGACCTGGTGAGAAACAGTTCTGTTGTTCTGCGTCTGAACTCCTCGATACCATCTTGCAATGCAGCCATCTGCGCTGACCCGGGCAATAGCTTATCAACCGGCTTTTGAGCAAGCGCGTCCGCCCTGGACAGGGCCATATCCAGGTTATCTTCTACCTGCTTTCTATACTGCGGATTATTGGGCTCAAGGAGAAACAAATCAGTAGCCCGGTAAGCGTTGAGAATATTTCCCTGTATATCTTCAACCACCTCCAGGGAACTAGTGATCTGGCTGAGGGCATCTGAGGCCCCCCTGGACGTTTCAAGAATACTCCGATAACTAAAAGTGGCCCCGGCAATCATCAAAATGCCAAGAATGGCTGAAAGGCTGATGACGCGAACACGCAGACTTTTCAGGTAGTGTTGTATCACCAGCTTCTCATATCAGACAATGACACCTTTAGACTCGTCAGCTTCAGAATATTCAACTGACCACCCGTTTTTAATATTTATAATGTAAAGATAGTACGTAATTATTAGCATTTAATACAGATGTATGAAATATATGCCACTGACTTTATGAGTATTAGCTTTTTCTCTTTTTTTTCAGTGTTTTATATTACTTTTTAATATCAACATATTATCCATAAGAAAATAATTAAGCCCTTATTTAGCCGTTATATGTACCAGTTTTTTACTATTTACACACAGAAAGTCATTAAATATTACTATCAGTAATCACGGCCATAATGGGGAGCCTCCTGCACCAGGGGGGTTACAGAAAATCAGAAATCATTGTACTTTTATCTGTACCCAAGCACTGAGCTCGATAACTGGCCAGAAATATGGATAAATTAGCCATGCATAATGCAGCGCATTACCGCCAGCCTTCTTCATGGCTCGGCGCGTTACTCACCTCTGCAGATACCGGCAACTCATCCTCAACCTCATATTTCTTCCAGCTATTCTTCCTCACCCTTCTTTACTTCCTGGGCGGCATTCTGGGGCTTTCAATCGAATCCTCTCATACCGGGGTAACGCCAATCTGGCCTGCTTCTGGAATTGCCTTTGCAGCATTTTTCTATTTTGGTATCAGGCTCTGGCCTGCAATCTACATCGCCATGCTCATGCTTGCCTGGTATACAGGACTTCCCTATGAAGTTGCGCTGATTGCAGCTACAGGCAGCACTCTCGAGGCCGCTTTCCCCGTTTTCATACTCAGGCGCGTGAATTTCAAGGGAGACTTCAACAACATCAACAATGTGCTGTTGTTCATTGCTATTGCCATGTTCCTGGCGCCTGTCTTCAGTGCCACATCAGGCGTACTGGCGTTCAACCTGACTACCTCACTTTCTATTGAAGAAACAACAAGAGTATGGCTCTACTGGTGGCTTGGTAATGGAATTGGTTTACTGATTGTCGGCGCATTTCTGATCGTATGGCGCAGCACACCCTGTGTTGGCCGCCCTGGTGAAATAGTAAGAAAAACCAGCCTCGCAGTCTTCATAGCCGCCGGCTGTTTTCTGAGCCTGTTATTTGGCAACTCCCCGGTCTCTACACTGATTCTGTTCCTGCTCCCCCCCGTGGCGATTCTCGGCGCCATTCGATATGGACAGCATTGCGCCACCTTGCTAGGGCTAACCGCCCTGATGTCGTTTCTTATTACAGGCGGACTACTCTTACCCGAGCAGTTCAAATTACTTCAGCTAAGTACGCTTTATCTGAACATCGCATTTCTGGCCATATTTACATCAACTACGCTTATTGTCTCAGCTGCTTATGCAGAACAATCAGGCAAACGCGAGCTGGAGTATCAGGCGCATTACGATAGCCTGACTGGACTAATGAACCGTATTCAATTCATGCAGGAGCTTGAAAGCACACTTTCTTCAAAGCGCGGCAGGGATGAAAAAAATTGCCTGCTGTATTTAGACCTGGATGGCCTGAAAACGGTAAATGATACTGCCGGTCACTCTGCAGGTGACGAAGTGTTACAGGTTGTCGGCAAAGTCATCGATCAGCAGGTGCGCAGCCTCGATAATGCGGCACGACTGGGAGGTGATGAATTTGCCATCCTGGTTAAGGACTGCAGCCTGAATGGTGCTGGCGTTATCGCTGAGAAATTGCGTGTTGCTATTGCGGAACAGAAAATCCACTGGCGTGAACAAATTCACCAGGTCACTGCCAGCATTGGATTAACGGAAATCGAAAGAGACCGCGACTATGCACCGGATGTTATAGAACGTGCCGACATGGCCTGCTACACGGCAAAACGTGCTGGTGGCGACCGGATTGAAATTGCCTCAACAGAAGTGGACAAACAGGGCTAATGTTTCTCTATTTGCTCTTTACCTTAAGAGACTTGTTTTCTTTATCCTTAACTTCAGATTGCCAGGTAATACGAACATTAACCTTATTCAGATTATCTTCCTGACTGGCGGTAATCTTCAAATTCATAAGCCCCTTCGGCCTGAGCTCGATACTGTCATCAGCATCACTGAAACTAAGCTTGCCACTAGCCAGGCCATCAGTTAGTGATTTCAGAATGTCCTTTATCGTTTTTGAATCCTGCAGAGACTCATGCCTGAAACTTAACTTGCCTCTTTTCATGATCTCACTCCCTTAAACACAAATGGCAGATGGATCAAAAACCTTTGCATGCTCATGATCACTACTGATACCCAGGATTAACTTATTTGGATGAATAATTGTCACACCTGCTCCAGCCCCTTTAAGTCCCTCTTTTTTTCGCGACCCACTATCCATGGTGGTATCACATTCAAAGTTGATTAGATCTTTGCGCAGAGAGATTCGCTGTCCGTGATAGACATTACGATGCCCATGTATGATGGCGTGTATACCACTCTGGTGGGCATCTCTTGCTCCGCTCCTGGTCAGAGGATGATCTGCAGCCCGATATTTGGTACGAATGCTATTAGCGATAGGTCCATAGTAGAACGACAAGTCATCTTTGTTTAACTGCTTCTTAAAACGCTTATTAAGGTGCTTTACACCTTTTCTGCGAATCAGGTCCGCAACCTGGTCATCCAGGCCAGCATGGATAAACAGGAAGGATCCCTGCCGGTAGAAAAGGCGCATGCGGTCATAAAACCAGTGAAACTCCTCGCCCGACTTTAGAAAAAGCTGCTGCCATTTCATAGTTGCCGCATAGACCTGTCTCATACTAAGCCCGGCGTCTTCACAAGAGTCTTCAAAACGACTGATTTTTTTCGATATCTTTACGAGTTCACGTTCCAGGGCGCTGTGTGACAGCATCCCTTTCGCGGTATCCGGGAAGTGGTCAAACCAGTAATCTGATGGGTACAACAACTGCCGGCACTTCTTGCTAGAAGGAATATGTTTCAGGGCATGCTTATCAATATACTGCTCAGATATCTCCTGGATAAGTGGTATGGCCTTAGGCCCCATCCGGATAAAAAAATGCTCATTCTGATGAGTCCGATACTTACCCACACTACGCATACCCAGCATCACACGAATATCATGATTGCCCGCAAGTAGGCGCAGGTCGGCACCGCGATGATTCAGCCGTTTCAACATACGCAGGAGCCGAAGATTGTCTGGTCCCTTATCAAAGCAATCTCCACCAATTACAAAGCGTGCGTGTTTTGCAGCCCTGGTTAAACGGAAATCCTTATCTCCAGAACCTGTCTTGTGAATACCACCTGAAGCGACCAGTGATGCCATGAGGGCATCAGCATCTGCATGTACATCTGTAATAAAGAAAACAGGGTGTTTCGGCCAGTGCCAGTCGTGATTCCGCACCATGCCAGCGAGCCTTTCACAGGTCTTGCTATGTGTTCCGTTACGCTGCCGAATAGATTTCTTCCTGCCTTGCGTCCAGGGCTGCACCGTATCCGGCAGCTTCGCCTGAATCCACTCCTGGCCTTTGTAATGGGGAAATGTTTTTTTAACCTTATGCTTCATAGCAATTAATCTAGCTCTTGTGCCTGGCCTCTAACCTTCCAGTTTCCTGCAACGTGTTTCCAGCCTTGCTCTGTATATTCGATATAGACTGGCTCTGCATGGTACATACTCAATGTTGCAATTTCGTCAAAGTGCAACACACCCAATACATACGCTGCATGTCTGATAGCTGCGCCATGACCCACAAATAGCATAAGCGTATCGTCTACGGCATGCCCTGCCAGTTCCTTCATACTTTGCTCGAGGTGATCTGCTACTCGCTGTCCAGCCTGTAGCAGGGACTCGGCACCCTGAAGGGGTAAGCAAAAATGGCTATTAGACTTCCAGTCTCTGGGCAGGGGGCCAAACCTTGGATCATCCTGAATAATTTTCTCTATTTGCTGAACGGTTAGATTGGCTGCACTGCCCATGCCACGCTCTGCAAGATCAGCAAAACTGGAAATACCAAAATCACCCTGGAGCCCACCTGCTATTAAACGAGCCGTCTCCCAGGCGCGCAGTAGCTGCGAGCTATGCACGTCTCTGTGAATGTTCCAGCCTTCACTTTCTGCCTGGCTCTGGATCTGGGCCCCCGCCTGGACTGCCTGATCTCTCCCCTTTTCTGTGAGTGGAAATGGCTGATGAGCACTGGGCGTATCCGGCAACTGATGATAATCGCCATGGCGTATTAACGCTGCTATCAGGCGTGGCATCCTATGACTCCAGCCTGTGAGATAGCATCAGCAGCAACTTCCCAAGTTCAGCCTGTCTGAGCGCTGCTGCTGCCTTCTCGGCCGTTAACCACTGACGTCTACGGTGTCTTTCTTCCCAGTCATCCTCTTCGACTACTTCATGAACCTGCATGGCATAGACCTCGATCAGACATTCAGCCCCCCATTTCTGAACGCTATAAGTACCCAACAAAGCCTCATCGACATCACCACGGATGCCTGCTTCCTCCCAGGCCTCCTTTTCTGCGGATTGCTGGGATGTCAATCCAGGCTCCCTGATACCTTTGGGCACAACCCAGTGTTTATTTTTACTCGAACTGATAATGAGAAATTCTATACTGCCATCAGGAGTGTATCTGTATGGGATGACTGCAGACTGGAAATAATAATAGGCGGGTCGTTCTCGCTGCTCGTCTCCATCAGGGGCTGGAAAGGGAAATCCATCCGGAAGATTACGGGGGCGAATATAATTCCTGATCTTTGCACAACCCTGCTTCAGGTCATGCCAGTCTTCGGGCATTTCAAGATGTGCCAGGGCTGCAGTCGGCAATAACTTGCCGTCCTCAGGCACAGGTAACTCATCATTGCTCAGAAAAATTAGCAGGTCTTCAAGACCCGGATTATGTCCAACAATCATGACACGACCGGCATCCTCGGGAGCATCTGCCAGCACCGTAAGCAGCTCATTTAACCAGGCCTCATAAATCCGGCTATCCTGAATAATGCCCAGGGCATTCATGCACATTGCCTTGGCACATTTTTCTGCCGTAGTAATTGCCCGCATAGCCGGGGAGCTAATGACTACATCGGGGCGCAGGTTCTGTTGCCAAAGCCAGACACCCACACGCTGCGCCGCACGCTTGCCCCGGTTCTTTAATGGCCTGGCAAAATCAAGTGTCCCGGCTGCCCAGTCAGACTTCCCATGTCGGAGTATCAGTAGTTCACGTGCCATTAAGAACTGACCATAGCCGCATGTTTGCCAGACTTAATCCATTGATACAGATCTTTCGTGAGTAGTGGTAAATCCACCTTTCCTGAGGCCTCCAGGATAGTTACCCCGTGCAATGCATCAATATAGGCCTGCTCTTCAAGCTGCATGGAGTCCTGGTACATGGCTCCGTCTGCAAACTGAAAAAACGGGCCTGGCGATTTCATAATGGCGGGCAACAAATCCCGTCGATCTTCAATACGTACTGCCTTAAGCTGCGTCGGCTCGTCCGTATCATGTGACCAGTTCAGCACAAGAAAAGTATCCAGCTTCATTTCCTCACTCAGCCGATCTGCCCCATATACCTCATCAATCATGACGTCATGCTTTTCTTCAAGATGCCAGAGTTCATTCTTGGGCAGCGCCAGCAACTCCTGCCGTCGATCAGCACTAATCAGGCTATGCAGGGCCGGGTTATGAACAATCGTGCCCGGGTTGATTCTTGGCAGCTTGGGGATACCTCTTCCAACGACACCTTCCTCGTTGCGAAGAATGAAAAGACGATCATTCGTCACATAGCGAACATCCGGG
The DNA here is from genome assembly GCA_964641615.1 of uncultured Ectothiorhodospiraceae bacterium. Lineage (GTDB taxonomy): Bacteria > Pseudomonadota > Gammaproteobacteria > J044 > J044 > JANTGN01. Next base: position 35,258 of record CAZXNH010000016.1, on the reverse strand, counting down.
TAATCCATCAAACCCAGCATCAGGGTAGACTTACCACCACCAGACAGACCAGCCATTCCGAGACCATGCCCGTCCACATCCAGCCCAGATGCATGACATATCAGCCAGTCATGTTGCTGAAGCCAGTTCATATATTGAGAGTTAATAAAGTTAATCACCTGATTATCAAGGGCACTACAGGGCCCTGCGGCTATGACAGTACGCATACTTTGCAGAAACAGCATGCCGGTACGTACCTTAAGCAGGAGGCGGCCGTCGTCCAGATCTATATAGGCATCCTTACGGCCAGTTTTTCCTGGCTCCCTTGCCCAGTCGGTCCAGTCCAGGTCCTGAGAGATTACCTGCGTATCGTAAGCCTCGATCGTGACATCAGCACTACAGGACTCAACCGCCACATGACTAAAGTACCTTTCCAGTTGCTTAAGGAACTTCGTTGAATTTGAACGAATACCGATACAGAAACCGGGTAATGACAGATACAGGACTTCATCTGAAAGTTGATGATCGCTCCTCAGAAAGGCTGCGGCCTGCTCAACATTATTTATCACGTTGACCTTCCTGAATATTCTTGATCACATAATCGGCATACTGGCCAGCAGCATCGATACCGATCCCCTCCTGTGCACCACGGAATCCACCGAATGCAGAGACCTCAAATACAATAGGCCCGTCCTCAGTAATTGCCACATCCACGGTTGTAAAATCCATACCAAATGAGGCCTGCGCACGAGTGCCAAGCTCGATCAACTCAGCGGTTGCCTCGTAAGCCATGTACTTGCCGCCATGAAATATGGTCGTATTCCAGGAATCACTCTTGGTCACCCGCGCATAACTACCCAGGTATTCTCCACCGAGGAACACCATCCCGAAGTCCCTGCCCTTCAGGTCTTTTTTCTTCTGGATGTACATCATGGGGTTATCCTGGTGAAACTCCTTAATCGCCTTGCGAATCTTTTTCTCTTCGTCCTTTGCGTTAATCAGGCACATACCACGCGCCTTGGTTGAATAAAGTGGCTTAAAAACAGCTTCACCAAACTGTTTAACCGACTCAAAGGCCTTGTCTATATCCTCTGTTACCACGGTTTCTGGCATGGGTATGCCTGCATTTATCAGGGACACGGTACAGCTGAGACGATCAATTAAACGCAGTATTTTTTCTGAACCGCTAAATACCCGCACACCTTGTGCTTCAGCTATGCGGAGTAATTCAAGCCGGTCCAGGGTATTTGGCGAATATTCACGCGTGATTTTTTTGACCACCAGACCATCTAGACCACAGAGATTTGTATCTTTGAAACGCAGTTTTCTGGCATTCAGATCCAGGCAAACCTCTTCCATATCGATAACCAGGCGGTAGCCCGTTCTTTTCTCCAGGGCATCCGCGAGTATCTCGGTTGACCATTTTCCTGGAAGACCCACCACACCTATTTTTAAATTAGCCAATGAATAGCTCCTTAACGGGAACCTTGTATTTCAGATAGTCGCTTTTTTTCAGGCCTACTATCTGTTCAAGAAGATAACGACCATGTAGATACATATCTGCCGCCAGTGATTTATCAAGAATGAAACGCGTGGATGTTACCAGAGATCTCGCCAGGCCAAGCGCAAGACGAAGTTCAAATGTCTCATCATTATTAAGCTTCGCATATCTCGCCGAAATTTTATAAAAGTCTCGTATCACCCTGATAATCCGCGCGCGTACAGGTGAAGACATAATCTGCAATCGGTAATTCGAGATCATGAATACCGATACATCCTGCACATAATCCATATATTGCGAGCGGTGCAGGTCAATATAATTGACCTTTTTTGCCGATGGATCATAGATAATATTATCAACATTGAAATCGCCATGAATGTAGACAGAAAATGGTGGCGACAAACGCTCCTCAACCTTTTCTGCCTCGTCAATGAGTTCGGCAAATGAACAGATTGAATGCCCGCAAACATTGCTGGTACTGGACTCAAACTCAGGGTGTACTGCATACACATCATTTATACGCTTCTTTAACTGCCGCATAAATCTCGCAGGCTCAGACTTTTTGCTCTTTGTCTCTATCCAGACATCATTCATGGTCATGCCGATTTTTTTAAGCGCCTCATCTACCAGCTCATCAGACTCATTAATAAGTATTCGCTCGAAGGTCATACCTGCCAGGTGTTCTATCAGCAATGACGCTGTTTCACCACGCTTCTTGTAGGAAAGAATTCTTGGTGCTAACCCCGGATACACCTCATGCCATTCCTCTACACCATCACGCTCTTCTTTTAGCTTGCTGCGCAGCCCATCCTTGTAAATGGCAAGATAGTCTGACGCCTTCTTGTTTTTCTTTTTGCTCACAATTCCAGAGATACCGCTACCTGAACGTGTTTCTGCTATGGGTTCGACAACCATTTCTCTTTTAACACCAGAATCTGAAAGACGCTGCAGGGAATCCATCAGGGTATGATAACGATCGATATCCATAGCCTGGCCCAGGATGCTGGATAGCAAGGACTCACTGACATTCAGAAGCAAATCACCCATACGCTCCATGGTATGGGCCACTAGCAAGGCTGATATAAGGTCTTCTGTATCACTTTTCTGCTTTAGAGCCTGAGTGTAATTCACTAGTAGCTTTTCATATTCTGTATCAATCTCATGTTCACAGGCTCCTATGCTAAGCGCTAACTGGGTATCATTTTCTGTTAGTGCCTCTTCAATAAGGCCGATACCCCTGCGTACCGTCTCGAGTACGGTCACATAGCCCTTGCTCTTTAATACTCTGGGATTTTCGATATAACTCATCTGGTTAATTGCATCCCGAGCAAGCTCTGCCAGGCGATCAAGGTCTGCCGAGACACTTTGAATCGCCCTGAGTCGGGGTATCTTCTGCTCTGCGGCGACAGATATTTCCTGAATGCAGGTATTCTGAATTCGAAGCATCAGGTTTTCTGAATAGCCTCTTCTGTCAAGCACGCGCTGTGCACGTGACAATGCACGCGACTTAAAGAAACGCTGCAGATCATCTAACTGTGTATCGACTTCTGCTATCAGAAAATGCAGATTGTCACGGATATTGGCAGGAAGATTAGTCATGTACTGATCTTACCCAGGTAAACCGCCTGGGTGCCTAGTTCATAATTAGGTAACAAACTGGCCAGAGAGGACGGAAAGAGATTAATTTCAGAAAGTTGCTGAACTGGCTGCCACTCCACATCGACCTGATGCCTGTCCGGGCGATGACCGTTCATGGCCTCATAAGAATCTGGCACTGAACATGAAAAGAAATATTCCACCTGTTGGCGGAAGGTTTGTGGTTCTGTGCCCCTGGGTTTAAAAAAGTCCGCCAGGTAGATTAGTTCGCCCAACTCGACCCTCTCACCGATCTCTTCAAGGCACTCCCTTTTAAGAGCATCTTCAAGCGTTTCCCCTAAATCCTGAGAGCCTCCGGGCAATACAAAGCGTACCGATCCATCCCCGTACTCCTTGCGCAACAGGAGTAAATGATCATCCCTGATGATCACCGCACGAACGCCATTTCGAATACCCGGAACCAGTTCCATTCAGATGCATTGTTGTGGTCAGTGAATTACAACTATATTCTAGTGTATGGAGCACTTACTTCACAGTGAATCCTTTCGCTTACAGCGAGTACAAAATACGCAACAATGAAAACAATAAAAGTCACAAGAACGGTAAAATTACCTGACCCGGTAAGAATTAGCCGTTACCATCGAGCGCCAGAACTGGGCCCCGAAATACTATTTTTTAGCGGTGGCACAGCACTAAACCAGTTAAGTACCAAACTTAAGAACTTCACACACAACTCCATCCACCTGGTAACACCTTTTGATTCAGGTGGCAGTTCTGCGAAATTGCGTCTTGCCTTTGACATGCCCGCTATAGGTGATCTGCGTAGCCGAATGGTTGCGCTCGCCGATGAAACTATTACTGGTCACCCTGAGGTTTATCGACTTTTTACCCATCGCCTTCCCGTCAATGAGCCACAAAAGGCACTGGCGCTCAAACTAGTAGAAATGGCTGAAGGCAGAGACACACTCGTCAGGGATATCCCAAACCCAATGCGCAGACTTATCCGAAACCTGCTTGGATATTTCACCGATCAGATGCCAGATAATTTTGATCTACGTGGCGCCAGTATTGGGAACCTGGTCCTGGCCGGGGGGTATCTGAACAACCACCGTCACCTGGATCCGATTATTTTCCTGTTTTCAAAACTGGTCAGCGTACAGGGGACGGTTCGGGCTACGGTTAACAACAACCTTCATATTGCAGCAGAACTTGCAAATGGTGACATCATTGTTGGACAGCACCGTCTTACAGGCAAGGAAGTTGGTCCCATACAGTCCCGTATAAAGCGTCTGATGCTGTCGTCAAAACTGGATGAATTTGAGCCGACAGAAGTTTCAGTACGCAAGAAAACAAAAGCTCTTATCAAAAATGCAGACCTCATCTGCTTCCCACCAGGCAGCTTTTATTCCAGTCTGGTCGCTAATTTATTACCAGATGGGGTTACTGAAGCCATTGCCTCAAATGAGAATCCCAAGGTTTATGTACCCAACCTTGGAAAGGACCCCGAACAGATTGGTATGTCCCTGAAAGACACAGTGAACACCTTACTGGATTATCTGCAACACGGAGCTACCGGTGCAGCACCTGGTGATTTGCTGAATTTCGTACTGATAGATAAAAAGAACGGGGAGTACTCAGGCCCCATCCCTGTGGGCCTGCGTAAGAAAGGTATAGAAATTGTCGATGCGGAATTAATAACTCCGGAGAGTGCGCCCTACTACGATCCGGTTTTGCTCTCCAATGCCCTGCTTTCACTGACCTGATCAGGCATTCCATGGGCTCTTTGTGCCTGAAATATCAATCATTCAGGTCGAGCACATCCTGCATATCAAACAAGCCAGCACTCTTATCTTCCAGCCACTTGGCCGCACGCACTGCACCCTTGGCAAAGGTCATGCGGCTGGAGGCCTTATGCGTGATTTCAACACGCTCTCCAATACCGGCAAACATCACGGTATGTTCACCGACTATGTCGCCTGCACGAATGGTTTCAAATCCGATTGTTTTACGATCACGTTCCGCCATAATGCCTTCACGACCATAGACAGCACATTCTTCGAGATCACGTCCCAGGGCATCTGCCACGACCTCACCCATGCGGATCGCCGTCCCTGAAGGCGCATCAACCTTGAATCGGTGATGAGCCTCAATAATTTCGATATCGACATCGTCACCCAGCACCTTGGCGGCAAGTTCCAGCAACTTCAGGCTCAGGTTGACACCTACACTCATGTTTGGCGCAAAGACAATCGCAATATCTTTAGCCGCATCGGTAATACGTTGTTTCTGATCATCGCTAAAACCAGTGGTACCGATGACAAGTTTCTTGCCATACTCCCGACAGATGGCAAGGTGGCCCAGGGTTGCAGCCGGGCGAGTAAAATCTACAACAACATCAAATCGATCAATGACATTGACCAGGTCATCAACAAGGGCAACATCGAGACGTCCAAGACTGGCGAGCTCACCCGCATCAGTTCCGAGCAGGCTACTACCCGGTAGCTCGGTCGCCACGGTCAGGTCAACATCGGGGTTCTCATAACATGCCTCAACAAGGATACGACCCATGCGGCCGCCGGCACCTACGATTGCAACTCTAGTCATTATTTTTCGCCTTTCTATTTATCGGCTGTGGCTACCCACGACACCAGATATCACCAGTTAATATAGGCATATCCCTGCTCCTGAAGCTCCATGAGATCTGCAGCTCCAACTTCTACTACGGTGGCAAAAGGAAGCATGTCGCCCTCCCCCCACTTCTGTGTTTTCATTGTATTACCACAGGCATGGAACTCTACCCCATATTGGGCCAGGCTGGCGACCCGAGATTTAATCATCGGGGGCACCGCTCTATTAGGCTCCTTTGCAAGAACATGAATGCCAGGACCAATAGCAACGACGACAATACGAATATTGTCCCCATACTTTCTTAGCATGGCCCCTACAGAGAAAAGGACACTCTCCTGATACTCCCAGTCAGCCTTATTGAACTGGTAGACCACTTTATGTGCCGGCTCATCGCCAGGGAAAACCAGTTCATCCACAGGATTACCCGTCTTAAGGTCATCCTGGGCACCAGAAACACCGGGCATACCAGTTAAAAAAATGAGAACTAGAAAAATATTACGCAGGGAAAGTGCTTTCATAGGGCGCTCCCTTAAATGGAGGACGAACAGGATTGGTAACACCCACTGAGTAATAGCGCAAAATAGCGCTTTAAGGGGATGGTTTTTAGCCTGAAGCGATAATTAGAATTTCAAATTTTCGAAGAAACTTTTAACCCCGTCCATCCAGCCATGCTCACGTGGATTATGGCGATTACCACCCTCTTTCATGGTGGCTTCGAATTCTTCAAGCAGCTCTTTCTGCCGCTTGGTCAGGTTTACAGGTGTCTCAACAACGACGCGACACAGCAGGTCGCCCTGTCCACCACCACGAACCGGGGTGACACCCTTGCCCTTCATACGGAACATCTTGCCGGTCTGTGTCTCTGCAGGAACCTTCAGGACCACCTTCCCACCCAGGGTAGGAACTTCCAGCTCACCACCCAGGGCAGCAGTTGAAAAGCTCACGGGCACCTCGCAGAGCAGGTTGCTGCCATCACGAGTGAATATCTCGTGGGGCTTTACGACAACCTGTACATAAAGATCACCTGGTGGGCCATGATTAACCCCCGCCTCACCCTCGCCACTCAGGCGGATACGATCGCCGGAATCTACGCCCGCGGGGACCTTTACGGAAAGTGTCTTGTGCTTCTCAACACGACCTTCGCCATGACAGCTCTTACAGGGGTTGGTGATAATCTTGCCGTTACCATGACAATGCGGGCAGGTCTGCTGGACTGAGAAAAAGCCCTGCTGCATGCGCACCTGACCAGCACCATGACAGGTTGGACAGGTCTCTGGCTCACTATCGCCTTCAGCACCACTACCGTCACAGGCCTCGCAAATAACCATGGTCGGTACACGGATCTCAACCTCGGTACCATTAACCGCCTCTTCCAGGCTTAGCTGCAGGTTGTACTGAAGATCTGCACCACGGTAGGCACGCTGGCCACCGCCTGCTCCTCCGCGCGCACCACCAAAAATGTCACCGAAGATATCCTCGAAAATATCTCCAAAACCGGCACCGGCGCCACCTGCTGCACCCTGGTTCACACCGGCATGACCAAACTGGTCATAGGCAGCACGCTTTTGTGCATCAGAAAGTACTTCGTAGGCTTCCTTGGCTTCCTTAAAGTTGGCCTCGGCCTCAGCATCATCAGGATTGCGATCCGGATGATATTTCATGGCCAGTCGGCGATAGGCCTTTTTCAGATCGGCTTCGCTGACATTCTTTTCTACACCAAGGATTTCGTAATAGTCTCGCATTACCTGCCGTGACCTGTTCTGGAGGGAGTTTTAAAAACAACAGGGCCAGACACAATGGTCCGGCCCTGCATACTTACGATTTATTTCTTGTTGTCGTCGACTTCTTCGAACTCGGCATCAACAACATCATCATCGGCTGCAGAAGCACCTTCTGCCTCGGCACCTGGGGCACCTTCTGCACCTTCAGGTCCCTGCTGCTGATACATGCGCTCAGCCAGCTTACCAGAAGCCTCTGCCAGCGCCTGCGTCTTCTTCTCGATAACATCCTTATCATCACCCTTCAGGGCTTCCTTGAGATCAGACACTGCGCTCTCAATAGCTGCACGTTCTGCGGCTTCAACCTTGTCACCGAGCTCGCTGAGAGATTTCTCAGTAGCGTGGATCATATTGTCGGCCTGGTTACGCGCACTGACCAGTTCCTGGAACTTACGGTCTTCATCAGCATGCGCCTCGGCATCCTTAACCATCTTTTCGACTTCATCGTCAGACAGACCGCTTGAAGCCTTTATGACAATGGATTGTTCCTTGCCGGTCGCCTTGTCCTTTGCCGAGACATTCAGGATGCCGTTTGCATCGATATCAAAGGTAACCTCGACCTGTGGTACGCCACGTGGTGCAGGAGGAATATCCTGCAGGTCAAAACGGCCCAGTGACTTGTTAGCAGTCGCCATTTCGCGCTCACCCTGCAGGACGTGCACGGTGACCGCGGTCTGGTTGTCTTCTGCGGTTGAGAAGACCTGCTGTGCCTTGGTTGGGATGGTAGTGTTCTTGTCGATCAGTTTGGTCATTACACCACCCAGGGTTTCAATGCCCAGAGACAGCGGCGTGACATCTAGCAGCAGGACATCTTTAACATCGCCCGCCAGTACACCGCCCTGGATCGCAGCACCGATGGCTACGGCCTCATCAGGGTTTACATCCCTACGTGGCTCTTTACCAAAGAACTCCTGAACCTTTTCCTGAACCTTAGGCATACGGGTCTGACCACCGACCAGGATTACATCGTCGATATCTGAAACACTCAGGCCTGCATCCTTAACAGCTACCTTGCAGGGATCGATAGTACGGGAAACCAGATCACCTACCAGAGACTCCAGTTTGGCCCGGGTCAGCTTGATATTCAGATGCTTGGGGCCAGACTGATCAGCCGTAATATAAGGCAGGTTAATATCGGTCTGCTGGCTGGAAGACAGTTCAATCTTGGCCTTCTCTGCCGCCTCTTTCAGACGCTGCAGGGCCAGCGGATCGTTATGCAGATCCATGCCGTTTTCTTTCTTGAACTCATCGGCCAGGTAATCCATCAGACGCAGATCGAAATCTTCACCACCGAGGAAGGTATCGCCATTGGTGGCCAGAACTTCGAACTGGTGCTCACCATCAATTTCAGCGATTTCGATGATAGAAATATCGAAGGTACCACCACCCAGATCGTAGACAGCAACCTTGCTGTCGCCGCGTTTCTTGTCCATGCCATAGGCCAGCGCAGCAGCGGTAGGCTCATTGATAATACGCTTAACCTCGAGACCGGCGATCTTGCCGGCATCCTTGGTCGCCTGACGCTGGGAGTCATTGAAGTACGCAGGAACCGTGATAACAGCTTCGGTCACCTGTTCACCCAGGTATTCCTCAGCGGTCTTCTTCATTTTCATCAGAACACGTGCAGATACCTCGGGGGCAGCCATCTTGTTGCCGCCGGCTTCTACCCATGCATCGCCATTGTCTGCCTTGATGATCTTAAAGGGCACCAGCTTGATATCTTTCTGCACGGCATCTTCATCGAAACTACGACCGATCAGTCGCTTGATGCCATACAGGGTATTTGTGGGGTTGGTTACAGCCTGACGCTTGGCAGGCTGGCCGACGAGGACTTCGCCATCATCAGAGAATGCGACGATGGAAGGTGTAGTGCGATCGCCCTCGCTGTTTTCAATAACCTTGGGCTTGTCGCCTTCCATTACGGCAACACACGAGTTCGTGGTACCCAGGTCGATTCCGATAATTTTTCCCATTTTTTCAATGCTCCAGAAAAAAGTTTGATCTTAAAAACTGAACTTAACGCCTAGTTTGGGGCTGCCACACAGTTTTCAAGGGATTATTTCGTGGTTTTAGGGCTGTCTTTTCCCTAGCCCTGGCTGACGATGACCATGGCTGGACGAATCAGCCTGCCATTCAAGGTGTATCCCTTCTGAATGACCTGCAAAACCGTGTTGGCTGGATGATCCTGACTCGGCTGCATAGTCATAGCCTGGTGCAATTCGGGGTCAAATTTCTCGCCCGTTGGATCAACGGCTTCGATGCTGAACTTATCCATCGCCTGTTCCAGCATTTTCAGGGTAAGCTCCTTGCCCTCACGCAGCTTCTCGACATTGGCATCGGCCTCCTGGGCCGCTGCAACACCTAGCTCAAGGCTATCTCGTACACCGAGCAACTCCTTGGCAAATTTTTCCAGCGCATATTTATGCGCATTTTCTACTTCGCGGGCCGAGCGTTTACGCTGGTTGTCCAGCTCCGCCTGCATACGCAGCATCTGGTCACGATATTCTTCGGCCTGCTTCTGGGCCTCTTCCAGTTGCTTTACCAGTTCTTCAGTACTGATTTCAACACCTTCATCGGTGCCTTCGGCAGAGGCCTGTTCCTCTGTTACCTGCTCAACATCATCAAGCTTCTGCTGGTCGTCCTGTTGCGACATTGGGTACTCCAGATAAACAAAAAGTGGGATTTCCGCCGTTAAGGCAGGCAGTCTGTGGGGTATATGGGGAATCAGTCCGGGGAATTCAAGGCCGAACTGAGCAATTTTGCCGTGATGTCGACCATGGGAATCATACGATCGTATGCCATGCGGGTTGGCCCGATGACTGCTAGTACGCCAACCACCTCCCCCTGAAGCTCGTAAGGTGCTGAAATTACACTGCAATCACTTAGCACATCCTTCCCAGACTCATGGCCAATGAAGATTTTCACACCATCGGCTGAGATACACTGATCTAGAATACTGAGAATATCCTGTTTCTGATGAAATGCATCAAACAGGTGGCGCAGGCGTTCCAGGTCCGAGAGTTCCTGGTAACTCATGAGGCTGGTTTCCCCGGCCATGACGTAATCTTCTTCTGCCTGTTCTTCGGAGGCAAAGGCCTGCTCGCCCAGGCGTATCGCCTCGAGCATGACCTCGTTCATATCCTTCTGGACCTGCTTCATCTCCTCGAGCAGGCGGACATGTATCTGGCGTAGTTCCATGCCCGCGTACGTGACATTGAGGTAATTGGCCATGGTCCCCAAGTCTGCATTATCCAGTTCACGGCCTGGCGAGATAATCCGGTTATGGACTTCCTTGGTATTAGTCACCAGGATGACCAGCACCCTCCCCTCTGACAGCTTCATGAACTCGATCTGCTTGAGCGTGACATGCTCATGCCTGGGCAACGTTACCAGTCCTGCCATGTGTGACAGGCTGGATAAAAGACCAGAAGCGGTCTCAATCAGGCCATGAGTATCCTGGGCACTGGAGAAACTGGTACGCAACTGATCAACCTCGGCACCCTGAAATGGCTGAACGTTAATCATGGTGTCAACGAACAGGCGATAACCCTCGACGGTCGGCACGCGTCCTGCAGAGGTATGCGGTGAGGCAACCAGCCCCATTTCCTCGAGGTCAGACATGACATTGCGTACCGTCGCAGAACTCAGCCCAAGACCCGAGGCATCCACCAGGTGTTTAGAACCCACGGGCTGACCGGTACGGATATAGTCCTCGATCAGGGTTTTCAGCAGGCGCTGCGAACGATCACTAAGATCCAGGTCTGAAAAACCATCTTGAACCATCGAGATAAATCTCACCTGCTGCTGTTATTGATAGCCAAAAGTCTCCCTGTGCACCGCGAACCTGTCAAGCAGAAAGGCTTGGCGGAAACTCGCAAAAAAGATAAGGTGTGATGAGTTTTCCTGGAACACGACTATGTCCGTATTTAAGCAGCTTGGCCTGATCGTAAAGCAGCCAGCAGTACAGCATGAAGACACGCTGAATGCACTTGTTGAACTGCTCGATGCCCAGGCCGTGCCCTTTGTATTTGATCACTCGGCCATCGACTATGCTGAGCCTCGGGGCTATGCCTGTGTTTCCAGAAAAGAACTGACCAGCGCATGTGATCTAGCCATTGTGATTGGCGGTGATGGCACCCTGCTCAATGCCGCGCGATCCCTGGTTGATGAGGATGTCGCGGTTGTGGGTATTAACCTGGGGCGTTTAGGTTTCCTGGTTGATGTGTCTCCCGAGGAGATGTCTGTTCAGCTCACCCAGATCCTGGAAGGTGAATGCATAGAGGAACCGCGCAGCCTGCTGACAGCCCACATCAGGCGTAACCAGGAAGAAATGGGGTCATATTACGCCTTGAATGATGTCACGCTACACGTACGTGATGTGGTGCGCATGATTGAATTTGAAACCAGCATCAACGGTCACTATGTCAACACGCAACGGGCTGATGGCCTGGTTGTTGCCACGCCAACCGGTTCAACCGCCTATGCCCTGTCTGGTGGCGGGCCTATACTCCACCCCAACCTGGAAGCACTGACCCTGGTACCCATCTGCCCACACACCCTGAGTAATCGTCCCCTGGTCGTTTCTGCTGACAGTGAAGTCAGCATTCGCATGTGTGGTCATAGCCGTAATACCGGCCAGGTTGCTTTTGATGGCCAGGACAACGTCGATCTCATGGATGAGGATATTATCGTGATCAGGCAACACCCCAATCGGCTGCGGCTGATACACCCCCCCGGATATGACTATTTCCATATCCTGCGCGCTAAACTGCGCTGGAGCGAGCAGCCTTAACACCATGCCCGCATTACTAGCCCGCCTGATCATTCACGCTTAATTCGACGATGCTACGCCAGATACATATCCAGAATTTCGCCATTATTGACGAACTCGATCTCGAGGTCAGCTCAGGCATGACCGCCCTGACCGGAGAAACCGGTGCTGGTAAGTCCATATTAATTGATGCCCTGGGTCTGTTACTTGGCGATCGCGCTGATAGCGGCACCGTCAAACATGGTGCCAGTAAGGCCGATATCACTGCCGAGTTTGACCTGACAGACCTGCCCGAGGCCCGTGCCTGGCTAGATGAACTCGAGCTGGGCCAGGATGGCGAATGTCTTATTCGCCGTGTCGTAGGCAGCGATGGTCGCTCCAAATCCTTTATTAACGGCACACCCGCAAATCTCAGTCAGCTTAAGTCCCTGGGTACCTATCTGGTTGAAATCCATGGTCAGCATGAACATCAGTCACTGATGAAACGTGATACCCAGCGCCGTCTGCTGGATAGTTATGCCGGGCATGAGGACATGGTTCAGGCAGTATCTGACTCGTTTTCGCACTGGAAGGGACTGCAAGAAAGATTTGCGGAACTCAGTACAAACCAGGATGAACGACAGCGTCATACTGACATGCTGCGCTACCAGGTAGATGAATTACAGAACCTGGAGCCCACCGAGAATGAGTGGCCGCAGCTGGTCGAGGAACATGATCGACTCGCCCATGCAGGTCAGCTGCTGGAAACCACGCAACAGGCCTGTTCGGTTTTATATGAGGCCGATGATCAGTCCCTCTACACCATACTCAGTGGACAGACGCATGCGCTTGAAGAGGCCTGCCGCATCGACAGCAGCCTGGAAACAGCGCTCGACTTGCTGCGAAACGCCCAGATCAACACCCAGGAAGCCCACGATGAGCTGCGCCGTTATAGCGATCGCATCGACATGGATCCAGCCCGCCTACAGTGGCTGGAACAAAGACTGGGCGCTTACAAAGAGCTTTCTCGTAAACATCACTGTGCTCCAGAGGCACTGGCCGAAACTCTTTCCCAGCTGACCCGAGAGCTTGAATCCCTGGATCTTGATGAGAATGACCTGGACAAGCTGGAACTCCAGGTACAGCAGGCTGCAGAATCTTATACCGACCTGGCCAGGCAATTACATGAGAGACGCCAGCAGGCGGCAATAAAACTCTCTGCGGGTATCACTGAGGTCATGCAGGAACTCGGCATGCAGGGTGGGCAGTTTAATATTTCCGTAAGCTGGAACGATGAAGCCAGTTACAGTGTGAATGGCCTGGACAAGATCGAATTCCAGGTCAGCGCAAATCCTGGACAGCCCCTGAAACTACTGACAAAGGTCGCCTCGGGGGGAGAACTGGCCCGCATCAGTCTTGCTATACAGATGCTCGCAACCGAGAACCTATCCGTACCGACACTGATTTTTGATGAAGTCGACAGCGGTATCGGTGGCGGTGTTGCTGAGATTGTTGGGAAGTTACTTAGAAAACTGGGTGGAACGCGACAGGTCATGTGTGTCACTCACCTGCCCCAGGTAGCCGCCCAGGCCCACCACCACTTCATGGTTGAGAAGAGCCGCGGAGATGACCAGACCAGCACATCTATCAGGGTACTGGAGTCAGAACAACGCATTGAAGAAGTCGCCAGAATGTTGGGTGGCGTGGAGATGACCGAGCAGACCCGGGCCCATGCCAGCGAGATGCTGGACCGGGCCAGCCAGGGCTAGTTAAGTCTCCCTGGCCTGACAGTCGGGGCAGATCCCATAGATAATCAGAGAATGATCCGTAATGCGATAGCCTGCTGAATCAGCAATCTTGTTCTGGCAGGCCTCGATGGTTTCGTTCACAAACTCCTCAACCTTGCCACAACGCACACAGACCAGGTGGTCATGATGCTCCCCGCTTTCCAGTTCGAATACAGCCTGACCACTCTCAAAGTTATGACGGGTTACCAGCCCCGCGGCCTCAAACTGGGTCAGTACACGATAAACCGTTGCCAGGCCAATTTCTTCACCGGCCTCAAGCAGTAACTTATAGATTTCTTCAGCTGTCAGGTGTTTCTGCTGCGCGCTATGCAGCAGATCCAGAATCTTCATTCTCGGCAGTGTTACCTTTAATCCTGCCTTCTTGAGTTCGCCAGTTTCCAACGTGGTTCCCCTGGTGCTTCTGGTTTAGCATGGGTGGATGTCATGCAAACAGAGAGGTAATCGGGTATGATGACGCCCGATATTTTGAGCCAGATCATAATGCAAAAGCTTCTCATTTCTCTTATCGCTATTGCAAGCCTCACATTGAGTGCCTGCTCCTTCGACATGCTGACGGTCTACAAGATCGACGTGCAGCAGGGCAACGCCTTAAGCCAGGAAGATATTGATCGGATCAAGGAAGGCATGAACAAACGCCAGGTAAAATTTCTGCTGGGCGAGCCACTTCTGAGCGACCCATTCCACAGGAATCGCTGGGATTATGTATTTTACTTTAAACCCGGTCATGGCGATCCACACAAGGCCCGCCTGACATTGACGTTTGAAGGTGATCAGCTGGTACGGAAGGAACAGGAAGGTATCTTCGAGATGCCTGATGACATCGCGAAGATTGAAAAAGACCGCTAAGTCTCTGCGTCTCCCCCGCCACGCTTCATCTTCTTGCCCTCAGCAGCCCGCTTCTTACGCACTTCCTTGGGATCAGCGATCAGGGGGCGATAGATCTCAACCCGGTCACGGGAACGCACTGTATCGCTGAGTTTACCGATTTTGCCGAAGACACCCACCTTGTTGGCTGAAAGGTCTATCTCTGGGAACTGCTCCAGAATGCCCGACGCCCTGATTACCTCTTCCACGGTACTGCCATCAGCCACCTCGGTCTCCAGAATAACCTGTTGATCCGGCAGGGCAAAAGCAACTTCCACGGTAATCATCTCAGCCACTATAAATCTCCCGGGCACGTTCAACAAAGGCATCCACGAGGGTATTGGCTACCTGATTAAAGACCGGCCCTATTGCCAGCGCAACGACCTTTGATGAAAATTCATAATCAAGATCCAGGGCCACTTTACAGGCATCAGCCTTCAGGGCATCAAAACGCCAGAACCCCTGCAAATGCTTAAAAGGACCATCGACCAGCCGCATCTCGATCATCTTGCCGTGCTTGAGGCGATTCCGGGTTGTAAAAGACTTTTTCAGGCTTCCCTTTGCCAGGGCAATGGTTGCAACCACTTCATCATCATCCCGGGAAAGCTCTGTCGCTTCCACGCACCAGGGTAGAAACTCCGGGTAGCTCTGGATATCGTCTACCAGCGCGTAAAGCTTTTCCGGTTCATAAGGCACCAGCGCTGATCGATTAATGGTTGGCATGTCTAAATTATACCGGTTGCATGAAGGAAAACGATAATGACACCGAGTGGCGCAACATAACGAATCAGTACCTTGTACCAGAATTCGAACAGGGAACGATGCCCCAAAGCGAGTTCATCTTCCACCGAAGACTTGCTCATCAACCAGCCCGTAAAGACCGCTATAAGCAACCCACCCAGTGGCAGCATGATGTTCGATGTCAGGTAGTCCAGCAGATCAAACGGCGTCTTACCCCAGAGCGTAATATCAGAACCAATATTGAAAGAAATAACAGTCAGCAGCCCCACGAACCAGGTCAGAATGCCACAAACCACGGCAGCATAGATGCGGGTATGCCCCCGGTTCTCTACCAACCAGGCCACAGCCGGCTCAATCAGGGAGATAGACGAACTCCATGCAGCAAACACCAGTAACACAAAGAACAGGGTTCCGAAAAACAGACCACCTGGCATATTGCCAAAGGCGATCGGTAGGGTCTGGAAAATCAGCCCGGGACCAGCACCGGGTTCAAGACCATTGGCAAAGACAATCGGGAAGATTGCCATGCCAGCCATCAGAGCCACAGCTGTATCAGCGATACCAACAATGACGGCTGTTTTGGTAATCGAGGTCTTTTTCGGCAGGTAAGAGCCATAAACCATAATGGCGCCCATACCAAGACTCAGGGTAAAGAAGGAATGGCCTACTGCGGTAAGGACTGCCTCACGGTTCAGCTTGCTGAAATCAGCATCAAACAGGAAATGCAGTCCCATCATGAACTCACCCTCAGCCATGGCATAACCCACCAGCAGGACCAGGATCCCCAGCAACATAGGCATGAGGTAACGCACAGCCTTTTCCAGACCAGACTGAACACCGCGGGAAACCACGATCATGGTCATCACCATGAACAGGGTATGCCAGGCCAGCAAGGACTCAGGCGATGAAATGAGGTTTACAAAAATACTTTCGACGCCATCAGGGGTTGCCCCCTCGAACATGCCACTGGCTGAACGGAAGACATAGGCCAGTGCCCAGCCGGCTATCACGCTGTAGTAAGAGAGAATCAGGAACCCTGCTACCACCCCCATCCAGCCCAGATAACGCCAGATATGCGGCTTACCCTCCTCGTCTGCCAGGGTGCGCATGGTATTGATAGGACTCTGACGGCCACGACGACCCAGTAAAATCTCAGCCATCATGACCGGAATACCGACCGCAGCAATACAGATCAGATAAACAATAACAAAGGCGCCACCACCATTTTCGCCAGTGATGTAAGGGAATTTCCAGATATTACCCAGGCCAACCGCAGAGCCTGTAGCTGCCAGGATAAAAGCCATACGCGATGACCACTGTCCGTGAATGGACTGACGTTTTTCCCCCATGATTTCCCCTTGTTATATGCAGCTTTGAAACATTCTGTTCAATTTCTTCTGGCAGTACAACACCATGGACAGGATTCGAATATAATGCGCGGATGGCCAAGCAAAAGAAAACGCCCCCAAACCAGATAGCTTCGAATAAAAAGGCTCGTTTCGACTATCACATCGAAGATACCTACGAGGCTGGACTCGCCCTTGAGGGCTGGGAAGTCAAAAGCCTGCGCGCTGGCCAGGTGTCATTAAAAGAAAGTTATGTGCTGCTCAAGAACAGCGAGGCCTATCTGTTCGGCGCTCATATTACGCCGCTGCTGTCGGCTTCTACACATATAAACCCCGATCCACATCGTCTTCGTAAATTGCTGCTTAACCACGATGAACTCAACAAGATCATCGGCGCCGTTGAACGCAAGGGCTATTCAGTGCTGCCACTGGCGATGTACTGGAAACGGGGACGCGTCAAACTCGAAATTGGTATCGGTAAGGGCAAGAAACAGTTTGATAAACGCGCCGTCGAAAAAGAACGCGACTGGGGCAGAGAAAAGCAACGAGAGCTGAAAAAGGGTTAGGCCTCCGACGCCTGCTTCCAGCGACAATTTCCGTCACTGGCCTTGTCTATGGCCGCCAGCCGCTGACCATGCAAACCCAGCTCCTCATCCGTCGCCCTGATTACCACGAGTGATTCACGCTGAATATTAACGCGGCCAAGGCTTTCCACGCCCTCTTCCTGCTGTTCACCACTGTCTTCTCCCAGCACCAGGCTGGCCTGACCACCTGTCATGACCAGGTAAACGTCCGCCAGGATGCGCGCGTCCAGCAAGGCGCCATGCAGCTCGCGGGCGGAGTTATCTACTTCGTAACGTTTACACAGGGCATCCAGACTGTTTCGTTGACCCGGATGTAAATCACGGGCCATGGTCAGGGTATCAATAACCGAACAATGATCCTCGATACGCCCCCACTCCGGTCCTAAAAGGGCCAGCTCATGATTAATAAAACCAACATCGAACGGAGCGTTGTGGATAATAAGCTCGGCACCAGAGACATATTCGATAAAATCTTTCACTACATCAGAAAAACGTGGCTTATCTTCGAGGAACTCATTGGTAATCCCATGCACCTCGATGGCACCCTGGTCAATCTCGCGATCGGGTTGCAGGTACTGATGATAATCATGCCCGGAGATACGGCGACTTCGCAGCTCGACGCAGCCGATCTCTATGATCTTGTGTCCCTGTGAAGGTTCTAGCCCGGTGGTTTCTGTATCGAGAACAATCTGTCTCATGATTCGCCTTATTTACCCAGCATTTCATCAATGGCCTCATTGGCCAGTTGATCTACATATTCATTTTCATCGTGGCCGCTATGGCCCTTCACCCAGTGCCATTTAACCTGATGCTTGTTCACCATATCATCCAGCGCACGCCAGAGGTCTTCATTCTTTACAGGCTTTTTAGCTGCTGTTTTCCAGCCACGTTTTTTCCAGTTATCCATCCATTGTGTAATGCCGTCCATGACATACTTGGAGTCCGTAGTCAGCCTGACCTGGCTAGGCCTTTTCAGTGCCTGCAGGGCATTAATGGCGGCAGATAACTCCATACGGTTATTGGTCGTATCCTGCTCTGCGCCTTTGAGGCTTTTCTCATGACCGTTGTAACGCAACAGGGCTCCCCAGCCGCCCGGACCAGGGTTTCCTCTGCAGGCGCCATCGGTAAATATCTCTACGACTCCACCTTGTTTACTGTCTGCGGACAAAATCACTTCCCCTGGTTGTAGGCTCGGCGAGTTTACCATTTGGGATAAGCTGGCGTCCCGGTCGCCAACGCTGGCGTAGCGGGGTCAGCGTTGTCACCCGCTTTTTTGCATGAATCAGTGACAGACCATTCATGAAGGGAAGAAAACGCTGTGAAAAACGCTCGAACCATCCGAGGCGCTGATAAAGAGCATATGAATTCATGGGTGGACAATATGCCATGCCGCGACTTCTCAATACGTCATAGCCCAGCAGAGACATCCAGTCACGCACCCTGAAACCGGTATAAAACGGTAATTTCCAGGGAATCTGCTTTTTCCAGAACAATGCCAGCCTAGCCAGCCCATACCAGCTGACCGGATCAAAATGGATAATCAGCAGATTACCCTCAGGTACCAGGATACGATCAACCTCGCGCAGCAATTGATGCGGGTCCTGGCTCAGTTCCAGGCCATGAACCAGTACAACGAGGTCAACACTCTCGGATTGTATGGGCAGGGCCTCAGCATCTGAATGTAGACTGTCCTTATTCAGCCCGCCAAGCATCTGGAAATGGTGTCGGACACGAGAATATTGAACAGGATTAAAATCAGCCGGTACAGGGCCCAGCCAGACACCATAATATCCAAACGAGTCTGCAAGCAGGTTCGAAATCTGCTCCCAAAGTTCGGGCCAGATCTGCGCACCGGGTGACAGCTGATACCAGTTCATCAGGGCAGCGGATAGTACCGCTTCCCCTTCTTTACGCGAATCAGTTTGTGATTTTCGGCTATTCATCACGTAAAGATTAAGCCATTCCCCTTGTTCAGACACAACCTCGGCGATAAGCTTACCCGATGAATTATCCAAACTTACTAAAACGCGCCCTCCCCTTATTTGCCTGCCTTACCTTTTCACTGACAGGCTGCGCTACGAATGAAAAACAGGCCCTGGCCGCACCTCAGGAAACCCCTGCCGCCCATGAATACCCTACTGGTATATCTGTTTCCCTGGAAAACACTGAACAGGAACAGGCACTTACCTCAATCAACACTGAATTTCCCCAGCTAGATCCTTTCCAGGCAGATGACGATATCTGGCAGCGTGTTCGTGCTGGCTATGCACTGGAGCACCATACTGACCAGAGCCGCGTTCAGAGTTTTATCGACTGGCACCAGTGTCACCCGGACTACCTGCACCGCGTCACGGCCCGGGGTGAGCCTTACCTGCATATGATCCTCGAGAAAATCGAGGAAAGAGGCATGCCTACCGAACTGGTTTTACTGCCAATCGTTGAAAGTGCCTTTGTTCCCTTCGCCTACTCACACGGTCGTGCTGCCGGCATCTGGCAGTTTATTCCATCGACAGGTCGTTATTTCGGACTGGATCAGAACTGGTGGTACGACGGTCGCCGTGACATCTATGCCTCAACCAATGCTGCACTGGATTATCTACAGAAACTGCATAAATCATTCGATGGTGACTGGCTGCTGGCTCTGGCCGCCTACAATGCTGGTGGCGGTAATGTACGCAAGGCTATCCGCAAGAACAAGCGACTGGGCAAACCCACTGACTTCTGGCATCTCGACCTGCCCAAGGAAACCAAGTATTACGTCCCCAAGTTGCTGGCCATGTCGGCCATCGTCGAAGAACCCCTGGCCTATGGACTGTCGTTATGGCCCGTCGATGATCTGCCGTACCTGACCAAGGTTGAAACTAATGGCCAGATTGATCTTGCCGTAGCTGCAGAACTGGCCGAACTCGACCTGGAAGAAATCTATCAGCTGAATCCTGGCTTTAACCGCTGGGCAACATCACCGGATGGGCCACACTACCTGCTACTACCCATTACTCATGCTGAACGTTTCTCTGCAAGCCTGAGCAAACTACCCGCTGAAGAGCGTGTTACCTGGTTACGTCACAAGATTAAGTCCGGAGAAACGCTTAGCCACATCGCTACCAATTACCACACCACAACCGCGGTGCTAAAAGAAGCAAACAACATCAGAGGCAGCAACATTCGCGCTGGCAAATACCTGCTCGTACCTACCTCGAGCAAACCGGTTACAGGGTATAGTCTCAGCAGTACAGAGCGCCTTAAAAAACAGCAGAGCAGAAAACGTTCTGGTCAGAAGTTAGTCCATGTTGTCAGCAATGGGGACACCCTCTGGGATCTTTCACGGGAATATGGGGTAACGACCAGGCAGCTTGCACAGTGGAACGGCATGGCACCCAAAGATCCCCTGAAACTCAACCAGAAACTGGTCATCTGGAAAGAGGGTAAATCTAGCGCTTCTCTGAAACCTGCGGCTTACACTGCCCCTATAGCAAAGGACAAGAAGATTCGTTATACCGTGCGCAAGGGAGACTCCCTCTACCGGATAGCGGATAAGTTCAATGTAGGTGTGGGTGACATTACTCGCTGGAACAGCCTGAATAAAAAGAGCGTGCTCCGTCCTGGTCAGAAACTCACCCTTTACGTCGATATCACCCGAACCGGTAGCTGACAAAAAGCCCGAAGCTTCGCAGCTATCAAATTGGGCCTGTCAGCGATCAGGCATAGCCGGGAATCAGCGTGGGATCGATCTCGTCAATCTGATCTTTGTGTAGAAATTTCTGCGCATACTGCAGATAGACTTTCTCATCAATAAATACCCTGAAGAGCTCCGGGTCGATATGATTATCTTCTTTCATCAGGCCCATGATTCTCAGGCACTCTGAGAGCTTTTTACCTTTTTTGTATGGCCGGTCTTCCGCGGTTAAGGCCTCAAAAATATCAGCAATAGCCATAACACGTGCTGGCACTGACATCTGGTCACGCGTCAGGCCGCGTGGGTAGCCACGGCCATCCATACGCTCATGGTGCCCACCGGCATACTCCGGAACATTCTTGAGGTGTTTGGGAAATGGCAAAGACTCCAGCATCTTGATAGTGGCAACGATGTGATGATTTATGATGTTACGCTCTTCATCCGTCAGGGTGCCCTTGCTGATGATCAGGTTCTCTATCTCATCATCGCTGAGCAGTCTTGTCCTGATGCCCTCGGATGAGAGATAGCTCTGGCCGCCAATATCACGTACGCGCTGCTGCTTTTCCTCATCCATGTACTCTCCACCAACATTTGACTGGCGAAGAAATGCGCGTTCTTCGTCCCATGCCCTGCACTGCGCTTCAAAGCCCTGCTCCAGATCAGAGTAGTCCTGCCCCGCCTGCACACGCCTGAGTTTTTCCTTCAACATTTCCAGCTCATGATCCCGCTTCATGAGTTCGAAACGTAAATCAATCTCGTGGATACGATCGTAAATCGTCTCCAGCTTGGTAGCCTTATCCATTACATATTCTGGCGTCGTGATCTTGCCGCAATCATGCAACCAGGCCGCGACATTGAGTTCATTTCGTTCTTCATCGCTCAACCGAAAATCTGCAAGGGAACCCTGGCCTGATGCCGATGCCGCCTCGGCAAGCATCATGGTCAGTTCCGGTACTCTGCGACAATGCCCGCCCGTATAGGGAGACTTATCATCGATAGCGGTCGCAATGAGCTTGATAAAGGCTTCGAAAAGATCATTGAGATCGTCGATCAGACGTTTATTGGTCAGGGCGACGGCTGCCTGAGAAGCCAGAGACTCAGCAAGATGCTGTTTTTCCTGGCTAAAAGAAACCACCTCACCACTGCTCTCATCTATGCAGTTGATTAACTGAAGAACACCGATAATGTCATTCTCATGATTCTTCATCGGGATAGTCAGTAGCGACCGGGTATGGTAGCCACTTTTTTCATCAAAACTGTGGGTGCCAGAAAAATCAAAATCCTCGGTGCTGTATACATCCGAAATATTGATAGCCGCACGGCGATGCACCACGCTGGTAACAACCGTCGAGGTATTGGCTAGCCCGGTTTCTGGATCGAAAAGCGGTATCGGCTCAAAAGTCGCTTCAGTGATTCTGCCCGGAACAATGGCCAGGCTATTATTGGCAAGCACCTCAAAATTAAGTTTATTGTCATCTGTCACAGTGTAGATTGTGCCTGCATCAGCCTTTGAAAGGGCCATTGCGCCGGAAAGTATCTTCTCAAGAAGCCGGCCAGTATCGCGCTCAGCCGACAATGCAATGCCAATTTCGTTGAGCTTATGCATCTGCTCAATCATCAGGGCGTTATCAGACTGCATTTCGCTGCCCCCTTCCTAATGTATTTAGTCGCATGCTTCTACTACCTGGATGAACTGGCTTTACCTGATTCACAGATTTTCAACCAAGATTAGCATGAGCTAAGCACTGCTGCTGAGCCCTTATTTTTTCTATTTATTATCAGCTGCTTACAACAGAATCCCCGGTGTTTATTGTGAGAAACAGTGCAGATATGACATAAACGTCGCATTAAATGACAAATATCGTTAATTTTTTGCTGAAAGTCCCTGAAGTGCTTGATACTATTCGCTAATAGGGGCAGACAACAACGTCGTCAGATACTATAAAAACAACTGAAATTATCCTTTAGCATGTTTGTGACTAAAAATACGACAAGAACAGAACTTCAGAAAAAAGTTGAGCGCTCACATGCACTTCCACACTCTTTTCTGGATGGCTTGATCCATGAATCTTAAGGGACGCCTCGAAGTCGTTGGATTGACCGACACAGGTCGCGTCCGCTCGCATAATGAAGACAGTATTGATGATGATATTGAAATAGGCGTCATTGTGCTTGCCGATGGCATGGGTGGCTACAAGGGTGGCGAAGTTGCCAGTGCGATTGCCATCAATTCCATCATGGAAAAGCTCCAACAGGCTGTTCCGGCCCTTCCACCAGGTGAAGAAGACCCCCAGACAGGCTATACCAACGAGAGTATCGCGCTGCGTGAAGCGATCAACATCGCTAATGAGGCGATTTACCAGACCGCCCAAAGCCAGCCTCA
Source organism: uncultured Ectothiorhodospiraceae bacterium (assembly GCA_964641615.1). Lineage (GTDB taxonomy): Bacteria > Pseudomonadota > Gammaproteobacteria > J044 > J044 > JANTGN01. The sequence goes on along the minus strand of CAZXNH010000016.1, from coordinate 11,624 downwards.
GTACCAGGGTATGGGTACTACCGTCGTCATGGCAATTTTCTACGATAACCGCATGACCATCGCCCATGTCGGCGACTCACGCATGTATCGTTTCCGTAATGACACCCTGGAACAGGTAACCTCAGACCATAGCCTCCTACAGGAACTGGTAGATCGTGGCTTCTATTCAAAGGAAGAGGCACGCCAGTCACTGAACAGGAACCTGGTAACGCGGGCACTCGGTATCGAGCCCACGGTAGCAGTAGATCTGCACGAAGACATGACCCTGCCGGGCGACATCTACCTGCTCTGCTCAGATGGGCTTAGCGACATGGTAGAAGATGACGCGATCGCAGACACTATCCGCAACTATGGAACCAACCTTGAGGAAACGGCCAGACAACTGGTAGAACTGGCAAATAAAAGTGGCGGCAAGGACAACATCTCCGTGGTACTCGCCAAGCCTCTGAAAGATTTTCCTGCGAAGAAACACTGGTACGATAAAGTCGTCGACTGGTTCTTCTGAATAATTAGAACGAATGTAAGGAATGACTCATGGCCAAATTAGTTCTGACTGTTGATGATGAGGTGCTCAGTGAACACCCGATTAACAAGGAATGCATCACCATAGGCAGAAGGCCGGATAATGATATCCATATTGAGAACCCGGTAGTCAGCGGACAGCACTGTCAGATCATTACCATTCTTAATGATTCTTTCATTGAAGACCTGAACAGCACTAATGGCACCCTGGTCAACAACAAGAAAATTACCAAGCATGCACTCGCCAATGGCGACGTCATCATGCTTGGCACCCATCACCTGAAATATGTCAACGAATTCGCCAGCAGCGTAGCTTCTGGCGATGACTTTGAAAAAACCATGGTTATTAATACCGCAACCATGGGCATGCCCACCAGCATGGCTGATGAAAGGACCAAAGAGTCAATGAACGAAATCGCAGAGGCGCTGGCTGAATCTGGCTCCAAGTCAGAAGCGGAGCCCGCCCCTGTACAGGCAGAACCTCAGGAGCTGAGTGCCTCCCTGAAAATCCTCAGCGGTAGCAACGCCGGTAAGGAACTCCAGCTCACCAAGGCATTAACTACGTTGGGCAAGCCTGGATCCCAGGTAGCCGCTATCAGTAAACGTCCTCAGGGCTTTTCAATCATTAATGTGGAAAGCAGTGATGACCAGCAGCCCATGCTTAATGGCTCTGCGCTAGGGAAAGGTATGCAGCCACTGAATAGCGGAGATGTTATAGAAGTCGCTGGCATCAAAATGGAATTCACCCTGAACACATAGCGATCAGTTGTTCCGCTTCCCTGGCCTGCTCAGGGAAGCCTATCTCTTTATTCTAAGCCAGCCTTTTCTTAGGCACCCTGGGAACTGCACTGAGTAGATCCTGTGTATACGTTTTCTGCGGATTATTCACGACAGAAGTTGTTGCTCCCTGTTCGATAATTTTCCCCTGATGCATGACCGCGACCTCGTCACTGACATACTCCACTACACCGATGTTGTGGGTAATAAACAGTAATGTCAGATCACGCTGCTCACGAAGCTCCAGAAGCATCTGCAATATCTCGGCCTGTACTGAGACATCCAGGGCGCTGGTAATCTCATCACAGACAATAAAGGATGGCTCGAGCGTCAATGCCCGTGCGATACCAATACGCTGCCGCTGACCACCGGAAAATTCATGCGGATAACGCCAGAGAGAAGCCTCATCCATTTGCACCTGCGCTAAGAGGTCGCGAGCTCGCTCGATCCTGTCTTCATGGCTTTCACCGATACCGTGCACTTTCATCGGCTCAGTAAGAATAGCGGCAATGCTCAGGCGGGGATTTAAAGATGACACCGGGTCCTGGAAGATAATCTGCATGTTTCTGCGAAATCGTCGCATTGATGACTTTGACAGACCCGTAATCTCATCTTTGCCAAAAAGAACACTACCACCAGTTGGTTCGATCAGCCGGAGTATGCCCCTGCCCAGGGTCGTCTTACCACTACCCGACTCACCCACCAGGGCCAGTATCTGTCCTTTATGAATTTCCAGGTCAACACTATCTACGGCACGGACACTGTCGACCTGGCGCCGCAGTAAACCCTTACGCACGGGGAAATGCACCTCCAGGCCCCGAACGCTAATCAGGGCTTCTTCACCCTGGCTACTGCGCACTTCACTCTGAACCACTTTTGTCCTGTCCAGGTTTTCTGGCAAGGCCGCAATGAGTGACTGCGTGTAGGGATGCTCGGGTGTGTGAATCACCTGATCAACGCTGCCGACTTCAACCAGACGGCCCTGCTTCATAACACCGACCTGGTCGGCCATGCGGGCCACAACACCAAAATCATGCGTGATGAAGAGAATACCCATGCCGGTTCTAGCTTGCAGTTCCTGCATAAGCCTGAGTATCTCTTCCTGAACGGTGACGTCCAGTGCAGTTGTCGGTTCATCGGCAATGAGCAAATCAGGCTCACAGGCCATGGCCATCGCTATCATGATGCGCTGACGTTGCCCGCCTGAAAGCTGATGAGGATAGGACTTTGCCCTGACCTCGGGCTCAGGTAACTGCACGGCCTCCAAAGCCTGGATCACCTTATCCCAGGCCTCGGCATGGCTCAATTCCGGAAAATGGATCTGCAATGCCTCAAGGATCTGCTCACCAACAGTGAAAACCGGATTGAGTGAGGTCATTGGTTCCTGGAAGATCATGCTAATCCGTGCACCCCGGATATCCTGCATGGCACTTTCATCCAGCTGATTAATATCCTGAGCCTTACCAGAGCTATCCGTCAGCAGGATCTCGTCCGCCTGCCGAAGACTGATGCCACTGGGGAGAAGGTCGATAATCGAAAGCGCGGTAATCGATTTCCCACTACCGGATTCGCCGACGAGACAGAAGGTCTGTCCACGATCCAGCGAGAAACTCACCCCATCAACGGCCTTGATGGTCTCTTTACCACGCTCCAGGGTCGTACTCAGGTTTTTTACCGAGAGCAGCATCAGCCTTTCTTCCTCAGATAAGGGTCGATGGCATCCCTGAGTGACTCACCAATCAGGTTATACGCAAATACCGTGAGAAAGATTGCTCCTCCTGGAAACGCCGCCATCCACCAGTTGAAGCTGGAAGACTGTACAGCCTGGTTTAGCATTTCCCCCCAGGAAGGGTCACCCACCAGTCCCAGGCCAAGGAAACTCAGGGTAGCCTCTGCCAGGATGGCCGATGCCACGCCAAAGCTCGCGGCAACCAGCACAGGCCCAACCCCATTGGGGAGCATGTGACGGAACAGAATAGAGGTTAGTGGCAGTCCTGCTGCAACGGCTGCCTGGACAAAGTCCTGCTGACGCAGGCGCAGAAATTCTGCGCGCACATAGCGCGCATACCCCGGCCAGCTGGTAATCCCGATGATCACCATCATGATGTAAAGACTGCGACCAAAAAAGGCCACGAATGTGAGTAGCAGAAACAGCGTCGGAACAGCCTCGAAGATTTCCACCAGGCGCATACCAATCATATCGACCAGTCCTGAGAAATAGCCCATCAGACCGCCAATAATCACGCCCAGAAACATCGCTATACCGGTTGCGACAAAGCCTATACCCAGGGCAATACGCGAGGCATGGATCATACGGCTAAGCACATCGGCACCATTTTCTTCTGTGCCAAACCAGTGCAGGCGCTGTTCATTCTGGAAGGGGGATTCCAGCCCGGTATCACCCTGATCTCTCAGGTAATCGCGGGGTGAATACGGGATCGGCGCATACACTACCCAGTCGTATCGCCCTTCACCCTCAGCCACGCGGTACTGATCATAAATAACTAGCTGTGGCGGATTAATCGTTGCATCTGCCACCAGATAAGCGGCAGGAAGTATGACCAGAAGAATAAGTAGTTTCGTGCCTGTCCTCAGGCTAATACGCCACAACAATAACACCGTGAAGAAGACGGTAAGTAATACGACATCACCAACAGTGATGTAACGCAATACCGGGCTTGAAATACTGCCCTGCTCACTGAGCAGAAGCGGGAAACTACTTGCCAGGAAAGGCGCAAAGACCGCGCATAGCGCAAGCAAACCAATCCAGACCAGGCCCAGGCGAGCCCCCCAGCGAACGAATGTCTCACCCAGGATTTTGCGCCAGTAACTACGACGGGGCTGGATTACGGCATCAGTCATAACTCACCCTCGGATCGGCAATGGCATAGAACAGGTCTGCAATGAGATAGCCAACAAGCGTGAGCACACCACCGATTAAGGTAATGGATAACACCAGTTCTCTGTCACGTGTCTGCACGGCCTCTACCGCCAGCTTACCCATCCCTTCGATACTGAAAATACTTTCAACAATCACAGAACCAGCCAGCAGACTGGGCAGTAAACTTGCCGCTACAGTGATCAGGGGTAACAGGCTGTTACGAAAGACATGCCGCCACAGCACGGCATTCTCAGGCAGACCCTTGGCGCGTGCCGTACGGGCATAATCAGCCAGAAGGTTTTCCAGCACCGCTGTTCGGGTCAGCTTGGCCAGACCGGCAAAGCCACCATAGGACAAACAGATCACCGGCAACACCAGATGCCAGGCCCGATCCACCAGGAATCCACGTACCCAGCCTTCCTGCATCAGTGGCACAGCCGCCAGGAAACCCAGCAAAATCCCCACCAGGCCAAATCCGAGTACGCGCATTAACTGGTAATCACTTTTCGCAAACCAGTAGAGACAAACTGCAAACACCAGCGGCAGTCCCAGCCATAAGCCGGCCCCCTGATTTGCTTCAGGCAGATCTGCAACCATGACCAAACCCAGCAATACACCCGTTGCTGCAAAAAGGTAGGCGCGTAATTGTGTCTTCTGAATTTTCGCCAGGTATAAGAACAGTGCGAGGAATACCAGGACCGAGATGAACAACAACCCGATATCAAGTAGCGACCCCCAGTGTGGCAGGAAGACCTGGTCCAGGGCCTGACGATCACTCAGACCTCCTGTCGGGAACCAGCGCCAGTACTGGTCATTGGCAAAGAAGCCAATCATCAGCACACCTGCCAGCATGGTAGGGATAGACCACAGGCCCAGCATGACCATACCGCTACTGATATCAAAGGACTGCCCTCGCTGGGTCGCAGCACGCACACCAACCAGCAGGGCTAGTAGATAGACCAGGGGGATACTAAGTACATTTAGCAGAATTGTAATCGGCACACGCTCCGCGAGCAGATCAAGCACCGGTCTCCCGTAACGAAAACTCTGTCCCAGGTCTGATCCCTTAGTCAGAGAGAAGCGCTCGATATCACCATTGTCATCAAATACAAAGCCCGCTGGCGAGGCATTGTTTAACCAGCGCAGATACTGGATATAAGGTGGGTCATCAAGCCCGTAGAGACGATTGTAATAAGCCTCAATCTCTTTCTTGGCCTCAGGATCAAGGTTCTGCCCTTCCACCAGGCTCTGGGCACTGATCCCACCGGGTGATGAAGCCATAACAACAAACACGACCAGGGTAATCCCCAGCAAGGTGGGGATCATCAGTAACAGGCGACGCAGTAAATAAGTGCCCATATATCCTTACTGACGATAGCGCTGGTCGGCTTCTGGCACGTAGTTCTCCATGGGCACCGCACCAAGGTTCAGACCGACACGTGTCTGTTCGATGTTCTGGATTCTGCGATCAATAAACACCAGGCTCTTTCGGCGCATCAGGAAGGTGTATGGCTGATCATCGAATAAATGACGTTCGGCCTGCATCCACAATGGCATGCGCGTCTCTTCATCCACCGTCGCCCTCGCCTCGTCTACCAGCGCATCAAACTCCAGGTTTTTATAACCGACAAAATTGTTGCCGCCACCCTCGATCTGGCTACTATGAAACATCTGGTAGAGGTCTGTCTCCAGGCCGCTGGTCCATCCGAGGGTAATGGCGTCAAAATCACGCTTTTTCAAAAGATCGATCATGACCGACCATTCGGTTGGCTTGGGTTCGAGCTTGATGCCTGCTCTGGCCAGTTGATCCCGCAGGAATAGAACCATCCGGCTGGTATCGTCATTGCCTTGGAAATAAACCAGCTCAAACTCAAAAGGTCTGCCACTGGCATCTTCCAGCAAACCGTCACCATCACGATCAGCAAACCCCGCTTCAGCAAGCAGGGCCTTACCCTTCTCAAGGTCATAGGCTCGGGCAATCAGACTGGTATCGTGCTGTTTACTTCTCGGATTAAATGGACTGATAGCCACCTCACCATAGCCGAGATAGATTTCATCCACGATACGTTCGCGATCAAGCAGGTATGTCATGGCCTGGCGTACACGCGTATCACTGAACCAGGTATCCTCATTGTTACGCTGCTGGTTCCAGCCGATATAGCTGTAACCTGCGACAGGACTCATGTACTCCCAGTGCTCAGCCTTTTCTGTCAGCGATGCATCCTGTGTCAGCCGCTGGAATTCACGCGGGCGCGCAGAATAGGTGTCGATTTCACCATTACGGAAAGTCGTCAGGCGTGCGCTATCATTCTCGATGATCCGCCAGATGAGGCGGTTGAAGGTTGGCTGCACGGGGCCCCAGTAACGAGGATTTTTCAGTAGTTCCACCATGCCTTTATCCGGAGACCAGGAAACTGGATCCTGCAGACGATACGGGCCAGAGCCCAGCAACAGGCCCTTGGACTGGTTAAAGTCATTAGGCTTCTCAAGATAAGGCTCGTAAAAATGCTTTGGCAACACTGGTAATCCACCAGCCAGTGATAGTGCATTAAAGTATGGCTCTACAAACTGGAATTCGACCTCCAGGGGCCCCAGCACCTTTACGGATTCAATCTTCTTGTAGTACGCGCGTTCTCTTGGTGCCTGGATGGCCTCAGTCATGATAAATCGGTAACTGAAGGCAACGTCTTCTGCGGTCAGTGGCTTACCATCGGAAAAATTCAGGCCTGGGCGCATTTTAAAATTAAATGTCAGGCCATCTTCACTGACCGTCCAGTCCTCTGCTAACAGCCCTTCCCATTCAAGGGTCTCGGGATTTCGGGTTAACAGGGTCTCGAATACATAACCCTGCACGTCGGAGGAATAGGCGTCTTCCGAAATGAATGGTGTGAGGCTTTTCAGATTGACGGCGAAGGACTGAACCAGCCAGTCACCTTCAGCAAAGTCCGACTGCTGAGTGGCCTGATAGGCTCGCTGGAAGGCAGGGGGCACAGCATTAGAGGGGTCAGACTGCTGGGCGCCCCCTGAAACAACTACACCATTATTCAGCCGATTACTCAGGTTCTTGATATCTTCTGCCTGCTCCCTCATCACCTGCTCGATTTGTGCCATTTTCTGCCACTGCCGATCGACCATATACATGGTCAGGACAAGGGTTAAAAAAATGACAAGGCTTCCGCCAAAATACAGCACATCTCGTGCGGTGAGTCGTCGCTCCATGGGAGCTCCTTCGTAGTCGTCAGGATTGTAAGTTATAGTCAGGCAAAATATTATTACGGTTTATGGCTGCATTAAAGGCCGGCCATCTGCAGCACATCATACCAACTAAACTGGCCACACATATCAAGCAGGAGAAACTCATGGGTTTTCTAGAAGGCAAGCGCGCACTTATCGTCGGTGTAGCCAGCAACCGTTCCATAGCCTACGGCATCGCCAAGGCCATGCAGCGCGAAGGTGCTGAGCTGGCATTCACTTACCAGAATGATCGTCTCAAGGGTCGCGTAGAAAAACTCGCTGCAGAATGTGGCTCAGAAATCGTTGTGCCCTGTAATGTAGAAAGTGACAGCGAGATCGAGGCCGTGTTCGAACACCTGGATGATTACTGGGATCACCTGGACTGCCTGGTGCACTCAGTAGCCTTTGCCCCCAAGGAAGAGCTGGAGGGTGACTTCCTGGACAATGTAAGCCGCGAAGGCTTCCGCATGGCCCATGATATCAGCTCTTACAGCCTGGCCGCCCTGGCCAAGGCAGGTCGCCAGATGATGCAGGGGCGTAACGGCTCAATCCTCACCCTGTCCTACCTTGGCGCTGTACGTGCTATGCCAAGTTACAACGTCATGGGCCTGGCCAAGGCCAGTCTTGAGGCCAACGTCCGCTACCTGGCCTACACACTGGGCCCTGAAGGTACACGCGTGAACGCAGTTTCAGCCGGACCTATCCGCACGCTGGCAGCCTCGGGCATTGGTGATTTCCGTAGCCTGCTCGATCATGTTGCCGAGGTTGCCCCACTGCGCAGAAATGTCACTATTGATGAAGTTGGTAATGCCGGCGCCTTCCTGTGCTCCGACCTTGCCAGCGGCATTACCGGTGAGATCACCTATGTAGACTCTGGTTTCAACTTCATCGCCGCCTGATTACGTAATTATCACCAATAAAAAAGGGGCCTTGATGGCCCCTTTTTATATATCTGCAGTTTTACTTGGTTTACGCTCTGGCAGGTTCAAGCACGCCAGTTTCGCCCTCACTTTTAGCGATAACAACCGCACCCACTGAATCACTGAACACGTTCACACTGGTACGACACATATCCAGTATGCGATCGACAACCAGGATCAGACCTATGCCTTCCAGAGGCAACCCTATAGCCCCGAGGATAATACCGATAGCTACGAGGCTTGCCGAAGGAATTCCCGCAACCCCGATAGAGGTCAGCAGGGCTGTCACCACGATCAGAAACTGGGTACCAAAACTCAGATCCAGACCATAGGCCTGTGCAATAAAGATGGCGGCCACACATTCATACAGGGCGGTACCATCCATATTTACCGTCGCACCCAACGGCAGGACAAAACTACTCGTCTTGTTCGATACCCCGGCATTTTTTTCTACACACTCCAGGGTGATCGGCAATGTTGCTGACGATGAACTGGTTGAGAATGCCGTGAGTAATGCCGGCGCCATGGCCCTGAAGTGCAGCAATGGATTTACCCTTGCCACGAACCTCAGCAGGACAGGCATGGTAATAAACATATGCACGGCAAGGGCGGCTAGTGCCGTCACGAAGAAAAGTGCAACACCGGCAAACTGCTCTACGCCAGTACGCGCAACCACTGCGGCCACTAGCCCGAAAACACCGATCGGGGCAACCTTCATAATCAGGTCGGTGATCTTCATCATTACGTGATAAACGCCATTCCAGAAACGCTGCTGTGTTTTAGAAAACTCTTCTGGAATCTGATTGATGAAATAACCGAACAACAGGCTAAAAAAGATCAGCCCAAGCATCTGACCATCGGCTGCTGCCTGAATGATGTTGGGCGGCACCATGCGTATGAAGACTGCTACGATGTCATCAGCGCCTTTATCGCCAACCTTGTCGGCCAGTGATGCCTGAATCTCAGCCGCGCCCAGCTGCACATCTACACCCGGGGCAATAAGATTCACAAACAGAAGACCGGTAAGAATGGCCAGAAGACTGGTTATCAGATAATAGCTAAGTGTCTTGATGCCCAGCCGGCTAAAGCCCTGCTGCTTCCCAATATTACCAATACCAACAATAATCGCTGAGAATATCAGCGGGACTATCAGCATCTTCAAGGCATTGAGAAATAATGTTCCAATAAACTGGTAGGTCGCGTAGAAACTGACACCAAACAGGCTGGCCTCGGTACCGGTCAGGGTACCGGCTACCGCAGCCAGCAGTATGGCGATGAGGATCTGCCAGTGTAAGGCGATACGCATCATAGGTTATCGTTGTAGATCTGGATCTCAGCACGCTCTTTCAGCGCATTGGTGACGGCCTCGTATTCACGCTGACCAGAAGCAGCCGCTGCAGCAGCAAAGTTAGCTACCCCTTCAGCCTTGCCATCTTCAACCTGGGTCAGGCGAATCAGGGTGTACTCTCCACCTGGCATACTGTAACCGGCATATTTCGCACTACCTGACGGACGAGCCATACTGAAGATCTGCTGAATGACGCCTGCATCCACGGCCTGACTGTCACGCTTCTCAGCATTTCCCGCCTGTACAGACAGGCCTGCAGTTACTGAATCCCAGCCTGCACCAGACTGCAGTGCTTCCAGTTTTTCCTGACCCGCAGTCCTGACAAGCTGCTGCATTTTCTGAGTTGCCAGGAGATTTCGAACCAGGTCACGGACTTCTTCAAAATCACGCTGTTTGGGTGCGTCATGCTTAGCAATACGCAGCACCATGGTTCTGCCGGGCTCAATATCTATCAGGTCACTATTACGCCCTTGCGCAAGCACCTCGGAAGAAAAGGCTGCATCCCGAATTTTCTTGTTTGAAAACAGACCTGTGCCCTGCTCACGATCAAACCACTCACTCACCTGGGTACGCACGCCAACTGCATCAGCGGCATCATTCAGAGTATCCGGCACCTCGTAACTCAAAGTGGCCAGATTTTCTGTGAGTTCCAGGAAGCGTCTTTCTGCCTTCTGGCTGCGAATTTCAGCATAAACACGGTCTTTGACATCGGCAAACACTGGGGCTTCAGAAGGAATTATTTCCTCTACCAGAATCAGTTCTATACCGCGCTCGGTTTTGACGGGGTTACTCACCTCACCGGGTGCCAGGCTAAAGGCAGCCTGATCAAATGTGTCACCCATCTCGCCCTGGCCAATTTCACCCAGATTACCGCCCTGCTTTGCAGTAAAACGATCCTGAGAATATTGCTTCGCTAGTTCTGCAAAATCCTTGCCGGACTCTGCCATGGCAAACACTTCCGCAGCCTTATCACGTGCCAGTTGCTCATTCTGTGTTGCATCCACCTTAAACAGGATATGACGAACCTTGCGCAGTTCAGGTGCACGGAACAGGTCCATCCGCTCGTCGAAGTACAGAAGAGCCTCTTCCTCCTCAACAGGCATGGACTGGGCAATCTTTTGCAGGTTCAGGTCTATATATTCCACCCGAACACGCTCGTTAGTCATAAACTGATTGCTATTGTCCTGGTAATAGGCCTGAATTTCCTGCTCGCTTGGAATGGCCTGCTCACGGAAAGATTCCGGGTTGATCGTAGCCAGATCGAAACTACGAACCTGAGAAATCAGCCTGGCCAGGTCTGTCCCCTCACTGTCCAACATAAAACCTGTGTTCTGTATGCCTTCCTGGAATTGCGCCTGGGTCAGTGAATCACGCATCTGTTGCTCGAAACCGGGCTTGGTCAGGCGCTGCTGCTGAAGCAGTCGATCATAACGCTGCGCATCAAACTTACCATTGTTCTGGAAGGCCGGGATTGCCTGAATCTCGGCAATCAGTTCCTTGTCGCCTACACGATAGCCTGCGGACTGAATTTCCTGGGTAACAACAACCTCACGAATCAGGCTATCAAGTGTCTGATGTTTAACCATGGCATCATCGATAACACCTTCGGGAATCTTGCCACCAAACATCTCACGAAGACGCAGTTGCTGTTGCTGAAGCGCATTCTGATAAGTGCGTACGGGAATCTCCTGACCATTAACCTCAGCGGCCAGGCGTTGTCCGCCACCTTCGAAATAGGACTGAATACCCCAGAGTGCAAACGGGATACTAATCAGGAACAGGATAATGTAGGCAAAGAGTCCGGTTGCTCGGTCACGTATTTCCAATAGCATGGGTGACTATTCTCCAGAGCAGGTTATGTGTCCAATCGAGGAACATTGAAGGGATAATGGCGGAGCGGACGGGACTCGAACCCGCGACCCCCGGCGTGACAGGCCGGTAT
>CAZXNH010000015.1:0-62286 GCA_964641615.1 uncultured Ectothiorhodospiraceae bacterium | reverse complement strand
TGATTGCCATAGGACTCAGACGAATTTTTCTTGCCATGTAAAAACAAAGCCCCTCGATGAGGGGCTTTTTTATTTCTGCTTAGTCACTAAAGCAGACTCGTCATGATTACAGCCTAAGCCTAGTTTGTTCTATTTTCTGATGTTTTCGCCATTATCTTGTCATTTCATGCCAACAGTTAATCCTTAGTGCAACACTCGACTGTACCCCTTGTCAGAAAATTTGAATAAAAAATCAAGACACGGGAGATATAAATATGTTGGCACGCCTTTCATTTGTAATAATCGGGCTTATTGTTCTTGTCGGGTGTGGCGGCGGTGGCGGCAGCTCTGCTGTCATACCAACAGATCCAAATCAAGAATTTAGCCTTGCTTTTGTCAAAGACACAAAAGTAGGTACGCTTTATACATCTACCCTTTCAGGTAGTGATTCATTAGGCAATTCAATTACGGGCTCTATTTTGGTTGCGAACCGAGCTCAGGAGTTGCTCGGTGGAATATTGGTCACTCCTCAGGACGAACTTCTAAATCTGAATGTAGATGGAATAGCAATATCTGTAACTGGCACAAGCTATATTGAGGAAAACGGATATTTAGTTCTGCTGACTATTCAAACAACTGGTGTGACATGCACTCCTTCATCGCCAATAGCTTTTCCAGATTTCGTTAAAGTTGGCGATTTCGGAATTCTTCCGTCCTTAATTTGTGATGACAATACCACTCAAGAAACCAACTGGAGAGTTGAAGACGGTAAAAATGGAAACATCTTACTTGTCACAAGCAGTGTCATCAAAGATCAATTTAACTCAAAAATATCAACAACAGAAATAACATATACAATCGATAGCAATGGCAATTTAATTGCTTTCAAGACTATTTCTACTGACATAGCTCTTGGATACACAATGACATATCAAAGTATCTAATTGCATTAAATTAGTTATCAATATAAGCAAGGATACATGACGCCTAATACAACTTATAAGCGCTGCCAAGAGTATGGTAAAAGCGTAAGGCACAAAATATTGGGCGTTTGTCAATTGGCTGCTTTAGCGCAATAGCGGATGCATTATCCTAAGTATCCCAATGTCCGCTTCAGGACAGAAGCAGTCACTTTACTGCCTCGTAATTATTCAAGGAAACGATTGAGGGCTTATAGCCCTCTTTAGCGCAATTTCGGACATTAACAGAGAGCACCGTGTCGCCAACTAAGCATCTCTCAGTAGCTTCTCCAGTTCTTCCGCTGGCATCGGTCTGTGATAGTAATACCCCTGAATCACGTCACAACCATTGGAAACAAGAAACTCCTTCTGCTCCTCGGTTTCCACGCCTTCGGCGATCAAACTCAGCTCCATGTTATTGGCGAGGGCAATAATGGTCCTGATGATCGCGACATCTTCCTCGTCACCGGGAATATCCTGAACAAAGGACTTATCAATTTTGAGTTTATTGATGGGCAGTTTCTTCAGGTAAGAAAGCGATGAATAACCCGTACCAAAATCATCGATAGCCAGGCTAACACCCATATCCCTGATGACCCGCAATGTACTATTAACGGTTTCGGTATCTTCCATGACCTGTGCTTCCGTGACTTCAAGCTCCAGCCACTCGGGATTACAGCCAGCCTCACTGATCAATCCCTGCAATGCACGTACACAATCTTCCTTGTGCAACTGCTTCATAGAAAGATTCAGGGCCAGCTTGCCGGGATTCAGTCCCTGCTGATTCCAACGGGCACATTGTTTCATGGCCGTCGTCATTACCCAGCGATCCAGGGGAATAATAAGCCCTGTATCTACTGCAAAAGGAATAAAGCTCATTGGCGAGACCAGGCCCAGATCAGGATGCTGCCAGCGCACCAGGGCCTCCATACCCATAATGCGCCCAGTTTGGACTTCTACCTGTGGCTGGTAATACACTACGAATTCCTCTTCCTTCAACGCCCTGCGGAAGTTGGCCTCCATGGAAATACGTTCGAAGGCCTTTTCGGTCATGGCCTCGGTATAGAATCGATAGGTATTACGCCCTTCATCCTTGGCCTGGTACATGGCTGTATCCGCATTTTTCAGGAGTTCATCCGCACTCCTTCCATCCTCAGGGTACAGTGATACGCCAACGCTCAAAGTCACATAGAAGGAATGATTCTCCAGCTCTACAGAATCCTCCATCACACGTAAGAGGCTCCGTGTGACATCGATGACGTTTTCATTATTCTGAACATTCTCCAACAATATGGTGAACTCATCACCTCCGAGTCGGGACAGGGTGTCACTCTTGCGAATCTGACCCTGCAGACGTTTGGCCACCTCGACCAGCAGCTCATCACCCACCTTGTGCCCCATGGTGTCATTAATACTTTTAAAGTGATCCAGATCGATGAACAGTACTGCAATCTTGGTATTAGCACGTTCGGCCTGCTGAATGGCATGGTCCAGACGGTCGTTAAACAACATGCGGTTCGGAAGTTCCGTCAGCACATCATGATGTGCCTGGTGATGCAGCTTGTCTTTCTGCACCCTGAGTTCTTCCTGAATCATGCGACGACGCTTGATTTCCAGTGAAAGAGAAATGGCATTGGATACTGAGCTAACAAATTCCTGCTCGTCGTACTGCCATTCCTTAATTTCATCAACCTTTTCGTGGCAAACCACCCCGAGCAACTTACCTTCGTGAACAATGGGAATATCCAGTAATGAGCAGATATTAAGGGGACCAAAATACTGTTCTACGAGTTCTTCAGTACGATTATCTTTTCGAACGTCAGAAGTTACAATCAGGTTCTTCCCACGCAATGTACTGAAGTATTGAGGGAAATCCCGCTCACTAATACTGATACCATGTTCATGTTTATCTTCTTCCCGGAGATAGAGATCCTGGCAAACCAGCTGCGTTTCATCTTCATTGAAGAGCCAGATACTTACACGCTCGACCTGTAAGGCCTTTGCTGACAGCTCGGTTGCTTTTTCAAAGGTGATTTCCTCATCCTGGTAATCAACACGGGCCCATTCCAGCAAAGCTTCCTGGTAAGCATTTTTCCTATCCAGGAATTTCTCAATCTTGACTATATTCTCGTTTACCAGCGTTGCCATCTCAGCGATTTCGTCTTTACTTTCAATCGCAATAGGCTGGGCAGACTTCCACTCTCTATTCAGGTATTTAAAGAAGTTAAGTAACCCTTCCTGAAAAGTACCCACGACAGAAACGATAGAGCGGGCAACCAACGAACCGAACAGCAAGCCGATTAATACTGTCAGAATGGTTACCACGACCAGGGTGTAAACAATGGTCTCACGCTTATTCAACATCTCTTCCACTGAGCTGTTTGCCGTGCTCACTGCTTTCAGTACGATGTTATTGCTGAGTTCATGCATTCGTGGCAGCACATTGATAACCAGATCACGGTTATAGGCCACCCAGGTCAGCATAGCCTTTTCGTAGTTAAGTGCTGCTTCCTGGAATGCATCCAGCTTTTCAAATTCAAAATCCTGGTCCGACATGCCGCGCAGTCGGTCCACCTCACTCATCATGAAGGCATAGTCTTTCCTGAAGTTTTGCAGGGTATTAAGATCAGGATTCAGGAGGTAACTCTTCTCATGCAGACGAGTCACATAGGTGTATTGCCAGACGTTAGAACCTGCGTTGATTTTTTCGATGGTCTTTTCACTCAACTCTTCTCTGACTTCTAAACGCTTGGCCTCAACATAGGCCTGTATCTGCGCAGTAATCGTCTCTCCTTCCTGTACCAGCACATCCGCCTCATAATTCAAACGGTTCAGAAGCTTGTTCGCATGAAGGTATAGCTGCCGATATTCATCAGTCGTCTTACGGGTTTCTTCAATTCGCTTGAGTATATTTTCACGATCGCTTTTGGATTCTGCCTGTTCTAGCTCCTGATAAATCTGATTCACCGCAAGCTTGGCATTTTCAAATGCCTGGTTTGCCGCATCGCTATCAAGGATCGATCCATTGGAATTCAGGCGATAACGCTGTTCTTCCAGGATAATCTTTTTGGTAAAACGCTCGATATTAGTGGCGTAAATAAGGTCATCAAGCTCAACCCGGATCTCGTTCAGACCCTTATTCGAAACCACAGAAAGAAACAGCGCGACAATGACACTGAGAGAAACCAGGATGTATGACCTGGTCTTGATGGAGAAGTTATTCAACAACCTCATAGAAAGGTTTTCCTGCCAGTGGTAGCAAGCGCCTTCAGGGCGCCATAATTTTATGGTTATACAACTGTCTTAGTTTGGACAGCTTTTATGTTTTTTATTAAGGGCCTAATCAAACACCTTTTGTGGGGTTTAATGCAAGTCCTTCAGGCAAGACATAGCCACTATCACGCATGGCAATCAGGATCATTTCCAGCATTTGCTCCTGGGAATACCTGTCAGAATTCAGCACCAGGTCGTAGTGACCAGAATCAGCGATATCTGCGCCATAAATTACCCGGATGTATTCTGCTCTTTCCCTGTCGGTCTCTATGACGCGCTGTTCTGCCTCCTGTATTCCAACCCCTTCTCGATCGGCAATTCGTTGTGCGCATTGTTCAAGGCTTCCGGTAATGCGCACCCTAAAACAGAGTTCAGGCCCGAGAATCATATGTGCGCCTCGGCCGACGATGACACCACCCGCCTGGGCAATCGATAACACGACCTTGACGAGGTAATGGTAATAGTCCTCAAGTGAGAAGCTCTTTTTTGCCATCAGCGTATCCCACCAGTGTTCCCCGACCTTGCTGACATGCTCATCAAGCACGGCGACAAACTCTTCGTCTACATGCGCCAGCTTAGATACCTGTTGAAGAATGTAACGATCACAACAACGTACACCCAGGGTATCTGCCAGCAACTGGGCGACTTCCTTGCCCTGCGAACCAAAGCCGCGAGAAACCGTGACTACGTAGTGCTGAGCCTCTTTCTGTTTCTGTTCCAGCTGGTGCTGGTACTCGGACATCTGTGCCCGTATCAGTCCTTCGATCAAACGTTCGGTACTACACTTCATCAGGCATTCACCAGCTTAAGATCCTTACCGACAGCACGCAGTCGGGATAGCTCCCGCTCACGCCCCTGAACTTCTTTAACGGCTTTCTTAAAGACACCTTTCAGATGTGGCTTTAGATGTCTGGTTACCTGGGAAACCGGCATCTCTTTTAGCACTGCGAATATTGCCAGGGCATAGGTGGCCTCGAACTCAGACAGGTAGGCATCACGTTTGGCGTAGGGGTTATAGCAACTTCCACAGCCACCTCTGAAGGTAAAGGCACTGTTGGCAAACATCAGACCAAACCCCATGTAAATGGCCAGCAACTCGGTAACATGCGGCCAGTACTCTGCACCACCAGGTGGTGGCTCATCGGCCATCTGCCCGAGGTAATGTCCGATCACATGCGCATAGGTTGCAATCATGCCCTCGGGATTATTAATCTGCTGCGGGTTATAGGGAATTAACAGGCGTTGCGCATCTGGCACCTGGTCGTCAACGATACCTTCGGGGCCCCGTAGAGCACCCTTAACCTGCACCCTGGGGTTTTCAATGACTGGACAACTATTCTGATCAGCCAGCGATGTAGGCCAGTGACTAACCCCGGCATACTCCTTGACCTTGTCAAAAATCAGGCCGGCCATTCCATGCACGCTATCGACGCGCCCTGGAAAAAATTCATTGGTTGGCAACACCAGTACGGTGTCATTGTAAAAAAGCTCCGCATCAAAGTTTTCCAGCGCCCATGCATAGGCATCAAATAACCACTGGGCGTGCTCTTCTTCGATAACAGGCTTGTTCTTAAAAAGTCCAAACATGATTTTTCGCTTTACTGTAATGGGGAGGATAACCGCGCAACGCGTGATACCAGGCGATACCACCATGGCTTTCCAAAGAAATCCTTGCTGGTTACCTCATGACAATGTTTAAAGTCTTCGATCAGCATGGCCTCAACCTCAGAGGCAAACGGCTTATCTGCAAATAACATGGTAATTTCAAAATTGATACGGAACGAGCGATTATCAAAATTAGCGGTCCCCACTACGGCCCATACATCATCGACCAGCATGACCTTCTGGTGCAGGAAGCCATCGTCATATCGGAAAAAACGTATGCCAGTCTGTTCTGCCTCTCTCAGGTAACTGAAAGAAGAAAGATAGACCAGCATATGGTCTGCCTTTGCCGGCAACATGATGCGCACATCGACACCGCGTAGAACAGCAAGTTGCAATGCCGTCATAATCTGCTCATCAGGGACGAAGTATGGACTAACGATCCAGAGCCTTTTCCTGGCCGATGAAATCGCTTCCATAAAAAACAGCGTGCAGGTTTCTCGACCGTCGGCGGGACCACTGGGCAGGGTCAGCACGTTCATACCAGGCTCTTCACAGGCCTGCAGACTCCAGTCCAGGTCAAGTTGCTGTTCCGCGGCCCAGAACCAGTCTTCGCAGAACACCAGCTGTATGCCTTTTACGACAGGCCCTTCCAGGGCGACATGCGTATCACGCCAGCGTCCGAACTCCGGATCCTTGCCCAGGTATTCATCGCCTACGTTATGGCCACCGACAAAGGCCTGCCTGCCATCAACAACGACGATCTTGCGATGATTCCTGAAATTAATCCGGAATCGGTTCTTCCAGCGCGACAGTGTTGTAAAACCACTAACCTCGATATCTGCTGCCTTCAGTTCATGAATATAGTCAGAAGATAACTGGTAGGAACCGACATCATCATAAAGCAGGTAAACATTAACCCCGGCCTTGCGACGCTCTATGAGCCTGCTTTTAAGCTGTTGCCCCAGGTCATCGTCACGCAGGATATAAAACTGTACCAGTATGTAATGCTCTGCCTGTTCTATGGCCTCGAATATCGCCTCGAAGGTTGCCTGTCCATCAACCAGAAGTCGTGCACGGTTGCCCCGACTGAAGGGCATCCGCGCCAGGTCGCTAGCCACCTGCATTAAGGATGTCTGATTCTCAGCAACCAGCTGATCGAGATTAGGATTCTTCAGGATCGCATCGACAATAGCACCCAGCTGGTTGTCTCCGGCCCGACGCGCCTTAACGTAACCCCAGAACTTGTGATAACCGAAGACCAGGTACAGGGGCGCAGCGACATACGGCATGGTCAGCAGGGCAACAAACCAGGCGATGGTGCCCTGTGATGTACGACCATTGTTCAGGACATGAATAGCTGCATAAATACCGAGCAGGTAAAAAAGTATTAACAGCTCGGCCAGTATGGCCAGTGGTTCCTGATTCAGGAAGGCCACGTCGACTTATCTCCTGGCTGCCGGGTAATAGGGAATACTCGAGGTGCGCTCTGCATTACGGAAAATCATCAGCTCAATGCGGCGATTGAGGGCACGCCCCGCATCCGTCTTGTTGCTGGCACGGGGGAAACGTTCACCATAGGCACGTGCCTCGATCTGGTTCTCTGGATATCCCTGGCCCACCATGTAATGCAGTACCGTCAGAGCACGGCTTGATGAGAGCTCCCAGTTGCTTGGGAAACGCTTTTTGAGTTCACCGCGTATGGGACGGTTATCGGTAAAGCCGTTCACAGAGATCTGTAGTTCATCATTATTCTTGAGCGCATCTGCAACGCGTTTAAGTACGCGCTTACCCTCAGGAGAAAGTGTGCTGCCACCGGATGGGAACAGTACTGTTGCCCCCAGCGTCAGTCGTACGCCCTGGTTCTGCTGTTCAACGGCAACCGCCTGGTAATCGGCCAGCTGCTGTTTCAGGTTTTCAAAGGTCTCGGAACGTTTAAGGCGATATTTAATCGTGAAAACGAGGTCATTCACATCACGACCAAAATAACTAAGTGTGTTGTAACGACGTACCCATTCACCGGGACGGTTGGCGTTCCAGGAGACCATTTCGAAATTCTTTGGCAGCACCCATGTATAGACGAACTGTGCGTAGTTTTCCGGGGTATTCCAGAAACCGAAATGCCCATCCGGGCGTTTTTCCCCCTGCCAGCTGGTGTAGGTGTAAATACCATCCTTCTGGGTGAGCTTCTTCTTCATCGGCTCCCAGTCCATCATGGCATAACTGCCCTGGGGGAAGATGAGCAGATCTGAGCGGGTATCCGATGTTACATCCCACCGGTAGGTATTCGGGTAAACATAGAGAAACTTGTCGAGATGGCGCTCCCCAGAAACACCCTGTTTCTTGGCAAAATGCACCTGGTAAGAAGGCGCATCAGAGCGAGTCGTGGAATAACGTAGCAATTCCTCACCGTCTTCCTGCAGGAAGTGAATACGCTCGGCTATGGTTGCTGCCTGAAGGGTCACAGGAACGGCAAACAACAGCACTACAGCCAGACGGTTCAGCAAAAACATGGAAATCCCCCGCTATATTCTCGTTATGTGATGCATGATAACGCATAGTCATCACTTTGTTTTTTCCGTTATTATCCCAGAAAAGATCTCGGATACAGACCATGAACAGGCCCGACGCACAGCAACAACTTATCTGGTTCAGGAATGCAGCCCCCTATATTAATGCACACAGGGGCCGTCGTTTCGTGATCCATTTCAGCGGCGAGACCATGCAGCTGGATAGCTTCCCCGGCCTGATTCATGACTTCGCCCTGTTACACAGCCTGGGCATCCAGCTGGTACTGGTACATGGTGCCCGCCCTCAGATCGAAGAGAATATTCAGAAGCAGGCACAGCAGAGCCAGTATCACAATGGCCTGCGCATTACCGACAACGTTGCCCTGCAGGCAGTACGCGAGTCCGTTGGCTGCCTAAGGGTAGAGATGGAATCGCGGCTGTCGCTCAGCATGCCTAACACACCCATGTCCGGGTCACGCATACGCTGTATCTCCGGTAACTTCGTACAGGCCAGGCCACTGGGTATTATTGATGGTGTTGATTTCCAGCACACCGGCAAGGTACGCCGTGTCGATCACCGGGCGATTAGCCAGGAGCTGGAACTGAATCATGTTGTCCTGCTATCGCCGATGGGCTATTCACCTACCGGTGAGATCTTCAACCTCAGTGCCGAAGATGTTGCCCGCGAGGCTGCCAGCAGCCTGAATGCCGACAAGCTCATCTTCATCAGCGACTGCCAGGAACTGCAGGACACCGCCCAACAACTGACACCGGCCGATGCCCAGGGTCTGATTAATAGCAATGACCTGCCGGGAGAAATCCTGCGTCATCTCAGTAGCGCCATTCATGCCTGCGAGCAGGGTGTCAGTCGCGTACACCTGGTAGACCGTAGCCTTGATGGCGCCCTGCTCCAGGAACTCTATACCCGTGATGGCTCAGGCATCCTGATTACTTCGGAACCTTATGAGCGCCTGCGCGAAGCTGGTATCGAGGACGTTGGCGGCATTATTGAACTGATCGAGCCCCTGGAGGCTGACGGCACGCTGGTACGACGCTCGCGCGAACAACTGGAACTAGAGATTGATCATTTCCGTGTGCTCGAGCGTGATGGATTGATCATCGGCTGTGTCGCCCTGTACCCCTTCAGTGATGACGGCTGGGGTGAGCTTGCCTGCCTGGTGATACACCCTGATTACCGGAACCAGGGACAGGCCAGCAGGCTACTAGAACATATTGAGCAACATGCACGCAGTATGCAGCTGAGAGAACTGTTCGTGCTGACGACACAGACGGCACACTGGTTCCAGGAACGCGGCTTCACGCCTGTCCAGGTTGATGACCTCCCTGTGCAGAAGCGCGAGATGTACAACCTGCAAAGACAATCCAGGGCCTTTGTGAAAACATTATGAGCTGGGTCCTGCTTGCCGTCGCCGCTGGCCTGCTGATCTACGCAATTGTGATCTACAACCGGCTGGTCACTCTGAAGAACCAGGGCCTTGCGGCATGGAGCGACATTGATGTGCAACTTAAAAGACGCTATGACCTGATCCCCAAGCTGATCGATGCCGTTAAACAGTACGCCGCCTATGAGCAGGCCACCCTGTCTGCCGTAACCGAGCTACGTGTTCAGAGTGAGCTGATCAAGGACCCGGAAGACAAGGGGCGTCTGGAATCCAGCCTGGGCAGGGAACTCCATAAGCTGATCGCGGTTGCAGAGGCCTATCCCGAGCTGAAGGCCGACCAGAATTTCCTCTCGCTGCAAGAAGACATCTCAGAAGTTGAGAAAGATATTCAACATGCACGCCGTTATTACAATGGCGCCATACGCCTGCTAAATACACAGGTAGACAGCTTCCCGGACCTGCTGGTCGCACGCCTGTTCGGGTTTCGTCATGGACACTATTTCCAGATCGAGGAAGAATAAAAATGAAACGCCTCATCCTGCTCTGCCTGTTGTTATTAATCTCTTCACTCTCACAGGTATGGGCCGATGAGCGTATCCTGGAATTCCATAGTGACATTCGCGTATTCCCATCCGGCTCCATTTATGTTCAGGAACGCATCACCGTCAGGGCCGAGGGGAAGCAGATCAAACGTGGTATTTTCCGAGACATCCCCACCGAGTACCTCGATCGCTTTGGCTACAAGGTCAGCACAGGCTTTGAACTGAATACCGCGGGAAGAGAAGGTGAGCCAACCCCCTACCATACCGAGAAGCTATCGAATGGTATCCGGATATACATTGGCCACAAGAACCGCTACCTCGAAGAAGGAACCTACACCTACTACATTAACTACAGGATGCATCGCGCCCTGGGGTTCTTCGAAGATCACGATGAACTGTACTGGAATGTCACTGGCAATGACTGGGCCTTCCCTATCGATCGCGCAACAGCGAGTATCGTCCTTCCGCCGACGGTACAGCCCTCCATGATGTGGACCGAGGCCTATACCGGCCCGCAGGGAAGCAAGGGACAGGCTTACTATTCGGAAATCGACGACAAGTGGAAGGCACGTTTCGAAACCACCGAAACACTCAAAGCAGAAGAAGGCCTGACGATAGTCGTTACCTGGCCCAAGGGCCATGTAGAAGAGCCCACAACCGAGGACAAGATCCGGTTCCTGGTAGAAGACAACCGTCCCCTGGTTATCAGCCTGGCAGGCCTGGCCATCCTGATGCTCTACTACCTGTTGATATGGCACCGCGTCGGTCGCGACCCTGACTCCGGCGTAATTATTCCCCTGTACAATCCACCCAAAGGCTACTCCCCCTCTTCCATGCGTTTCATCCGCCGCATGGGCTATGACCACAAGGCCTTTGCCACCGCATTGGTCAACCTGGCGATCAAGGGCTACCTGGAGATCGATGAAACCAGTGACAAGGAATGGAAACTGACCAAAACCGGCCAGGTCGTGGAGATGGCACCCGGCGAGGCAGCCCTGGTCAGCAAGCTGTTTAGCGGTGGTGACAGCATTACCCTGAAGCAATCCAATCACAGTCGTATCGGCAAGGCCGTCAAGGCCCACAAACACTCATTAAAAGGCAACTACGAGTCGAAATACTTCCAGACAAACAGTATTTACCTGATACCCGGCGTACTTATCTCGATCGCCCTGCTGGCCGGCGCCGTGTTTGCCTTTGAGAACGAGGAAGCCCTGGCCATTGCCGGTTTCATGAGCATCTGGCTAACCGGCTGGTCTCTGGGTACCTATGCCCTGGTCGCCGCTACTATCTCAGCCTGGAAGGGCGCCCGTTCTGGTGGCGGCTATGGCTCGGCCATTGGCACGACCCTGTTCGCCCTGCCCTTTGTCGGCTTCTGGTTCTTTGGTGTCGGTATGCTAATCCATGGCACCAGCATCAGCTTCCTGATCGTCCTCCTGCTCACGATTGGGATCAATATCGCCTTTTACCAGTTGATGAAGGCGCCCACGCTGACTGGCCGAAAACTACTGGACAAGGTCGAGGGCTTTCGCCAGTACCTGGATGTGGCCGAGGGCGACGAACTGGCTACAGTAAATCAGCTAAAAGATATTGGTCTATACGAGAAATTCCTGCCCTACGCTCTGGCCCTGGATGTAGAACAGGCCTGGTCTAATCGGTTCGCAGATGCGCTGGCAAAGATCAACCAGCAGGAAGAACGTTATCGACCACGCTGGTATAGCGGCAGCAACTGGAACCACCGTACACCCGGGGCCTTTGCCACCGGTCTCGGCTCTGCCCTGAGCGGGGCTATCGCCAGTTCATCACGAGCACCCGGATCTTCATCCGGCAGTGGCGGTGGAGGTTCCTCCGGTGGTGGAGGCGGTGGTGGTGGAGGCGGCGGCTGGTAGTCGCCTATAGCTCCTTCTCGCCGTGAGCCTCATGCCATTCCTGGGCCTCAATGGTCAGGTTAGCAATAGGACGTGCCATGAGTCGCCTGAGACCAATCGGCTCACCGCTTTCTACACAGTAGCCATATTCACCTGAATCAATTCGATCCAGGGCCTCATCGATCTTATGCAGGACCTTCATTTCACGCTCGGCCTCGTTGAGTTCAATGAAGCCTTCTTCCTCATGGGTAGCACGATCATTGGGGTCAGGCTCTTTCCATTCCGCACCCCTGAGCGATTCGATCGTTGAATCAGAGTCCTTCTGCAACTCTTCTTTCCATTCGAGCAACTTGCTGCGGAACCAGGCGAGCTGGTTGGGATTCATGTACTCCTCATTTTCAGAGGGCACATAGCCTGGCGGCAAAGTACTGTTCATGACTCCCTCCTGATTTCAGTCCTACCTAACCATTATAGATGCAAGGTTAAGGTGTCACAGGATTGTCATATATAACCTAGTTGACGCCGGTCAATGTTTGACGCGTTTAAGCCCTGCCTGTTAACGACTCTTCTGCTCCAGGAGCTGACGCATTTCCACGAGCTGTTGATTCAGGGACTCCAGTGTCACCTCATCACCGGTCTTTTCCAGCTCCCGGATACGCTCATGCTCCTCGTTCATCACGTTCACCACGATGCCGATCACCATGTTCAGGAAGGCAAAGGCAGTGAAGAAAATAAAACTCAGGTAGTAGGCCCAGCTCCAGCCATATACTGCCATGGTTTCATACATGACATCGGTCCAGTCCTCGAAGGTCATAACGCGGAACAGGGTCAGCATGGAAATCGTGATGTCGCCCCAGAGCACCGGATTGATGGCTGCAAAGAACGTCGAACCAACCGCGGCATAGATATAGAAAATGATAAACATCAGCAGCAGGACATAACCCAGCTGCGGCAGGGCCTTGATCAGGGAGTTCATGAGCATGCGTAGCTCGGGAATGATCGAGACCATACGCAGCACGCGGAAGATGCGTATTAGACGCCCGATGACTGCCATTTCACTGTCCTGGATGGGAATCAGGCTGACCGTGACGATGACGGTGTCGAAGATATTCCAGCCACTCTTGAAGAAGTCACGCTTACGCTCTTCGCCCAGGAAACGAATCGTAATCTCGGTAAGGAAGAAGAAAGTAATGCCCCAGTCCAGCCAGTGCGCCACCTGGATAAAGGTCGGTGGCATGTCATAGGTCTTGGCACCGATGACCAGGGCCGAAAAGATGATGACGAATACAACAAATAGCTCAAAGGCCTTGTTGCTGCGAACACGATAGAAGGTCGCCTGTAAGGAATCGGTATTCATAGGGTCACCTGATTAATCTGCGGCGCGACTATAGCAAAGCGACGAATGGAATCAACTGTTCTATTTAATGGGTATATCTCGCGACGCATCTGAATCTTAATACTGTGTCCAAGCGCGTTTCAGGCTATATTCGAATTCAGAACTAATACTAAAAAAGGGGCTTCATCCATGGAGACCAGCAACGGGCTCATTTATGCCTACCAGCTTGATGGCAAAGGCGGAGGCAATAGCCTCGACTGGCAGGCCATAGAAACCATGAGTTCCGACCAGGGGCCGACATGGCTGCATCTGGACTATACCCATGAGCATGTGCACCAATGGCTCAAAGAAAAAAGCGGCCTGGAATCCATCATCGTCGATGCCCTGATTGCCGATGAGACGCGTCCCCGCTGCGAAGTCATTCGTGACGGCCTTCTGATCTGTCTCAGGGGCGTTAATTCAAATCCTGGTGCAGACCCTGAGGACATGGTGTCCATTCGCATGTTCTGTACCAGCAAACGTATTATCACGACTCGGAAACGCAAATTATTATCTGTCAGCGAT
Source organism: uncultured Ectothiorhodospiraceae bacterium (assembly GCA_964641615.1). Lineage (GTDB taxonomy): Bacteria > Pseudomonadota > Gammaproteobacteria > J044 > J044 > JANTGN01. The sequence continues at coordinate 48,253 of CAZXNH010000015.1, read as the reverse complement.
ATCGTCACTGCTATCGAGCAAGGCGAAGGCCCGGATGACATAGGCACGTTTATCGCCATGCTGGCGCAACGCCTGATTGATCGTATGGCCCTCGTCATCACGGAACTCGATGATCGTATCGATGCCCTGGAAGAAGAGGTGCTTGCCGGCGGCGGCCAGGAACTGCAGCACCCCCTGCTGGAACTGCGTCGAGAAATCCTCAAGCTGCGACGCTATCTCTCACCCCAGCGTGAAGCCCTGTATCGAATGCAGAACGAAAAGGTCGAATGGCTAAGTGCCGATGATCGCCTGCGTCTGAGGGAGGCCAGTGACAAGGTCATGCGCTACCTCGAAGACCTGGATGCAGCAAAAGACCGTGCCAGTGTGGCTAACGAGGCCCTGGCCAACCGCCTTGCGGAGCAGATGAACTCACGTATGTATGTGCTCTCCCTCGTTGCTGCCCTGTTCCTGCCCCTGGGATTTCTGACCGGGCTGCTGGGTATCAATGTCGGCGGCATCCCCCTGGCTGATGATCCGATGGGCTTTACCGAGGTCGTCATCATTCTCGTCGTTCTGGTAGCCATCCAGGTGTTTGTCTTCATGCGCAAGAAGTGGTTTTAAGGATCTGTCTCTCACACCTGTCTATTGATTTGCAATATCTATCATTATCATCTAAACAAACGATTTTATTTATCACAGAAATACCCACATAATCACTCCCGTATTCAGATTTCAACGGGCAACAGGCCCATTAAATGAACCGGAGAATGATTATGTTTGAGAGTCGTGAAGGCCAGAAAATTCCACAGGTAAAGTTCCACACACGCCGTAACCATGAGTGGGTTGATGTCAGCACTGATGACATTTTCAAGGGCAAGACCGTTGTCGTATTCGCCCTGCCCGGCGCATTCACACCAACCTGTTCATCTACCCATGTGCCCCGCTACAACCAGCTGGCGCCAGTGATGAAGAAGAACGGTGTTGACGAAGTCGTCTGTGTGTCAGTCAACGACACCTTCGTTATGAACGAATGGCAGGATGAGCAGAAGGCACATAACCTGACCTTCCTGCCTGATGGTAACGGTGATTTCAGCCGTGGCATGGGCATGCTGGTCCCCAAGAATGACCTTGGTTTCGGTGATCGCTCATGGCGCTACTCCATGCTGGTTAAAGACGGCGTGATCGAAAAGATGTTTATTGAGCCCGAAGTAGAAGGCGACCCGTTTGAAGTATCTGATGCAGATACCATGCTGGCCTATGTTGCACCTAACGCTTCTGCGCCATTAGATGTCACCGTCTTCACCCGCGAAGGTTGTGAGTACTGTGTACGTGCCAAGGGCATGCTGCATGATGCAGGTATCGAGTTTGAAGAACTGGTACTGAACCGTGACTACAGTGAAGCCACCCTGCGTGCCGTATCTGCTACCTCTTCGGTACCCCAGGTATTCATCAATGGCGACCTGGTAGGCGGTTCAGATTCTCTCGAGAAATATCTCGAAGAAGAAAACCTGAACGCAGCCTGAAGATAAGTCATCAAGCGCGTACTGCGGGCCCCTGCAGTGGGGCCCGCCTTTTAAGAAAGGATTAATCATGAGCAAGCAGCATTTCGACATCATCGCAATCGGAGGGGGCAGTGGCGGCCTGGCCGTCGCCGAGAAGGCTGCCCTGTTTGGCAGAAAAGTGGCCGTCATAGAAGGTTACCGCATGGGTGGCACCTGCGTGAACAATGGCTGCGTGCCCAAGAAAGTCATGTGGTATGCCGCCAACCTGGCTCATGCTGTGGACGATGCCAATGCATTTGGCATTCCCTCAAAACGCGGGAAGACAGAGTGGCCAAGACTGGTCAAGGCAAGAGAACAGTACATCAGTAATATCAACAATTACTGGGATGGCTACGTTGATGAAAGCGGTATTACCCGTATCCAGGGCTATGCCCGCTTCGTGGACAAGAGCACTGTTGAAGTCGATGGCATCCAGTACTCGGCAGATCACATCGTAGTGGCAACGGGTGGGCAACCTATCGTTCCGCCCGTACCAGGTGCTGAGCTGGGCATTACCTCTGATGGTTTCTTTGCCCTTGAGACACAACCTGCAAAAGTAGCTGTAATTGGTGGCGGTTACATCGGTGTAGAGCTAAGTGGTGTATTAAGCGCACTGGGTTCAGATGTCACTATCGTCGCCCTCGAAGACCGTATCATGGAACGTTTCGACCCCATGATCAGCAATGTGCTCGAAAACGAGATGCGTAACCAGGGTATCGATGTGCGTACCAGTTTCGAGGTAGCCGCGTTATCCGAGTCTGGCTCCGGTATTCGAGTCCATGACAAGGATGGCCAGATCATCGACGGGTTCGACACCGTGATCTGGGCCGTAGGCCGTCGTGCCAACACGCGTAACCTGAACCTTGAGGGCGCAGGCGTTAAGGTGCACCCAAATGGGATGGTCCCGGTAGACGAGTACGAAAACACTAACGTGCCTGGTATCTATGCAATTGGCGACATCACCGGCAAGGCCGCACTGACACCGGTTGCTATTGCTGCTGGTCGACGCCTGTCTGAACGTCTGTTCAATGACAAGACAGACAGCAAGGTCGATTACGAGAACATCCCCACCGTGGTGTTCTCCCACCCACCGATTGGCACCGTGGGCATGACCGAAGCAGAGGCGCGCATGGAATACGGTAATGATATAACCGTCTACATGAGTGACTTCACGCCCATGCGCTACGCTCTTAGCGAACATGGTTCTACCACGGCTATGAAACTGATCTGTGCAGGCAGTGATGAAAAGGTCGTCGGTATCCACGTGATTGGTGAAGGTGCGGACGAGATGCTCCAGGGATTTGCCGTTGCATTGAAGATGGGCGCACGCAAGGCGGACTTTGATCGTACCATCGCGATCCATCCATCGAGTGCCGAGGAACTGGTGACCATGAAGTTACCGGTACATGACTCGGTACCGGACGAGGAAAGCCACGATATCGACGCCGGCAACGAATGGAAACACGCCAGCTAAACCAAAGCCCCTCAACCGAGGGGCTTTTTCTTTCTGTGCAATAAACAAAGAATATTTATATAAACTTCCCTCTTATACCTGGCTATTTGCTGTAAAATGACCAACATCAATTCGTAACAAATTTGCAGTACTGTAAAGCCTGACTCCAGACCACATCAGTCCTGGACCCACAAGCTACTTCAGCCATTCCTGAGGCAGGCCGGCATTCATTCCAGCCATGCACGCCAGGCTCAAACAACATTATTACAAACGATATCTTAATCGAGGTTACTCACATGCCGGATCAAAATAGCTTTAACGCCAGGACCTATGAAAATGTCAAAACGCATCTAAAAGGCTCCCTGGAACAGATGATTGCCGCAGGGCATGACGTCAGGGAATACAGTGAATTCGTGCTGGAAAAGTTCGACGAAACCTATATCCCGCATCTGCGTCAGTTTCTGAGTGACGTCAGCAAGGGTGAGATTGAAATCAAGGGCCTGACGAAGGCCGCAAAAGCCAGAATTATGGGTCATCATGTCAGCGTTGAAGAACGCGAAGCGATGATACATGAGGCGGCCTATTACCTGGCGGAGAAGCGCGGCTTCAACGGTGGCAACGAGGCAGAAGACTGGGCAGCCGCTGAAAGACAGGTCGATACACAACTCGCCAGGGAAGCAGGCCTGATCGACAAGAGTCGCAAACTCTTCGAAGCCACGGTCGCAGGTGCCGAAAAGGAACTCAGCAATATTATGATGATTCTGCAGGCCTGGCTCGATGAAAAAAATTCGGCCATCAAGGCACACTCGGCCAGCAAAAAAACCGCAACCAGGAAAAAGAGCGTCGCGAAAAAGAAAGTCGTTACCAAAAAGAAAGTGGCAAAAAAGAAAACCGCAGCGCCAGTCCCTGCACACGAAAAAAAAACCAGTGAAAAGAAAACCAAAACAAAGACTGCAAAGAAAAAGACCGTGAAAAAGAAGGCAGCCACAAAGAAAAAGTCTGCCGGAAAAAAAGGGTAGTCGCGTTAACTTTTACATGTAAGCAGGGCAGCATCTCCACGTTGCCCTGTTTATTTTTCTGCAACACGGTTTTCCAACCCCGGGGTTCCTGTACCCGTTCTGCTGTCGCCTCACTCCATGTAAAAAGGTATATGATAACCAGACAATAACCTGCTTACCCGGGATATAAGCAATGGCAGCCTCAGCTTCTTCCAGTACAACCCCACCACCGTCAACCCCTTTGAAGGAACTTGGTGCTGGTCTGATCGACAATCCAGCCCTCTGGATGGACCAGAATCTAAATGAGCTGACAATCGCACTCAAGGCCTTTCTACCCAACCTGCTCTGGGCTATAGCAATACTCGTCATTGGCTGGCTAAGCGCCTTTATTATCCGCTGGCTTGTCCATCGGTTTGGCAAGGGACTGGATGCCATATTGAACACGGTTCATCGCTGGATGGGCCAGGAAGTCAGTCGAACACGCTGGTCTTTCTCTACCCTGGTAGGCAATGTCTCTTACTGGATTATCCTGGTCTACGCAGTGAGTGCTGCTGCGGAACAAATTGGGCTCGTGACTTTTGCCAGCTGGGTTCTTGATTTACTCGGCTACCTGCCGAAGGTACTGATCAGCGGCTTTATCCTGTTCATGGGTTACCTGATTGGTAATGGCATTCGCAATATCATCATCGCCGTTTCCGATTCACGGGATTTCCAGCAGGGTATCTCGCTGGGTTATCTTGTTTCCGGGCTAATCGTTGCCTTTGCATTGTTGCTCAGCCTCTCCCAGCTTGGGCTCGATGTCTCTGTATTTGCCAATATCATCACCCTGGCGGCAGCCGCACTGTTTGGCAGCGGCGCTCTGGCCTTTGGCCTCGGCTCCGCAGATGCGGTACGCAATGTCATGGCCTCACATTATGTGCGCAGGCACTACAGGGTTGGGCAGAAGGTTCGCCTGGGGGAATACGAAGGCGATATCCTGGAACTCACCCCTGTTGATGTCGTTCTGGATACCATGACCGGTGATGCCAGAGTTCCTGCGCGTTATTTCCTGGAACACGTTTCCCTCATTATCGACGAAGAGTAAATCATCGTGTTAGATACGCTGACCAAGGGTTATCTTTCGCTCCATCCTGCTGCAGCAGCCCACACCCTGTCGCGGCTGGACAATCACGACATTCGTGAAACGCTGGAGGTCATGCCTGCCAACCTGGCGGCCAATATCCTGAATTACATGCAGCCAATGACTGTTAGCGACTGCATCGCCTACATGGACATCGAAAAGAGTCACGACCTGCTGAGCCGTATGAACGCCTCTAACGCGGTTGCGGCGTTGCGCCTGCTCAGCAAGGCAAAGCAGAATGAAATCCTCTCGGCCATGTCTCGAACCAGTGCCGCCAACCTGCGCATGCGCATGCGCCTTTCAGAATCAGTGATTGGCGCCTATGCAGATTCTGATGTCGTGACCTTCAGTCCTGACTACCGGGTGAGTGATGCCCTGCGCCTCTTCAAACATTCCAGGGCACAAAAGACCGGGCATACCATCTACGTGCTAAACGAAGATAACAAGCTACAGGGCATTGTCGAGATGAGCGAACTGCTGACTGCAAAGGAAAGCAACACGATTCAGCGCCTGCAAAAACCTGCATCCGTCGTGCTGAATGCGCGCGCGGCCCTGCTGTCGGCAACCAGGCACCCAGCGTGGTTAACGAACGACAACCTGCCAGTGGTAGACAGGAACGGGATATTTCAGGGCGTCTTATGGCGGTCAAGCATCTCCGGTCAGGAGAAACAGATCATCAGCGAGGTAGCTGAACATAACGAAACCGCGACAACCCGCAGTGCGCTGGCCGATATTTTCTGGCTAAGCGTTGGCGCACTCTTTACCCGAAGCACGGATGCATCATCACGGGACAGGAAGGAGCACTAAGATGAAATCCGGTGTCCAGAAAGCGGTACATCTCCTTCAGCATGACCTGCTGGAAAACTACCCTGAGGACGCGGTGCAGTTACTGGAGAAACTCCCGGCAGAAGAAGTAGCCGAGGTACTGGCAGCGTACCCCATCTCCATTACCACGCCGGTCTGGGAACACCTGTCGCCGGATGTAGGCATGCGTGCGCTCATGACACTGGATAATGCGCAGGCCATGGATATCCTCAGGAACCTGGAGCCATCACGTGCCGCCGCCCTGTTATCCATCGCGGATGGCGAAACTCGTGAAAGCTACCTGGACCTTTTCCCCGAGACGGTATCCATAGAGTTGCGAGAAATACTTTCCTACCCGGCAGACAGCGCAGGTGCCCTGATGGACCCGCGTGTTCTGTTACTCCGGCCGGACACCACGGTAAAAGAAACCCTGGATCGCATTCGTACGCTGCGTCGTCGTGGTGTGCGCATGCTGTTCGTTGTTGACAGCAACAACCACCTGCTGGGCCAGGTCGATATCCAGGATGTTGCCCTGGCTACAGGCAATACCCCGCTGGAAGAAATACAGCGCCCCGTCCGTGCCGTGGTCAACGCTATCGCACCACGGGAAGATGTCGTTGAGTTGCTCGAACAGTTCCGCTTAACAGACCTGCCCGTTGTCGACGCTGAAGAACGCCTGATTGGTGTCGTGCGCCACAGAAACCTGATGGCTGCCGCCGAGGACGAGGCCACCGTCGCCATGCAGACCATGGTCGGTGTGAGTAAGGATGAGCGTGCACTTTCAAAGGTTTCTTTTGCTGTACGCAAGCGCCTGCCCTGGCTAGAGATTAACCTGGTCACTGCCTTTCTCGCTGCATCCGTAGTCGGTCTCTTCGAAAGCACCATCGCCAGCTATACCGCACTCGCCGTTTTACTGCCCGTCGTCGCCGGTCAGTCGGGTAACACCGGAGCCCAGGCCCTGGCTGTCACTATGCGCGGCCTGGCCCTGCGTGAAATACGAATCCGTCACTGGCCCAAGGTCATTTTCAAGGAAATGTCGACTGGCTTCTGGAATGGCATCGCTATCGCGCTTACAACGGCGCTTGGCGTCTGGATCTGGAGTGGTTCCCTGGGACTAGCTGGCGTCATCGGAGTTTCTATGGTTCTGTCGATGGTACTGGCAGGCATCTCTGGTGCGGCTATTCCCCTGATCCTGACAGCCATCAAGCAGGATCCTGCCCAGTCTTCCTCTATCGTACTTACCACGGTAACCGATGTAGTGGGTTTTTTTAGCTTCCTGGGCATTGCAACCCTGTTTGCAGGCTTCCTCTAGTCACAGGCTAGACAATTAAAAACACAGGACAATGAAACAGCAAAAATGCACTAAAAAAAGCCCGCTTAAAGCGGGCTTTTTTTACAGATATAACTTCTAATTACTCGGTAAAAATTTCACGATAAGCTGCATACATCGAGCCCAGCATGGTCGGGCCAAGCACCAGCCAGCCCAGCATGACGGGAATAGTTGCAACAATGGCCAGAACCATCATTACGATACCGTAGACCAGGAAAGGAATGATGTTCTTGATACAACCCATGAAGCTTAGCTTCATGGCTTCTACCACGCCGACATCTTCATGCAGTGCAACCAGGGCTGGCGCAAACCAGTAAGCCATGACTACGGGAATCATAAGCGCCAGGCCAACCAGCATTCCAATCATGAAACCAGGCCCCATCATGGCCTGCTGAGCCGCCATGGGATCTTCGGCCATGAATGCCTCTGCCCCCCCCATAGAAAACATGATGCCAAACATGACGACCATGACAACAATCAGCAATCCAAAATACAGCGCACCTACCCCAATAAGGGCGCCGGTTCGTTGTTTAAAGCCTGCAAACAAATGCCCTATTGTCATATCTTCACCCTGCTCCAGGTCACGACAGGCCAGCATAAAGCCCGCCATAAACACTGGCATGATGAGGTTCATAATCAGGGAAACGATGGGGATCAGGCTCAACACCATGATGATGACAAAGAAGATAACGACATTGGCAATCCATATACCGGGTGCCATTTTAAACAGGGAAAAACCATCGCCAATCCAGCCCATGCCACGGCCAACTGGAACTGACTGTGGATTGCCCAGGGTCAGGGTTTCGGCAGACATTTCAGGTTCCACATTGGATTGTGGCGCCTGGTAAGGATTCTCTTCACTCATGATCTCACTCCTAAGGTTGTGATCGTCAGGTTTAAACCTGCTCTTATGATTCAGGAAACAGCCTAGACGGTTTTCATCATCCAGACAATCCATGGCTGGCCTGAGATTCTGTCCATCCCTATACTGTGAGACTTTTATCACAGGCGCATGAACGTGGATCGAATCAGGGCCATAGAAGACTGGTTACACACCCTGCTGAATGAAGACTTTGAAATGGAGCCGGCCTCGGAAGATGCCAGCTTCAGGCGCTATTTTCGCGTTACCCACCAGGGCAAGACCCATATCGTCATGGATGCCCCGCCGGACAAGGAAGATGTTCACCCGTTTATCGATATAGCGCGCCGACTGGAGATGAATGGCGTACATGTGCCTCATCTATTCGATGCCGACCTCGAGCAGGGCTTCCTGTTACTCAGTGACCTGGGATCGACCAGTTATCTGTCAGCCCTGAGTCATGAAACAGTAGACAGCCTGTACGGCGATGCCCTGCAGGCACTGCTGAAGATACAGACGGCCAACATCAATAAACTGCCCTACTACAACCGCGAACTCCTGCATCGTGAAATGGAACTGTTTCGCGAATGGTACCTGGGCAGACACCTGGGACTGCCACTGGACCGGCTACTCACTGCACGCCTGGAAACCATCTATGAGACCTTAATCCAGTCGGCACTGGCGCAGCCCCGCGTCTTCGTGCACCGTGATTACCACTCCCGCAACCTGATGCTTATCGATGAGAACAATCCGGGGGTGATCGATTTTCAGGATGCCGTTATCGGCCCTGTGACCTATGATCTCGTGTCCCTGCTTCGCGACTGTTATATCGACTGGCCGCGAGAACGCGTCGAGGCCTGGGCCCTGCAATATCGTGACATGGCTGTTGAGAAATCCATCATTGATGCGATACCCGATGAACAGTTTTTATCCTGGTTTGACCTGATGGGCGTACAGCGACATCTCAAGGCGACAGGTATCTTCGCGCGCCTCAATTATCGCGATGGTAAATCAGGCTATATGAATGACATCCCTCGTACCCTGGGTTATGTCTATGAAGTCTGTGGCCGCCACGAGGTCCTGCAGGAACTTAAAGGCCTGCTCGACGAGATACATGACATGGATAAATTCAGCACATGAAGGCCATGATCCTGGCTGCCGGCAAGGGCGAGCGTATGCGCCCCCTGACTGAAACCACCCCAAAGCCGTTGTTAATGGTCGGCGGCAAAAGGCTGATTGAATATCATCTCGAACGACTGGCCAGACACGGCTTTCAGGACATTGTTATTAACACCGGCTGGCTTGGGGATCAGATACCTGACACCCTGGGCGATGGTTCAGCTTATGGCCTCGATATCCATTACAGCCATGAACGGCCGGAGCCACTGGAAACAGCAGGCGGTATTGCGCATGCCCTGCACCTGCTGGGACCAGAACCATTTCTCGTCATCAACGGGGATATCTGGTGTGACTATGAACCAGAAGCTGATTTAGACCCTGGCGATATGAATGCGCATCTGATTCTGGTGAACAACCCCGAACACAATCCGGCAGGTGACTTTGCTCTCGATCATGGACAGGTGCATAACGAAGGGAAAGAACGATGTACCTTCAGCGGTATTGCCTATTATCGCCCCGAGTTTTTTAAAGGGCTGAACACGAACCAGCCCTTAGCCCTGGCACCGATACTGCGCAAGGCTGCTGATGAAGGTCTTGTTTCCGGAGAAAAGTATGAAGGCACATGGCTGGATATCGGCACGCCACAGCGGTTACAGGAACTGGATATAGTCCTCAGTGGTGAATAGCCGAATTCACTGATGCACGTGGACAGAGAAATCTCCCTGAGGATTTAGCAGAACCCTCACGTTCGCAGGCCTGGATGGATTTTCAAGCTTATCGGGCAAGACGATAAACTCCCCGGTTTCCCAGTATTGCCCACCCTGCTTCCAGCTCACATTGACAGGCTGGCCATGATATTGCCTGACGGGAAACCCTACCGCGCAGTCCCCTGCCACGGGTATGAATCCGCAGGAAACCACTCCCCCAGTCTCCTTCACTGAGACAGTCACATCATGTAATGACATATTGGTCTGATTCACGAAAGACACGCCATCAACAATAAAGCCCTTGTATTGCGGGATATTGCTGCATGCCGGTATCACCCCTAGCAAAATAAACAGGTAAAGGATCCGATACATAAACTGTCCCGACTTGTCTAAAGTCAACATATAAAACCTGATCCTGCTATAGCATCAGATCAGGTGCAAGCTAAGGGGAGTGCCTTGGGCCAGGAAATAACAAAAACAAGATTTAGCAAAGAGGACTTCGCTGAGTTCCAGCATCGCCTCGAGCAGGAGACAGCGCTACTGCAGGAGTGGCTTGAAGATGATGCCTTTTCGCATCATGACCCGGTCGCCGGTTTCGAACTCGAGGCCTGGTTACTTGATGCCGACTTTCATCCCATGCCTGTTAATCAGCCCTTCCTCGAGGCCTTTGATAACGAACTCGCCTCTCCCGAACTGGCCCGTTTTAATATCGAACTCAACACGCATCCCCATGAGCTTAGCGGCAAGCTCCTTGGCAATATTCACAAAGAACTGCTTTCTACAACGCAGACGGCCCGGGAGGTTGCGCATTCTCTTGATAGCCAAATGCTGCTCACTGGCATCCTGCCGACCCTGAAGTCATCGGATCTTACGCTTGCCAACATGTCCGACATGCGGCGTTACCGGGCACTCAATGAACAGGTGCTTGCATCACGTGGAGGCAAACCGCTTAATCTTGATATCACCGGCCATGAACCCCTGAGTGAAACCCATGACAATGTCATGCTTGAGGCGGCAACCACCTCCTTTCAGATTCATATCCAGGTACCCGTGGCCAGCGCGCATCATTATTACAATGCATCAATGATTGCCTCTGCCCCCGTGGTCGCAGCAGCAGCAAACTCCCCTTATCTTTTTGATCATGAACTCTGGGATGAAACCCGCATCCCACTGTTCGAGCAGTCTGTGGAAGTGGGTGGTTATGAAGGTGTCTCTCAGGGCCCGCTGCACCGGGTCAGCTTTGGAAGTGGTTATGCCCGAAACAGCATCCTGGAATGTTTTCGTGAAAACCTGGAACACTTTCCTTCTCTGTTGCCGATCCAGTTTGATGAAAGCGATGCCCCGGTACCCCATCTACGCCTGCACAACGGTACTATCTGGCGCTGGAACCGTCCGCTCATAGGCTTTGATTCAGACGGTACCCCCCATATTCGTATCGAACACCGTGTCATACCTGCCGGGCCCAGCATTGCGGACTCCATAGCCAATGCCGCGCTCTACTATGGACTAACCGAGGCCCTGGTCGAAGGCCGGTACATGGAAAAAATTCCCTTTGCCGAGGCCAGGGATAACTTCTACAAATCTGCGAAGCTCGGCCTCGGCGCTACGGTAACCTGGCCAGGGCCCGGACATATCTCAATGCAAAAGCTGCTGCTGGAGCACATACTACCCATGGCAGAACACGGGCTGGAATTGCTGGATATTGATAGCGGCGAGCGCAGGGATTATCTTGAAATTATCAGGGCACGTGTCGCTTGCAGCCAGAACGGCAGCGAATGGCAAAGACGCTTCTGCACGGTTCATGGCCGCCACATGGATGAACTCACGGCCAGCATGCTGAAGAACCAGATTGACGATCACCCCGTACACGAATGGGACCTGTAACATGAGTGGCATGCTCCACATATTAGATACCCTGCCAGAAAGGCTGCTAAGCGCCCCGGCTAGCCAGCTCTGGGAATTTCTGCCTGGTCCCTGCCTGATTCATCTTGAGGGGCGCCGCAAGGAGCCATTGTTTGTCTCTATCCTCCTGCACGGTAATGAAGACACCGGGCTACTTGCTGTGCAGAACCTGCTCCGCATGCATGCCGAGCAAGAACTTCCACGCAGCCTGTCCCTGTTCGTAGGTAATGTCGAGGCCGCAAGGCACGGCATGAGGCGACTGGAAGGACAGCCTGATTACAACCGTGTCTGGCCTGGCGGTGAACTCTGGCAGGGAACCGATGAAGCCGCCATGATGCGCCAGGTTGTCGAGGCCATGCGGACAAGAAATGTCTTTGCCAGTGTCGACGTGCACAACAACACCGGCCTGAATCCGCACTATGCCTGCGTCAACAGGCTGGATCACCAGTACCTGCAACTGGCCGCCCTGTTTGGCCGTACCGTGGTCTACTTCATTCGCCCCAACGGGGTGCAGTCCATGGCCTTTGCTGAACTTTGCCCGGCAACCACCCTGGAATGCGGCAAACCGCATCAGCCCAACGGTGTGGAACACGCCACCAGTTACCTGGATGCCTGCCTGCATCTTTCAGAAATACCTGATCATCCGGTGGCAGCCGGCGACATCGATCTGTTCCATACAGTGGCCCAGGTAACGCTACCCGAGGAAGCTGCCTTTAGTTTCAGCCATGACAACGTCGACATCCAGTTCAACCCGGACCTGGATCATATGAACTTCCGCGAGGTGCCCGCAGGTACCGAGTGGGGTGTGGTGCATCGCCTGGGTAGCTGTCCGGTCGCCCGCGGTGAAGAGGGCGACATCGTGACCCGTGACTTTTTTGATATCAAGGATGACAAGCTCATCACCCGGCGTGCCGTTATGCCCTCCATGCTGACACTGGACGAGCAGGTCATCCGGCAGGACTGCCTTTGCTACCTGATGGAACGACTACCTCCTCCCGGATAACGTTATGATCAAACGATTTACCGACCACTCAGCCAATGAACATACTTACCTTGCCTGATCATCCTGCTCGCCCTGTTTCTGCTGTTCTACATGGCTCATAAACTGGTGCTATAAGCAGTGGATTTACTGTACCTGCAGGTGTATCGGGTATAATGCCCCGCTCGTTCGCTACACCAGATATCAGCATGATTAACACCGGTCGTATCCAGTACTCCCATCTGCAAAAAGCCATCTACCAGATGCAGCCCATCACCAACTTACTGGGCCATGACTCTTCATGGCTGCAGGGGTACCGGATTGCAGACTATGTAGGCAGGCCCGAACTGGGGGATGCTGACCCGAAATGGAGCCACCCCGGAGCGGTGACATCAGAAGAACTCTTCGAGGATCAGGGTGGTTTTCTGTATCGATTCAGGGCTGGGGACGCACTGGATATTGTCGTGTTCGCAACCTTCCTGGTCGTTGAAGTAAATCCTGGAACGCCACAGACCGAATTTCTGGTCATCGCCCCCATCCCTCCTGAAGAACAGCAAGAAGAGTTACCCTATGCGGCCTTTCTCAAGGGGCAGAACACTGCCAGTATTCAGGACCAGCTACGTGATGAGACCAACCAGCAGGCCATTAGCATTGAAATCACGACCCTGATAGAAAAACTGCGCCAGCCTGCCATCGATACCCGCACAGGCTTCTTCTCAAAGCTGTTCAATCGTCACTAAACCGAGCCCAGGATGCCATCAGCACCAGACTGGTTAGACCTGAAAACCTTACCTGGCTGGGTTCAGTGGATCGCTCAGGATGCCAACGGCCAGTGGTGGGGGTATGAGGTAGAGCCTCACGAGTATCACGCCGGCTGGTATGAAAACGAGGTCGGCGATCGACTGCAACTTGAACCGGCGCCGCCAAATCCAGACTGGCGACAATCGCTTTACCAAATCAGGCGTTAAGCACTAGTTGCCCACTTGCATAAGGTGATATGCACTGCCCGCTCGGCAGTAAACTCCTGGATGGCCACCAAGACTATCCCCTGTTTCTCAGGTACCTAGATTTCCGCCTGAACTCCCGACCCAGATGGCTGGAATTTCTTCTCAGAGCATCATGCAATAGCGACGCGATTACGGCCTTCGCCCTTGGCTCGGTAAAGTGCCTCATCAGCCTGGGCAAGCAATGTAGATTCCTTCATACCAGGCTTAAACGCTGCAACACCAAAACTACTGGTCACACGGCCGACAACTTCAAATGGATATTCCTCAATAGCAGTGCGCAACCGCCCTGCAAGCTCGATGGCACCTTGCAGAGATGTTTCCGTACAGACAACCAGGAACTCTTCCCCACCCCAGCGGCCTGCCACATCGGTAGTACGTACGATGCTTTTAATTATTTTAGCAATCTGCACCAGTACATAATCCCCAACCTGGTGGCCATGGGTATCATTCACCTTCTTGAAGTGATCGATATCAAACAGGATGATTGACAGTGGATGCTGGTAACGCGAGGCCCTTTCAATCTCTCTGTCCAGCGTCTCATCCAGCTTGAGGCGATTGTGCAGCTGTGTCAGAGTATCGGTAATAGACAGCTCCTGAATACGCTTCTTATCGGTAATATCCTGTCTTACCGCCACGTAACCCGTGATATTGCCACCGGCATCAAAATTAGGGTCGATATTTACGTCTACCCAGTAGGCACTGCCATCTTTTGCCCGGTTCTTAATTTCTCCCTTCCAGGCTTTTCCTGCCTTAAGCTGCCCCCACATTTCCTCGTAAACGGAAGAAGGCATATCAGGGTGCCTGAGGATGCTGTGCGGCTGCCCTACCAGTTCTGATGCGTCATATTTAGAAATCTGGCAGAAGGCGTCAGAGGCATAGGTAATAACGCCATCAGGATCGGATGTCGAGGTAATCACATAGCGGTCAACAAGATTCATCTTATGCTGCAGATCATCCCTGGCATTACTGAGCTCTTCTGTTCGTTCATGCACAGTTTTTTCCAGGTTCTGGTGTGAATCGACCAGCGCTCGCTGGATTTTACTGATATGCCAAAGGGCCAGGCCTGACATCACGACAGAAACGCTAACCACAAGCCCGATCAGGAAATATACACGCTTGCGTGACTCGGCCCCCATCTCTAATGCCCTTTGAGAAAGCTCCTCTATACGTTTTTGTTCCAGTGTAATCATTCTGCCAAAGGAATTTATCATCCTGCCCTGGCCAGGCAGCACGATTTCATAAAGCTGCTTCCTGGCTTTCTTAAGATCATCAGGGTCACCGGTCATGGCAAGCTCAACAGCCTCACGCTGTGCAGGCAGGATACTTCCCACGATAACCGGGTGTTCAACCAGGAGAATCTGTTTTTCGTCAGGTGAGAGTTCCAGCTGAAGAAGCTCACTACGCAGCTTGGAAAAACGGTTGGCCAGAATTTCCAGTTCGATATTCAACTCGTCCTGTATGAACGGGTCTTCAACATCGATGATCTGATTGGTGAGACGTGTGCGCGACCGTGAGATTTCCATCATCTCACTGTTGAGGCGCATCTTATGGCTATCCAGGTCTCCCTGGTTAACTACATCCTCCATTTCATTAAGAAAACTGACGTAGTTAAAAGACAGAAGAAGGATCAGGTAGAAGAGTACAAAAAGTGTCACGCCCACCATCGGTACAATATTGGCACCGGCGAACACTTTATTTTTATTGAACCAGTTAGTCATTGCACGACACGATGGCTACTCTTTTACGTATGTTGTTAAGCGGTTAATTTAAAGTAATTTAGTAGTCAATTCACCGATTTTTTAACCACACCCCCCTTTTCCCGTGAGGATGTAAGCACGACTTAAGGTCATATTTTCAGTAACTGGCAAAACAAACGAATACGACAGGGACTCAAGGGCCAGGAACAAATTAGAACTTGGTTTGCCGTTTCCTCTGGTACATCAGCTCATCACCTTCATGTAATAAGTCTTCTAAGGACTGATGTGTTTGAGGATTAAATTCTACAACGCCATATGAAAAAGTCAGTTCATAAGGATGGTCGCTATTGTTGTAATAGTCTTTCAGCGACTTGCTTAATTTTCTAATTACCAGTTCAGCATCATCGCACGTCGTGTTAGCGAGCAATATTGTGAATTCGTCTCCCCCCAGGCGAGCAAACAGATCAGAATTCCTTAAGCTTCCTTTCAATTCATTCGAGAATTCAATCAGTGCACGATCACCTTCTGCATGCCCATAGGTATCGTTAATTGGTTTGAATTCGTTAAGGTCTATAAAGGCCAGTGTTGCAGGAAGCTTTTCTCGTATACACAGATTGAGAATATACTGCGCCAATGACATAAAACCGCGTCTGTTGGTGATACCTGTCAGTTCGTCAACAGTGGCCATTTCTAGCGCGGCCAGTTCTTGCTCAACCATTGAAGCAAGATCGTGCAGGGTATCTCTATCTTCTTCGCTGAATTCACGGGGCTCCTGATCAATAATGCAAAGCGTGCCCAACTTGCTTCCATCGATTGAGGAAAGCGGACATCCCGCATAAAACCGGATATGCGGCTCCTCAGTAACCAGGGGGTTATCGGCAAAACGCTCGTCCTGCAAGGCGTCAGGAATCACAAACACCTCTTTTCCAAGAATCGCGTGACCACAAAAGGAAATATCCCTGGGCGTTTCACGCACGGGAAGGCCAAAACAGGACTTGAACCACTGACGATTCTCATCAACCAGGCTTACAAGGGCAATCGGCACACCGAACATGCGTTTCGCCATCCGCGTGTAACGATCGAAGCGTTCTTCAGGTGGCGTATCCAGAATATCCAGAGACCTGAGTGATTTGAGGCGAGACTGCTCATTCTGGGGAATGTCGGGCTTTTTCAAAAACGTCTCCTGGATAGCGCTTAATTATATTTATGTTTCTAACATGGCAATTATAGGCAAGTCTTTGAAATGCTGATCCTAATTTATACCTAATCAAGCCATATAACGATTTCGATATCTTCCGAAGAGCAAGCAGAACACCCAGCACAGGAAGTGCCTTTAGGCAATCTCCGTATTCTACCCTTACGTTCCCAGTGTTCCAGCACACCACACATCGCCTGCTCTTCCATGTCGAAATGCAGGGCCAGATCCCTGAGTGCTATCTGCCCCCGGAAACGAATGTAATCTCGCACCTCGGTAAGAATCATTTTTCGGCCAGAAGTGCTTGTTCTTCGGCCTGGCGGCGAGACAGAACACGCATCGTAATCAGTACACCAGCAAATAACAGCGCCAGGCTAACAACCCAGACGACTGATGCGACCGGGTGACGCGCAAAGGTTGCAAGCTGGTAAAAGATAACCGAGGTCATGTAGGCCAGCCCGGTACTCCAGAAAACCGCAAACAGTGTCCAGCGTGAAGAGGTTTCACGAAATATTGCCGATGTCGCCGCAACACAGGGGGCATAAAGCAGGATAAAGAGGAGATACGCGAAGGCACCGGCCTGACCATCAAATCGTTCAACCATGGCACCAAAGGTTGAAGTACTCACGGCCTGCTCTTCAGCCGCAGCCTCCAGGTCATCTGCCGTCTCCAGTATTCCCAGACCGAGCGGGTCGCCAAGATTATGCAGGACATCGACCAGGTTATCCCGGACACTGCCCGAGGCCTGCTGCCAGCGCAACGCCAGGCTGAATGGCTGAGCTTCATCGCCACCGACGGCCCCAGCAAGATTGCTATACATGGCATCCAGCGCACCGACGACAACCTCCTTGGCCAGCAGGCCGGTAAAGATCCCGACGGTGGCTGGCCAGTTTTCCTCACTAATGCCCATTGGTTCAAAAACAGGCTGAATACTACGACCTACCGAACTGAGCACAGACTGGTCGCTGTCTTCGTTACCAAAGCTGCCATCAGTGCCCACAGAATTAAGGACATTGATGACCACGACCATGAGCACGATGAGCTTGCCGGCATCCATCATGAAACCGCGCAAACGTTCCCAGGTATGCAGCAACATGCCCTTAACTGTCGGCATGTGATAGGCAGGGAGCTCCATGATGAAGGGTGTTGCCTCACCGCGGAGCAGACTCTTTTTCAGCACAAAAGCCGTTAGCATGGCAAACAGGATACCTATGACATAAAGCGCCATGACCATGTTCTGCCCACCGACTGGAAAGAAGGCCGCTGCAAACAATGCATAGACTGACAGGCGAGCACCACAGGACATGAATGGCGCCATCATCACCGTCAGGATTCTTTCACGAGGATTATCCAGCGTTCGCGCCGCCATAATGGCTGGCACATTACAGCCGAAACCGACAATAAGCGGTACAAAGGCCTTGCCGGGAAGACCCAGTGATCGCATGAATCGATCCATGACAAATGCCGCCCGGGACATGTAACCCGAGCCTTCAAGAAATGACAGGAACAGGTAGAGAAATCCGATGATCGGTATAAAGGTGGCCACAACCTGTATCCCTGCCCCCACGCCATTGGCCAGCAGGACGATTAACCACTCGGGACTACCCATACTGGTAAGTATTTCGGCGACACCCTCTACGAATATGGCTCCGGCAAGTATGTCGAAGAAGTCGATAAAGGCACCACCGATATTGATGGTGAAGGTAAACATCAGGTACATCACAAGCAGGAAGATCGGGACACCCAGCCAGCGATGCAAAATAATACTGTCGATGTGATCTGATGAAGTTCTGCTGTTGCCAGTCTCGCGACGCATGATTTCACGCGATATCTGTCTGGCAACACCGTAACGCCGGTCAGCAATCAGGATATCAATATCCTCACCCTCGGCCTCCTCGATGCGATGTCGTCGCCTGGTTGCAAGTTTGACCACATTTTCTCCGGCCTCCCTGCAGCACTCGCTTGCTCCCTCGAGTATCTGAACTGCGACCCAACGAGGGTTGAGGGCTTTGGTCTCCGCGTAAGAGGCAATCAGGATCTCCGTCTCTTTCAGGGAGTCCTCGATCAGTTCCGAATAACTGATTGGCAGACTTGGGCGGGGGCGGTTAACAGCGGTTCGCAGAACTAGCTGCTTCAACTCATCAATACCCTGTCCCCGGCTGGCAATGGTCTCGATCACCGGGCAACCCAGCATGGACGACAGACGCTCACGATCTATGACTATGCCACGCTCACGTGCCACATCGGTCATATTCAGAGCGATAACAACCGGCACACGCATTTCCAGCAACTGCACGGTCAGGTAGAGATTGCGCTCCAGGTTCGAGGCATCAAGCACATTCAGAATCATGTCGGCCTCGCCGGACATGATGTACTTACGCGCTACTACCTCGTCGATCGATGAATGACTGGGATCAAGAGAATAAACACCTGGAAGATCGACCAGGTCGATTTCGCTACCCTCAAAACTGTAATGCCCTTCCTTGCGCTCGACTGTAACGCCCGGCCAGTTTCCCGTGCGCTGGCGGGCACCTGTCAGGGCATTGAAGAGGGTGGTTTTGCCGCAGTTGGGATTACCCAGGACACCGACAACAAAGTCTTTATCACGACTGATATCTGGCTGCTGATCATGACTGGACATCAGATGACCTCAACCATGATTTTGCCCACCATGCCTGCGCCCAGGGCCACCCTCGAGGTACCCACAACCAGTACTACAGAGCCACCACGACGATGCATAATCTCGACTTCCATACCCAGCGGCATACCCATGCTTATCATGCGCTTCTCCAGGGTCTTACCTGCACGCACTGCGATGATGCGCAGACGTTCACCCACCGGGGCCTTAGTCAGCGGTACAGCACTCTGAGATTCCGCACTCCTGGATAAGAGAGTGGCATGAGGCCGGATGGGCTGGACGATGGGTTCCGGTTGCTTGGGCCTTTTGGGGTCGGATGAATCAGACATGGATATTTCATTAGCGGTAAGAACGTTGATTTTCTCGCCCACCCAGTTAAATGTCGAGTTTCCTGTCAGTCCTTTAAATAACATGTCCAGGGTGGGCTTCAGGCACATTCAGAAAAACCATTGATTAATAACGACTTAATTAAAAAGTGCGTGATCTCACACACTACTGTGTTTTTTCCCGAATTACATTTCCCATTACATTTCCGTAGAATCGCGCCCGCAAGTTTCTGGGGAGACATATAAATTATGAAAAAGACCATCGTGATTGCCCTGCTGGGCATGGCTAGCCCAATGGCCATGGCCGCAGATACCTACACCTCACTACCTAATGTCGTGGTTTTCGGCGAAGTTGCCAGCGAACCCAACATCAGTGAAATCCAGCCTGCTGAAGTTCCACGCATTGCCAATGATGGCGGCGACATGCTGCGCGAGGCCCTGGGCGTAGACGCCGGTCGAATCGGTGGTCATGGCTTTGAACCGAATATCCGCGGCCAGCAGCAAAACCGCATCAACGTACTGCTGGATGGCGCCTACATATACGGCGGCTGCCCAAACCGAATGGATCCCCCATCAGGTTACGCCGCACTCGATAGCTATGAGCGCGTCACCATCCTTAAGGGTGTGCAAACCCTGCTCTATGGCGGTGGTGGTAGTGGCGGTACCGTGCTGTTTGATCGCGTCAACCAGGCACCCGAAGATGGCCTGGACATAGGCTACGGCCTGGGTGGTACCACGAACGGCGTCCGCCTCGATACCTTTGCCGATGTCATGGCAGGCAACGACACCGGTTATGTACGCCTGTTCGGTAATGCGAAGGAAGCGGAAAACTACAGCGCGGGCAACGGCGATGAAATTCGTTCTTCCTTTGAACAAACCAATGGCCTGATTGTAGCTGGCCTGACCCCTGGCTCTGACAAGGTCATCGAGCTGTCTTACGAGTACAACAATATCAAGGATGCCCTTTTCGAGGGCCGTTCAATGGATGCGCCTGATTCCACCGCAGACAGCCTGCGCTTCAAGTACGATCAGGACTCGGAAATCGGTTTCCTGACCGGGTTGAGCTTTGAAGCATACAGCACCCAGGTTGACCACCTCATGGATAACTACTCATTGAGAGACCTTCCAGCTTCTGCAATGCCCATGCGTGTACCCACCACCTCGGACACTGCGGGTGGTCGCCTGCTGATGGATACGGCCCTGAGTAACTGGAACCTTACCTTTGGTATAGACCTGCAAAACACTGATCGTGACGCAACCCGATATTCATCACCCGGCATGTCAAACGATGTCAACAACGTCAATACAAGCCAGTCAATCCTGTGGCCGGGTACACAAATTGATCAGACCGGCCTGATCCTCGAGGGTGAACATCCAATTAGTGGCAACCGCCTTGTTAAGGCGGGCATTCGTTATGACTATGTCACCTATGATGCAACGCGAGCAGATGAACAACCTGAGTGGAGTACCATGATGGCTCAGGCCCAGTCACCCAATCAGTTATACAGCACTTACTATGGCACGACGGCAAGTAAAGGTACCGAACATAACCTCGGCTTTCTGCTGCGCTATGAACAGGACCTTGCCGCCAACACCCGCATATTTACCGGCATCAGCCGCAGTATGCGCACTGCCGATGCCACCGAGCGATACATGGCTTCATGGTCGCCAATGGCAAGCATGACCTGGGTGGGTAATCCCGAGCTTGATCCAGAAGCCCATCACCAGATCGACTTTGGTGTGAATTGGGGACTACAGAAATTCGACGCCAACGCCGTGGTCTATGCTGACTTTATCAGTGATTACATTCTGGCTTACAGGACCGTCGATATCGTTGGCCCGCTGCTGTACAAGAATGCCGATGCACGTATCTATGGTGCTGAAGTCGAGGGTGGCTACAACTTAGGTAAGGCTACTCGTCTGAGTGCCAATGCTGCCTACACCTATGGCCAGAACACCACGGATGATCGGCCACTGGCCCAGATTGCACCACTTAGTGGCCAGGTTGCCCTGGATTACACGCCAGGCAAGTGGAGCATGGGTACACGCATACGCGCTGCAGCCAGTCAGACCCGCATCGATGAGAACAGTGGCTGGGATGCGGGCGAGACGGCAGGCTGGGCAGTCATTGATGTGTACGGCAACCTGAGTCTGAACCGTTACATTAACCTGCAGGCCGGTGTCGACAACCTGGGGGATAAATACTATGCGAACCACCTTAATGCTATCGATGCTTTCACCGGTAATGGCGTTAGCATTGCAGAACCCGGCATCACTGGCTGGTTGAAGCTGACCGGCGAATTCTAATACGAAATAGTTTGAGACTCTCTCTTATGCCCCGCCTCGGCGGGGCTTTTTTATGCGCGAAAAGAAGGGCAGCCCTTCCAATTTAGACTGACAACCAGCGCTTAGTCGTCTTTACGCTTCCATTTCTTCTTGCTGTTCCTGGTAATGGCCCAGGTGCCGTCGCCATCTTCAGCTGCAGAGTGCTGGATGTTCACGTACAGAGTACGTGGATCCAGTGGGCTAAAGTAGATGCCGGTACCTTCAGCCTCAGGGTCTGTCAGTAGGCCAAAGAGCAGCACCTCATCTGCAATCCCATTACCGCTTTTATCCTCGGCAAACCAGATCTTCGAAGGCAGATTATCTTCGATGATGACGAGTCGTCCATCAGGCGCCTCTGCCAGATTATCGGGGTTATCCAGGCCTGGGACATAATCAGAGCCTCCTGGCTTACCCTGCTGCACAGGCGCATTAACGCCGGGCTTAACAAAGTTAGTAACAGTAAGACTATTCAGATCGATCGCAACTATCCGACCATCGTAAAGCTCGTCTCCAAACTCATCACGACTACCCTCGGTGATGGCGACATAAAGATGTTTACCGATAATTTCGAGATCTTCCGGACGCTGATAACTGCTACCGCCATGCTCTGTGCCAGAACGACGTGCCATCAAAGGATCAATGGGACCCACCCATTCCCCCTGCCCTGTACCATCTTCCCCATCGACTTTCAGGACATATAGTTTGCCTGAAGAGAGGTCGCCATACTGATCAGGCACAAACTTGTAAATGCCACCACCGCAGGGTTTGACCGCACCTTTGCCACAGCCCTTACTTTGACCACGCCACTCGTCGACAACATAGACATTACCATCAGCATCGATATCAATACCTTCATGTGCCAGCCGACCGACGGCATCATGCTGTATAACCCGCTTCACCGATAGCAGGTCATCATTCAGCAGAATCTCGAAAAAACGCCCGCCACTGGTTTCCTCGGCTACCAGTAGTGTCTTCCACGGTGACCATCGTATTCCGTCAATGGCTACCCATGAGGCATCCTGATGCAATACTTTGGTTTCACCGGTTTTCAGGTCGACAACCGAAACTGCGCCGCCTTCAGGATACCTACGCACCTCATGTGTGCGATAGAGATACCGGCCCGACCTGTCGCCACTTTCATTCACGGTGTTCATATCATTCCAGTCATCACGCCCCCAGCCATAAATATTCAATGTGCGCTCACCGGAAACCAGCTTCTGCTCAAAACCCTCAGGGAGTATCCATGGAGCACCAGGATTCCAGTCAAATTGAACGGTAGGGGTAGAGAGCGGTTCAAAGCGGAAATCCCCAGCCTGAGCTGTAGCGATCGAAAACAAACCTGTGATGAACAGAACAGCAGTTGTTGTGGCTTTTTTCATTAACATATCCAGAATCATGAATCAGGCCGTCCTGATTCGAAGGTGACTAATTTCATTCGGTGCCAGGACCCGTATCGGTGGCCCCCAGTACCCTGCCCCACGACTCACAAAGACCTGAGTATTTTCAGAATGCTGATACAGGCCAGCAAGATAGGGCTGATCCATCATGACCAGCAGGCCAAAGGGAAATATCTGCCCACCATGTGTATGTCCGCTCAACATCAGGTCACAACGCTTACCTTCAAACAGGCTGATGGACTTGGGCTGGTGTGACAGTACAACACAGGGTTTCTGTTCGTTGACTATTGAGTACGCCGCTTCAACATCATGCTGCAGATACCCCATACGCGCACCCGTCAGATCATTCACACCAATCAGGTGGAATCCTTTTTCAGCATTACCTATCAGTACCGAATCATTCAGCAAAGGCATAATACCCAGGGTGCGAAGATACTCGATGATTCTTTCAGCGCCATGAAAATATTCATGGTTGCCCAGCACGAAATAAATCGGCGCCTTAATGTTTTTCAGTGGTTCCAGGTGATCACCCAGCATCGATACCGGCAGGTCAAGGAGGTCACCGGTAATCACTACAAGATCAGGATTCAGTTCATTGGTCCTGTTGACCAGGTAATCGATGAAGTCCTTCTGTATGGTTCTGCCTACATGGACATCGCTAAGCTGCACAATTGAAAACGCATCGTAGGGAAAATCCCTGATGCTGACATCGACAGATTTCACCGGCGGAAATCTTAAGCCGTCAGCCAGGCCACGCACCAGGTAGGAGAAGGCGGCAATCAGGATCGTGATATCAAAGACCACCTTGATGAACTGGCGACGTTCCTGATTGAGCGGCACCTTGCCGGATGCCGTAACAATCATGTCGTAGGCAATGGCAATAACAAACAACAGGAAGGTTATGCCAACCGTGGCACTCAGGGTGGAATATAACCAGGCTGTTTTTACCAGGTTATGTGTCAGCAGTTCTATAACAAACAGCAGCTCGCCCAGCATCAGTACAGCAGGGATCAGCCAGGCCAGGAAATGTGGCACATGCGATAACTTGCGTAAAAACCGCCGATAGACGTAAAAGTTCATTACGCCCATGAAGGTTAGAAAAACACCGAATAAGATAAAGAATCTCATAATCTCAAAATAAAAACGGCCAGCCTTTGATTCATGGGCCGGCCGCTTACATTCCGATTAGTAAAACACTAGTTCACCTTGATCAGTTCCACATCGAAGATCAGGGTTTCCCTGGGGCCAATCTTGCGGCCCGCACCGGTGTCTCCATAACCCAGTTTATAAGGTACGTAGAGACGGTATTTGGCTCCTTCCTTCATTAGCTGAACACCCTCGGTCCAGCCCTTGATGACACGATTCAATGGGAAGGTCGCAGGTTTGCCACGCTGGTAGGAACTATCAAACACCTCACCATTCAGGTGCCGCCCTTCATAATTCACTGTGACCCGATCCAGTGCGCGGGGCTGCTTGCCTGTACCCTCTTTCAGCACCTTGTACTGAAGACCACTGGCCGTTGTAATCACGCCTTCCTTGCTTGCATTCTGTTCCAGGAAGGCCTTGCCTTCACGCTCGTTTATTTCCATCATACTTTCAGCATGCACTGATGCCGCAATAAAACAGATCATCATGCCCAGCAATGTAATGCTACGTTTCATTCACTCTTCCTCGATTCAGATAACTATTTTTTGGATTTTTTCGCTGCTTCGTAATACGGCATCATTTCAGGAATGTACGACTTCAGGGTTTCCTGGCGATTACCCGGTGAGGGGTGCGTACTTAAGAACTCAGGCGGCGTCTCACCACCAACCTCTCCCATTTTCTGCCACAGCGTCACTGCGGCATGTGGATCATAGCCAGCCTTTGCGGCCAGCTCGATGCCAATGCGATCTGCCTCCGTTTCTGCGGTACGGCTATTCGGTAATTCAATGGCCAGCTTTGCTGCAATGGCCGCAGCAGCCATGCTCGCGGCCGGCTTATCGGTTGCAATACCAATGATCATGACACCCAGGGATGTACCCATAGCTACCGACATCTGTTCAGCTGTATGGTTGGCCAGGGCATGCGATATTTCATGCCCCATAACCTGAGCAAGTTCATCATCGGTGGGTTTTAGCTTTTCCAGCAGCCCTGTGTAGACTGCCATCTTTCCACCGGCCATACACCAGGCATTGATCATCTCCGGGTCATCGATAACCTTGACCTGCCAGTCCCAGTTTTTAGTTTCCGGGCGCATAATAATGGCCTGTTCGATTAACTCATTCGTGATGCGGTTTACTCGTGCAACGGCCTTGGTATCACTATCGATCTTGCCTTCCTTCTCCAGAGGCTTGAGCATATCGACATAGGCCTGCTTAGAAGCCGAGATAGCCTGCTGTTCGGACACGATCATGAACTGGGAACGCCCGGTAGGCGTGGTGGAACAGGCAACAACCAGGGCGGCAATAATCGTAACAACCGCCAGACGAATTAAATTTCTACGCCACATTATTTAGACTCCATAACTGGATCATGCTTACAGATAAAACGAGGATCAGGTTTTTCCACCACACTGACAATAGCATCAACCAGGTCGCCGACTTCCTGCGGCGAAAGCACACTCAGTAAGCGTTGCATCATTTCTTCAGAAACGGGCACGTAACAGGTATCACCAGAAGACAGGTTTACGCTGATTGCCGTAATGTTTTTCTCGCCACTGGCCATTTCCTGCTTTAGACGTGCCTCGTACTCACGCTCAAGGGCCTCGAACTGTTCGTCGATCAGATCATCCAGTTCATCGTTCAGATCATCAGGGATAGAAACTATCGTGCCCATATCATCATCTCTTAACTGATATTGGACATCACTTTGCTTTAGAAATTCTGTGAAGCCCTGTGTAAACAGCGCATCAAAACAGATGTAGTCAAGCATGTTATTTTCCAGTGGATTACTCGCCAGTCCATCAATATTCATCAATGTCCGGGCTCAGCTGCGGTGGTCAGATAAAAGCATGGCACGGGTATCTGAATCAAACCAGATGTCATGGCAAGAATAAAGCGGCTTTTTTGCTCAAGTCGGGGCGCAACTGGGTTAAAATGGCGAATAAATACGTAAACCCCGATACCTGTGATAATAAGAAAACTCATCTTTTCCTTTCCAGTATTGCTATTTGCGGCAGCTGTCGAAGCCGAGTCGTGGGTTTATGATCCCTGGGCACTATGCCCGCCTGCCCCGGAACCACCCTATAAGGCATCTTCGGAAATACCAGATGATGACAACCTGCACCTGAGCGCAGATACAGGACAGATGATCATGGGCAGGAAAACCCTGCTTCAGGGCAATGTCATCGCCATATATCAGGACAAGACTCTGGGTGCTCAGGAGGCCATTTACGATGAGGAAGGCAATACCCTTGAACTCAAGGGCGAGATCTATTTTGCCAACCCCCAGTTTTCGGTGTTTGGTCCCAGCGCGCAGCTGGATCTGGGTGAAGAGACTGGCTTCTTCCCCAGAGCTGACTACCGCATCACCGAACTACATGGACGAGGCCGCGCGGAAAATATCGCGATCCTCGACCCGCAGAACATCGTCCTGGAAAACGCTGTCTATACAACCTGCCCGCCTGAGAAGGAAGACTGGCGACTAAAGGGCAAACGCGTTGTACTCGATCGTGAAAAAGGACAGGGAACGGCAGAAAATGCCACTTTGCGATTCAAGAATGTGCCACTGCTTTATGCACCCTACCTCACATTCCCCATCGATGATCGTAGAAAATCCGGTTTCCTCTATCCGGATATCGGCTTCTCCAGCAACCGTGGTTATGAAATAGGCGTGCCTTATTACTGGAATATCGCGCCCGACAGGGACGCAACCCTCACCGTGCGCCCCATGAGTGAGCGCGGTGTTCAGCTTGGTACCGAGTTCCGCTACCTGAACCGAAAGAATAGTGGTGAATTCTGGCTGGAATACCTGCCCAGTGACCGACAAACAGACGAGGACCGCTGGCTGACCTCGTTTGATCACCGTGGTAACCCTTTCAAAAACGTCGGTACACGCCTGTATCTGAATGCTGCCTCCGATGACCAGTACTTCTCGGACTTCAGTACCAATATCGAGACCAGTAGTACCACCCACCTGGAACGCCGTGGTGATATCACCTACACCACCAGCAACTGGAACACCCTGTTCCGTGTACAGGGCTACCAGACCGTCGATCCGACCATCGCAGCAATAGACCGCCCTTACCAGCGCCTGCCCCAGATCAGGGCTGATGGTAAGTACTTTGATGGTCCGGGAAATATGGATTATCTACTCAATAGTGAGGCCGTACATTTTTACCGGGATGAAGGGGTCACCACCAGGCGACTGGATATCGAACCTGGTATACGCCTGCCTGTGCGGGGGACCTCCTACTTCTTCGAGCCCGAACTGAGCTATCGCTTTACCGGCTATGACCTGGAGGATGTGACGCCCGGTGTTGATGATCAGATCACCCGCGGACTGCCCACCTTCAGCCTGGACAGCGGCCTGTTCTTTGATCGCTACACTTCTGGTAGCTATCGCCAGACCCTGGAACCACGTCTTTTCTATCTTTACACGCCCTACGAGGATCAGAGCGATATCCCCCTGTTTGACGCCAGTGAGCCAACTTTCAGCTTTGGGCAGCTGTTCCGTCGTAACCGATTTGTCGGCGCCGACCGTGTGGGTGACGCCAACCAGGTGAGTGCCGCCCTGACCAGTCGCTATGTCAGACGCAGCGATGGTTCGGAACTGTTACGCGGTAGCATCGGTCAGATCGTCTATTTCCAGGACCGCAAAGTTACCCTGGATAACACAGACCCGGAAACACTGAACCGCTCAGACCTGGCTGCCGAACTTCAGGCCAATCCTTCTAATGCCTGGCGTGGGGCCGCCAGCCTGCTGTGGAACTACGATGAAAGTGAGGTCAGGAAAGGCAGCGCAGATCTGCGTTACCATCGCGACCCCAAGCATGTTGTTAACCTGGGATATCGATTTGACCGGGATAACTTTAACCAGACCGATGTCTCATTCGCCTGGCGTCTTAATCCTAAATGGCAGGCCCTGGGACGCTGGGCCTACAACCTGGATGACAATGAAGATGTCGGCATGATGGCTGGCCTGGAATACGAAAACTGTTGCTGGAAGACGCGCTTTGTTGCCCGCCGCTTCATCACAACTGGCTATGAAATAGGTGACGCGGAGAAGTACAATAACGCGTTTTATATCCAGCTGGTCCTGAAAGGCCTGGGGGCAGTGGGTAATGAACCAAACGCCCTGCTTGAACAATCCGTACCTGGCTACAAGATACTTGATGAATAAACTACTGAAATTATTAGCAATTACCCTGATTCTGACTGCTACCTCATTCCTGGCCCATGCACAGGAAAGTGATGAGGAATCACCGGCAGCACCTGAGCCCATAAGCAATACCGGCTCAACCGAGGGTAAAAACATTCCCCTGGATCATATTGTCGTCCTGGTTGAAGAAGGACTGATTACTCAGCGCGAACTCGATCAACGACTGGCACAGATCAAACGCAGCCTGATAGCCAAACAGGTTTCCATGCCTTCTGAAGAAAGCCTGATTAGCCAGGTACTGGATAACCTGATCCAGGAACAGATCCAGAAGCAGCTGGCCACGCAACTGGGCATTCGTATCGATGACTTCAGTCTGGACCGCGAAATGAACACCCTCGCCAAGTCTAATGGTATGAGCCTGCTGGATTTTCGTGAACAAATTATTGCCGAAGGCCTGGACTACGCGGCCTTCCGTGAAGATGTCCGCCTGCAGCTGGCCATCAAGCAGTTACGCAAGCGCCAGGTCGATAACCAGGTCAAAGTAACTGACCGCGAGGTTGAAGACCTGATTGCCAGTCAGAGCCAGGCCCTGAACCGTGATGTAGAAATACGTATTCGTCATATCCTGATATCCATCCCCGAAGACGCCTCACCCGATCAGATCAAGACCGCGCGCGAGAAGGCAACCTCTATCCTTGATCGTACCCGTGCCGGTGAAGACTTTGCCGAACTGGCTGTCAGCGAATCCGATGGCCGAAATGCCCTTGAAGGTGGCGATTTCGGATGGCGCCCTGCCGCCCAGTTGCCTGCCGTATTCATGCGCGATGTGACCCTGCTAGAACCCGGTGACATCAGTGATGTCATTCGCAGCCCAAGCGGCTTCCATCTGATCATGGTTGAAGACAAGCGAGGTGGCCAGGAGGCCTGGATCGAACAGACCAAAGCCCGCCATATACTGATTAAGACCAATGCACTGGTGAATGATGCCGAGGCAGAAATTCGCCTGCGCTCGCTGAAAAACCGCATTGAACAGGGTGACAACTTCGCAACCCTGGCCAGGGCCTACTCCGAGGACAAGGGTAGCGCGGTTGAAGGCGGTGACCTGGGCTGGGCAACACCTGGCACATTTGTTCCTGCCTTCGAAGAAACCATGAACAGTCTTGAGAAGGGTGTCATCAGCGAACCCTTCAAGAGCCAGTTTGGCTGGCATATTCTCGAGGTCACGGACCGTCGCCGCCAGAACAGCACCATGAAAGTACTCAAGGCCCGCGCCAAGCAGCTGATCTGGGAGCGTAAGCGCGAAGAGGAACTGGAACTCTGGTTACGCCGCATTCGTGATGAGGCCTTTGTCGAATACATCGACGATCGCTACAAGCCCAGCGAGGACAGCTAGTGCCACGACGCATTGCGCTGACGCCCGGCGAGCCTTCGGGCATCGGCCCGGACCTCGCCATCATGCTGGCCCAGGAGGCGCGTGATTATGAACTGGTGGCAATCGCCGATCCTGATCTCTTAAGCAGACGCGCTGCGTTACTGGGGTTACCCCTGGAACTGCAGGCCATCGATCTGGCAAAGTCTCCTGAGGCCGGTGCCGCTGGCACGCTCCGTTATCAGCCTATCTCCCTGGCTCAGCCTGAACAGGCTGGCGTATTAAACCCGGCGAATGCCCCCTATGTATTGCAAACCCTGGACGAGGCTGTGCGTGGCTGCGGTACGGGGGATTATGATGCACTCGTCACCGGGCCGGTGCACAAGGGTGTCATTAATGAAGCCGGCATCGCCTTCACCGGCCACACCGAATACCTGGCTGGAAAAAGCGGCGGCCACCACCCTGTAATGATGCTGGCTACTGAGCAACTCCGCGTTGCCCTGGCCACGACTCACCTGCCCTTGTCCGAGGTCCCGGCGGCTATCACCGCGGAGCGCCTGGAACGCGTCATCCAAATCCTCAACCGGGAATTGCACGACCGTTTTGGTCGTAAGCAACCACGCATCCTGGTCAGCGGCCTTAATCCCCATGCGGGTGAAAACGGCCACCTGGGACGTGAAGAAATCGAGGTCATCGAGCCCACCCTGGAAAGGCTCAGGCAGCAGGGCCTGGACCTGGTCGGCCCCCTGCCAGCTGACACCCTGTTCACACCGCGCTATCTGGACCATGCCGATGCCGTACTGGCCATGTACCACGACCAGGGTCTGCCCGTGCTGAAGTATTCAGGATTTGGGCGTGCCGTGAACATCACCCTGGGCCTGCCAATCATTCGTACCTCGGTCGATCACGGCACGGCCTGCGATCTCGCGGGTAGCGGCAGGATCGATACCGGCAGCCTCAAGGTCGCCATTAGCTCGGCACTGAATATGGTCAACAATGTGGCAGCCCATTAACCCTCCCGAGTACATCCACTATAGTTATTGCCGGAACTGAACTACTCGTCACGGCTTTAGTCAGAAACACAGTCCCTATATGCTGTGAACAGGTTAATGGTCTGCAGATTCGAGGACAGGTAGGATTACAGCAAGGAACACGAGGAGCCCGACATGAGTGAACATCGATATCCCGTCCATGGCGCAGGACTCGGTCTCAGAAGAGACCACCTGGAGGCGCTACGTGATGGCATTCCCCAGGAAATCGATTTCATGGAAGTCGCCCCCGAGAACTGGTTAGGCATAGGCGGCCATCTGAAGAAGCAGTTTGCGGATATCGCCTCACGGGTTCCTGTCGCCCTGCATGGTCTGTCCCTCTCAATTGGCAGCCCGGCTTCTCTGGATGAAAACCTTGTACGCCAGATCAAACATTTCATGGATGAACATCACTGCCCTGTCTATACCGAGCACCTGAGTTACTGCTCTGATGAGGGCCACCTCTATGACCTGATGCCCATCCCCTTTACCGAGGAGGCCGTTCATTACGTGGCAGAACGCATACGCCGCGTCCAGGACATACTGGAACGTCGCATCGCCATGGAGAATGTTTCCTACTACGCCGCGCCCGGGCAGGAACTGGATGAACTTACCTTCATCAATGCCGTTATTGAAGAGGCCGACTGCGATCTGCATCTCGACGTCAACAATATCTACGTCAACTCGATCAACCATGTTTACGAGCCGGAAGAGTTCCTCAGAGGACTACCTGGAGAACGTATTGTCTACTGCCATGTGGCCGGCCACTACACCGAAGACGAGGACCTGCTGGTTGATACGCATGGCTCAGACGTCATTGATCCAGTCTGGGCCCTGCTTGAAAAAGCCTATGAGCACTTCGGGGTCTTTCCTACCCTGCTGGAGCGCGATTTCAATATCCCACCACTCGAAACCCTGCTCGACGAGGTGCGTATCATTCGCAGCCTCCAGACCAAGTGGCAGAATCATCATGCACAACACCGGGTAGCGGCGCATGCCTGAGCGTCCTGAATTTCAGAAGCAGCAACTGGCCTTTGCTGCCCACATACGCAATCCGGAGAAAAACCCGGCCCCTGAGGCTATTGAAGACCGCCGTATGGGCATTTATCGCGAGCTGTTTTTTAATAACGTCGCCGGCTTTCTTTCCAATGGTTTCCCCATCCTGAAAAAACTCTATACTGAAGAGCAGTGGGAGAAACTCGCACGGGATTTTTTCGAACGGCATCATTGCCATACCCCGCTATTTCTGGGCATCTCCAGGGAATTCCTCGATTACCTGCAAAATGAACATGAGCCTCAGCCTGAAGACCCTCCCTTCCTGCTGGAACTGGCTCATTACGAGTGGGTGGAACTGGCCCTGTCGATAGACGAAAACGAAATCCCTGAAAACGGCTTTGACTCCTCCGGCAACCTGCTGGAAGGTCGCCCCCTGCTCTCACCCCTTGCCTGGCCACTGAGTTACTCCTGGCCCGTACACCGGATCAGCCCGGAATTTCGCCCTGAGACCGAGGAGGCAACACACCTGCTGGTCTACAGGAACAGCGAAGATGAGGTTGGATTTATCGAACTCAATCCGGTGACGGCAAGACTGCTGGGGCTACTGGGAGAGCGGCCCGAGGCCACGGGTCGTGAACTGCTTGAACAAATCGCAGGCGAACTGAATCATCCGGAACCTGAAGTCGTGATTCAGGGTGGGGCAGAAATCCTTCAGGAGCTACACGAGCAGGACATCATCCTGGGCACGCACTAAATACGTTATTCCCTACACTTTGCAGGCTTGTTTAATTCCGGCTGTGAACTACATTACGGGTGCAATCCCGCCAGTTTCACAGGGACAGTCAGAACATGTCTACAGTCAATACTGCAACCGTCATCCACATCGATGAAACACTTTCAGATGACCAGCTCGAGTTTGTAGAACGCAAGCTTTCAGCCGCTTCCGGCGTCATCGCAGCCTGCGTCCATGAGAAGGCCAGACATCTGATGGTGGTTGATTACGATCCAAATTTCATTACATCCGGCTCTTTGCTTAACACGCTTCAGAACCAGGGCCTGCATGCGGAACTGGTCGGTGGCATTTAGCCACAATCAACAATTCACTGATTAGCCGGGCCCAGGGCCCGGCCGGTTTTTGTCTAAATTCCCTGTAATTGAGACAGTGTATTTCTAGGGCCTGTTTCAGGCTGTTAGAATGTTTATCCTCGAAATCAAACAGAACAGCATTCATGACAGTCGAAATCTCAAAAGACGTTATCCAGTCCTTTCAGGGGCAGCTTGAAAACCACCCGATTTATGAATCACTGAGAAATATCGAAGACCTCAGAATCTTCATGGAACACCATGTCTATTCGGTCTGGGATTTCATGTCTCTGATCAAGTATCTTCAGGCCGTTGTTGCCCCATCAAGCTACCCATGGGTACCGGAAGGTGATGGGAATGTTCGCCGCTTTATTAATGAACTGGTGCTCGAAGAGGAGTCGGATGAGGGTTTCACACCTGATAGCGACAGCAACAGCTTTTCCAGCCATTTTGAACTGTACTGCGAGGCGATGAAGGAGATTGGCGCCGATAGTACCGCGCCTTTGAAGTTTGTAAATACCGTGCGTGATCAGGGCATTGATAGCGCGCTTAAGCTGGCTAGCGTGCCAGAACCCTCTCGCGTCTTCACCGGGACTACTTTCACTTTTATCGAATCGGGTAAACCACACATGGTAGCTGCTGCCCTGGCCCTGGGTCGGGAGCACATCATCCCCTCCATGTTCCGCTCATTCCTCAAGGATATGAGCGTTTCCGAATCAGATGCCCCTGCCTTTCATTATTATCTGAAACGCCACATTCATCTGGATGAGGATTTTCATGCACCGCTATCGCTCAGGCTACTCAACAGCCTCTGCGCAGGAGATGCCAGCAAGCAGGCCGAGGCGGTCGATGCTGCACAGGAAGCCGTGAATGCACGCCTGAAATTCTGGGATGGGGTGCTGGAGAATATCCAGTCTTAGGCAAACAACTTCTGCCACCAGCGGCGACGATTGCCCGGTGGCGGAAATGCCTCTGGCAGGTCGATGGGTGGCATTTTCGAAAGAACCCAGCCTGGTAAAGGCGGGTTGTCACTAAACCCACAGGAAACGCCCAGGTTGTTCGGGTCAAAAATCTTAACAAAACTGGGCGCCTGAGGATCATCGGCATAAACAATGCCGCAATAGTCTTCTTCGTGTTCTTCTCGTAACAGATGATCGACCTTTTCAATGAAGGTCTTCATCTCCTCTGCAGTGACCGTGGTAACCGGAGGCTCTTCTCCTACGGCATAAATATGCCAGCCTCCCCCGGCATCCCTGTTCAGGGTCGCCCATAATTCATCCAGCTGCTCCCAGCGGAGGATACCGACAAAACGTCCCTTGAATTTTTCAGCGTATTCTTCTGCTACTTCAGTCATTACTGATCTCTGTTAGCCAGCCTGGTAAGTTCAGCACGGATATTGTCTATCTCGTAATCCATGAAGGCCGAGTCACTATAGGCAGAGGCCATGGTCGTTACCCCCTGGATACGGGCTATGACATGCATGGCCAGAACCCGGGACTGATCTGCATAACCCAGTTCATTCAGGCGTGCACTGACCCAGTCGATGAGCACATCAAACATGTGCACTGCCTCCTGCTGGAGACCCAGCTGGGTCTTGCCCAATTCAGCGGTAAGGGTGCCGAGTGGGCAACCGTACCGAACCACGTCATCGCGTGACTCTTCCATCATCTTCGCCAGAAACAACAGCCGTTCTGCTGAATCACTGCTGGCCCTGTCCCAGACCTCAATCATCTGCTTAATGCGTTCAACCTGGTACTGAACAACCTCTTTGAGCAATTCATCCTTACTCTTGAAATAGTAGTAAAAGTTACCGCGGGGAAAATCAGCTGCTTCAGCAATATCACTAAAAGAGGTCTGGTTAAATCCCTGGTGGTAGAAGAGGTCAAAAGCGGCGGCAATAATTTTCTGCCGGTTGGTATCTGATTTTTTTGAGGATGCTGTAGTCATAATAGTATGCCTCCTTCCCTGGCAGAATCCGCAAAACCTGTTCTTTTGCGACGTCCAGTTCCGGGATTCCCTTTGCCAGAGGCTACTCCATCCAGAGCGGCCTGATTCATATCACAGTTCCATACTAAGTGTTTAGTATCTAATTACACTCTAAAACAGATGATACAAATGGCGCAAACGCATGCATCAATAAACTGGGAAAATCCGTATTAATCAATGCATCCCGTGAAAACTTTCAGCGTTAACAAAGGCTTGTACGATCAAATGTACAGGCAGATGTCGCTTTCACCAGCAAATTCGAAGAAGGTGGCCGCGCCGCCAAACTCTATACCATCGATGAAGTTTGAAGGCTCCATATCAAACAGGTCTACCGTCATCTGGCAGGCAACAAACTTCACTTCTGCTTCCTGGCACAGATCTCTCAGTTCTTCGAGAGTTGCCACGCCCTTGGAGGCCATTTTCTTCTTCATCATGACCGTCATCACGGCCTCCATGCCTGGAATAGCGGTTCCCAGCACCGGGAACCATGTATCCATGCCCAATGGCATGGGCATACCGGGATTTCCCAGGGGACTGACTTTCAGGTTGAGTCGCTTCTTCAGAAGCTGTAGCCCATAAAAGGTGAAAAATATCTGGGTCTCATAACCCAGTGCTGCTGCCGTGGAGGCGAGGATAAAGGGTGGATAACCCCAGTCCAGGGTGCCTTTTGTAGAAATAATTGCGAGTTTCTTTGCGTCCGACATGATCCTCTCCTTTAAAATTCATACATCCGTATGACTATTATTATCCTCCCCGCTTTCGAAGAGTCAATAATTATTTTTATACCCAGATAAATATGATTTTGATGCACGTCAATGCGTGATTTCCTGGCACTTGTTTTAATATCTGATTAGCTATTGAACACATTACGCAGGGGGATTTAAATGTCGTCATCAACCATTAATGAAATTCTGAAAAAACCAGCAGCCAAAACCACAACAAAAAAAACAAGCACATCTAAGGACAATAAACCCGTGGAATCAGCCCCCAAAACCAGCACAGGCAAAAAAGCCCCTGCTAAGAAGCCTGCAGCCAAACCAGCAACAACCGCTAAAAAAGCAGAACCCAGCAAACTCAGTCGCAAGGCCATCTTCAAGCATGGTAGCTACCCCTACGACAAGAAGATGAAGCGCGATGAATATGAGCTCCTGAAGCGAGATCTTCAGATCGAATTCCTGAAGGTTCAGCAATGGGTCAAGGAGTCGGGCGAGCGTATCGTCATTCTCTTTGAAGGCCGTGA
Organism: uncultured Ectothiorhodospiraceae bacterium; assembly: GCA_964641615.1. GTDB lineage: Bacteria > Pseudomonadota > Gammaproteobacteria > J044 > J044 > JANTGN01. The sequence continues at coordinate 11,874 of CAZXNH010000015.1, read as the reverse complement.
TGCCGCCGGTAAGGGTGGTACGATCAAGCGCATCATGGAACACCTGAACCCTCGTGGTGCCCGCGTTGTCGCCCTGGAAAAACCTAATGAACAGGAAAAGGGCCAGTGGTATTACCAGCGCTACATCAATCAGCTGCCCACCGCCGGGGAGATCGTTCTGTTTGACCGTTCATGGTACAACCGAGCCGGCGTAGAGCGTGTCATGGGCTTCTGCTCGCCCTCCGAATATCTTGAATTCATGCGCCAGACACCAGAATTTGAGCGCATGCTGGTAAGAAGCGGTATCAGACTGTTTAAACTCTGGTTCTCTGTTGGGCGCCAGGAGCAGATGCGTCGCTTCCAGGGACGTAAGGTCGACCCACTCAAGCAGTGGAAACTAAGCCCCATTGATATGGCCTCCCTCGATAAGTGGGATGATTACACCGCCGCCAAGGAAGCCATGTTCTTCCACACCGACACAGCCGATGCGCCCTGGACCGTGATCAAGTCAGATGATAAGAAACGCGCCAGGATTAACGCGATGCGCCACCTGCTTAACCACCTTCCTTACCCCAACAAGGATGAGAGTATGATCGGCGCAGCAGATCCGTTAATCGTGGGCCCGGCAGCAATTATTCATGATGATGACGAACAATAATTCCGAGGATACTAACAATGACAATTGAACAATTTTCACATGCCCAGAAAGTCGCTAATCACTTTAAGGAGATTATTGAAGATAATGGCGACAGCATTAGCGATGAACATATCGAGGAACTTGTCCTGCTGATTGAGTCTGCTATTGACGCCGCCCTGCTGGATAAGGTCGAAAAACATGCAGATAAAGTAGCAGCCCTGGCAAAAGAGATTCGTAACGACGTGGAACATTACGAAAAAGGCAGCTAGATCCTGATAGTAATTTTCATCAACTCAGAAAAATGCCCCTCATCGAGGGGCATTTTTTTATTACGTCAATAAAAGGAAGAAGCTTAGTTTATTCAACACGAGCAGCCTTCAGGACCTGCTTACCATCTTTGTCACGGAGCAACATCTGTCCATCTTCGCTCTGGACTGTGACCGCCATTGGCAGAATTTCGAATAAGCGGTCTTCCTGTTCCATCAGGGCCTGCTCGGCGCACATCATCCGGGTAGCCCCCATATGCTCACCAATCTCAAGGCTGCTGCCCTCGAGCGTATAACTGCCGAAGTACCGGTTACAACTGGCGTTACCGCCGAAGCGTCCGTCCTGTTCAAAGCTAATCGTAGCGGGGCTATTCTCGATCACAGGGCGCTCACCAATGTGGACGATGCGCCACTCACCAACAACATTCAGAGACGGATCAGCGGAATCCATAGCATTACAACCCATCATGAACAGGGCAACTATCAGGAGAGATAGTAGTTTCATTTGTTTCACCCGGAAGGAGCTCAGCCAGCTGTTCTCGAACGCATGAAGGGCAGGCTACGTTCAAGGGCCTGGAAACCACCAAACAACAGGGCCGTAAAGAACAAATCGCCCAGCACGCTGTTTCTGAAGAATGGGATGCCCGCGGTATAGGCCATCATCAGGCCCTCACCCGTCTTGGGATAGAGCGTGCCCGTTACCCAGGCGCCATAATTCGTCATCAGGAAGAACAGAACCGAGGCCACGAGAGAGGCAGCAATTGCCGGCATTACGCTGGGGTTTTTCCTCAGCATGGTAGCCCCGATCACCACGGTTACCGCAACACCTGCGTAGACATACAACATGCTGGCATGCAGACCGATCACCAGGTCACTGACCAGCATGGCCGCCAGGGGAATCATCAGGGCCATACGACGATCAGGCAGGTAAGCCCCTGCAAACAGGGCCATAGCCGCAATTGGCGTGACATTGGCTGGGTGGGGAACGATGCGCATCAGGGCGGCTGCCAGGATAATCAGCAGCACTACGGTCAGGCGTGGGTTCATAACAATCTACTCCGTTTTATTCAGTCCTTATTCTAAACCACTACCACCGAAGTTAAACCGCTATTTCACCTCATTCAGTTTCGTTCAGCATTTGTTCAGCAAGGTCTTCGTACTCTGTAGGCGTAGAAGGGCAAGAGCCCGAAACCCAGAAAGGAGCAAGACCATGAAAAAGACCTTAATTACTTCAATTGCCATGCTGGCTGTACTCGGTGGCGGCGTCACTATCGCAGATGATGTCGCGGCTAGCGAATACCGCGACCGCGAACACAAACAGGCCAGGAAAGAAACTCGTAAACATGAGCGGGAACATAGACGTGAACACAAACAGGACCGCAGTTACTACGACCGTCATGATCGCCGCGATTATGGCAAACACCATGCGAAGCAATACCACTATCACCCGAAGAAATATTCGAAGTGGCACAAAAAGCAGCATGGCTGGCACAAGGGCCATCACAAGCACCACAAGCATCATGTGAAGAAGTATCGCTACTACGAGCCTGCCTACAGCTACGACGATTACGACGGCAGCAACATCCGCTTCAGTGTTGATTACACCTTCTGGATGTAAGGCAGACGCTCAGCACATTGCCCGCCTTCGGGCGGGCAATAACAACAGACAAGGAGATGAACATGAACGCACGCATACTTATTACTACCCTGCTGGTGACCGCGCTGGCAACAGGACCAGTCCTGGCCGGCCCAGATAAATATGGCAAGCATCAGCGTATGCACTTTGAGGACAGGGCTCGCGTCATCAGCGTGGAACCCATTATTGAAATTGTAGAGGTGCCTGAAGAACGCCAGGAATGCTGGACCGAGGAGGTCCGTTATGAACGCGGCAGCAACCCTAATGCCGGGCTGGTAATCGGCGGCATTATCGGTGGTATTGCCGGTCACCAGGTTGGTGGTGGTCGCGGCAAGGATGTCGCCACGGTAGCCGGCACCATTATCGGTGCAGCCGTTGGCCAGGATGTGGCCAGAAAATCGGGCACACGTCCTCATACTCGCTATGAAGACCATTGCCGGATCGTAACCGAGTATCACGAGGAAGAACGTGTTTCCGGTTACTGGGTCACCATGCGTTATCGCGGCGAACTGTTTACGCAGCGTATGGATGAAGAACCCGGCAAGTTCGTGCCTGTTAAGGTCTCGGTTCGCCCGATCCTCTAAGCAGGCTTGCCGACACTATCAGCCCGTGTATGCTTAGTCTTATGAACGCATTGAGAGACCCGTGATGAAACACCTGACAGCATTACTGACCCTGCTTTTCCTCCTGGCCGGAACGGCCCATGCCGCTCCGTCCTGGGAGGCACAGGGTTTTGCCCATCGCCCGGTTGCTGACAAAAGCAGCCAGAGTGGCATGTCTCTCGACCAGGCCGTAAAAAAGGTACAGCGTGAAACAGGCGGCCGCATACTCTCTGCTGAAACACAGGGCAAAGCGGGACAGCGTGAGCATCGCATCAAGGTCCTGACCCCTGATAAACGTGTCCGCGTCGTGCGTATTCCCGCCGGCAACTAAAAACCATGCGCCTGCTGATTATTGAAGATGAAGTAGCCCTCAGAGACCAGGTCCGCGACCAGCTGCTGTCCCAGGGTTACGAGGTTGATGCCAGCGGAGAAGGTAATGAAGGCCTGTTCATGGCCACTGAGTATCCCGTCGACCTGGCCATCGTTGACCTGGGCCTGCCCGGCATCTCCGGTCTGGAGGTTATTAGTGGCATCCGCGAACAGGGCCATAGCTATCCCATCCTGATCCTGACCGCACGCGGCAAGTGGGAAGAAAAGGTCACCGGACTCGAGGCCGGTGCCGATGACTACCTGGTCAAACCCTTCCACATGGAAGAACTCATGGCGCGCATCCGTGCCCTGCTGCGCAGAGCTGTGGGCAGCACCAGTAATGAACTGAACTACGGGCCCATCGGTCTTGATACTGGCGCGCAGAAGGCCACACTGAACAACACCCCACTGGACCTCACCGCCTACGAATACCGCCTGCTGGAATACCTGGCACGGCGTAGTGGCCAGGCCATTTCCAAGTCAGAACTCGGTGATTATCTTTATCCACATGATGATGATCGCGAGAGCAACGTCATCGAGGTACTGATTGGGCGTCTGCGTAAAAAGCTCGACCCGGACCAGTCGCTCAATCCCATCGAGACCCTGCGTGGTCGTGGTTACCGCTTCACACTCGAGGCCACATGAAGTCGCTGACCACACGTGTAATCAGCAGTGCTGTTATTGTTCTGGCCCTTTTCATAGGTCTGACGGGCCTGGCCCTGGAACGTGCCTTCCAGAAAAGCAGCCAGTCCGCGATACAGGACAGGCTGGAGGCTCAGCTCTATGTACTGATGGCTGAGACGGAAGTCAGTGACGACCTTGGCCTGAGTATCAATGCCCCCCTGCCCGTACCCCGGCTGAACCTGCCCGGATCCGGCCTGTACGCCTGGGTCCTGGACCAGGACCGCCGCCCCCTGTGGCAATCGGACTCCACCACCGGTACTGGATATTTACCCGGACTGAACAGCTTCCCGAGCAACACTCTGCAACTGGGTGAAGAACCCCATCTCTATGCCAGCATATCGATTGAATGGGAGCTGAATGACACAAGCCTGCCACTAAGCTTTATCGTTGCCGAGGACATGCAGGCCTATCACCAGGAACTTGCCAGTTATCGTGCTGCCCTGTGGTTCTGGCTGGGCGTTATGTCTTTCATCCTGCTTGTTGCCCTGGGCCTGGCCCTGTACCTGGGCTTAATGCCCTTACGACGAGCGGCTGCCGATATTGCCTCGGTCGAGGCAGGACAGAAGGAACAACTCGAAGGTGAATACCCTACCGAACTGCAGGCACTCACTACCAACATCAATACCCTGATCGATCATGAACGCGTACAGATGAAACGTTATCGAGATGCGCTGTCTGACCTAGCCCATAGCCTGAAGACACCACTGGCGGTAATGCATGGACTGATCTCAGGCAAGGACGATAAAGAAATCAGTTCGCAGTTACAGCGCATGGACGAGATCGTCCAGTACCAGCTGCAACGTGCCAGCAATGCGGGCCGCTCCGCCCTGCTGCCTCCCGTTGAACTTGCCCCGATTGTGGAACGTCTGCTGAACTCCCTGGAGAAGGTCTATATCGACAAGAGCGTCGAGGTAGCAACGGAGATTAGCGAGGGATTAAAGGCGCGCGCAGACGCTGGTGACCTGATGGAGATGCTGGGCAATATCCTCGACAATGCCTTCAAGTGGACGGAGCACCATATCTGGGTTCGCGCCCATGAAGAAAATGGGAAGTTAATACTCTCTTTTGAAGATGATGGTCCCGGTATCAGCCAGCAGCAGGCCAATACCCTGTTGAGCCGTGGTGCACGTATGGATGAACAGACACCCGGTCACGGTATAGGCCTGGCCATCGTTCAGGACATTGTCAGCGCCTATGACGGCAGGCTGGAAATAGAGGGCTACGAGAAAGGTGCCCGGATAAGGATTACCCTGCCCCAGAACTGATTATTTTTCCTGGTAAGACGCATAACGGGCCACATATTTCTGTACTGGTTTTCTAACCGTAGCCTGTTGTTCTGCATCCAGGCTGTCATAGAAATCACCAAATCGATTCACTAATTCAGGAGCACGTGCCTTCATGGTTTCCAGGCGATGATGCACCACTGCCAGGGCCTTCTCACGATCCATTTTGTTTTCAGCCAGGATAATCAGAATTTCTTCGCCGGTAGTCCTGCCATCTTCGCGTAGCGCCTGGCTGGTACTGATCAACTCATCACGTAGTTGATCGATCCTGTTTTTTTGTTGATTGTTCAGATCCAGATAATCGGCAATCCGTTCAGAGGCCCAGGCAACGCGTGCCTCAGGAGAAGGATCGCGTGGGTAACAGGCACCCAGGGTAAAGGCCACGACTGCGACCAGGGTAATCATGATGAGGGATCGATACTTGTTCATACCAGGCTCCTTGCAGCAGCACAGCCACGAAAATCAGATTCATGTTTTGAGTATGACGTTACAGGCATCATAAAGTTTTCCGGACTTTGCATGTCCTGCTACCACCAGCTCATCACATAAAGCCCTAAAAGCTTTTTTATAATAAGCATTTCCTAATGTATAATGACCCGCCTTTCTGCCTGCCCCGTTGAAAGCATAACGCTCTATTCATGTTCAGGCTTTTCTTTACACGTATTCGATAAGGCCTGCTAATGAACCTGGCAAACATCTTTCCTTTTCTGAACTGGTTCAAACTGGTTAACTCAGGTTCTATCAGGGCAGATCTCGTAGCTGGTTTTACCGGGGCCGTTATCGTTCTGCCTCAGGGTGTTGCCTTCGCTACCATCGCGGGACTTCCCCCTGAGTATGGCCTCTATACCGCCATGGTTACACCGGTCATCGCGGCCCTGTTCGGCTCGTCCTTCCATCTCATATCCGGGCCAACGACCGCTATCTCGATCGTTGTCTTCTCCGCGATCAGTCATCATGCCGAACCAGGAACACCCGAATTTGTCTCCATGGCTCTAACGCTCACGTTCCTTGCAGGGGTCTACCAGCTGGCTTTTGGTCTGGCGCGATTAGGCAAACTCGTGAACTTTGTATCGCATACTGTGGTAATTGGCTTTACCGCGGGTGCGGCCATCCTGATCGCGACCAGCCAGATGAAACATATCCTCGGCATATATATCCCCAAGGGAGAATCCTTTCTACACACCTGGATGGATGTATTCAGGGATATAGACACCATGAACCTCGCAATCTTCGAGGTCGCCCTGGTTACCATTATCGTGACCATTCTGAGCAAGCGTTATCTGCCCAAACTGCCAAACCTGCTGATCGGGATGTTGGCTGGAAGCCTGGTTGCCCTGGGACTGGGCGCCGAGTCCCATGGCATTGAACTCGTGGGCGAAATTCCGGGACAACTCCCTCCCCTGTCAGCGCCCGATGTAAGCCTGTCTACTATCCGCACCCTGGCGCCAGAAGCCTTTGCGGTTGCCCTGCTGGGCCTGATAGAGGCGGTATCAATCAGTCGCGCAATCGCCTCGAAGTCCAACCAGCGCATCAATTCCAGCCAGGAGTTTGTTGGCCAGGGGTTATCGAATATCGCTGGCAGCTTCTTTTCAAGTTATGCGGGTTCCGGATCCTTCACTCGATCAGGGGTAAATTATTCAGCGGGTGCGAAAACCCCCATGTCGGCGATCTTTGCCGCTGTCTTCCTGATGATTATTGTGCTGATCATCGCCCCCCTGACTGCCTACCTGCCAGTAGCTGCCATGGGCGGCGTCATCCTGATCGTTGCCTACAATCTGATCGACTTCCGCCATATCCGCCAGATCATAAAATACAGCCGTTCAGAAACAGCGATACTGGCGACGACCTTTTTCGCCACCCTGTTCCTGGAACTTGAGTTCGCCATCTACCTGGGCGTCATCCTGTCCCTGATCATCTTCCTGGCAAGAACCTCCACGCCCTATATCCCGGAACTCTCTATCGACGATGATGCGAAAGCTGGCACCCGCAAACTCATCAATGTCGAGAAGAAACCCATTCCCAGTTGCCCTCAGCTAAAGATGATTCGTATCGACATGTCGATCTACTTTGGCTCCATCGACTACATCCAGAATCGTATTCAGAAGATTCGTGAACAGGAGGACGTTAAACACATTTTGATTCTGGGCAGCGGAATTAACTTTATTGATCTTGCGGGTGCAGAGGCCCTGGTTTCTGAGAATAACCGCCTGAAGCAGGAAGGTGGTGGCATTTACTTCGTGGGTATCAAATCCAGCATCTATGAATTCATTGCCCGAACCTGCTTTGTCTCAAAGATAGGTAATGACCATTTCTTTGATTCGAAGAAGGATGCCCTTCGTAGTATTTATCAGCGCCTGGACAAAACCAGATGCGAAACCTGTGACAAGCGCATCTTCAGAGAATGCCAGGCGGAGTTCGGACAAAGGTAAGCTAGTCGTTCCAGAGCCAGGCGGCACCACGCACACCGCTGGAATCACCATGCATGGGGGGCAGCAATTGTGTCGCGACATGATCCGAGAATACCCACTCACTCCACAGCATGGGTACGTGGGTATAAAGGCGCCCGATATTGCCCATACCACCCCCCAGCACGATGACATCCGGGTCCAGCACATTGATGATGTGCGCCAGTCCCCTGGCCAGTCGACGTTCATAACGGCGCAGGGTGGCATCACAGTCCGCATCACCGGAAGCCGCGCGTATCACGATGTCATGTGTCGACATGGCCTGTCCCGTGACCTGTTGATGATCACGTTCCATGCCCGGACCGGATAACCAGGTCTCGATACAGCCCAGCCGGCCGCAGTAACAATCATGTCCCGGCAACTCAGACTCTTCGGGCCATGGCAGAGGGTTATGTCCCCATTCACCGGCAATGGCATTGGGCCCGGTGAGTACATGCTGTCGCACGACGATACCCGCACCAGTGCCCGTGCCAATGATGACGCCAAAGACAATATCGGCACCTTCAGCTGCACCATCAACCGCCTCAGACAGGGCAAAGCAGTTTGCATCGTTGGCAATGCGCACCTCGCGTCCAAGCAGGCGCTCAAGATCTTCTTTAAGGGGCATGCCGTTCAGACAGATCGAATTGGAATTCTTTAACAGGCCGGTGGCTGGTGAAATAGCACCCGGTGTACCAATACCCACCGTGCCAGTACAGCCAGCTTCAGACTCTGCCAGGAGAACCAGGCCATGGATGGCCTCGAGTGTTCCCTCGTAATCGCCCTGGGGCGTATTGACGCGATGGCGCAACAGGACTTCCCCCTGCGCATCCATGGCAACAATCTCGATCTTGGTGCCACCGAGATCGATACCAAGACGGATCGAGTCGCTCAAAAGTCCCCCGGATCCAGGCCTTCCCAGACTGCTTCGGTCTTTTGACGCTGCCTCATGATTACGCGGCACATCACAAACAGGAGGTCTGATAAACGATTCAAATAGCGTAGCAATTCAGGATTCAGAACCTCGGCACGATCAAGCGCGAAGGCGTGGCGTTCTGCCCGACGACATACTGTTCGGGCGATATGACAGGCAGATGCGGCCATGCCTCCGCCGGGAATCACAAATTCTTTCAAAGGTGGAAGATCGGCATTCAGTGTTTCTATCCAGCCCTCGAGTTGTATGACATCTCTGTCACGCACGAACTGTTCCTTCGGCATGCTCAGCTCGCCGCCTACATTAAATAGCTGGTGCTGGATTCTACTCAGCGGGTCCACCAGGTCCTTAGGTAACTCCTGGGACAACAGCATACCGATATGGGCATTGAGCTCATCCACATCACCAATCACTTCAATACGCAGGCTATCCTTGCCAACACGACCACCATCACCTAGTCCTGTAGAACCCCTGTCACCTGTCTTCGTTACGATATCATCCAGCCTGTCACCCATTTAAATCACCCTCTTTTAGAAATCGTAACTTGCCGTGACCCAGTAGTTCCGGCCCGGGCTGGGATAAAGCACGCGACCAAAGTTCTGATCCCAGGCGCGTATCTCGGCATACTGCTTATCGGCCAGGTTATTGATCCTTGCCGATAATTTAAGCCCCTTCCAGCGATAATCGATACTGGTATTCAGCACGGCGTAACCTGCCTGCCAGCCCTGGTCATTAGCAAAGTCACCACTCAGATACTGCTTGCCAACGTAATTGCCCTCAAAGAACCAGTGCCAGTTTTTAGCAAAGTCATAATCCGTCATGATCTTGAAGCTGTCACGCGGAACACCCGGAACACGTTCACCGGAATATGGACCTTCAACGAAACGTGCCTTTACGTAGTTATAGACGCCAGCCACGCGGAAATTGCTGGCCAGCATATGGTCACCCTCGATAATCACGCCGGTGCGTTCAGTCTTATCGAAGTTCACGTTTGCCCCAAAACCGCCAAAAGGATCGGGAGCATTAGGGTCATAACCAATCTCGTTATCCTGGTCGAGCTGGTAAACAACGAACTTGGCTCGGTTTAACTGTTGCTGCCATTCTGCGCCCATCTCGTACGAGATACCGGTCTGTGTTTCCAGCTCTACGCCGGGGCTGGTCCAGGTAAATTCATCCGTGGTGGGGAAACGGTAGTTCTCATCGGCACGCAGGAACAAACGCCAGTCCACAGTAGGACGATACTGCAACCCGGCAGTGAAGACGCTTAAGGAGTCATCCTTCTTGCCCGTGTTGCCTGCATAGACATAATCATTCTCCCAGTCAGCCTGTCGACCACCCAGCGTCAGACTCCAGCCGGTATAGAACGGCAGCACAGCCTGGCCATATAGACCACTGGTCTGTTGCTCGATGGTATTGGGTGAAAAGGCACCATACTGAGAGCGATAATCCACATCGAAGTAGTCGTAGCCCAGAGTGAACTGCATCTCGCCAAAGCGATTGTCATAAAAACCAGTAAACCTGGGGGTTAGCTCCTGGCGTTCTCGTTCAATCTGATAGAGGTCTGTGCTCGGACCAAACAGGCGACTACTGGTAATACTGTCACTGTCTTCATCGCGATAGGTGTACTCGGCTTCAAACAGCCAGTGGCTGCCGATATCCTGCTTCAGACCCAGTCGACCAATACTGGAGGCCGTTTCCGTGAAATCGCCGGCATAAACTGGCAGGGACTGCTGCGGATCCGCCTCGGCCTCACTATCGGTCAGGGCACCCGGCGTATTCAGGTCTTCGTATACATCCTGCAGTTCTACAAAAACACGCCCCGCGTTGTAGCTATATCCCAGCATACCCAGAACGTTATGGCGTTCAACCTCGTTATGCTCGCGGTAATTATCCGAGCGCATGACATCGCCAGAAAGCCGGTAATCAATACCGTTATCCAGGGCGTCGCCGATATTGGCGAATAGCTGACGATTGTTATAACTGCCTACACCTGCCTGAACCTGTGCGGAAAAGTCCCTCGGTGTACGCGTAATGATATTGATCACGCCACCCACGGCCTGGTCACCGTAAAGCGTGCCCGCACTGCCCTGTACTATCTCAATACGTTCCACATTCTGCAGGGAGATACTGCTCAGCACCGGAGCGGACAAATCGATGGTGTTCAGCCGACGACCGTCGACCATAATCAGCGTATTCTCAGAGGCCGTGGCGCCGAAGCCACGCATATCGACACCAACTCGTGACCCATCACCATAGAAGTCAGTGATATGCACACCACCACGTGCACGCAGCACCTCGGCAATATTCTGCGCCTGGCTGTTTTCGATTTCTTTGCGACCTATGACAGTGATACTTGCAGGGGTACTGATTTCAGACTGCTCGGTTCGGGTGGCCGACACCACCACCGTGCCCAGTTCCTGGGGTTCAGCCTGGAGAGAAGATGCAGCAAACAGGGCTGCAATAGAGAGTAATTTCTTTTTCATCATGATTCCGCATACGGTAAACGAATAAACCGCCGCGGGGAACACAGGGAAGCAAACGACACAGGCGTCGTTCATACAAGCCCCGAGTCGCCCACCGCAACTCGACATTGCCTTTCGGCTTTTCCAATCGGGCCGGTATCCGGGCTTATGGGTGGATTACTCCGCTTCAGTTCGCCTTCCCATGCTAAGCACAGTGGCATCATGAACTGAAATTCCCAATCACCGTTGCGGGGGCAGCGCCGGATTTTCACCGGCTTCCCGTTTACCCAGGCTTTCGCCTGGCACCAGGTTGGAGGTGGTCTGTCAGACCGAGGCGAATCATACATTAGGAATGAATTGAAAAGAACAGCTCAAAGGCATTTCGCTCTATGGCTGCACCAGCTGGAGCGAGTCATTTCTTTTGCTTGCCCAAAAGAATTTGACGAAAGAAAAAGGCACCCCGGCGACCTTACCCTTCGGGTCCCTTCGTAACCTCCACCCTTCTTAACGCAACGGCCTGACGCGCGTCCATGCGCGGCATGCCTGCCTGAGACTTCCCTGTCTCAGGCTGCTGAAGT
>CAZXNH010000014.1:0-63424 GCA_964641615.1 uncultured Ectothiorhodospiraceae bacterium | reverse complement strand
GCGGCAAGGCGGGTGACACTCTCAAGATCAGCTGGGCCGACAACAACGGCAAGTCCGACTCCGCTGAAGTAAAAATTAGTTAACCTCACCATTAGAGGGAAGGAAGAGTTAATGAAGAAATTTACTCTGTTTTTGTCTGCCCTGATGGCAGTAGGTATTGCGCCCATCGCGGCAAATGCCACTCCAGAGGATGACCTAAAGGCATACCGTGCCTACTACCAGGAGCGTTTCTCTGATACGCCCTTCAAAGAGTTTGCCAATGGTAACTATGCCCTTGGCCTGACGACAGAAGATAAGCGTGACCAGTGGCTCGCTCAGGAAGATTTTCCTCCATATGAAGTTGAGCTGGAAAAAGGTAAGGAACTATTTGAAACTCCTTTTGCAAACGGTAAGACCTATGCAAGCTGTTTCAAGAATGGTGGTAAAAACATTCGCCAGTTCTACCCCTACTTCGACCCCGAGTCTAAGCAGGTAAAAACCCTGGAGCAGGAAATCAACGAATGTCGCGTTCAAAATGGTGAAAAACCTCTCAAGTGGAAGAAAGGTCCTATTGCCCAGATCTCTGCTTACATGGCTTACACCTCTAGAGGTGAGCCTCTGAGCGTCAAGATCGACGATTCTCCTGAATCACTCGCTGCTTATGAACGTGGTAAACAGCATTGGTACGGCAAACGTGGTCAGTTGAACATGTCATGTGCCGACTGTCACATGTACAACGCTGGCAACAACATCCGTGCTGACCTGCTAAGTGCTGGTATTGGGCACCCTACAGGCTTCCCGGTCTTCCGTGGCAAGTGGGGCAACCTGGGCACTCTGCACCGTCGCTTCGGTGGCTGTAACACGCAGGTTCGTGCCAAGGACTTCAAAGCGCAGAGCGACGAGTACAGGGCACTGGAGTACTTCCTCACTTACATGAGTAATGGTCTGGCAGTTAATGCGCCAAGCTATCGTCAATAAGAGCGACTAAGTGTTAGACTTAAGCCCGGCCTCGCGCCGGGCTTTTTTCTCTAAGGTTGCTGTCACGAAGGATACTTAAAAAATAATTACCTTGGAGGTTACAGAATGAGCTTGTCTCGCCGTGAATTTCTTCAATTACTGGCTACAGCCAGTGCTGCTGGCTTCAGCCTGTCTGGAGCAGCGTCATCTCAGGCTGCCAGTGCTGCCGGTATCAAGGCTCCGGGCAACCCCTATGAGCTAAAACCCTTTGGAAACGTTTCCTTCCTGCATTACACAGACTGTCACGCACAGCTATTGCCTGTATGGTTCCGTGAACCGCAGATCAACCTGGGCATAGGCCCCATGAAAGGCAACCCTCCTCACCTTGTTGGTAATGCCTTCCTGAAACATTACGGTATTGCGCCAGGCAGCCTGGAAGCTAATGCCTTTACCTTCCTGGATTTCCCTGAGCTTTCCCAGAAATATGGCAAGATCGGTGGTTTCGCCCATCTCGCCACCCTAGTTAAACATGTGCGTGCACAGCGCCCTGGCGCCCTGCTTCTTGATGGCGGCGACACCTGGCAGGGATCTGCCACTTCACTGTGGACCAATGCCCAGGACATGGTAGACGCCCAGATTCAGCTTGGTGTAGACATCATGACACCGCATTGGGAAGCTACCTTTGGTGCAGAGCGCATGACTGAAATCGTAGAAAACGATTTTGCCAAGGCCGGCATCGACATGGTTGCACAGAACATTGTCTTCAACACCGAGGATTTCGATCGCGAAGGCGAGCATGTCTTCAAGCCCTATGTGATCCGTGAAATGAATGGGATCCCCGTCGCCATCATCGGCCAGGCTTTCCCCTACACCCCTATTGCGAATCCACGTCACATGGTCAGTTCCTGGACCTTCGGCATTAACGATTCCACCATGCAGGATGCGGTCGATGAAGCACGTGCTGAAGGCGCCCAGGCCGTTGTCGTGATCTCGCATAACGGTATGGATGTGGACCTGAAGATGGCTAGCCGCGTAACCGGCATCGATGCCATCATGGGTGGTCATACCCATGACGCCATTCCGAAGCCTGTTGTTGTTTCTAACCCCGGTGGCAAGACCCTGGTCACCAATGCTGGCTCTAACAGCAAATTCCTGGGTGTTCTTGATCTGGATGTTAAAAATGGCAAGGTTGCTGGCTTCCAGTACAAGCTGCTGCCTGTCTTCTCCAACCTGATCGAACCTGACAAGGACATGGAAGCACTGATCAAGAAGATCCGTGCCCCCTACCAGGACAAACTGGATGAGGAACTGGCTGTTACCGACGACACCCTGTATCGCCGAGGTAACTTCAACGGCACCTTCGACCAGGTCATTGTTGATGCCCTGATTGAAGTTGCAGACGCTGAAATTGCCTTCTCACCAGGCTTCCGCTGGGGTGTGAGCGTGCTTCCGGGTGAAGCGATCACTGTTGATCATGTCATGACACAGACTGCTATCACCTATCCACAGGTAACACGTAATTCCATGAGTGGTGAAACCATCAAGACCATTCTTGAGGATGTCGCTGACAACCTGTTCAATGAAGATCCTTACTACCAGCAAGGTGGTGACATGGTTCGCGTTGGCGGCCTGAAATACACCATTGATCCAACTGCCAATATCGGCAGCCGTATTTCAGAAATGACCCTGAACGGTAAAGCCATCGAAGCCAACAAGAACTACACGGTAGCTGGTTGGGCCAGTGTTTCTGAAACACCTGCGGGTGATACCGGCAAGAAGATCTGGGATGTTGTTACCGAGTATCTCAAGGATCAGAAGACCGTTAAGATCAATGATCTCAATACGCCTATATTGAAGAATGTTAAGGGCAACCCTGGTATCGAGGTCTGATCATACAGTTCTGTACCTCCCTGAACCCCGTCTCACGACGGGGTTTTTTTTGCCTCCGACATTGATGCACGGACGAGCATCAGTAAACTGTCAGCTACTCCACAAAAAGCTATACCTAATGACTCCCGAGCGTTATAAAAAAGCCCGCCAGGTTTTGAAGCACCGCCAGCCTGATCTGACGGCAATCATGGAAAATGTACATAAGCCACACAACCTGGCAGCGGTAATTCGCAGTTGTGATGCAGTCGGTATTGGAGAAGTCCATGCAATAAGTTCGATCAAATATTTCAGAATGCGGCAGAAGGCTGCCAGTGGTAGCGGTAAATGGGTCAACATCAATATACACAGGAAAACCTCTGATGCCGTCCAGCAATTAAAAAACGAGGGATTTGGTGTTTACTGCGCACATTTTAGCGAAGATGCTATCGACTTCCGACAATTCGACTTCACTCAGAAAACAGCCCTGATCTTTGGTTCAGAACTTGAGGGCGTTAGTGAAGAGGCAGTTGATCTTGCTGATGGCAACATCATCATTCCGATGATGGGAATGGTGCAATCGCTAAATGTATCTGTTGCCTCTGCACTGATGCTGTATGAGGCGCAAAGGCAGAGAGAACTGGCTGGCATGTATGAGCGCGAAATGATTGAAAAGTATGTCATGGATAAAACCCTGTTTGAGTGGTTTTATCCAGACGTCGCTAAATACTGCAATAAACATGGAATGCCTTACCCTGCACTGGATGAAGATGGCTATATGGCAGAACCCCTCAAAGACAGAACAGGTAATATCAGAAAATTGCCCTAGCGCTTAAACGCTCTCAGCATTTCCTTTTTCATGGGAGGACCCGGGCGTTTCTCAACCGCCAGACCAGTTTCCAGAAGACTTCGCCTGACATCGCCTTTTGCCGAATACGTCGTCAGGCAACCACCGGACGACAGTCTATCTGCCAGGAACTGTAAAAATGCTGTCGACCACAGTTCGGGATTAACATCCGGGCTAAAAGCATCCATATAAATGGCATCAAATAAACCTTCTGGCTCTGCTTCACGAGCATCGCCAATAATCAGGGTCAGGGTTATGCCATTATCAAATCTCAGGCTGTGCACACCCTCTTCCGAGACCTGCTCATTGGCACACCAGTCTCTGAATTGTAGACCCAGCTTTTCCATGCCCAGCAAACCGGCATAATCCACCGCCCGAAACAGCCCCTCAGGAAGCAACTGCTTCTCCAGCGAGACATACTCCAGTTGAGCGTTATTGTTAAGAGCCGTAATTGCCGTAAGAAAAAAGTTCAGACCCAGGCCAAAGCCCACCTCAAGAACACGCGTTGACTGCCCGGCCTCCAGTCGCTGTTGCACACCTCCCTCCCTGAGAAAGACATGCAGGGCTTCTTCAAGGGCGCCATGCCGGGAATGGTACGTTTCACCATATTCAGGATGAAAAACGGTCAGGCTGCCGTCAGCTGTTTCCCTGACCTCAAATTCATCGTCGACCATCTGCCTTAGCCTGACACCGTAATTGTTATCTTGCGTCTTTGGGGATGGGTACGATGCTCCCATAAATAAACCCCCTGCCAGGTTCCCAGGCCGGAACGACCATTGGTCACTGGTACGCTAAGGCTGGTCTGGGTTAACACAGAACGGATATGGGCTGGCATATCATCAGGGCCTTCATCATCGTGCAGATATTCCGGATCTCCGTCAGGAGCAATTCTGTTCATAATCATTTCCAGGTCTTTTCTCACCCTTGGATCTGCATTCTCACAAATGATTAGAGAGGCGCTGGTATGGTGGATGAAAACATGACATAGACCCGTCCTGACCCCGGAGCGGTTTATCGCATTCTGAAGCTCCTCAGTTAAATCTATCGTGCTACGCCCATTGGTAGGCACCTCAAAATGCTCCTGATGCATAGCTTCTCCTTAAATATTCCAGTTGCGGGCTTATGTCACGGTCTGAATACGTGCCACTTGTCCCAGGTTTTGCACCAATAATCCCAAATATTTCTCAATTTGACTCTATTTTGCACTATATAAGACGTAAGTCTGCACAAAAGGGGCCGTTTGCATATGGAAGCCTGGTCAAATAGTAATATTGGGGCAACGGAAGGCCACCTGACGAGAACCCATTCGATCCTGGAAGGATACGCACAGAATGTGCAGGATTATCTGTCCCAGACAGCATCACCACCCGATGAGCGTTGTCAGTATCTGAATGAGCTCATCTATCTGCTCATGGAGCAGCTCGCCGATACTGCCATTTATCGACATACCCTCAAACAGATCAGGGGACAGATACTGGGGCCCTCGCGCTGGTATCGATCAGAACTGGCAACCACCCAGACCGTCGATACCGGCTTTATACAGCTAGCCCGCGATACCAGCATTCCCTTTCATGATCACCCAGGCACCCTCGGCGCCCTGCTTATACTCGAAGGCAGCATTGAGGTCCGCACTTATGAAGAAAGTCAGGATGTGACTACCCTGGGCAAACAGGCTACACGACTCAAGCCGGTAGATTTCATGAGACTGGGCACTGGTGATTCCGCCATTCTGCTTCCAGATCAGGCCGGGATTTATGGTATTCGGTGTATCGAGTCTCCCTGCATCGCTCTTGAGTTCCAGGTCAGGGTAGATGAACCGTCTGAAAGAAGCTGGTACTTCCCGCTTGGCGCTTCCAGCAATAATACAGGTTCAATCATGGCCGCAAAGGTACCGGAGAACCTGCTACGCAGCACTCTGGCCATCTGGGACTAAGCAGACTCTAGAACGCTCCTGGCAACAGAGATAGAATCCCCTTTTCGTTCATAAGCTCGGTTCCCTTTTATGCCCGTGTATCGCTGGCTTGTCTCAGTTCTGTTTTTCCTGGCAACCCTGCCAGTATCCGCAGAGGTGATTGTCCTGGTTCATGGTTATCAATCCTCAGGCGCCATCTGGCGGACCAGCGGCGTCATGGCCAGCCTGCATGCCCATGGCTGGAAGGATGCCGGCGATTACTTCCTGACACCTGCAGGCGCAATCCCCAACAGGCCACCACTACCGGAGACTGATTATGTGGCAGTAACCATAGACCTGCCTTCTGAGGCGCCAGTTATCATCCAGGCCAGCCTTTTAAAGCGCTATCTGGAGCGGATCAGGCAGGACTACCCCGAACAAAAGCTCATCATTGCTGCCCATTCTGCCGGAGGCGTCGTAGCCCGCTATCACCTGGTCATGCACCCTGAGGATTCTGTGAAAGTCCTGATCACCCTGGCCTCCCCCCATCTCGGCACCGCTAGTGCGGAGCTAGGGGCTTTGGCCAGCGACTCACCGGTCGGGGCCATTGCCCCCTTCGTAGGCATGGACAGCATTAATCGCTCAGAAGACCTGTTCGATGACCTTCGGCGCGAACGCTACGGCAGCATGCTGCACTGGCTGAATCGACAGCCGCATCCCGAGATACAATGGATTTCATTGGTACGTGGTAGCGCTTATACGGGTACCGGTCGGTTTATCGTACCAGGCTATAGCCAGGACCTGCGTAATGTAGTTGCATTGCATCATCGCGCCAGGGGCTTTATCGTGCCCGGTGACCATGAACTCAATATCAGAGATGGCGGCCTCATCGCTAACATCATTTCTAATCAAGTACTAAATCAGACCCGGTAAGGATTCTCGTGAGTATTCAAAGGCGTAAGACTGCATCAGTCAGAATTGGGGATGTAGTGATTGGTGGTGATACCCCGGTTGTCGTGCAATCCATGACCAATACAGATACCGCAGATACTGTCCGCACGGCTGTGCAGTGCGCTGAACTGGCCCAGGCTGGTTCAGAGCTGGTTCGTATCACGGTTAATACTGAAGAGGCCGCACGCGCCGTACCTGATATTGTCAATCGCCTGGAGTCCATGAACACACCCGTCCCACTGGTCGGCGACTTTCATTTCAATGGCCATAAACTACTGAGCAAATATCCGGACTGTGCCCAGGCCCTGGCTAAATACCGTATCAACCCGGGTAATGTAGGTCGGGGCAAGCGACGTGATGAACAGTTTGCCCAGATGATTGAACTGGCCTGCAAATACGACAAGCCTGTTCGTATTGGCGTCAACTGGGGTTCTCTGGATCAGGATCTTCTGGCCAGCAAGCTGGACGAAAATGCCAGACTGAAAGAGCCCAAACCACTCGAAACCATTAATCACGATACGCTCATCGAGTCGGCCCTGAGTAGTGCCCAACGTGCCGAAGAACTGGGTATGCGTCATGATCAGATTATCCTGTCCTGCAAAATGAGTGGCGTTCAGGATCTGATCTCCGTTTATCAGGATCTTGCTGAGCGATGCGACTACCCCCTTCATCTCGGCCTAACTGAGGCCGGTATGGGCAGCAAGGGCATCGTGGCATCAACGGCTGCCCTTGCAGTACTGTTACAACAGGGCATAGGCGACACGATCCGTATCTCCCTGACTCCAGAACCCGGCAGCCCACGCACGAAAGAAGTCATTGTTGCCCAGGAAATCCTG
Source organism: uncultured Ectothiorhodospiraceae bacterium (assembly GCA_964641615.1). Lineage (GTDB taxonomy): Bacteria > Pseudomonadota > Gammaproteobacteria > J044 > J044 > JANTGN01. The sequence goes on along the minus strand of CAZXNH010000014.1, from coordinate 56,097 downwards.
CAATCCATGGGACTGCGCTCATTCACACCCATGGTCATTTCCTGCCCGGGATGTGGCAGAACTACCAGTGATTATTTCCAGCGCCTTGCTGAAGAGATCCAGACCTATCTGCGTGACCAGATGCCAGCGTGGAAAGGGCAGTACCCCGGTGTTGAAGCCATGCATGTCGCAGTTATGGGCTGTGTTGTTAACGGCCCCGGTGAAAGCAAGCATGCCAATATCGGCATTAGCCTGCCCGGCTCTGGTGAACAGCCGGTAGCCCCTGTTTATATCGATGGCGAAAAAGATGTCACGCTCAAAGGTGACAACATCGCCAATGAATTCAAGCAAATCATTGAGCACTACGTGGCCAGGACATATAGCTGAGCTACTCGTCATGGATTTTCAATGGAAAACAAAGCTTTAGCATAAAGAACACACATAAATTAAAAATACTTTTCAGTAAGCCCCTGTATTATTTTCCTTTTTTTAATTACCTGGAAAAAACCCTCGATTTTTCCTGAAATCTCGCCTGAATTGTCTAATCTTTTAGGTCCGGCCCTGTCATTCTCTGAACCCCAAGGAGGCTATATGCTACGCTGGAACCATGACATCTATCACGAACTGCCTGAATACAAAGAAAAAATAAACAACCTAATGAACCAGGACACCTACTTCAGACACCTGGTCGATCAATATCACGATATCACCCACCAGGTTGATGACATCCAGAGACATAAACCCCATAGCCGCAACCCTGATATTTCTCAGCTAAAAAAACAAAGACTCCAGATTAAAGACTCCGTATTTCATAAACTCCAGACTTCATGAGCCTTTGGGGCGGCCACCTGGCCGCCCTGTCTTCTTCGTCAGACTGATCAACTTACGGTACAATCTCTAGCTCGTATTTCCTTCTTTCAAAATATAATGAAGAGGACCCTGCCATGAGCAAGGACACAATTACGTTGACCGATAACAGGACTGGCAAGCAGATTGAACTACCAATCCTTGAAGGCACTAGCGGCCCTGCAACTGTCGACGTTCGTGGACTCTATAAGGAACTTGGATACTTCACCTACGATCCAGGCTTCATGTCTACTGCAAGCTGCAGGAGTTCCATCACCTACATCGATGGTGGCGAAGGCATACTCATGTACCGGGGTTACCCTATTGAGACCCTGGCAGAAAACAGTTCTTATCTTGAGACCTGCTATCTCCTGCTAAATGGCGACCTGCCCAATGCCGGTGAACTGGAAGAATTCACTTCGATTATCAAGGAGCACTCGATGCTCCACGAGGCTATCAGGCATTTCTACAGCGGCTTCAGGCATGATGCTCACCCCATGGCTATCATGGTAGGCGTTGTAGGCGCCCTCTCTGCCTTCTATCACGATTCAACCGATGTCCATAATGCCCGGCATCGAGAGATCTCTGCCTATCGCATGATCGCCAAGATGCCTACTATTGCAGCCTGGAGTTACAAATACTCCATGGGGCAGCCAATGGTTTACCCCAAGAATGAACTGGGCTACACAGAAAACTTCCTGCGCATGATGTTCAAGGTGCCTACGGAAGAATACGAACCCAACCCCCTGTTCATTAAGGCCCTGGACCTCATTTTCATTCTGCATGCTGATCACGAGCAGAATGCATCCACCTCTACCGTGCGCCTGACGGGTAGTTCCGAGGCAAACCCGTTTGCGGCAGTCGCTGCCGGCATTGCATCCCTCTGGGGGCCCGCCCATGGCGGTGCTAACGAGGCTGTTATCAACATGCTCGAAGAGATCACTGAATCCGGCGATATTACCCCGTATATCAATCGCGCCAAGGATAAAAATGATCCCTTCCGCCTGATGGGCTTTGGGCACCGTGTCTACAAAAACTATGACCCCAGGGCCAAGCTGATTCGCAAGATTTGCCATGACCTTCTGGACGAAATAGGTGGCGAGAACATGCCTCTGTTCGATACGGCAATGAAGCTTGAAAAGATTGCCCTGGAAGACGAGTACTTCGTAAAACGTAAGCTCTATCCCAACGTAGACTTTTACTCCGGCATCATACTTCGTGCCATGGGCATCCCCATGAACATGTTTACTGTAATCTTTGCCCTGGCCAGGACCGTAGGCTGGATCTCACACTGGAACGAGATGATGCAGGATCCCGAGTCCCGCATCGGTCGTCCCCGTCAGCTCTATGTGGGACATGAAACGCGCAGCTACACCCCCATAGATGAGCGATAACTAACTGATTTTTTGCACGAGAATAACCAATTTATTACACTAAAAAACTGTTAAACCGAGGATTTTAATTATGTCTATTGATCGAGCAATTATGGCTATGGCAGGGACGTTTATACTGATCTCTGTGGCACTGGGTTACTACCATTCTCCTTACTGGCTGCTATTCACCGCCTTTGTTGGCCTGAACCTGTTACAGTCGTCCTTTACCGGATTCTGCCCTGCAGCCATCATCTTCAAAAAGCTTGGCCTGAAACCTGGTGAGGCATTCAAGTAAGCATTACTGAATGGCTTAGATGTAAAACCAGATATGAAAAAAGGGGGAGCATTGCTCCCCCTTTTTTACTCATTAAGATAACTGGCCAGTTCGTTGTAGGCCTTGGTCAGGACATCAAGTGAAAAGGCCGCATTGGCCGGGCTTGGATTAGGGCTGACGAAGATTTTGCTTTGTCCTATCTGGAGCTCCTGAGCACCCCAGGAAATATCCTCGTCACTACGTCCTGTCATTTTAAGAAAGCGTGTATAAGCAACCTTGCCATGGAACCAGGCTACTCGTGGCTTAAGGCCCAGGAGCTTCTGTTCTAGAACAGGGGCCCAGTATCTGAAATCCGCAGCACGCAGGTCAGAGGCACCTGGCGTCGGGCGCTTCACCACATCGGTGAAACCCATCCCATATTCTCTCAACAATGCATAATGCCCATCCAGCCCTGGGCTTACAGGCTCAGAAACCAGCTCTGACTGATTCAGGGCCTTCCAGAAACGATTCGTTGGCGTTGCAAAATAAAACCCTGCTTTAACAGAGTTAATACTGGGGTTTAAACCAATAGAAAGAATACCCAGATCGCGCTGAAGAAAATCTGGGAGGCTTTTAAAGGGTTGCCCGAACTGATCGGTGAACTGTGATTCAGGGCTCATTGCTACCGGAACCCGGCTCATCGGAGTTTCCGTAGGCCTCATCCCAGTCAATGCTCAGGCTGCTGACACGGCGCTCGGGAATATGCCGCCTGTCATTTTTTACTACGCGGTTGTTGCTGTCGGTAAAAGGCGTTTCCGGCATATTGCCCCAGCCACGACGATCTTTACCACTACGACGCTCCAGAAGTCCTGTACGCGCCTGATCAGAAAGATTTGCCTTCAGACTACGCTGCACTGAAAGGCGAATCTCCATAGTGGAGCTTTTATCGTTTTTTTTCTTTGACTTACTCATCAGATAATTCGGCTATGCAATATCCCGTATTTACATAATAACATTCAACGTACAAATGGTGGCCGTCATAATCAGTTTGTAGGGATAGGCTCAGGCGCTGGAGGAGGCTCAATAGTAATATCCCCGGGCACAGGTGGCATCGCTGGAATCATGGCTTCACGATTTTGCTGAATACTAAGCTTCAGCGCTTCAATTTCCTGTTTCGCCTCCTCAACATGCTTGCCTTCAGGGAACATCTGAAGATACTGCTCCAGCCCTAACAGCTTCTGTTCATCCGTAGGATCAACAACACTGAAGCCTTCGCTGGCCCGCTGATAGAAATCATCATCATTCAGGTCCTGTGACATCTGGTCAGGCAACTCTTTGTTCAGCTTGTAGTAGTTCTGATATTCACTAAGAGTGCGCTCATCAAGTACCGGCCCGCCAAGCAACTTCTCCAGGACTCGGGAAGACTCCAGATCCTGATTAAAACGAGCCTCGACATCTTCCGTTCCTGACAGACTGTCGCAGTCATGCCGAAAATCCCTGAAATAGTTATAGGCATAGTGACGACGAAGATCGCTGGTCAGAACCGCCAGCTTATCCTTCAGATAAGTCTCCTGTTCCTGTCCATGGGGAATATCCGAAAACTCGCCCGTTCTGAAAGCCAGCAGTGAGTGGCTTATGGCCGAGACATTTTCCATCATCGCTGAAAGTTGCTGGGTGTTGCTAAAACGCATGGCATCTACTGTACGTCTCAGGTCAAAATCAGCTTCCCTGACCAGCCGCACTGCGAGACTGACACAGGCATCAGGCGAATCCGCATACTGGATACTGGTACGGGCCTCTTCAAAGTGTTCATATTGTTTCAGGATATCAATGATCTGTTCTATCCCCTTTGCAGCAGTGTCCATCTGTAATGCGAAATTCTTATAGACCGGCAAATTTTCCTGCGTGTCGACAAGGCTCAGGACACAGCTGATCTCATCATTACCATCGCCATTGCCATCGGTTGCGATGCGCAATATCTGCATGGATTCTCTGGACACCTGCTCCAGATTGAGTGCGCTGTTTACCACGTCATTCAGGGCAATAACCTGGGCACGTCGTTTGGAAATACGAAACGGAAGGTCTTTAGACTCCAGCACATCATCGGGGTGCAACTGTATGAATCGTCCAAGACGCATGGACTTGAGCATTTCATTATCGCTGTCCTGCCCCCTGATAATCTCATCAATGCGAATCTTGTACTGACCATTCTTCTCTTCGGTCACCGTACCGATCGCATAGGCGTAACCGCGAAAATGGCTGCCAGGCAACTCGATATAGACACTCTTGTTAACCGCGGTACCCGAGTCTCCGCAGGCCACCAGTGTCATGGCTGCCAGAACGATCATCAGATGAATAAAGCTGCGAAACATGCTCATCCCCATATGAGAAATATCCGAAAATGCTAACCCCTTACGGCAGGTTTGTCATTGCCTGATTTGTTGAGACCTGCCTGAAGTAAGTTTAGGTGCCACGGGAGAAATATACTAATTTTGTCATACGCTTATTTGGGCATCTCACAACCAGTGCCACCCAGTCCGCAATAGCCCTGGGGATTCTTGGCCAGGTACTGCTGATGATACTCCTCGGCATAATAGAAATCGGGTGCATGCATGATCTCTGTTGTGATGGCGCCATATCCAGCGTGGCTTAATGCGGCCTGAAAAAGGGCCTGAGTCTCCTGAGCCTGCTGCAACTGCTGATTATTACTGCAATAAATACCCGACCTGTACTGGGTTCCCGCATCATTACCCTGGCGCATCCCCTGTGTTGGATCATGTCCTTCCCAGAAACTCCTGAGGAGGGAGCGGAAACTGATTTCATCGGGATTAAATACAACCAGGACCACCTCGTTATGCCCGGTCATCCCCGTGCAGACCTCCTGGTAAGTGGGATTCGGTGTATAACCAGCCGCGTAGCCCACAGCGGTTGTATATACACCATCCAGCTGCCAGAAGCGGCGTTCTGCTCCCCAGAAGCAGCCCATACCAAACAATACACTTTCCATCTCGGCAGGAAATGGCGGCTGTAACGGCGTACCCAGCACAAAGTGCTTTTCAGGAACAGGCATCTCATCTTCCCTGCCTGGCAGACACTCTTCCGGGGCAGGCATACTGGTTTTCTTTCCAAACATAAACATTAGTGGAACTCCATAGTTTTTCCTTAGTATAGATTCTGCCTTATGCGCCAGAAGAAAAGCATGGGTGATGGAAGGGTTATCGCCGCAAAAAAATCCGGAACGATATAATGATCATCACTAAGTTAATGTAATCACTTATGTCCCGCTATCGTCCACCACAGCCCTGGGCCACACCTTACATCACCCCCGAAGGCTACAAACGCCTTGAACAGGAGCTGAAGGCCCTGTGGGGGCGACGCGCTGTCGTAACCAGAGCACTGGCTGCTGCCGCAGCTGAGGGCGATCGTTCAGAGAATGCCGAATACATCTATCGTAAGAAGGAACTACGCGAGATTGACCGTCGTATTCGCTACCTGCAGAAACGACTACCTTCGCTAAAGGTCGTATCTCAGCAACCGGACAATCCCGGCCAGGTTTTTTTCGGCGCCTGGGTCAGCCTCGAGGATGTAAACGGCAACATAAGTGAATACCGCATTGTTGGTCCGGACGAATTTGATCCTGCCACCAATACCATCAGTATCGATTCTCCCATGGCCCGTTCCTTACTGAAGCGCCACCTCGACGATGAAATTGAGGTTCATGCGCCATCAGGCCTAAAAACCTACTGGATTATCGATATCCGTTACGAAGCGGGTTAGAATGTTCTGCTTGTGGCGTTGCTGCGGCTGGCGCCTTTATTCACCACGCCCCCGGAGCAAATACATGCAAATTGAAGACAACAAGGTTGCTGTAATTAACTACACACTGACCGACGAACAGGGTAACGTTATTGACCAGTCACAGGACGGCAGCTTCGCCTACCTGCATGGCGCCCACAACATCATCCCAGGCCTTGAAAATGCACTCGCCGGCAAGCAGGCAGAAGACAAGCTTCAGGTAACCATCAATCCTGAAGATGGCTATGGGACGCGCGATGACAACCAGATCCAGGCCGTTCCCCGCGATATGTTCCCTGCCGACGTGGAAATTCAGGTTGGCATGCAGTTCCATGCTGAAACCCCTGACGGTATGCCCGTTATGGTCACCGTAGTTTCAGCAACCGAAGAACACATTACTGTTGATGGTAACCACCCACTGGCTGGTCAGACACTCAACTTTGATGTTGAGATTGTCAGTGTTCGTGATGCTGAGGCCGGTGAAATCGAACATGGCCATGTGCACGGCGCTGGTGGTCACGACCACGGCTAAACACGACGTCAGAAATAGAAAAGCCCGCTTTAAGCGGGCTTTTTTCATGGCTTCAGACCAGCTTGAGCAACCTGTTAATAGCCCTTGAGGCCGCAATAAAGCCAAAGGTTGCCGTCACTCCACTAAACGAACCGTAACCAAATCGACAATCCAGGTTTACCCCGTGAATGCCGGGCTTTTCATAGCCCACAGAACCATCCTCTTTCGGGTAGACCGGCTGTTGTGGTGAATACACGCATTCGATACCGAATTTCTTTTTCGGATTACGGGCAAAACCGTATTCCTGCCTCAGACGAGAGCGAAGTTTAGCGGCCAGGGCGTCATTGGTCGTACGACTTAGATCAGCCACTGTCACCTGTACCGGGTCGGTCATACCCCCTGCACCCCCGGTAGTGATGACCGGAATTTTGTTGCGCTGACAATAATTAATCAGTTCGGCCTTGAACTTGATGCTGTCGATTGCATCAATCACGTAGTCATACCCTCTGGAGAGGTACTCCTCCATAGTGGCCATGGTCAGGAAATCATCAATGACATGACACTGACAATCGGGGTTGATCTGGCAAACACGTTCGGCCATAACCACGATCTTGTTCTCACCCAGGGTGCTGCTCTGGGCATGTATCTGACGATTAATGTTTGTCTGACAGATATCGTCATGGTCGATCAGGGTAATCTCGCCCACCCCCGTACGAGCCAGGCACTCTACAGCCCAGGAGCCAACGCCACCCACGCCAATGACGGCGATATGCATGCCACGGATTTGTTCCGCGGCCTCAACACCATACACACGCGCAATGCCGCCAAAGCGGGCCGCATACTCTTCGCTGACCGGGGCTAAATCAGACACAGGCGATCAATCCTCTGACCAGGCCGCCGAGGTTTTTTCACGACGATCAAAGACCTGTTTGGCGGCCTCGCGTGCTTCATCAGGGAAACTGCCATGTCCGTCTGCAGCACCCTTTACCTCTTTGTCGGTCTTGTTCTGCCAGTAGATCTTCCATTCCTCTACGGTATGAGGATCCTTGAAGGCCTGGGAATAACGATTTGAATAATGAATAAAACGCCGAATAGGTTCGACGATAATCGCCATAAACATAACGATAATGACAAAGGCATTCAGCCAGGGTGATTCAAACATCGTGTTTAACTCCGTTCCCAGGGAAAGGCCAGCACATCATTAATCGTTGCCGCTCCTTGCCTGAGCATTAATATTCTGTCCAGCCCCAGGGCAACACCCGAACATTCGGGTAATCCCTGCCTCAGGGCATCAAGTAGCATGGGGTCTGCCTCGATATCTGGCAGCCATGAAAGCTCGCGCTCCTGACGGTCCAGTTTAAAACGCTCTTCCTGCTCGTCGGCATTACTTAGCTCCCAGAAACCATTAGCCAGTTCCAGCTCGCCCAGATAGACCTCAAACCGCCCGGCACAGGCAGGGTCATCCGGCAATACCCTGGCCAGGGCCGCCTGGCTTACAGGCCAGTCGTAAATAAAGATTAGCTGGTCTTCCGGGAAGGTCTTTGCAACCACCATGCTGAGCAGGAGATCCAGCAGATCATCGCGCGTCAGGGACTGCTCTGGTAACAAATCTCGCTCACTGGCCAGCTCCCTGAGGGTTGTCTCACTGCAAAGCACAGGATCAATATCCAGACTTTCCTGAAACGCCTCCCTGTAGCTAAGGCGCTTTGAGCCTCTTAGAGACAAATTACTCAGCAGTTCCATCAATAGTGCATCGACCTCATCCATCAGGCCATGATGGTCCATGCCAAGTCGATACCATTCCAGGATAGAAAACTCGGGGTTATGCCTGGTTCCGGACTCTGCCCCGCGAAAGGCGCGCGTCACCTGGTAGATATCGCCACTACCGGCAGACAACAGGCGCTTCATCGCGTATTCGGGCGAGGTTTGCAGATAACGCCTGCCTGCCCCTGTATCCACCACCATGTTATTCAGCGCTGGCTCGGTAACCCCATAACTACCCAGTAAGGGTGTCTCTACCTCGAGCACCTGGCGATCATCAAAAAAGGCCCGGATGTCTTTTAACATCCGAGCCCTGTTCTGCAGCGCTGAGGTATCTGCGGAAGGACGCCAGTCAGCGCGAGTCATTTACTTGGCGCGAGATACGTACTCACCAGTACGGGTATCGATCTTCAGGATGTCACCCTCTTCGATAAAGAGCGGGACTTTGATCTCAGCGCCGGTCTCAACAAAGGCGGGCTTGGTTGCACCTGTTGCCGTGTCACCACGCACACCGGGGTCGGTCTGGGTAACGGTCAGTTCAACAAAATTGGGGGGCGCAACACTCAGCGGCTCTCCGTTCCAGAGGGTCATGACTGAGACATCCTGCTCTTTCAGCCATTTTTTGGCATCGGCTACTGCCGTTTCGTTAGCAGCTACCTGTTCAAAGGTATCAGGATCCATGAAGTGCCAGAACTCGCCATCGGTATAGAGATATTGCATGTCCTTATCGACGACGTCAGCAGCCTCAACTGATTCACCGGACTTGAAGGTTTTATCGATGACACGACCAGTTTTCAGGTTGCGAATCTTAACGCGGTTAAAGGCCTGCCCTTTACCGGGTTTCACGAATTCGTTTTCGATAATACTATAGGGGTCACCATCGAGCATGATCTTAAGACCACCACGAAATTCATTGGTGCTATAGGTCGCCATGATTTCTCTTTGTCCTGACTGTGAAAAGCCGCTAATGATAACCGGAATCCCGCTTAAACAACATAGGCCAGACTGGCAGTTACAGATGGCCCAGGCGGTTTCAGACCCAGCTAAACTACTTCGAATCCTCGAACTCGATCCGAAACAGCTCGAGGCCGACCTGTCAGAAACTGGTTTTCGACTCAAGGTTCCCATGGCCTTTATCCAGCGGATGCAAAAAGGCAACCCAACAGACCCCCTGCTACTACAGGTGCTTACACGCACGGCGGAGCATGCCAGCACGCCCGGTTATGTCCGTGACCCGGTAGGGGATCTTAATGCCATGCAAACTCCGGGGCTCATCCAGAAATACTCAGGACGCGCCCTGCTTGTCGTTACAGGCGCATGTGCCGTGCATTGCCGTTACTGTTTTCGACGACAATTTCCCTATGGTGAGGCCAACCTGTCCCGAGAACACTGGGGCCAGGCCTTAGATTATCTAAGAGACAATCCAGACATCCATGAAATCATACTGAGTGGTGGAGACCCCCTCGCGCTCCCTGATCATCGCCTGCATGAGATGCTTTCCGAACTGGAAGGCATTCCCCATCTCAAACGCCTGCGTATACACACCCGGCTCCCGGTTGTCATACCCGACCGTGTTACCGATGAGCTTGTTGCCCTGCTCAGCAGGACACGACTCATTACCTGCGTCGTGGTACATATCAACCATGCCCAAGAAATTGATCCGTCTCTATCTTCGGCCCTGGCTTACCTGGGTGAAAGTAACATTACCCTGCTAAACCAGGCCGTGCTCCTGAAAGACATTAACGATTCTGAGCTGGCACAGTCTGAACTTGCCGAGTCACTCTACGAGTCTGGGGTTCTGCCCTATTACCTGCATTTGCTGGACCCTGTACAGGGCAGTGCCCACTTCGATATTGAGGCCTCCAGGGCGCAGGAAATCCATGAATCCCTGCGAAAAACTCTGCCAGGTTACCTCGTTCCCCGCCTGGTCAGAGAAACCTCTGGTGAGCCGTATAAGACCCCGATTGAATCAATTCAGAGAGTTTCTGCTTGAGAATACTCACGATTTGGCAAGGAATATGCTAAATTTCTTATAAATTTCATATAGATCATGAAAAGCCTTTAACAATAATACGAACTTTAACATTGATGGATTTCTCTTTTACCAAGCTTTTCTCATCGCCCAAGGCAGACTTCCCCTGCACACCAAGGCAGGTCAAGAAGTGGGTCAATGATCTCACCATTATCAATATGGGGGAAACGACCAGGGCCTTTTTCGAGCAGTTAAGAAAGCTTAATCGTATCGATATACCCGCCAGGGACAGGCTGGAAATCATGGAACTCATGCGACCAATGAGCAAGGTCGTGATTGAACACCTGAGCAAGCATCTCACGGGGCGCACGCTCCCGCTTCCTCCAAAAAGCCAGAAGATCGGTCAACTGACTCAGACCATGACCCTGGAAATGGCAACCGGATACAAGATGGTCCTGCGCGATGTTGTCCAGAAAAAGGAAAGTGTGGATGCCAAACGCCTGAGCCTCACCCTGCACAGGGCCATGCGATACCTGCACGCCTGTCAGGTTTTATCCGGAAAGCTTTATGCCGCCGTACCGAGCGGCACCTGGAACGACATCAATCAACTGTATACGTTTGCCGAAAAGAACAAACTGCATAAGCGCGATGTTAAGGATGATCAGTTCACTGTCCTGAAAAGCTCAACTATCGAATCGGTATATATTCAGGCCTGCCTGTTTGCTATTTCGCGCCCTGAGGCCCTGCACATGGGTGAAGCTCAGAAACTGGCCGATTATTATGAAAAGGCCTCCCAGCAGGTCAAATTGCAGGCCGCCCCAGCCATGGACAGTAAGAAAGGGGTCTTCGTTGTTAATATATTGACTGCTGAAATACCTCAGTACCTGCCGCTTGAGAAACTTTCATCCTCAGGTGCGAACCGTTATCTCGATCTTGGCAGTTTGCAGGCACACCTCAGTCAGCTGATCGAACAGCAGGACAGTAATACCTGGGACATCTCATCCGATAAAACAGTGCTTGGCTTTGATCTGGCCCGCCGTCTGCTACAGTCCTGGACCGTGAACCCAAAAAGGCGGTTTGGACGCGCCACCACTGATGGCGCAATCACTGCCACTATAGGCTTACAGAATATCTACAACGGCATCGAAGAAGATGTCGACTCTTCTTCAGGCAAGGGACTTACTGAAGAAAAGCCCATTGAACTCTCTCTGCAGACAATTCCGGATGAAAAGCAGTTTGTCGATTACTGGGGCGAACCCATTGATCACAATGACACACTCGCCGGCATGCCGGTCAATGTCTGGGACCTGGTTTCCAGCGGCACTATTGTTAACGACGAGTACCTCAAGGCACAACGGGAAGAAGTCGAAAAGAAAGTCGAAATGAAAGAACCAGACTCCTGGCAGAACTGGCGTGTGACCAACACTAGTGCTGGTGGCTACTGTCTATGCTGGGAGCCTGATGAGCCCTCAAAGGCCCAGGTAGGCGAGCTTATAGGCCTGCGTGAGAAAGAAGGCTCTGATCACGAATGGCGGATTGGCACCATACGCTGGATGGTCAATACCGAAAAAAATGGTCTCGAGATCGGCGTGCAACTGATGGCGCCCAAGACCCTGCTGATTGAAGTAAGCAAAATCAACAATCGACGCATGCAGGAACTGCCGGTTCGTGCCCTGATGCTACCAGGCATCAAGACCATACAGCAGAAACCAACCCTGATACTTCCTCCAAACCTGTTCAAAGGTCAGGATGACATCAGTTTCACTCTGTTTGGAAAAGAAATGCGCGTCATCCTGACCAAAAAGATTCTGAGTAGCACGACTTTCCACCAGTTTAGCTATGAAGGCTACAAGCAGGCCCGGCAGAAAATGGAACAGAAAGAAGAAGGTGAGAATTTTGATACCATCTGGTCTAGCCTGTAGAGAAAACGTGATCATTCCCCCCTTATCTCAAACATGGCATAGTTATTCTTTTACAACCTCATTCATTCAGGTCTAACTCATGGAAAAACGTATTCGTCTAATCATCATCGATGATGATTTCAACGATAGCGAGAAGATGATTTCGCTCGTCAAATCTGCAGGATTTGGCGTACGTTCAGAAAAGGCAGAAGACGAAGAAGATCTTAACGAGCTACTCGCATCCCATGACCCTGAACTAATCCTCTGCACCATTGATGGTATGCCAGAGCTCAGCCTTGAGCAGACTATCGCCTGCGTGCAGGCTGGCAACAAATCCGTTCCTGTCATCGCTATCGACAACGATGGCAGCAAGAGTACTGTTGAATGTATGGTCGCCGGTGCTGCTGATAAGGTTAACAAGGCTGATCAGGAGCACCTGAAACAGGTTGTATTGCGCACGGCCCTGAACCAGTTTGAACATGAAGAACTTATCAAGGCACGTGAGTCCCTCAAGGAAGCCGAGGTTCGCTGTAAAACCCTGCTCAATAGCTCCAAGGATGCTATTGCCTATGTGCATGATGGCATGCACATCTATGCCAACGACTCCTATCTGGAGCTGTTTGGCTACGAAAGCTGGGATGACCTGGAAGGTATGCCTATCCTTGATCTTGTGGGATCAGATGACCAGAGCAAGTTTAAGGAGTTCCTGCGTGCCTATGATAAGAGCAGCGACCCCAACCAGGATCTCGACCTCAAGCTCACACCGCTGGAAGAAGAAGTCTTTGAGGCCAACATGGAGTTCTCTCAGGCCAGCATCGATGGTGAGCACTGTACCCAGGTCATTATTCGTAGCCGTGAAAACAGCAAGGAGCTGCAGGAACAGATCGATTATCTCAGCCAGCGCGACCTGCTTACTGGGCTGTACAACCGCCCAACCTTCATGACCCGCCTAACAGAAGCACTCGAACAGGCCCACGGTGGCGAAGGCAACAGTGTCGTTATGCACCTGGAGCTGGATAATTTTGATTCTATACGTCAGGAACTGGGCATTAATGCCGGTGACAAACTGCTGACTGAAGCCGGCAAACTGTTCATGGAAAAAATCGGCGATGAAAACATGATCGCCCGATTTGAAGGCGACTCTTTTACTATCCTCAGTCCACATTTTGAAGGCGCCGCACTCGATGCCCTCACCAATACCCTGCTGACCGGAGTGGCCGATCACTCCTTCGATCTCGACGGAAAATCTGTCTCCTGCACGGCCTCGATTGGCGCCACCATTATTGATGAGGAAGCGCCTGATGATAACGAAGTCATCTCCAGAGCCAACAAGGCATTTGAAGAGGCCACCGGAGCTGGCGGCAACAAGGTAGTCATCTATAAGCCCAAGGCCGGTGAAATGACCCAGAAGCAGGTCGATACCGAATGGGCCAATAAGATCAAAGCTGCGTTGACATCTGACCGTCTGAAGCTGCTCTACCAGCCTGTTGTCAGTCTGCACGGTGACCCCGGTGAGCGCTACGAGGTCTTCGTACGACTGATTGATGAGCAGGGCGAGGCCGTTTCACCTGCTGAGTTCATGGAAAGTGCCGAGCGCAGCGGTATTGCGTCTGCACTGGACCGCTGGGTCACACTCAATGCCATCAGGGCCCTGCAGGAAAGACGCAAGGCCGGCAAACAGGCTATTTTCTTCATCAAACTGACGGCAGGCTCACTGCAGGATGAGTCCATTCCTGGCTGGATCAAGGATCAGATAACTCAACACCAGGTTCCACCGGAGTGCTTTGTCTTTGAGCTCAAGGAAAAGACTGCGGTCAGTTATCTGAATCAGGCCAAGAATCTGGTGAAGATCCTGCATGAGATCGAAGCAGAATTCACCCTGGACGGCTTTGGCTCAGGCGAAAATCCCTTCCAGATACTCACACATCTTCCAGCCGATTATCTCAAAATCGATGGTCACTTCATGGAGAATCTGGCTGGCAGCCCGGAAAACCAGTCCACCATCAAGGGACTCACTGATAAGGCCCACACCCTGAGCAAGCTTACTATTGCCCAGCGCGTGGATGATGCCAATGCCCTGTCTGTACTCTGGGGTATGGGAGTCAACTTTATCCAGGGTAACTTCCTGTGCCCACCATCAGAGACCGCGGATTACGATTTCAGCTCCATGGGTGGATAACTCCCAGCAATCTATTTAAATCTTGTGTAAGTATTCAGGAGGAAAACAGTGCTAAAGCTGGTACAGGTACATCACGGTGTCATTGTTGCGGATTTCCCCCTTAGTCAGGGCCGCCTCAAGATTGGCAGAGAACCAGGCAACCAGTTGCAGATCGATGATGGTATTGTCAGCGGTCAGCATGCCGTGATCTCAGCCACCAATAACCCCTTGATGGATGGCCTGCTCGACGTATTCATCGACGACCTGAACAGCACAAACGGCACAAAAGTTAATAATCTACCCGTCACGACCCAGCAGAGGCTCAGTCCGGGTGACGTCATCAAGATTGGCACTCATGAATTCAAACTGATTGATGATCAGAATCCCCAGGTTGAGCAGACACGACTCTATATCTCGGAAGAAGAAACCTGAGTCATTAAAAACTGATGTATAAAAAAGGCAGAACATAAGTTCTGCCTTTTTTTGTTACTGCGCCCTTTCCAGCGCCTCTATGCGTTCTTCCAGGGGCGGGTGACTTAGCAGCAGCTTACCGAGAACACCCTTTCGGGCACCAGAGATGCCAAAAGCAGCCATTTCGCCCGGCAGGTCTTCCGGCTGATTCACTCTTTGCAGGGCTCGCAGTGCTCCGATCATCTTATGGCGACCCGCGAGACTGG
This sequence comes from uncultured Ectothiorhodospiraceae bacterium, assembly GCA_964641615.1. Lineage (GTDB taxonomy): Bacteria > Pseudomonadota > Gammaproteobacteria > J044 > J044 > JANTGN01. Next base: position 40,871 of record CAZXNH010000014.1, on the reverse strand, counting down.
CACCGCCAGCATCGGCACGGTACTCACGCCAACGCGAGAACCACATGGCGATAATACTGGCCAGGATACCCAGCACAACTTCCGCAACAATACTGCCAATCCAGAAGCCAGGCCCCAGACCGCGCTCGATCTTGAATATAACTCGGTCGATCAGCAGACCAATCACGCGGGCAAAGAAAATAACGAAGGTATTCAGTACGCCCTGTAACAGGCCCATTGTGACCATGTCCCCGTTAGCGATATGGCTGACCTCATGACCCAGGACGGCTTCGACCTCATCCTGACTCATATGCTGCAACAGACCGGTGCTCACAGCGACCAGGCTGCTGTTACGGTTCATGCCGGTAGCAAAGGCATTGGGCTGTGGCGACTGGAAAACACCCACCTCAGGCATGCCAATACCGGCATCGCGGGCCTGGCGTTCTACGGTTGATACCAGCCATTGCTCGGTGCTGTTTCCTGGACGATCGATCACCTGCACGCCCATACCGCGCTTGGCCATGGTCTTGGACATGGCCAGGGAGATCAGGGAACCACCGAAACCAATCAGAACCGCCATGATCAGGATGCCGGTCATCTGGCCTTCCAGCCCCTGTGTGGCTAGCCATGCATCGACGCCCAGTACACGCATGGCCACACTCAGAACAATGACCACGCTGAAATTTGCTATCAGAAAAAGGATGACTCGCTGAAACACGTTAACCTCGAATTCAAAGTAGACTCAGTGCCACTATAGATGGCGGCGGGGCGAAAAAATTCAACATCCTGCCTATTTCAATATGACTTATTTGTTCTGGACCTCGATCCTGTCCACATTCTGGTAACCCCTGGGCAGCTTGTTACCCCTGCGTCCACGCTCACCGGCATGCTCCATGACTTCATCGGTCTTCATGGTCTTGTATTTCTTGCCGGCATGGACAATCAGCTTTTCACCGTCCTGAATCAGGTCGATGGCAGCCACGTATTCCTCACGGGTCTTGAACTTGGCAGAAGGGATGTTGATGATCTTGTTGCCCTTACCTTTGGCCAGCTGAGGCAACTCTGAAAGCGGTGTAACCAGCATATAACCCTCACTACTGACCGCGACGATAGAGTCTCCATCCAAAGAACGTACAGGCACCGGGGGCAGAACCTTCGCGCCCCTGGGAACGCTCAGCAGGGCCTTGCCTGCCTTGTTACGGCTCATCATGTCTTCCACCTTGCAGACAAAGCCGTAACCCGCGTCGGTACTCAGCAGGTAAAGGTCTTCTGGCTTACCCATAATGACAGAGACAAAGGTTGCCCCCGCCCTGGGGCTGAGCTTGCCTGTGAGCGGCTCTCCCTGCCCCCTGGCTGATGGCAGGGTATGAGCAGGTATCATGTAACTACGCCCGGTAGAGTCCAGGAAAACCGCCATCTGGTTACTACGGCCACGCGCCGCAGACTGATAGGCATCCCCGGCCTTGTAGGTCAGGCTTTCAGGATCTATCTCATGTCCCTTGGCCGAACGGGCCCAGCCCTTTTCAGACAGAACCACAGTGACCGGCTCTGTAGGCACCAGGGCCGACTCATCCATGGCCTGCGCGGCGTCACGCGCTACAATGGGAGAGCGTCGCTCATCACCAAACTTCTCAGCATCGGCCTCTAATTCCTTACGGATCAGGGTACGCAGGCGCTGTTTGGAGCTCAGAATCTTTTCCAGCTGCTCACGCTCCTGCTCCAGTTCGTCCTGCTCGCCCCGGATTTTCATCTCTTCCAGCTTAGCCAGATGGCGCAATTTCAGCTCGAGGATAGCCTCGGCCTGGGTATCGGTAATCCCAAAGCGCTGCATCAGGACCGGCTTCGGTTCATCCTCGGTACGAATGATATGGATGACCTCATCGATATTCAGGTAGGCAACCAGCAGGCCTTCAAGGATATGCAGACGGGCCAGGACCTTGTCCAGTCGCCATTCCAGGCGCCGGCGTACCGTCATGGTGCGATAGACCAGCCACTCCTTGATCATGGTGTGCAGGTCCTTGACCTTCGGGCGACCATCAATACCAATCACGTTCATATTGACGCGATAGGTCTTCTCCAGGTCGGTGGTCGCAAACAGGTGGCGCATCAGGGCTTCTACATCCACACGGTTGGAACGTGGCACGATAATCAGGCGCGTGGGATGTTCGTGATCAGACTCATCACGCAGGTCCTCAACCATGGGCAGCTTCTTGGCCTGCATCTGTTGGGCAATCTGCTCCAGGATCTTGGCGCCAGAGGCCTGGTAGGGCAGCGCATCAATAATGATATCGCCACCTTCCCGGCCCCAGCGGGCCCGCATACGCAGGCTTCCCGTACCTTTACGATACATCTCCTGGATTTCTGCGACCGGCGTAATAATTTCGGCCTCGGTCGGGAAGTCCGGCCCCTTCACATGGGTAAACAGGGCATCGATATCGGCCTTCGGCTCTTCCAGCAGGTGGATACAGGCGCTGACCACTTCGCGCAGGTTGTGGGGCGGAATATCTGTCGCCATACCCACAGCAATCCCCGTTCCGCCGTTGAGCAGTACATTGGGCAGACGCGCAGGCATGGTTTTGGGTTCTTTGAGGGTGCCGTCAAAATTGGGGATCCAGTCAACAGTGCCCTGCCCCAGTTCATCCAGGAATACCCTTGCATAGGGTGAAAGTCTGGACTCGGTATAACGCATGGCCGCGAAGGATTTTGGGTCATCCGGGGAGCCCCAGTTGCCCTGCCCGTCGACCAGGGGATAGCGATAGGAGAATGGCTGAGCCATCAGCACCATGGCCTCGTAACAGGCCGTATCGCCATGGGGATGGAATTTACCCAGCACGTCACCCACGGTACGTGCCGATTTCTTGTGCTTGGAGGCTGCAGACAGACCCAGCTCAGACATCGCGTAGAGGATGCGGCGCTGAACCGGTTTGAGACCATCGCCTATGTTGGGCAGGGCCCGGTCCATGATGACGTACATGGAATAATCGAGATAGGCCTTCTCGGTAAAGGCCGCCATCGGCAGCTGTTCTACGCCTTCATAATCGATTTCGGTGTTATCCGACATGTTGCTTCTCTGAATTTTGTACTTTTATTTAATCGTTCAGGTGCCTGGGCGCTTCGCCCACCTTGCTACCCAGGGCCGACTCGCGCTCACTGATAATACGTTCGGCCATTTCCTGCACCGTGGCGCGCAACCACATACTGGTCTGCGAGCCCGTACTGTAATCGGCAGGACCAATAGAGTCGACGCGGCCCTGTTCCTGCAGCGACTTCACCTGCAGAAATTCCTTGTCATGCCCGGGGTTGTATACCCCATAGGTACGACCACCCAGGCGTTTGACTACGGAAAAGACCGGCACATCCGAAGGACCGTCCGCTACATAAATCATGTTATTAAAAGGTATGCGCCGCTCATCATCCGGGAAGCTCGCATTGACGTTGATCTCTTCAGGGTATTTGTTCACCCCCTTGTTAATCTCGAACACGGAGCGCGTCTTGGTCGTGTGGTCCAGCACGTAACCGATCTGGGCAATCTCGGGGTTTTCACTATCAAGGGCCTCGATAAACTCACAGCCCCAGACACCATCGACAAAGGGCGCAATCGAGCTGCCACGTATGGTGCGGGTAAAACCAGTACTGACCACGTAGTGCTCAAGGGCTATGTCGTGCTGGGCAAAACGCGGATCCGAGACCAGTAACTGCTTCATCTCCCTGAAGAAATCCGGCAGACCGGGATAAAACTCCAGCTGACCACCCAGCTCTTCGAGTTTCTGGTTCGTCAGGCCTGAGAACCGACCGTTACGCACGTACTGGAGGATATGGTTCAGATAGGCAAGGACATCTGAGACCTGTTCGCAGCCGCGGCGACGATACTCATCCGCCTGCTCGTTGACCTCGCGCCAAAACTGTCTTTCATCCACATCGAACTGTTCGAACAGCGGACGCTGCATGTAGCCCGGTATCAGGGTCTTGTCAAAGTCCCAGACCATGGCGATAGTTGTCTGTGTGAAGACTGGCTGACTCATCAGATCTCGGCCTTATCGCCCTTGGTTTCCAGCCAGCTTTTACGATCCGAGGAACGTTTCTTGGAGAGCAGCATATCCATCAGCTTGTTGGTGTCGTCGCCACCTTCCAGGGTGAGCTGGACCAGGCGACGGGTCTCTGGTGCCATGGTCGATTCACGCAACTGAAGAGGGTTCATCTCACCCAGGCCTTTGAATCGCGTCACCGTGACCTTGCCCTTTTTATTCTCGGCCTGGATACGGTTCAGCACGCCTTCCTTCTCGGCACCATCGAGGGCATAGAACTTCTCCTTGCCCACATCGATACGAAACAGGGGTGGCATGGCGACATAAATATGACCAGCCATCACCAGGGGACGGTAATGCCTTACAAACAGGGCACAAAGTAGCGTGGCGATGTGCAGGCCATCAGAGTCGGCATCGGCGAGGATACAGATCTTGCCGTAGCGCAGGTTATCGAAATTCTCCGAACCCGGATCCACACCAATCGCAACGGAGATGTCATGGATTTCCTGGGAACCCAGCACCTGGTCTGCATCGACCTCCCAGGTATTCAGAATCTTACCCCTGAGCGGCATGATGGCCTGGAACTCACGATCTCGGGCCTGCTTGGCAGAGCCACCGGCCGAGTCCCCTTCCACCAGGAAGAGTTCGGTGCGGGACAGGTCCTGTGATGCACAATCTGCCAGCTTGCCAGGCAGGGCTGGCCCCTGCGTCACCTTCTTGCGCACCACCTTCTTGCCTGCGCGCATACGACGCTGGGCATTATGGATGGCCAGCTGGGCCAGCTGGTCACCAATCTCGGCATGCTGGTTCAGCCACAGGCTGAAGGCATCCTTGACCACACCGGAGATGAACGGGGCCGCCTCTCGTGAGGACAGACGCTCCTTGGTCTGACCAGCAAACTGGGGGTCGTGCAGCTTGGCTGACAGCACGTAGCTCACGCGCTCCCAGACATCGTCCGGGGCAAGCTTCACTCCACGGGGTAGTAGATTTCGGAATTCGCAGAACTCGCGCACCGCATCGGTCAGGCCCGCACGCAGGCCATTAACATGAGTGCCGCCCTGAGCAGTCGGAATCAGGTTTACATAACTCTCGGCCAGGCCCTCACCCCCTTCAGGGAGCCAGATAACGGCCCAGTCGACGGCCTCGGTCTCACCACTGGAGCTGCCCATAAAGGGTTCTTCAGGCAACAGGGCGTAGCCTTCCACCGACTCCATCAGGTAATCACGCAGACCTTCCTCGTAACACCATTCCTCGGTCTCACCTGAGGCCTCTTCTTTAAATTTAATCAGCAGGCCGGGGCACAGAACCGCCTTGGCCCTCAGGACATGTTTGAGCCTGGGAATCGAAAAACGAACAGAATCGAAATACTGGGCATCGGGCCAGAAACGAACGGTGGTTCCGGTATTTCGTTTGCCGACCTCTCCTACAACTTCCAGGTCTTCCACCTTCGCGCCGTTGGCGAAGGCCATATTGTATTCCTTGCTATCGCGACGTACCCAGACCTCGAGACGCTTGGACAGGGCGTTAACAACCGAGACGCCGACACCATGCAGCCCCCCGGAAAACTGGTAATTCTTGTCTGAAAACTTACCCCCGGCATGCAGGGTCGTCAGGATCACCTCAACGCCGGGCTTGCCCTTCTGGGGGTGGACATCTACGGGCATGCCACGACCGTTATCGATCACGGTCAGCGAGCCATCACGGTGCAATGTGACCTCTATCTTGCTGGCATATCCGGATACAGCCTCATCGACACTGTTATCTATGACTTCCTGGGCCAGGTGATTGGGCCGGGTGGTATCGGTATACATACCCGGGCGCTTACGAACCGGCTCCAGTCCACTCAGTACCTCGATATCCGCAGCGTTATAGGCATTACTCATTGTGCTTGATCCATCTTCGGCGGGATTTGTTGCTTATTTTGTAAACGCACACAAGATACAGGATATGCCTGAATCCTGACAAGCAACATATAGTGTATTTGGTTCCATAAAACACCGGTTTTTCAACAGACTTCTCCATTCGGGGAAAACCCTAAAGTTTCTATTGCGACTACCGATATTTGGGTTAGCCTAATGCGTAACCGGGAAATATTCCCGACCAGCCGCAGGGAAGCGCACCAGTCCTTCACTGCCGCTGAAACTTATTAAAAGAATACACAGAGTTGATAACCATGCTTAAGCGCCTGTTTCTATCCCAACGACTCCAGATATCCGTCATTTTCTTCGCGTTCCTAAACCTGCTCACGGTAATCAGCGTCTTTGTAGTGGACGAATACCAGCACTGGATACTCGCCTTCCCTATTCTCAGCATACTGGCTGCCTGGCTGGTCATTATCCGCATGAAAATGCCCTTTTCAGTCATGTACAACACCGACAGCGTCATCAACGAGATGCTGGGTGGTCAGTACACCTCGCGTATCACCGATGTGCCCTGGATGGGCGAAGCAGGAAAACTGGCCTGGTCCCTGAACGAGGCACTCGATCAGCTGGAAACCTTCTTCCGCGAGGTCAAGACCAGCTTTGAACTGGTGTCACAGGGTAAATATTATCGCCGTACCCTGCCTGTTGGTCTGCACGGCGAACTTTCCAAGACCCTGGAACAGATTAATATCTCGCTCGACGCGATGGAGGAAAATGCTGCCTACATCAAGCGTAACGAGATGGCATCAGAGTTACAGTCCCTGAACACTAGTCAGACCATGAACAACCTGGTACTTAGCCAGAACGACCTGATCCGTATTACCGATGAGATGGAAAAGGTGTCCAGAATCGCTACTGAGACCCAGCAGAAGGCCAGGGGTAGCGAAGAAACGGTGAGCAAGGTCGTCGGTGCACAAAAGCGAACCCTTTCTCTTATCGAAGAAGGCAACGAGACCATGTCTCAGCTCAATGCGATGAGTAACGAGATTACCGGCATACTCGGCATGATTAGCGAAATCGCCGACAAAACCAATCTGCTCGCACTTAATGCCTCCATCGAGGCCGCCCGAGCAGGTGAGCATGGCCGCGGTTTTGCCGTGGTCGCCGACGAGGTTAAGCAGCTGGCAGAAAGCACCAAACAGGCCACTGACGACATCCGAGATGTAGTCCATACCTTCCAGAAAGAAACTACGACCATGCTGGACAATTCCAACCAGATGCTCAGCACGGCCAATGATGTACAGCTTGTGGTCGAAGAGATGACCCAGAGCTTCAACGAGTTTGCTGATCAGTCTGAAATAACCGCTAAGCTGGTCGATTTTGCCAGCGACATCTCCTTTGCATCCCTGGTCAAGGTTGACCACATGATCTACAAGCAGAAGGCCTATAGCGCCTTTTCAGGCGGCACCAAAACTGCAGAAGCTGACGCCGTGCGTGTCGATCATCACAGCTGTCGACTGGGCAAGTGGTACTACGAGGGCATGGGTCAGTCACACTTTGGGGGATTGCATACCTACAAATCCCTGGAACAGCCACATGCCGAGGTCCATGAGGCAGGACATGCCGCCCTCGCCTACCTGGAAGAGAACTGGCAGAACAGTCCTGCTATGCAGGCCAAGATCCTGGACACCTACCGCATGATGGAATCATCCAGCGACAGGGTCATGAACACCATTAACGACATGATCACAGAGAAGCACGGATAATCATGAAGAACCTGACTACACCAACGCAACATGAAGTCCATCTCGACCAGGACAGCTTCATCGTCTCCAAGACGGATCTGAAGGGAAAAATCACCTATGCGAACCGCGTCTTCATGCACATCGCCGGTTACAAAGAGAATGAGCTGCTAGGCGTACAACACAATATCCTGCGTCACCCGGATATGCCCCGCGGTGTCTTCCGCCTGCTCTGGAATGTACTTGAAAGCGGTAACGAGTGTTTTGCCTATGTGAAAAACATGTGCAAGAACGGTGACTTCTACTGGGTGTTTGCCAATATCACGGTCGACTATGATCGCGTCGGTAATCCCATTGGCTATTTCTCTGTACGTCGCAAACCCAGCCAGGAGGCCATTGAGGCGATCACACCGATTTACCGGGAGATGCTGCGCATCGAACAGCAGGCCGGCGCGGCCAATGCCCCGGATGCCTCGCTCAAATGGCTGACCGAGGTGATCGATAGTAAGGACACGACCTACGAGCAGTTCATACATACCCTGTAACATTTTCTGTCCAAACGTTAGACTTCGCGCATGACTCAGAGCGCGAATTCCAAGCACACCCCGATGATGCAGCAGTACCTGCGTATCAAGGGCGAACATCCTGACATCCTGCTTTTTTATCGTATGGGCGATTTCTATGAGCTCTTCTATGAAGATGCCCGTAAGGCTGCCCGTCTGCTCGACATTACCCTGACGGCCCGCGGCCAGTCTGCCGGTGAACCTATCCCAATGTGCGGTGTACCTATCCATGCCGCTGAAGGTTACCTGGCGCGCCTGGTGCGCATGGGTGAATCCATCGCCATCTGCGAACAGATCGGAGATCCCGCCACCAGCAAAGGGCCGGTCGAACGCCAGGTCGTGCGCATACTGACCCCCGGAACACTGACCGAAGAGTCCCTGCTTGAGGAACAACGTGACAATCTCCTGGTGGCCGTCGCCTCGACTGCAGAGGAACATGGCATCGCGGCACTCGATGTAAGCACAGGCCGTTTTACGGCCATCGAGGTCACCGGGGCAGAGGCCCTGAGTGCTGAACTCGAACGCCTCAAGCCAGCAGAATTACTGGTCGATGAATCCCGAGAGACCATTGCCATAATGGAGCGCTACGTGGTGCGCAACCGCCCACCCTGGCACTTTGAGCTGGATAGCACCCATGAACTCCTGACACGCCAGTTTGGTACCCGCGATCTGGCTGGCTTTGGCTGCGAAGATAAACCACTGGTTACACAGGCCGCTGGCGCCCTGCTGCAGTACGTAAAAGACACCCAGAAAAGCGCTCTGCCCCACATCACTGGCCTGCACCTGGAACAGCGTGACAGCGCCGTCATCCTAGATGCCGACAGTCGCCGCAACCTGGAACTGGAATTCAACCTCAACGGCGGAACCGATAACACCCTCATCTCGGTACTGGACACCACGATCACACCGATGGGCGGGCGCTGCCTGCGCCGCTGGGTACACCGTCCCCTTAGAGACCGGGTGGCCCTGAGTGAACGTATCGAGGCCATCGAGGCCCTGCGCCAGTCCAGTCAGCTGAATGGACTGCGCGAACAGCTTGAACCCATTGGTGACCTGGAACGCATCCTTACCCGTATCGTGCTCAAATCTGCCAGGCCGCGTGACCTCACCACCCTGCTTCATTCACTGCAACAGCTGCCTGCACTTCGCGCGGGACTCTCCGAGCTGATGAGCCCAATGCTCACCATGCTGCAGGAATCTCTGGCCGAACAGCCCGAGGTCGTCGATCTGCTCAGCAAGGCTATTATTGAAAACCCGCCGATGCTGATTCGCGATGGCGGCGTGATTGCTGAAGGTTATGACAGCGAACTGGATGGGCTGCGCACCATGAGTGAAAACGCCGACCAGTTCCTGATAGACCTGGAACAGCGTGAACGTGAACGTACCGGTATCGAGAAGCTCAAAGTCGCCTACAACCGGGTACATGGTTATTACATAGAGATCTCACGACTACATAGTTCAGAAGCACCCGACGATTACACGCGCAGGCAGACACTCAAGAACGCAGAGCGGTTTGTCACTCCGGAACTCAAGAGCTTCGAAGACAAGGTACTCTCTGCCCGCGAACGTGCCCTGGCCCGTGAAAAGGCCCTCTACGAAGAACTACTGGAAAAGCTATGCGACTGGCAGGAGCCACTGCGGACAACAGCAGAGGCACTGGGCACACTTGATGTACTGACCACCCTGTCAGAACGTGGTAACAGCCTGGACTATGCTGCACCTGAGCTGGTTGATGAACCAGGCATCCAGATTACTGATGGTCGCCACCCGGTCGTGGAACGCGTACTCGATGAACCCTTCGTGCCCAACGATATCGAGCTCAATGATCAGCGCCGCATGCTTATCATTACTGGCCCGAACATGGGTGGTAAGTCGACCTACATGCGCCAGACAGCGCTCATCGTGCTGATGGCCTGTATCGGCGCCCCTGTACCGGCCCGTAGCGCAAAAATTGGTGATATCGATCGTATCTTTACCCGTATTGGTGCCTCTGATGACCTGGCATCAGGCCGCTCGACCTTTATGGTTGAAATGACCGAGGCCGCCAACATTCTTAACAATGCCACAGAAAAGAGCCTGGTACTGATGGATGAGATTGGTCGCGGCACCAGTACCTTCGATGGCTTGTCGCTTGCCTGGGCATGTGCCGAACATCTTGCAACAGGCAACCATGCCTACACCCTGTTTGCGACTCATTACTTCGAGCTCACCGGTTTACCAGAGCAATATGCCGAGGTTGAAAACGTGCACATCGATGCCGTTGAGCATGGTGACCGCATCGTCTTCCTGCATGCTGTTAAACCCGGGCCAGCAAACCAGAGCTATGGCCTCGAAGTGGCACAGCTCGCTGGCGTACCACGCTCGGTGATAAAACGTGCCCGAACACATCTACGACGTCTTGAAGAACAGTCCGCAGGAGATGCCAGCCCCCAGCTGGGACTTTTCGCAGCTGCTGCCGAACCAGAAACTAAAGAGGCCTCCTTCTCTGCCAGCGATGAACGCCTGGGCCAGATTAACCCTGACGAACTCACACCCAGACAGGCGCTCGATCTGCTCTACGAACTCAAAAGACTGTCTGAAAAATCAGACTAGATAACAGGACCCACCTCATGCAATCAGATTTCTGGATTGAACGCTGGAAAGAAAGACAGATTGGTTTTCACCAGGATGAAATCAATGCCCACCTCCAGGACTTCTGGCCACGACTCAATGTTCCTGCAGATAGCACCGTCTTTGTTCCCCTCTGCGGCAAGAGTAGCGATATGCTCTGGTTACGCGCCCAGGGTTACAAGGTATTGGGTATCGAGCTCAGCCCCATCGCTGTGCAGGAGTTCTTTGATGAAAACGACCTCGTACCTACAGTTACTGAAGAAGGAAAGTTTGAGCGCTGGGAAAGCGATGGCCTGGTTCTGCTTTGCGGCAACTTCTTTGAACTTACAGCAACAGACCTCGATGATTGCGGTGGCGTCTTTGATCGAGCCTCTTTGATTGCCCTGCCACCAGAAATGCGTGAGGACTATGCGCAGCACATGGCTTGTATACTGCCTGAAGCAGCACAGATACTCCTGATCACCATGGAGTATCCTCAGGAAGAAATGCAGGGTCCTCCATTCTCGGTCCATGAGCCTGAAGTTAAATCCTTGTACGACAAACACTACCAGATATCAGTACTTTTCGACCTGAACATCCTTGCTGAGAACCCACGTTTTGCAGATCGCGGACTTACCCGGCTCCAGGAAAAAGTTTACAGGCTGACAACGCAATAGGCCGTTAACGCAAAATCAGCCGATAACAACTATAGTTGTTATCATGAATGAACTACCCATACTCCGATATTTTGTCGACCCCATGTGCTCCTGGTGCTGGGGATTTACCCCTATCTTTGAACGTATTCGCGAGCATTTCGATAAAGATTTTCGCTTTGCCCTGGTCATGGGCGGACTGCGCCCCTATACCCAGGATTCGGTAACAGACCAGTTCCGTGAGGAGATCCTGCATCACTGGCATGATGTTCAGAAGATGACAGGCCAGGACTTCACTTTTGACAATGCCATGCCGGATGGCTTTGTCTATGACACCGAACCACCTGCACGTGCAGTGCTTATCGTTGGGCGCCTAAGTCCGGAAAACACCTTTGCCTTTTTCAAGGCGATACAACATGCCTTTTATGTGGAACAGCTGGATGTCACAAAGGCCGATGTGCTAGCCGAACTTGCCTCAACCTTTGATGTTAAGACAGATGCCTTTTCAGACATGTTCGAATCTGAAGAAATGAAGGCCATGGTACAAAAACACTATCTGCAAACACGTGAATTTGGCGTGCGTGGCTTTCCTACCCTGGGGACTGGCAGCTCAGACCAGCACATTATTTTTGCTAATGGTTTTCAACCCTATGAAGAGCTGGAACAGTCTATAAGCGAATGGCTGTCTGACTAAAACTATAGACTGCTTTAATTAGTGCTGGATGTTTCCTCTGTTTTTTGCATTTGCGCCTGTTCAGCTGTTTTCACAACCTCTTCGGCCTCGATAACCCAGCCACCACCCATGGCCTTGTAAGTGTTAACCAGCGCTGTATAAACAGCACTCTGATTCTGGGCATAAGCCAGCTCTGCTTCAAACAGGAGTCGTTCTGAATCAAGCACCTCGATATAACTTACCTGTCCCTCGTTGTACCGAATATTGGCAAACTCAGCATATTCCTTCAGAGCTGCCACCCGACGCGCCTGGGCCTCTAGCTCTTCTCGCGACTTCTGATTTGAAACCAGGGCGTCATCGACTTCCCTGAAAGCGGTCTGAATAGTTTGAAGGTAACCCTCGAGCGCCTGTTTCTGAACAGCTTCAGACACGCGCACCTGACCTGAAACCAGTCCCCCTGTGAATACGGGTCCGGCAATCGCGCCGCCCGCACTCCAGAAACTGGCCGAACTACTGGCCAGGTTCGATAATTCATTACTGGCAAATCCTAATAAGCCCGTGAGAGAGATACTGGGAAAATATTGTGCCTTTGCCGCACCAATCTGGGCGTTGGCTGCAACAAGATCCTGTTCCGCAGCTCGCACATCCGGACGCTGTTCCATAACCTCTGAAGGGATTCCTTCTGGAATAGTTGGCAGAATCAGTTCGGAGATGGTCTTACCCCGAGGTATCGGACCAGGATTCTGTCCAAGTAATACCGCCAGAGAATTTTCGAGCAGGGCAATCTGTCGTTCCAGTGATGGAATACTCACCGCAGCCTGCTCGTATTCAGAACGAACCTGGGCAACCTCGAGCTGGGATACCACACCGCCACTGAACTGCAACTCGAATAACTCAAGGGTTTTCTGCCTGGATTCCAAGGCATCCCTGGCGATTTCGAGTCGACGATCCAGTGCCCGCAATTCAACATAGCTAGTAGCTACCGACGTAACCAAAGTCAGAATTACAGTGCGCCTGCCCTCTTCCGCTGACAGCAGGCTTGCCCTGGCAGACTCCGTAGCCCTGCGAATCTTGCCCCATACATCCAGTTCCCAGCCAACATTGAGTGTGGCCTGGAAGTTATTGCTGATAGAAGGGGTGCCGGGCGGCAAACTGCTCAGGGCATCATCCGATAACTTGTTACGGTTTCCATCAGCGCGATAGCCAATTCGTGGATAAAAGCCTGAACGGGCAATATCAACACGAGCTGCGAATTCTTCAACACGCGCCGCCGCAATACGGACGTCCCGATTGTTTTCCAGTGCCAGCTGGATCAGCTCATCCAGTACTGGGTCATTAAACTGTTTCCACCACAGAGTATTAACGACCTTGGCATTGTCTGAATATTCAACCCTCCAGGCATCCGGAATATCAGCTGCCGGCTTTTCATAATTCGGCCCCACCGCGCAGCCTGTAACAAGAACTACAAGCATGCCGGACAATAGATATCTGCTCATCATTGCCCGCCCTCCTGCTTCACTTGCGCAGCTCTGCCCGAGACTCGTTCCTTCATACTGATAATCAGGTAATAGAACAGAGGAACAAAAAATAATGCCAGGGTTGTTGCTCCCACCATGCCACCAATAATACCAGTGCCTATGGAGTGCCTTGCACTTGCACCCGCACCTGACGCCAGTACCAGCGGCATGGCTCCAAGAATAAACGAAAGCGAAGTCATCAGGATGGGACGAAGCCGCAGACGGGCAGCCTCCAGGGCCGCATCAAATGCACTCAAGCCCTCCTTGTATTTCAGCTCGGCAAATTCAACAATTAGGATCGCATTCTTGGCTGACAAACCAATTAGCGTGACCAGACCAATCTGAAAATAGACATCGTTTTCCATGCCACGCAACCAGACAGCAACCAGCGCACCAAAAATACCAAAAGGCACCGCCGTGATAACCGCAACAGGAAGAGACCACTGTTCGTACTGGGCTGAAAGAATGAGAAAGACCATCACCATGGCGAATACAAAAACCACAACAGTGGTACCACTGGATTTCTTCTCCTCATAGGCCTGACCTGCCCATGCATAAGTGAAACCATCGGGCAGCACTGAATCCGAGGTTGCCTCCATGGCGCCAATAGATTCACCGGAACTATAACCTGGTGCAGCCTCGCCTGTAATTTTGGCCGCCATAAACCCGTTAAATCGAGACAGAAGGTCAGGACCCGTTTTATATTCCGTGGTGACTACCGAGGATAGCGGCACCATCAGACCATCTTCCTGACGTACAAAGATGTTCTGGATATCTTCCGGCTTTTCTCTGAATTCGGGTTCTGCCTGCAAGATCACCTGCCAGACACGGCCATACTTATTAAACTGGCTGACATAAAGCGAACCAAACAGGGTCTGTACTGCAGCGTATACGTCCTGAACAGGGAGACCCAGTGTTTCGGCCTTGGGTCTATCGACACTAATACCCAGCTGCCGCGAGGAGGCATTAAACGTGGAAGTCAGGCTGGTCAGGTCTTCCCGTTCAGACGCCTTCGCTATGAGTTCCTTTGTGACCTCGGAAAGCTGCACTGCACCGCCCTGCCCGCGGTTCTGTACCCAGAATTCAAAACCACCCTGTGAACCAAGGCCAGGAATAGCAGGAGGATTAACAGGTATGGCAATACCTTCCCTGAGTTTATTTAACCTCGGCGTAACGTATTCAAACAGCGCAGTCGCACTAAGCTCCGGGGTCGTACGCTCACTAAAGTCCTTGAGTGCAATAAATACAGAGCCCGTATTTGTCTTGAACTGACCATCAAGCATGCTAAACCCCGAAAGTGCCGAGTAATAAGCGACCGAAGGGTGCTCCGCAAAAATCTCCGCGACTTCGCGTGTCAGTGCCTCCGAGCGATCCAGGCTGGCACCATCAGGCAACATCACTGCTGCCAAGACGTAACCCTGATCCTCCTGAGGAACAAAGCTGCCAGGGATAGCCTTAAACAAGGCAAACGTGGCAAACAGCATAATGCCAAGCGCGGTCATGGCGAGCACAACACGCTTCATGGTAAGCCTGACTCCAAGACCATATTTTTCAGTGACTCGTTCCAGCCACTGATTAAACCACCTGAAGAAACCACCGGGCTCATGCTGCTGAGGTTTAAGCAGGAGTGCGGCCAGCGCCGGTGTCAACGTCAGCGCAACAAAGCTTGATATGGAAACAGAGATCGCAATAGTGATGGCAAATTGTTTGTAGAGCACACCGGTAGTGCCACTGATAAAGGCCACGGGCACAAACACGGCAATCAAAACCAGGGTCGTCGCAATAACAGGCCCTGTTACTTCTTTCATGGCAAGCAGGGTGGCGTCTCTTGAATTTAACCCGAGATCAGCCATGTTTCTTTCCACGTTTTCGACAACGACGATGGCATCATCACAGACAATACCGATAGCAAGTACCAGCCCGAACAGGGTCAGCAAGTTGATCGAAAAACCGAGTCCCATCATGCCAATAAAAGTACCGATGACAGAGACGAAAATAGCGATAGTGGGGATCAGGGTCGCATTGACCTTCTGCAGAAACAGATAAGTGACGAGCACGACCAGAATAATCGCGATGATCAGGGTGTTAATAACCTCGTCAATAGAAGCCTGAATGACTTTTGTCGTATCCAGCGAGATGGTGTAATCGATTCCTTCCGGAAAGCTTTGTTTAAGCTCTTCCATCAGGGTCAGGACATTCCTGGAAACCTCAATCGCGTTAGAGCCAGGCTGCTGGTACACGGCAATAAAAGTCGCCGGACTCCCATTGAGGGTCGAGCGTAACATGTAACTCTTCTGTCCTTCCTCGGCCCAGCCAACATCCTTTAGCCTGACAATCGCGGTCCCCTTGGCATCCGCGCTGAGGATGATCTCTTCAAACTCCTTTGGATCTGAAAAGCGCCCGCCGGTGACAACAGGAAAGGTCATCTCGACCGGCCCGTTGGTTGGCGACTGACCCAGGCGGCCCGCACCAAACTGCCTGTTCTGTTCACTCACTGCCTTCTGAACATCAGCAGGTGTAATCCCAAGACTTGCCATACGGTCCGGCTGTAACCAGATGCGCATGGCCAGATCAGGCAAGCCCATGATGGCTGCCTGGTTCGCACCAGGAACGCGTTTTAGTGCGTCCAGTATGTAAAGGTTGGCATAGTTACCAATATATTTTTCATCGTAACGGCCATCTGGCGAAACGATACCAATCAGCATCATAATGCTGGCTGAACGCTTTTGTACTTTAACCCCGGTGCTTTGCACGGTATCGGGTAATTCAGGCATCGCCAGTCTAACCCGGTTGTTGACCTGTACCTCTGCCGTATCGGGGTCAGTATCAATATCAAAAAATACCGTTAAATCCATTTCGCCCGTAGCGGAACTCGTCGACTGCATATACAGCATGTTGTCGACACCATTCACCTGGGTCTCGATCGGTGCTGCAACAGTATTAGCAACGGTCTCCGCATCTGCGCCCGGATAACTGGCATTGACCGTAACCTCTACGGGGATGATCGCCGGATACTGGGTAATGGGTAGACTACTCATGGTTACCAGGCCTGCGATCACGATGATGATCGACAACACCGAGGCGAGAATTGGCCGCCTGATAAATACGGCAGATATCATGACTGACCAGCTCCTGCGTTCTGGCTTTTCTTTTTCTTCTGATCGGTCTGGGAAGGCTCTACGATAATTACCGGCGTATTCGCCTGAAGTTTCATGCCCCCCTGAACAACCACCTTTTCACCATGCTTGAGTCCATCCTCGACGAACCACTGGTCTCCATGCCATGGGCCAGTCTGTATAGGACGAAACTCCGCGGTATTATCCTCCTTGATCACCCAGACAAAGCTGCCCTTGGCACCCTGCTGAACAGCCTGCTGAGGCACAAGAATCGCGTTGGGCCGGATGGCCCCTATCAGGCTTGTACGTACAAACTGGCCGGGGCGTAATAGTTCATCGGGATTGGCAATCTCAGCACGAATCAGAAAGGTCCCGGTATCTTCACTCAGGGAGGCGTCCGCGAATGTGATTCTGCCCCGTATCGGGTAAACCATGCCATCGGACAGCCTGATCTCGACTTCGTAACTACCATCCTCAGGAGTTTTTATAATACCCTTCGCCTCGTCTTGCCTTCCCGTGAGTATCTGGCTCTCTGAAACACTAAACTCGACCCACATGGGATCAATCTGGGCAACATAGGTCAGCAGGCTGTTTCCTCCAAGGCCGATATAGGCGCCCTCGCGATTTACTGCATAACTGGACACGCCCTTCAATGGCGAAAAAATGGTTGTATAACCCAGGTCCAGCTCAGCCTGGACGACGTTTGCCCTGGCAGCCTCAACCGCCGCTGCTGCACTACGATAGGTACCCAGGGCGTCATCCAGTTCTTTCTGGGCAACAGCATTTTTTTCTGCCAGCGGTTTAACACGTTTTAGATTGGCATTGGCAGTATCTAGCCTGGCCAGCTGCTGGGACAGTTCGGCCTTTGCAGCATCCAGCCTGGCCTTAAAAGGCTTCTGGTCCATCTGAAACAGGATCTGGCCTTCTTCGACCATGCTGCCTTCCACATAGGCTATCTCTTCGAGAAACCCTTCGACGCGAGACCTGATCTCAACTTTACGGGAGCTGGCGGTCTTGGCGACAAATTCAAAGGTCACCGGGGTATCAGCAACCTCGACCTCCATCACCTCAACTTCTGGCATACCCGGAGTTGCCAGGTTTTCATCGTTACCGCAACCAACCAGAAGCGTTAACAGGCCAAACAAGAAAACTGCAATTTTCACTATGATTATTCCCGTTTTGTTTGGTATTGATTAGCAATAACATCAACACCCTGTATTTCATCATATTCTAGCTGCGTCGACTCTCTTTTCACTGACATAAGTTCAGCATGCGTTTGCTATTTTTTGCCTAGCGATTCCTGTATCGATTTAAATCATAAATACCCGCGGTGAGTGGGGTGTGTTCTACTGACCATTGATGGAACCAGTCAGAATGTTCCCAGAAGGCCTGATTAGTTCGGCGTACGCCATAAACTGCCACAAACCGTTCGTAATCGCTACGATCACGTATTGCCTTAAATGTCGTTACAAAGTGCTCGAGATCTTTACGATAGACCACGAAAAAGAAATTTGGATAGGAGCCTTCCAGGCCTTTCACAACTGTCAGGGTATCGTTGCTTCGGTCTCGCTGATCTACGTCCGCCAGTATGGAACTTATGTTCTTATAGGCTTTATTGCGAATCAGGGTATAGGCCAGATCTTCCCTTCCCTCATCATTGCGTACACGTATGAATGAAACATCTGCAAAGACCCTGGTTATTTCACCACGCACCGACACCAGCTCTCGCATAGCCATGTCGATATCCAGCTCTTGCTTTGGCGGCGGCTTCTGACATTCGTTAACACTGCAGCGATTGATATAATCCATAGGACCTGCCATTTTTCCCAGGTGCTTTTCCAGGTGCTGATAAAACTCCGATTGTGGGTCGTTAGTTCTATAGCCAGTAACCACTTCTACATCTAACCATTCCTGAGGAGCCTGGAAATGCCGATGCACACCTGCCTGCATGCCCTGATACCAGGACCGGCGTATCTGTTTGCGATCACTTGCTGGCATGAAGATCAAGAACATGTTTTCGCCTTCCATCCGCAGAAAGTCCATATACAGACGGGTGTTTAGCTGATGTCCCACATTGCCAAAAACATTAAAGCCGGCAACCAGCAGGTAATGGATACGTTCGAACAGAGGATAATCAATCACCCAGGCCGTTTCCGGATAATTGCCTTCCAGACCATAAGTCACAGAGGCACTATCAAAATGGCGATAAACGGTAAGGGATGTATTAGGGTTTTCTCCATCACCATCCCAGACATAGCCAAGCGCTTCACTAATATCGATGGACTCTGCATTCTGTAAAAACACATCCTGGCGTCTTTCCATATACTGCAACTGGCGACCCCAGTAATCGGTCCAGATTGCAAAGATATTGAGCGTGTCACCTCTCCCCGTTGGCATTTGCAGGTAATCAGTTGAGGCATTCAGAAACTCTGGATCATGCCCCTTTATATCCTTGTCAGGATTAATAAAGAACACCCAGAAGTGATCTTCAATGACATTAAGCGCTACCTGGCCCCGACAGACAGGCCCCTTGATAAAACCTTCGATAAAAAACTTCGCATCATCGATCAGAAAGCGATAACGTGAATCGATCGGAATTGGCTCAAATACTCTGAAGGGGTTAGACGCAATTTCAGGTTCGAAGGAAGGGATTGAATCAACCTGGTACTCTGGCTCCAGGAATAGTTCCTTATAACGCTGCATGCGTTGATCAGACCACTCATAAACATTGTGATCTTTGATCACAACACTTGCCTGATAACGAACAAGACGATAATAAAATGCACTACCGGGATCATCAAAGACACGTGCGGTCGCAATAATATCGACAGGCTGACCGGGGGCCGTATGTGAACGCACTAGCTGATAGAACTCACGCTCTGACGTACCTTTGAAATGGATATGCGCGTTAAACAGATGCTCGTAGAGATAGCGGCTGACAAGTTGCTGTTTCAGTTCCTTCCCATTCAGAAATGATTCCCAACGTTTAATCTGCAGCATCGCTTCTGCAGAAGGCTCAGAGATATCAGAACCTTCAGCCCCCTGAGCAATCCACTGGACTAAAAGGCGGTATTCTTCATCGCTCAGATTAGGCATGGCATAGGGCATACCCCAGAGCGGGTGCTCTTTGGCAAACTCGGAGAAGCCTGCAGCGGTAGTACAACTCTGCGCGCGGTCCAGGCTGACATCAAACTCCTCTGGCAACATTCCAACCCGCGGCTGTGGATGTAACTGTTTTAAACGCAGCATCTGGTACAGCACAGAATCATCGAGGTTTTGCTTAGCCTCACCCCCTCCTTCATTCAATACCGAATGAAAACCCTTCTCACGCCACTCTTCTGATGATTTTGCATCAATGAAGAGACGAGTAGGTTGAATACCACGTATGCGGGCACCGTCATAGACCTTTACTGGATTAGCGCCGCGCTGCAGACCTTCCATAGAACTAAGCTTTAGCTGGCAGGGTGCGTCATAACAACCATGACAGACCACACAGCGCTGATTGAGGATGGGGCGTATCTGATCAGAGTAGGAAATTGGTTCCGAAGGCATATTAATCAGCAGATCATAATCTACCCTGGCCTGCTCTTCGGTTACCGACTTCTTTGGAGTAGCGCAGGACGTCAGAAGAAAGCCAAAAAACAAAACGATGATCATTGCCTTCAAGCGCATAGACTGTTCCCAGTGAATACATGGCCAGGAGAAAAAAAAATACTATATGCTGATTCTGGTGAAAAAATAACACCTGTGCCTGGATTTTTATGGATGCCCAACAGATACAAACCGAACGCAAAATACTAATCCTGTCTGCGCTGGCCTGCCTGGTCATTGGGACAGTAGCCCTGGTTGCAGCCCTGCTGAGTAAGTCTCAGGCCATATTGCTGGATGGCCTTTTCAACCTGACCTATTTCCTTGCCGGCCTTTTTACGATCAAGATATCCAGGCTTGTCATGCGTGGAGATGATGAGCGCTTTCCCAACGGCTATTCCTTTTTTGAGGCCTTAATGAATGGCATCAAGGGACTGCTGATTCTGGGCGTATCTGTGATGGCACTCATTGGTGCCGTCGAGGCCCTGTTAGAAGGGGGGCGTAATATTGAGCCGGGCTTTGCTATTTCCTATGCCGTATTTGCAACGATACTAGCCTGGATACTGGCCATTGTTTCAACTAAGGGTTATCGACGCTGTCAGAGCCCGCTAGTTAAGGCCGATGCTGATGGCTGGATTGTAAACGCCGCGATATCAACTGCTGTACTGGTCGCCTTTGTAGCCGTTTATCTGATACAGGACTCGGAGTACCAGCACATCGCGCCCTATATCGATCCCAGCCTGGTACTGGTCGTGGTACTGATATCTCTATCGGTACCCATACGTATGTCCTGGCAGGCACTCATGGGGTTGCTCAATCGTGCTCCTTCACCTGAGATCGTGGCATCCGTCAATGAAACCGTCAGGAAAAGTCTGGCTGACTGGCCAGTCGAAGAATTGTTTGTGCGCGTTGTTCAGCCGGGGCGGGTACGCGGCATTATGATTCACGTGGTATTACCAGAAGACTTCCCTGCCAGAAACCTGGATGATTTTGATCGGCAACGTGAGCGCACGCTACAGGCACTAAAGCAGGTACACGGCATGATTCTGATGGATATCGTGTTCACCAAGCAGCGTAGATGGGGAGCTCCGACCAGTCATATGTAGAGAACAGATTTGTATTAACGAGCGTAGCTACGTTCTGCACGGGGTCCCGCATTACATAACAATTCGTAAGAAATCGTACCGGCCATAGAGGCTACCGTATCAACCGATACATGGTTACCCCACAACTCTACCGGCATGCCAATCTCAGCACCCGGCACGTCTCTGAGATCGATCGTCACAAGATCCATGGAAACACGCCCTACGAGTTGCGTGAGCACACCGTTAATCATGACCGGCGTGCCGCTTGGCACATGCCTTGGATAACCATCGCCATAGCCAATCGCAACCACCCCTACCTTCATATCCTCAGGACAGGTCCAGGTCCTTCCGTACCCAATAGTATCTCCCTTGCGGTGTTGCTGAATCGCAATAAGCGGCGCAGTCAGCTCCATGACAGGCATCAGGCCATCCGCCATGGCGTTCCCATGAACAAAGGGACTGGAGCCATATAGCATAATGCCGGGGCGGACCCAGTCACGGTGCGCATCAATATGCCCCAGAACAGCCGCTGAATTAGCACAGCTGTGCTCTATGTCTACACCATCAAGCGCTTCATCAAAATGCTTCAGCTGCCGTTGCGTGTAATGACTTTTCTGGTCATCAGCATCTGCCAGGTGCGTCATGGCAATGACGGTACGAATTGCGGGGATAGCCTGTAATTTTTTGTGCAGCTCAGGAAAGTCTGTCTCTGGAATACCCAGGCGATGCATGCCGGTATCAAGCTTTAACCAGACATCCATAAGACCTGAAAGACTAGCCTCTTCAAGCCAACGACATTGAACAAGCTGATGTACGACAAGGTCCACACCAAGGTTGACGGCATCAGGCAATTCGTCCTTACGCTCAATACCATGCAGCAGGACTATCTTTCCATCATAGCCCGCCTGTCTCAGCATCTCTGCCTCACCGAGGCAGGAAATGGCAAGTCCAGCAACATCAGGAGCCAGCACCTCAGCAACCGGTATCAGCCCATGACCATAGGCATCAGACTTTACTACGCCCAGAACCTTGCTATTGGTCGCACGCCTGCGGGCAACGGACAGATTATGATGCAGCGCCTGCAAATTGATGTGGGCAGTGGCTGAGCGAATCATAGGCTTAGAAGGCTTCGCTACTGTAGATCTCGGGCGTGAAGTTTTCAAAGCGCGTGTACTTGCCCAGGAAGGTCAGACGCGTGGTTCCGATCGGGCCATTACGTTGCTTGGCAATGATGATCTCGGCCGTACCCTTGTCAGGGCTGTCTTCGTTATAGACCTCATCTCGGTAGATAAAGATGATGACATCGGCATCCTGCTCAATCGCACCCGATTCACGCAGATCCGACATAACTGGACGTTTATTCGGACGCTGCTCCAGAGAACGGTTGAGCTGAGACAGGGCAATGATTGGAACACTCAGCTCCTTTGCCAGGGCCTTGAGCGAGCGGGATATCTCGGAAATCTCCGCAGCACGGTTCTCAGAACTGCTGCCCCCACTGCCCTGCATCAGCTGCAGGTAATCAATCACGATCAGGCCCAGTTCACCATGCTCACGATACAGGCGACGTGCACGGGCACGTAATTCTGTTGGCGTCAGTGCTGGCGTGTCATCGATAAACATGGGCACTTCAGACAACATACCTACAGCACTGGTCAGACGTGGCCAGTCATCGTCTTCGAGATTCCCTGTACGCAGGCGGTGCTGATCAATACGACCCATGGAAGACAGCATACGATTGGTGAGCTGCTCACCAGGCATTTCCATACTGAATACAGCAACCGGTTTACCGCTCTTCACAGCGGCATACTCGGCGATATTCATGGAGAAAGTGGTCTTACCCATAGATGGGCGACCCGCGACGATAACCAGGTCTCCGGCCTGAAGGCCCGAGGTCTTTTCGTCCAGGTCATCAAATCCAGTGGCCACACCGGTAATCGGATCATCCTGCTCATGCAGGATTTCAATACGTTCCACGGCCAGCTTCAGCAGACTCCGCATATCTGCAAACCCCTGGCTATTGCGAGCACCCTGTTCCGCAATCTGGAAAACGCGCTTCTCGGCCTCATCCAGCAGGGCCTTGCTGCCTTCTCCCTGTGGATTAAAACCCTTTTCAGCGATTTCTGTACCGACCTGTATCAGCTGGCGCAGTACGGACTTCTCACGAACAATATCGGCATAAGCGGCGATATTGGCGGCGCTAGGCGTATCCTTGGCCAGGGTACCCAGGTAGGCCATACCACCAGCCTCTTCAATCAGACCATTGTTTTCCAGCCATTCCGACATAGTTACTACGTCAAAGGGCTGGCTACGGTTGGCAAGATTGCCGATGGCGCGGAAGATCTGTCTATGATCATGGCGGTAAAAATCGCGCTCACTGACACGGTCAGCGACCTGGTCCCAGGCATTATTATCAAGCATGAGTCCGCCAAGCACGGCCTGCTCGGCTTCAATGGAGTGAGGTGGGACCTTGAGGTCCTCAACCGCGTTTCGAGAAGATGTTTTGACGCTTTGTACCATGGCTAACCTGACTCAAAATATCGAGTCATCATACTGCTATTTTGAAGCCATGTAGAGACAACAAGCTGTCCATAGCCTGTGGATAACTACTAAATTAATCAGGCCCGCCCAGAGCTGGGCGGGCCAGAAATGCGATAATGCTTATTCTTCGCCGACAATAATCAGCTTGATAGTCGCGTTAACGTCGCTGTGCAGGTGGATATCGATTTCGAACTCACCAGCTTCGCGAAGCGCACCTTCAGGCATACGCACTTCGCGCTTGGCAATCTCGACACCAGCAGCGCCAACCGCTTCAGCAATATCAGAAGTACCGACCGAACCAAACAGCTTGCCTTCGTTGCCAGCCTTCATGGTAATGGTAACTTCCAGACCATCCAGCTTTTCACGACGTGCTTCAGCTGCTGCAAGAGTCTCAGCGGCCATCTTTTCCAGTTCGGCGCGACGAGCCTCGAACTCAGCCATGTTTTCTGGCGTTGCGAACTTTGCCTTGCCCTGGGGGACCAGGTAGTTACGTGCATATCCAGAACGGACGGCAACCTTGTCGCCGAGGTTACCCAGATTTTCTACTTTCTCAAGAAGAATGACTTCCATCATGCTCACCTTGCATTCAAGTTATTCGATTACGACTCACTCTTTGGAGTCAGTCGTTTTCTAAAATCAGCAAAACTGTCGATCAGACCTATTGCCGTCAACAGGGCCATTACCTGCGGCAACGCTATGATCATCAGCCCATACATAATGATCAGTATGGATACATGCCACTGAAGCATATTCTTCAGTCCATGAACCACAGCGATGCCCTGAAAAAAGAACGGCAGTAAAAACACTACAGCCAGTTCCTGAATCCAGTTCAGCCTCATCAGTGCCGCCGCTACGAACAGGGCAAGCGCCACGTAGGCCATCCAGTTTCCGAGTCGAAGGGCGCGAAACTCCTCGCCAAAACCACCCGGGTTAAACAACTGCGCCTGCCAGGCCCTGGCAAAAAACAGCGACAGTATCGTGCTACTCATAATCGAAGCAGCAACAACTCCGGTCATCAGCCCTGAAGCCGCCTCAAGCAGAGCCTGCATCTGGCTGGCTTCATCCGGGTTGGCCTGCTCGAGAACAGGTTTTAACACCCCTTCGAGCATGGACTGCCAGAAGGCAGCAATATCCGGCATTACCACATGGACCAGACTTACCAGAACTGCCAGTACAACAGCAGACACCTGGAAGGTCAGTGCCCAGGACCCTGTCTCACGCAATACCAGCGTCAGCAACAGGACCGGTAGCCACTGGCTCAGCCCGAAGACCAGGCCAATAGCGGGATCACCTAACAGGGAACTCAGTAAAGCAAGAATGACCGTAGCCAGGCCTGCAACTGAAAGCCCTGTCTGCCAGCCCTTACGCAGGCTGACGAGCCCTACTACGCCGCCACTTAACAGTGAAAACGGGGGCAGGAACATCGCCAGCACGGCAAATCCAACCGATATGGCTACGGCCTGAAATTTTCCAGCCATAGCCAGCTGTGCCAGCGATCTAAACATCATAAACCCGGCTTAGCGCCGGCATTCATTAAAGATGATCAGTGTAAGGCAGCAGCGCGAGGAAACGCGCGCGCTTGATCGCAGTAGCCAGCTGACGCTGATAACGCGCGCTGGTGCCGGTAATACGGCTAGGTACGATCTTGCCAGTTTCAGTAACGTAATTCTTGAGGGTAGCCAGATCTTTGTAATCAATCCTGTCTACACCTTCAGCGGTAAATCTGCAGTATCTTCTACGACGGAAATAACGTGACATTTCTATCCCCTAATTCGATTTCATCTGCCAGTCTGGCAAATGGTGCAGGCATATGGCCTGCTAGTTAACTTAAAGATTCATTCTGGTCATACATGATGACCAGATAAAGCCTGATTACTCTGCAGCGGCCTCTTCAGAAGCGCTCTCATCTTCGGCTTTCTCGGTGGAAGCGTCCTCTTCAGCAGGTGCTTCTTCCTTAGCTTCAGGTGCCGCAGAAGCGCTGTCGCCTTCATCCTTGTCTTTAGCCAGTGGCGATACATCGCTAACGGCTTCATCCATGCGGATAATCAGGTTACGCAGCACGGCATCATTGAAACGGAAAGCGCTTTCCAGCTCTTCCATTGCTTCCTGATTGGCTTCGAGGTTCATCAGCACGTAATGTGCTTTGTGAATCTTGTTAATGGGATAGGCAAGCTGACGGCGGCCCCAGTCTTCCAGACGGTGGATAGCACCACCATGGGTTTCGATCATGCCACGATAACGATCAATCATGGCGGGCACCTGCTCGCTCTGGTCAGGATGGACCAGGAATACAACTTCATAGTGACGCATTGTAGCTCCTCACGGTTTTAAGCCTCCCGGACTATCCGGTGAGACAAGGAGATCCCAGGGACAGACCCCGGAAAAGCGCGCGATTCTATTGAATTATCGAATGAAATGCAAGGAATGCTGCGGATTACCACCGACTAGCATTGCTCCCAGGGCAGACCATGGAAACGCCAGCCACCCAGGGTGCTACGGTGATGATCTTCGTCCCTGTCTCCTTCAAAGCCTTCATCCACATGCAGTACATTCCCGAAACCTGCTTCCAGCAGAACCTTACCGGCCTGACGCGTTCGCTTGCCACTGCGGCAGATCAGGATAATTGGTGAGCAGCCCTCTTCCTCAAGGCAAACCTTACCGCCAAGCATCAACTTGCGTATTTCAACCACAAAGTCTGGGTTCTGTTCCCAGTCTGGTTCATCGATCCAGGGAACATGTATAGCACCTACGGGATGACCGACGAACAGGTACTCCATGGTCGAGCGGATATCCACCAGGATGGCTCGCGGGTCATCCTGCATCAGTTGCCAGGCCTGCTTAGGGCTCAGGTCTTTCAGTCCTTCACTCATGACACTTCCAGATTTCAGGAAATAAAGAACAGAGCTTAAACTACTACAGTGTTTTTTGTGGTGGGAAGGCGAAAAGAAATCAGCATGGCCATCAACAGGAATCCTGCAGATAACCACAGGCTACCCGTCATACCCCAGGCCTGATAACTCAGGCCGGACAAGATGGTGCCGGCCAGTCGCCCACCGGCATTAGCCATATAATAGAAACCGACATTCATGGAGACCTTTTCACGATCTGACCAGGCCACCACCAGGTAGGAATGCACGGCTGAATTCAGGGCAAATACGGCGCCGAAGATCGCCAGGCCTAAAATCAGGACCATCGCTGGCGAGTAATCCGCTGCGAGCAGAATTGCCATAACGGCTGGTATCAGTAAAAGCGAACCAACCAGGTACAGGGCTGTACGACCATCAGGCCCCGCGCCATGATGTGATTTTCTGATCAGACCTGGTGCTGATGCCTGCACAAAGCCATAACCGATAATCCACAGGGCCAGGAAACCACCCACCTCTGAGAAATTCCAGTCCATCACCTCAACCAGGAAGACCGGCAGACTGACCACGAACCAGACATCACGCGCACCGAACAGGAAGAAGCGTGCTGCGGATAACCAGTTAATCGCTGCCGACTTGGAAAAGACCTGGCTGAACTTGGCCTTTGCTTTGGTTTTGCCAATATCGTTCGGCAACATAAACCAGGTCGCCACCAGCACCACGGCCAGAAGACCTGCCAGGATATACAGGGCACCCTGGAATCCCGCCAGCTGCAGCAGCAGCCCCCCGATAAAGAATCCAGCGCCCTTGAGGCTATTCTTGGAGCCGGTCAGTACGGCTACCCACTTGAACAGGCGATCGTCGCGGCCATCCTCGGGCAGCATCAGCTTGACGCTGGCCTTGGCGCTCATCTTGTTGAGGTCCTTGGCGATACCGGACATGGCCTGGGCCAGCATCACGAAGGGTACCGTTAGCCACGCCTCATTAACGGCCAGCATGGTTAGTGCGACGATCTGTAGCGCCATACCGATGTGCATGGTCAGGTTCAAACCCAGGCGCGCGCCCAGCCAGCCGCCAACCAGGTTGGTGACGATGCCGAAGAACTCATAGAACAGGAACAGGCTGGCTATTTCAAAGGGGGTGTAACCCAGCTGATGAAAGAACAGGACTACCAGCATACGGATGGCGCCGTCGGTAATGGTAAATGCCCAGTACCCGCCAGTTACGACCAGGTAATTACGCATCCCCTGCTCCATCAGAGTGAGCGGGCCATCATCCGTGCAATTTCCATCATGCGATTCACATAACCCCACTCATTGTCATACCAGGCCAGCACCTTGACCTGGGTGCCATCAATCACCATGGTCGACAGAGCATCAACAATGGATGAACGCGGGTCATCTTTATAATCGATGGAAACCAGGGGACGCTCTTCGTAACCCAGTATGCCTTCAAGCTGGGTTTCCGAGGCCTGCTTGAAGAGTTCATTAACCTCTTCTGCAGTGGTGGGGCGACTGGCCTCAAACACGAAATCTGTTAATGAGGCATTGGTAAGCGGCACACGAACTGCCAGTCCATTCAGCTTGCCTTCAAGCTCGGGAAATATCTTTGTGATGGCCTTGGCCGAACCGGTAGTGGTTGGAATCAGTGAGGAGCCACAGGCACGTGCACGGCGCGGATCCTTGTGGCCCTTATCGACGATAGTCTGCGTATTCGTGATGTCATGGATTGTTGTCATGGTGCCATGCACGATACCCAGCCCTTCATGCATGACCTTAACCACGGGTGCCAGGCAGTTGGTCGTACAGGAGGCAGCAGTAACAATGTCATGCCGCTCGGGATCATAGAGCTGATGATTAATCCCCATGACCAGATTCAGGGCCGGGTCGGGACAGGGTGCAGACACCAGCACCTTCTTAACACCCTGATCAAAATAGGGCTTCAGTTCCTCTTCAGACTTAAACTTGCCGCTGCACTCGATAATGAGGTCAACACCGACACCTGCCCAGTCCACGGTAGCAGGATCTTTCACTGTGCTAAAGCCAATCTCCTTGCCATCAACTGTAATGCTGTTCTCATCAGAAGAGATAGCACGGTTCCAGTGGCCATGAACTGAATCGAATTCGATCAGGTGCGCATGACAGGCCGCATCGCCAGAAGGCTCATTGATATGGACGATCTCGTACTCAGAAAAATCCCAACCCGCGCGAAAACCCAGTTTGCCCATGCGGCCGAAGCCATTGATACCGACACGAATTGCCATTGAAGTCCCCTGAAGAGTTAACTGGAGAATTATCGATAGTTTTTATGACGCTAGGATGACAGCCTCTGGCGCAGGATCTCGTAAAGACAGACACCCGTAGCAACAGAGACATTCAGGCTCTCAACCTTGCCCATCATAGGAATACTGATGGTGCTGTCGCAATGTTGCTGGGTCAGGCGACGCATGCCCTTACCTTCTGCCCCCATGACTAATGCCATAGGTCCATCCAGTCGCGCCTGAAAGAGTTCTTCATCGGCAGCATCCGAGGTGCCTATGACCCAGAGCCCCAGTTTCTTGAGATGTTCCAGGCTGCGTGCCAGGTTGGTGACCTGGATAAAGGGCACACGTTCCGCTGCCCCGGAAGCCACCTTGCGCACGGTCGGTGTAAGACCTACGGCGCGATCCTTGGGCGCCATCACCAGGGTAGCGCCTGTCGCATCTGCTGTACGCAGGCAGGCGCCAAGATTATGTGGATCGGTGACACCATCGAGCACCAGCACCAGTGGCTTACTAGCCTGTTCAATCAACGCATCGATGTCATTTTCAGAATACTGCTCGACCATTTTATAGCTGGCCACCACACCCTGATGTCGCTGGCCCGGGGTCAACTGATCCAGGGTTCTGGCATCTGCCTGATGCAGGGTGACACCAGCCTGTTGCACCAGTCGCACCACATCCTGCATACGACGGTCGCGGCGCTTGCGATCAACCCAGACCTCAAACACATGCTCGAGGTCATTATTCAGGGCTGACTGTACGGCATGAACACCGTAAATGTACTCTGTCTGAGACATACTTAATGTTTCTTACGCCGGGTCTTCTTTTTCCTGGACTTATCACCGTCAGGCTTTGGTGATTTTCCTTTGCCCCTGGACTTGCTCTTACCCTTATTCCTGGAGGGTTTGGGTTTTCGTCCATGCCCGTCTTCATCACCAGCGGCATCTTCACCTGCCGGCATGAAATCAATTTTCTTCTCATCCAGATCAACACGGGCCACGCGCACCTTAATGGCATCACCCAGCTGGTAATTTTTGCCAGAACGCTCACCTATGAGGCGATGATGCACGGCATCAAACTTGTAGTAATCGCTCTTCAGAGAGGTGACATGGACCAGCCCTTCAACGTAGATATCATCCAGCGAGACGAACAGGCCAAAAGAAGTCACGGAACTGATGTGGCCCATGAACTCTTCGCCCAGCTTGTCCTGCATGTATTCGGACTTCAGCCAGTCAACCGTATCACGCGTTGCCTCGTCGGCACGTCGTTCGGTCATGGAACAATGCTCACCCATCAGGCTCATATCACCTTTGCTATAGCGATAGCTCTCGGCTTTACCGCCACGCAGAATATGCCGGATGGCGCGATGTACCAGGAGATCGGGATAGCGGCGTATAGGTGAGGTGAAGTGGGCGTAAGCCTCCAGCGACAGACCGAAATGGCCATGATTGTCCGGGACATAGATGGCCTGTTTCAGCGAGCGCAACATCACGGTCTGAATCAGGTGCAGATCTTCTCGCTCCTGTATAGAAGTAAGCAGCTTTGCATAATCTCCCGGACCAGGCTCATCACCACCACCGAGCTTAAGTGCGAGCTCACCCAGGAAACTGCGCAGGTCTTCCACCTTCTCAGGTACAGGCCCTTCGTGTATACGAAACAGCGCTGGTATTTCATGCTTCTCGAGGAACCGTGCTGCCGCGACGTTCGCCATGATCATGCATTCCTCGATCAGTCGATGGGCATTATTTCTATGCACTTCGACGATCTGCTCAATCTTGCGTTCCTCGTTGAAAACGATCCGTGTTTCCGTCGTTTCAAAATCGATCGCGCCGCGCTTGCGGCGTGATTTATACAGCGCCTGGAACAGGTCATAAAGACGATCCAGGTGTTCAATCAGTTCGGGGTATTCACGCCTAGACTCCAGGGTACGATCCACCACCATGGCCGCAACCTGGTTATAGGTCAGACGTGCATGAGAGCGCATGACCGCCTCATGAAAATCAAAAGATTGCAACTTGCCGTCTTCCGAGATATCCATCTCGCAGACCATGCACAGGCGATCCACTTCTGGATTCAGGGAGCACAGGCCATTAGAGAGCACCTCCGGCAACATGGGTATGACGCGCTCAGGGAAATAGACCGAGGTGCCGCGCTTTTCGGCCTCCTGGTCCAGTGCAGAAGCAGGCTCTACATAATGAGAGACATCGGCAATCGCG
The DNA here is from genome assembly GCA_964641615.1 of uncultured Ectothiorhodospiraceae bacterium. Taxonomy (GTDB): domain Bacteria; phylum Pseudomonadota; class Gammaproteobacteria; order J044; family J044; genus JANTGN01. The sequence continues at coordinate 9,601 of CAZXNH010000014.1, read as the reverse complement.
ACGAAGAGCTTCCAGCCCTGTTTGGTACGCTCACAATAAACCGCATCGTCAAAGTCACGCGCATCTTCCCCGTCGATGGTGACCAGTGGCACATCTCTCAGGTCGAGACGACCCTGCTTGGCTTCTTCAGCGACCTCGGGGCCATAAGCTGTCGCTTCATCTTCAACTTCCTGCGGCCATTCATGGGGCAGTTCATGCGCGCGAATCGCAATATCGATTTCCATACCGGGAGCGCGATGCTCGCCGAGTATTTCAACAATCTTTCCAACAGGTTGAATACGCTTATTGGGCTGCTCGACGATGGCCGCAACCACAATCTGCCCTTCCTGCGCATCGCCGCGATTCTCGGGTGGTACCAGGATGTCCTGGCTAAGGCGCTTGTTATCGGGGATAACAAAGCCAACACCACTTTCGGTGAAGTAACGACCGACTACACTATGGTTGTGGCGCTCGAGCACCTCGGTAATCGAACCTTCCAGGCGTCCGCGTGGATCTCTGCCCACAACACGGGCGACAACGCGATCGCCATGTAGTACCTGGCGCATCTGGCGCGGCGACAGAAACAGGTCATCTCCTCCGGCGTCCGGTATCAGGAACCCGAAACCGTCAGGGTGGCCCGTCACACGGCCGGCAACCAGGTCGGTCTGGTCGACAGGGACATAGCCCTTGCGGCGGTTACGAATAATCTGCCCATCACGCTCCATGGCGCGCAGTCTTCTGAGCAGGGCCTCCTGCTGTTGTTCAGTCTGCATGTCCAGAACCACGATCAGTTCTTCGTAGGTCACTGGCCCAGGCTGGCTGGTAATAACTTCTGAAATGAATTCCCGACTGGGAATGGGTTGTTCGTAGCGCTCTGATTCGCGCTGGAAATGGGGATCTTTTTCCTTAAAACTCATAACTTTCCAAATATCGCCCGATACGGGCATAAAGCGGCATCATACAGTATTTGACAAGATGCTGTAGCCGATGTAGAGTGCGCGCCTCTTTTGAGTTCCACACCATGCCGAGGTGGCGGAATTGGTAGACGCGCTAGCTTCAGGTGCTAGTGGGGGCAACCCCGTGGAGGTTCAAGTCCTCTCCTCGGCACCATCTCTGAATCACTTCCAGTTTTAACACCCGTACCGACAGGTATTTACACCTTTGCCTGGCAATATAATTGGCTGGCATGCTGATCTACATCTGGCGCTGTCGATTAGTTAGAACTGCAAATTATATAAATACGGATGTACCGTATTGATCAGATCTCTTGTTAAGCACCACCCATTTCTTCTAATACATCCCTGGCGATCTCCCTGACCTGCTCTGTCTCATCTTCAGCCAGTGCAGAAACAATAGGGAGTATATCTTTGCTGCCTGTCAGCCCAAGATAGTGACAGGCATCTGCACGCGTGGCCGGATCCTCAGAACGGGTTAGCTCAGTCAGCTGAGGGATGCATTCAACAAGTGACGCCTCCCCCTCAAAATCTTCAAGAACTGCACCGATGCCGATTTTCACAACCAGGGGCAGGTCTTTATCATCCAGTGATGCAATCAGGGGACATAGCCTGTCAGGGTTTTCCTTCAGGGAATCAGAGGCTTCTGTCAGCTGCTGATTATCGAGCAGATCATGATAATAGGCTGTCCAGCTCTCACCCTGTGCCGCCTTTTCGGCCCATGAACGGATTTCCCCCTCAGTATGTGCGCCGGTAAAACTGTACTCACCAATTCTGAACCAGGGCACACTGCGCGTGCCTGCCTCGGCCGCGGCCTCAGGGTGGACAGCAAGATTGATGATCTCGAGCTTGCCAATCAGGCCTTCCTTGACCAGGCTGGATAGAATTTCAGACACACTGCCGCAATGCGGGCAGCCGGGAGCAATAAGAAGACGTGCGTCAGGCGTCACGACGATACCTATGAATGAATACTGACTGATTCAGAAGAGTGCCACAGTTACCAGGGTCATGCACCTGGCGGGGACTTAATGGTTAACTGCCAATAGAAAGGCTGTCTCAGGCAGCCTGTACAGGAATTTCGTTACCGATGCGGGTGATCTTGTTTTCGCTGTCGACGTAAACCAGGGTTGGCTTAAAACTTTTGGCTTCTTCGGCATCGAGCTGTGCATAGCTGCAAATGATGACACGATCACCTGGATTGGCCTTGTGTGCCGCAGCGCCATTTACCGAGATAATGCCACTGCCCTCTTCAGCACGAATGGCATAAGTCGTGAAGCGCTCGCCATTGGCGATATTGTAGATTTGAATCTGTTCATATTCGTGGATACCCGCAGCATCCAGCAACTGTCCATCAATGGCACAGGAGCCTTCATACTCCAGCTCTGAATGTGTCACCCAGGCCTTGTGAAGCTTGCATTTAAGAAAGGTCAGATTCATGCGCTATCAGGTTAATTTCGTCGAACGCAGTATTATGAGGGATAGTTTGGCCTGCTTCAATGCGCGCGCGAGGACTATTCGACCGCAAGATCCACCGGAATATTGTCGATCAGACGCGCAGATCCCAACCATGCTGCTGCAAGAATCACCAGGTTTTGCTCATCTGCAGCAGGGCTTTCCAGGTCCGCAGCACGGCGAATGGTGACGTAATCTGGCCGAAATCCGGCCTCTTCCAGTACCGTTACCGCATTTTGTTCCAGTTGCGCATAGTCTCTTTTCCCGTCCCTGAGGCCGTCCTCAATCTCTCTTAAGGCACTGAATAACACCGGGGCCTGCGCTCTTTCTGTCGCGTCCAGGTAGCCATTACGCGAACTCATGGCAAGGCCATCGTCTTCACGTACCGTGGGCAGCCCCAGCACCGCAACCGGGAAGTCCAGGTCTTCTGCCATGCGCCTGATGATCATCAACTGCTGGAAATCCTTTTCACCAAACAGGGCAACATCAGGCTGAACCAGGTTAAACAGCTTGGCAACAATCGTAGCCACACCATCGAAATGACCGGGGCGAGAATCTCCCTCGAGAATATCTGAAAGACCGGCAACATGAATGCTCGTGGCCGCGCTACGCGGGCGATAGATTTCATCCACGTCTGGAGAGAATAATAGGTCGACTTTCGCCTTCTCCAGTTTGGCGACATCTTCATCGAATGTCCTGGGATAGGCATCAAGGTCTTCTTCCCGATCGAACTGGGTCGGATTGACAAAGATGCTCACCACGACGCGATCAGCCAGCTTCCTGGCCTGTCGTATCAAACTGATGTGCCCACCATGCAGGTTACCCATGGTAGGCACGAGAGCAACGCTTTCACCCTGAATGGTAATAGCCGCCAGCTCCTGCTGGAGCGAATTGATATGTCTTGCGATTTGCATTTTTAAAAGGTGTGTTCTGAATGTGGAAACTGGCCAGACTTCACGTCCTGCACATAGGCAGAAACCGCTGACTGAATACTATTGCTGCCTTCCATGAAGTTTCTAGCAAAACGGGGAACCCTGCCTGGTGTGATGCCCAGAACATCCTGCAGAACGAGTACCTGGCCATCACAATGGCTGCTGGCACCGATACCAATCACCGGCACTTCGACAGCATCGGTAATTTCACGTGCCAGGGCTTCAGGCACACATTCCAGCAAGATGACATCAGCACCCGCATTTTGCAGCGCCAAGGAGTCTGCACGCATACGCTCGGCCACGTCCTGGTCCCTGCCCTGAACACGGTAACCACCCAGCTTATGTATCGACTGCGGGGTCAGGCCCAGATGTGCGCAGACTGGAATGCCGTGACGACTTAATGTCGCAACAGTTTCGACCTGGGGTGCACCACCCTCAAGCTTGACCATCTGGGCATCACCTTCCTGCATCAGCCTGGCCGCATTTCTAAGCGCCAGCTCAGGATCGGTATAACTCATGAATGGCATATCGACCATTAACAACGCACGCTGCAGGCCGCGACTGGCGGCTTTCCCATGGTAGGCCATATCATCTACGCTGACCGGGACCGTCGTCTGTCTGCCCTGAATAACCATGCCCAGGGAATCGCCTACCAGCACGACATCCACTCCCGCTTCATCCAGCACAGTTGCAAAGGTCGCATCATAGGCCGTGAGCACAGCGATCTTTTCGCCTTCCTGCTTCATGCGACGCAGCGTACTCACGGTAACCCTGGATGTTGATGTCTGTGCACTCATGTCTTGTTCAGATCAAATGGTAAGGGGTTGTAGTAATGCCGGCCCGTTTTGATGCCCGAGATTGTATCCAGCAATTGCCGATAATCGGCATCATTATTCACAAAATCAATCTCTTCTGCATTGACGATCAGTAGGGGGGCATCCTGGTAATGATAAAAGAACTGGGTATATGCCTCGTTCAGGCGCTGTAAATAGGCCGACTCCATCATGCGTTCATAATGACGGCCACGCTTTTTAATACGATCCATCAGGGTCGGCACCGGGGCCTGCAGATAAATCACCAGATCCGGCACGGGTGCCTCGATGGTCATCTGCTCATAGACCTGCTCGTAAAGACCGAGCTCATCATCATCGAGCGTGGCCTGGGCAAACAGGTAATCCTTCTCGATCAGGAAATCAGCCACCTGTACCGGCCTGAAGATATCGCCCTGTTTGAACTGCCCCATCTGGCGTACACGCTGCATCAGGAAGAACAACTGGGTTGGTAATGCTGCCCCGCGCGGATCTTCGTAAAAACGTTCGAGGAAGGGATTGTCCTCCGGCTCCTCAAGTAACAGATCTGAACCGAATTCATCGGCGATACGACGTGCAAGACTGGTCTTGCCCACACCAATCGGCCCCTCAATCGCGATATAACCCGGAACCTGCCTGCTCATTCAAGGGTACCAGCGCGCTCAATACCATTGGGTGCACAGCGAGCTATTAATTCAGCAACCAGCCCACGCTCAGGTACCTCCTGGTCAGGCGCTATCTCGTTCAGGGGATAAAGTACAAACTCCCGCTGATGCAGGCCAGCATGGGGAATAGTCAGTCGCGGTGTATTCATGGTTCGCTCGCCAAAGATCAGGATATCAAGATCCAGGGTACGTGCGCCCCAGCGCTCTCCATCACGCCTTCGCCCCTGATCAGCTTCTATGGCCTGCAACTGATCTAGCAGCGCCTCCGGCTCCAGTTCTGTTTCCAGCAGGGCCACGGCATTGAGATAGTCTGGCTGATCCTGCGGCCCCAGGGGACGCGTCTGATACAGGCTGGAAACTGCCCGCAGACTGGTATCACTAATGTCTGCAAGACTCTTTACAGCCGCCTGCAACTGCGCCCTTGGCTCGGACAGGTTACTACCCAACCCAATAAAAACACGCTCAGTCATGAGACTTCCGGTTTCTGGGCCTGCGACGAGAACGTTTTTTCTTCACCGCTACGGACTGTTTCTGTTCTGCTTCACCCTTGGTCTGGAATTCAGTCCACCATTCACATTCTTCCTGCAGGTCTTCTCCCGAATGGGCACGCAGGCAAAGGAAATCATAGGCCGCTCTGAACTTGGGGTGTGTTAGCAGCTTTAATGGACGTTTACCGCGACGAAAATGGAAACGCGGCTGAATGTGCCAGATATCACGCATAGGCAGACTAAAACGTCGGGGGATACCGATGGAACGGGCCTGTTCACTAAGTACCTGGCTGGAGGCGATTTGCAGGGCCTGGGCCTCGGGAATATCTTCCTCAGCCATAATATCCTGCAGACGATGACGTACCGGCTCCCATAGCATTACGGCAAACAGGAAGGCCGGGGTGACTGGCTTGCCTTCATTTATGCGCTCATCGGTATTTTTCAGGGCATTGGCCACGAACATGTCCGGGAACCCCTGCTCCTCATGCGCCAGCACTTCATCAGTCATCGGGAACAGGTAGCGGTAGAGATTGTAATGACGCAGGGCCTCGAAAGTCTGCAGCGCTGAACCGCCATGGAACAGTTTGAGTGTCTCGTCGAACATGCGCGCCGGCGATATACCTTCCAGCAGACTCCCTAGTCGATAAATGGCCTCTTCCACTTCATCATCGATGCGGAACCCAAGCTTGGCGGAGAATCGTACGGCGCGAAGCATGCGCACCGGGTCTTCGCGAAAACGGACCTCAGGATCACCAATCAGGCGCAGCCGGCCGGCCCTCAGATCTTCGACCCCATTTGCATAATCGATGACGGAAAAATTACTGATGTCGTAGTAAAGGGCATTCACCGTAAAGTCGCGACGCATGGCATCGGTCTCGATGCTGCCATATTCATTGTCGCGAAGGATGCGCCCGTCTTCGGCAACCATGCCGTTATCGGTTTCATGTGGTGCGCGGAAGGTGGCCACCTCGATCACTTCTCTGCCAAAGCGAACATGCACCAGGCGAAAACGACGGCCGATGATTCGAGCACTGCGGAACAGTTCTCGTATTTGTTCAGGATGCGCATCCGTGGCTACATCAAAATCCTTGGGCTCCCTGCCCAGCAACAGATCACGCACACCACCGCCGACCAGGCAGGCCCGAAAACCTGCATCTTTTAGCTTGTAGAGTACCTTGAGCGCTGCCTCGCTGATGCCGGCACGAGAAACACTATGTTCTGAACGACTAAAGACGCGGGCTTGTAGTAATTGTGATTCGATTGTGAAAACCCTGAGTAGGCGAAAAACTAAGGGCAATATTCTAACATCGTATCAAGCTCTAAGGGGGGCGACAGAACCATTTTCCAGCCAGGCCAGATAGTCATTCAGAATCTGGCCATGATCAAAAGCGAGCTCCACACCGGGACTCTGTGGATCTACCAGCCTGACCGACTTGGCATCATCAGCCGCCTTCGGCCGGCCACTGGCCCTGGCGATGTAGACCAGACTCACCGCATGCCCCCTGGAATCGCGCTCAGGATCCGAGTAACAACCAAGCAGACATTCAAGCTCAACATACAAACCCACCTCCTCGGCAGCTTCACGAATTGCTGCCATTTCGACGGATTCTCCGCAGTCTACGAAGCCACCGGGCAATGCCCATCCATAGGGGGGATTAAGACGCTCAATCAGTACGATCTGCCCGGGTACGTCTTCCAGGCGAATAATGAGGTCGGCTGCAACCAGGGGAGTAACAGGTTTAGACATGGTTATCCTTTGCCAGAAAGCGCGCGTAGCTTACGCCGATCCCGCTTGTCCGGACGATGCTTGTCGGCTGGATTAGCTGCCAGTAACTTACGCATCTCCCGTGCCTCGGTTCTGGCTGCCAGGCTTTCTTCGGTTTCTTCATACAGGGTCTGGGCCACCGATGCAGGGCCTCGCTGGGCGGCAAGTCCCTTTACGAACACGATCATTTCTTCTTCGCCGCGGGTAATCTCCAGGCGATCACCTGGCTCAACGCTACGGGCGGGTTTCACCCGCTGACCATTGAGATGTACCTTGCCACCCTGGATGGCCTCTGTTGCCTGCTTCCTGTGCTTGAAGAAGCGTGCAGCCCAGAGCCATTTATCCAGTCTCATTGACGCGTTTGTTTGATCCATGACATTTTCCAGCAGGCCTGATCTGTTATGGTAGCAAAATCAAAAAACAGTACATCAAAATATGAAACTCGAACTCGTCAGCTTCAAGCTCTGCCCCTTTGTTCAACGTAGTGTGATTACGCTCAATTACAAGAAACTCCCTTACCAGATTCGCTACATCGACCTTCAGGATCCACCCGAATGGTTTAAGGAAATCTCACCCTTTGGCAAGGTGCCTGTATTACAGGTCGACGATGACATGGTGTTATTCGAATCGGCGATCATTAATGAGTTTATCGATGACGTCACACCGCATTCATTAAAACCTGCAGACCCACTGGTACTGGCCCGCAACCGCGGCTGGATCGAATTCGGCTCCAACTCTATCTTCGACATGGTGAATATTTTTTCTTCAAAGGATGAAAAGGAATATAAAGAGGCCGTTGAAACTGCATTGAAGAACCTGGCCCGACTAGAAAAAGAGGCCGGGGAAGGCCCCTGGTTCAATGGCGAAGACTTCTCACTGGTTGACTGTGCTTATGCCCCGCTGTTCATGCGCTACAAATTACTTAATGCCCGTCATCGCCTGTTTGATGAACAGGACTTTCCGCGCCTGTCAGAATGGGCTGAAGACCTGCTGGAACTGGATGCCGTCAAAACTTCGGTTGTGGATGATTTTCCCGAGCTTTTCTACAAGCACGTACAAAAACCTGGCGGTTACGGCTCTGAACAGTTTGCCTAAGTCTCTTCGATGATCTGATTGGCCATGGCAAGACCGCTCAGAAAGGCCGACTCAAGCCGTGTACCAAGGCACCAGTCGCCACAGAGACCGATCCCAAGTTCTGCGTCGTAAAGATATTCCTTACTCGCGACCTGGATAGTCTTAGCGTCTGGCCAGAACTCCATATCCATGAAATCTGGTTTTTCCTGCAGGCCACCAACGGCATCGACAAATGCCTGATAGAGCAAGTCCATGATCTCCGCTTCAGAATATTTCTGATACTGCTCAGTCCACTCCGGCGTGGCGACAGCAACCCAGGATTCACGCCCCGTCCTACCCGGCTTACTGTTATTACGAGAGATCCAGTCCAGCGGCGACTTGGCCACGAAGGCCGAGTCGAAGAATAAACCAGTCGGCTGATCGAACGACATTAGCAGGGTCCACACGGCAGTCATCGAGACCTGTTCCAGTTCCTGCTTAACGGGTGTATCGATATCTTCGAGCAGTGACATGGAAGCACTGGGCGGCATTGCCAGCACGACGCGATCATAAGTCCCCAGTGCACGGCCAAACTGGTCATACAGAACATTGCCCTGCTCTGTCGGTTTAATGCTGCTAACACGACAGCCATACTCAATCTCGCAAAGACCTGCCAGGTGGGTCATCAGGGCATTCATACGCGGTACGGCAACATAACGTTTCGCATGATCGTCGCGGCGTAGGAAGTTGCCGGCATCCAGATCGACACACCAGCCTTCCCACTCCGCCACTACCCCTTCTTCCAGCCAGGGCTCGAGGGTGAACTGGAAGCGTTCATCAATAGCAGTGAAATACTGCAGGCCATCATCAAACTCATGACCTTTCTTTCGATAGGTAGACATGCGCCCACCAGGATGGAAGGCCTGCTCAAAGAGGGTGACATTAGGACAGGTCAGCTGTAACGACGTCGCGCAGGTCAATCCTGACATGCCGGTTCCGACAATGGCGATGGTGTCAGGCGCGTTGTTCGACGGCATAGTGTTCCCTGTTCATTATTATTCCGGCCAGATTACAACATGATCCTCAAGGTCATCCACTTCCGTTTCACAAACACAGCGCCCCTTCACAGAAATACCGGCAAGATGAACAGAATTGGGGTCTCCACTGACTAACGGATGCCAGGGCGGTAATGGCTTACCCTCGTACAACAGACGATAGGCACAGGTCGCTGGTAGCCAGTCGATCTCAGGAAGATTATCAGCATTAAGCTGCAGGCAATCCGGGACTTCCTGCATGCGATGTTCATAATCCCTGCAGCGACAGTTCTCGGTATTCAACAGGCGGCAGGCAACATCAGTGTAATAGACCAGACCATCAACATCATTTTCCAGCTTATGTAGACAACATTTTCCGCAGCCGTCACAGAGTAGCTCCCACTCCTCCAGGCTCATATCCTGTAAGGGCTTTTCCAGCCAGAAGTCCGGGGAGACACTCATTGCTGCTCA
>CAZXNH010000013.1:0-68306 GCA_964641615.1 uncultured Ectothiorhodospiraceae bacterium | reverse complement strand
AGCGTGCTGAGTATGCGAAAGAGCTGAACCAGCCCATCATCATGCATGACTTCATTACCGGTGGTTTTACTGCAAACACTGGTCTGGCTAACTGGTGTCGTGACAACGGCGTACTGCTGCACATTCACCGTGCAATGCACGCCGTAATTGACCGTCATCCTAAGCATGGTATCCACTTCCGCGTACTGGCCAAGTGTCTGCGTCTGTCTGGTGGTGACCATCTGCATACCGGTACCGTTGTAGGTAAGCTGGAGGGTGACCGTGCTTCTACTCTTGGTTTCGTAGATCAGCTGCGCGAGTCTTTCGTACCTGAAGATCGTTCACGTGGTGTCTTCTTCGACCAGGATTGGGGTTCAATGCCTGGTGTATTCGCTGTCGCATCTGGTGGTATCCACATCTGGCACATGCCTGCTCTGGTAACCATCTTCGGTGATGATTCTGTTCTGCAGTTCGGTGGTGGTACTCAGGGTCACCCTTGGGGTAACGCTGCTGGTGCTGCTGCTAACCGTGTTGCTCTGGAGGCCTGTGTTAAGGCGCGCAACGAAGGTCGTGAACTTGAGCGTGAAGGTAAGGACATCCTGACCGCTGCAGCTGCGCACAGCCCAGAACTGGCCATTGCGATGGAAACCTGGAAAGAGATCAAGTTCGAGTTTGATACTGTTGATAAGCTCGACGTTAAGTAATCTGACTAGATTTTCGCAATAGCACAAACGAATACTGATTAGGAGACGATAATGTCTAACATGTATGAAGCAGGTGATTACCAGACAGCTCAGACTCTCGAGACTTTCGGGTTTCTGCCTTCGCTGACTAAGGAAGAAGTGTATGCGCAGATTGCTTACATCATCGCTCAGGGCTGGACTCCAGCTATCGAGCATGAAGATCCAAGCAATGCTGGCAGCCACTACTGGACCATGTGGAAGCTTCCATTCTTTGGTGAGCAGGATGTCAACCGTGTCGCGGAACAGCTGGAAGCATGTCACCGTGCTTATCCAGGTCATCATGTCCGTCTGCTTGGCTATGACAACTACACCCAGTGTCAGGGTTCATGCTTTGTAGTATACGAAGGTCGTTAAGCAAGACGATGTGAGCTTGGTGCTGCCCTGGTAGGCAGGGCAGCACAAATTCAGGACATCAATTCATCTATTTGATGAGGTTTAGGATGGGTAATTCTGCGCACAACACGAATATGACCAGCCGTGAAGCGGCACTTGCCAGGCGTCGTGCTATGAGCACAACCGGTAAGGCCGCAATCAAGGGTGGTTCTGCGACTCCTGCCAGAGCGGCCGCACCAGCACAGGCAAGTTCTTCAGCGCCAAGCGCGCCAGCACGTGCCTATGTGGTGAAAAGTTCTGAGGGCAGTAGCCGTGCCGCATCCAAGGCGCGTAGACAGGCTATGTCTAGCAGTGGGAAAGCGGGTGTTCAGAGTAAAGACAGGACCCGTGGTGCGGATGTGAGGCCTTCTGCAGCGACGCAGGCGGTAACAGCCAGTACTGGTCAGGAAGCTAAATCAGATTGCGGCTGCGGTTGTGGTGGTAAGAACAAGCCAGCGCCAGTAGCAACTCCAGATTTAAGCCTGTCATCAGGCGTTACGGCTCAGATTTCGCCAAACCTGAAGAAGGTAAATATAAATCCAACGCGTGCAGCGACTTTAGCGCGTCGCAGAGCGATGTCGACTAAAGGCAAGTCTGCCTTAAAGGGCGGCGCCATTAGTGAAGCTAGTGCTGCGCGGGCGGCTAACCCTGATATCTCCAGCCGTGAGCTGGCACAGGCCCTGCGTACGCAGCGTAGCCAGAAGGGTAAGACCGGCAAGAAGCAGGGCGGTGCTGTAGCAACAGGCCCTGGGCGCCATCGTAAGGCTCAGGCGCCAGCAGAAGACCAGCCCTGGAAGGTCGGTGTAACTGAAACCGCATCAGGTCAGACAGTGACTGGCACCATGGTGGATCGTATCCCTGAGGTTACAGGCAACGAGCCCAGTACTTGTCGCACAGTAACGGGTACTGAGTACATGGGTGCTGACGTATTTAAGGACTTCTGTGCTACAGATGCAGCGCCTGGTTTTAACCGCGTATCTGTAACTACTACGGGTACAGGAAGCAGCATAAGCGGCATCAATGTGAGTCGTAGTGCCAAGGTAACTGGCAATGAGCCTGGTACCTGTAAGTCAGTGACTGGAACCGAGTATGTTTCTAGTGAACAGGCTCAGGCATTTTGTTCCTCCAAGGCTCCAACTAAGCCTGCCAAGATCAGCATGTCCGAGACCGCAAAGGGCAAAACGGTTACCGGTGATAATGTCGGTCGTTCTGAAAAAGTGACTGGTGATGAATCCGGTGCAGGGCGCACTTTAACAGGTTCTCAGTACATGCAAGGTGGTAATGGTGCAGCTCCAGCTAAAGTTGGTGTAAGCAACACTTTGCGAGGCGGTTCTATTTCTGGCACAACCGTTGGTCGTAGTGAAAAAGTGACCGGTGATGAGCCAGGTAGTTGCCGCAATGTGACTGGTGATGATTATGTAGGTTCTGAGCAGTTCTCTAAGTTCTGTCAGAGCACGCCAGCACCAACTGATCGTAAGGTTGGAGTTTCAAGCACGCTGATGGGCAAGTCAGTAACCGGCACAATGACTGATCGTGGCGGTAACGTCACTGGCAATGAGGCTGGAATCTGTAAGGCTTTAACAGGAACGCCTTATGCCGGAGAAGGGCAAACAGAAGCTTTCTGCTCTTCCCCTGAGAAATCAATGGCTATGGCACGTGCACGTAAAGGCACAGGTAATGTAGGCCCGGCCATGACTGGTATTCAGCCAGGTATGGGTGGCGTCATGACAGGCGGTTCTAAGGGTGCCTGTGAGCCTGTAACTGGTACACCTTATGTGGGTGCGGATCAGGTTGCTAATGCATGCCCTTCAAAACCAGCGGAGCCTAATAGCCCGGATTTTCCCCAACCCGTGGGTGATGCCCCATGGGGTGAATTCAGCGTGTCTGCTCCAACGCATGCTGCTCAGAACATGACTAAAGGTGGTATCACCGGAAGTAGTTACGAGCAGGGGCAGATCACAGGTCCGTTTGGTATGGCTACTGGCAAGGTAACCGGTACTGAAGAAGCACGATTTGGTAATGCAAATAGCGCTCCGGTTGTACAGGAAACAATGATTCCTGAGACAGCCCAGGAAGTTGAAGGCCGTGTTAAGTCACGTATTACTGGTGAAGGTATGAGTGCTGGATCCAAGATTACTGGTGATGACTGGGATCGAGGTGATCGCGTGACTGGTACCGAAGGTACTTCGGCAATTCAGCGTAACCCCACGCGCCGCGGTGGTCCTATGTCCGCAATGTCTCCCAGAGAAGAGGAGCCAAAGCGTAATGAGGGTGTACCTGAGCCTGTAAGTAAGGTTACCGGTGGAAGTGGTAATACTGAGAAAGGAGCACTGATCACTTATTCCGGCGGTGCCCGCGGATAAGTTGATAGGCGTTAATGGCCATGTTGCATTCACGCAAACAATCAAAGGGCACCAGGGGCAGTGGACATTCTGCCGCGCCCATGCGACGTCCCGGAGCCGTAGGGGTAGGAACGGTTATGCATGGTTCAGCACGGGCTGGACACCCCCTGGTGCGAATTGATGAGAATGACAGGCTGTACGACTACGAACGTAGGACCAAAGAGTCCTTTGATTCGATAGTGCCGGTGTTAAAACGTATTTCAGCTCTTCAGCATGAAGAAGATTTTGAAATGCGAGCGCAAATGATAGCCAGAGAGCAGTTTGGTTTTGAGCTGCCTCAGGAAATTCTGGAAGGCGCCTGGGTTGATCAGCTGGATATGAGAAAGCTTTTCGCCTGGTCTGTCTTTCAGACTTATCACAAGTTTTGTGATGAATTTTTTGAGTCCGACCCGATCGGCTCAGCAAGAGATGAGCAGTTTCAGGAATACCTGCAGGAATGTGGGTTCCATACCCTGGATGTCTCACCCTGTGCTGACGGTAGGCTGGCCCATGTAATTAGTTACGTTTTACGTCTGCCTTACAAGGGCGTTCGTAGAAAGTCATATGCAGGGGCAACATTTGATATTGCAGACAGCCTGGATAAATGGATCGAAACAGAAATGCTTCGATTCCGAGAGGGCAAGCCCAATACGGCAGATGCGCCTACTCGTTACCTGAAGGCTGTGGTGTACCACTTCAGTTCTGTAGATCCAGAGCATGAAGGTTGTGCAGCACATGGATCTGATACCGCTGTTGCAGCGCAGGCAGGACTAGATCGACTGCTGGGTTTCCAGCAGGCAGTACAGAATAGCTTCTGCTGCGGTGCATCGATTGATTTGCTGCTGATTGGTCTGGATACCGATACGGATGCAATCAAGGTACATATGCCTGATTCGGCAGGAGTGCCAGATCTTGCGAATTCAGTGGATGCTCTTGTGTTGTACGAGCAGACACAGACGACTTCTGCGCAGCAAGCTGATGCAAAGATCGTTGAAATGATTGAAAGCCAGGGCGCCATGGTGGTGCCGGGCATGAAGAATCTGATTAAACGATTGATCGTAAATAATCTGTCCCAGATTGATTACGTCAAGCGTTATCACGGTTCACATTATAGTGATATCGGCCATGCCGAAAGATTCATTGGTGCAGGTATTGGGTTCGAGGAGGTGCAGCTGAGAAACCTGACCTATTTCGCATACCTCAGTACTGTTGAGGAGGCAACCAAGGATTTAGATGTAGGCATAAAGATTTTTACGGGACTCAATGTCTCACGTGGTCTGCCTATCCCGATTGTGGTGCGGTATGACTACCATGGTCAGGTGCCGGGTGCACGTGATCGTGCAATAGAACATTGCAGCAGGGTAGTGGATGCCTTGAAGGCGCGTTACTCAGAGCTCGCTGAACAGGGGTTATTGCACACAATGCAGGTGATACGCGATTGTAATGCCGGGGCCTGTATTGAAGTGTTGGCATGCTCAGCAGATGCGAATGCGGTAAAGGGAGCTCACTGATGAAAATTGTACAGGTTGTAAAGCCTTTGGTGTCGACAAACCGTATACCAGAGATGGAGCACAAGCATCTTCTGGTTGTACAGGATGGTAGCTCTCAACTTGTGGCAGTCGATGCAGTGGGCTGTGTTCCTGGTGACTGGGTTCTCTGCGTAGGTAGCTCCGCAGCTCGTGAAGCAGCTGGTAGTAAAGGGTACCCTAGTGATCTGACCATTGTTGGGATCATTGATCATTGGCCGCCAGCTGAACAGGAAGGCTGATGGATATTTACCAGGTTGAGTCGCCGCTAGTATGCACCAGGCGAATTGATGGCCTGAAACAGATTAGTTTGCGCATAGTGCGTGATCTAAATGGTAAGCAGATGGTTGCAGTTGACCCGGTAGGTGTTAGAAAAGGCAACTGGGTGTTTACCTCGAGTGGTTCAGCGGCAAGATTTGCTGCTGGAGACTTTGAGATACTCACGGATCTCACTATTGCTGGGATCATTGATAACTGGCAGTCGGATCAGTAAGGACTGTCTAAAACGTTCAGGCAGATATGCCGGACACAATTTTAATTGCTAAGTAATGAGCAAGCAGGAGATTTAAAATGGCAGGCGACAACTACGGTATTGCATTAGGCATGATCGAAACACGTGGACTGGTTCCAGCTATCGAAGCTGCTGATGCCATGACCAAGGCTGCAGAAGTTAGACTGGTTGGTCGCGAGTTTGTTGGCGGCGGTTACGTTACCGTTCTGGTTCGTGGTGAAACTGGTGCTGTTAACGCTGCTGTTCGCGCTGGCGCTGATGCCTGTGAGCGTGTTGGTGATGGCCTGGTTGCAGCGCACATCATTGCTCGTCCTCATAAGGAAGTTGAGCCGGTACTTGGCAATAATTAAGCAAGAGGCTTGCGTCAGGACCGAGTGTTGACGCTGGTTTAGTAAATAAATTTATTTTTTTCCGACGACGGAGATTTAAAAATGGCAAATGAAAATTACGGTATTGCACTGGGCATGATCGAAACACGTGGTCTGGTTCCTGCTATCGAAGCAGCTGATGCCATGACCAAGGCTGCAGAAGTTCGCCTGATTGGTCGTGAGTTTGTTGGCGGCGGTTACGTTACTGTTCTGGTTCGTGGTGAAACTGGTGCGGTTAACGCTGCTGTTCGCGCTGGCGCTGATGCCTGTGAGCGTGTTGGTGATGGCCTGGTTGCAGCGCACATCATTGCTCGTCCTCATAAGGAAGTTGAGCCAGTTCTGCCTTCAGCTTAATTGGCTGCGGCTTACAAATAATTAACCTGTTTGAGTTATAGGAGATTCAAATCATGGCAAACGATAATTACGGTATTGCACTGGGCATGATCGAAACGCGTGGACTGGTTCCTGCTATCGAAGCAGCTGATGCTATGACCAAGGCTGCAGAAGTTCGCCTGATTGGTCGTGAGTTTGTTGGTGGTGGTTACGTTACTGTTCTGGTTCGTGGTGAAACTGGTGCGGTTAACGCTGCTGTTCGCGCTGGCGCTGATGCCTGTGAGCGTGTTGGTGATGGCCTGGTTGCAGCGCACATCATTGCTCGTCCTCATAAGGAAGTTGAGCCAGTGCTTGGCGCTGAAGCAGGTAGTGCAGCTGCAAAATAATTGCAGTCTGAATGACTTTGAAGCTTGTTGAAGCAATTTGATGTCGTTTGCCAGTGTGGATCATCTGATTCTTGGTTACTTGGGCCGAGCTTTAAGTCTGGAGTTCTCCGCCGTCCAGTTGTACAGCACCCAGGCGCGCTTAGTCGCGTCCTGGGGTCTGGCGGAACCAGCCAATAAGCTTAAGTCTGAAGCCAATGAAGAAATGGAGCATGTCGATCGAATAATAGCTCGCATGCTAGCACTTGGTGTGGCGCCTAATGCATCACAACTTCGGCCAGCATTTGTAGGTAAGAGCCTGGTTGAAATACTTAACTATGATCTTGCCTTCGAATTAGAGCTGGTGAAGCTCTATCATGATGCTACTAGTTACTGTGCAAAAATAGGTGATCAGGAGAGCCGCCTGTTTTTTGAAACGCTCCTCAGGGAAGAGCAGGCTCACAGCCAGGAGCTTGGCCAGTGGATTGCTCAACTTGAGCAACCTGTTTCTAATCAAGGTGCAACCTTCTAGGGTTTCGTATTGATGAAAAAAGATTGGCAAGAGCGTGCACGACCTGTACGGCTGGAAAAACGCTATGAGTTTCCCGACTATGAAACTTTACGTGATTTTCTGGACCAGGCAGCAGAGCTCTCTGAGCGTGAAGACCTCTATCCAGATATGGGATTTGGCAAGGATTATGTCAATATTACCATTCATCCTGAAGATGGTTCCGAAGAGCTGGAAGAAGCACAAAGAAACTTTGCCAGGATGCTTGATGAGCTTTCCGAACTAGACGCAAAATCTACCTGAGGTCAGATCCATGTCGATCATTGCCATATTGGGCAACAAAGGTGGCACAGGCAAAACAACATTGTCTGTTAATGTGGCATCCGGCCTGACGAATAGAGGCAAAGTTGTTCTGGTTGATGCGGATCCGCAACGCTCTTCTTTGCAATGGTCACAAATCAGGGATGAAGAAAGAGGGTTGCCTGTTGTAGAAGGCGTTGAAGACCTAGAATCAGTAATTGATCAACTTAAAGATCAGTTTGACCACATTGTTGTTGATTGTCCTCCATCTATACATACAGAACAATCTGGTCAGGCCCTTTCTTTTAGTGATACTGCACTAGTTCCGGTGCAACCATCTCCTTATGATCTGTGGGCAACCGTCCACCTGGAAGAATATTTACAAGAAGCACGTAAATCTAACCCTCAGTTAACGGCAATGATGGTAGTGAATCAGGTAGAGCCAAGAACACGGTTCTCTAAATTTGTATTTCAGGCTCTGTCTGAGATCGATATGCTTGCTGCAGAAACTCCTATTTACAGACGCGTTGCTTACAAATATAGCGTGTTAGAAGGCCGCAGTGTTCATGATATGGGAAGTCGTGGAAAAGCTGCTAGCGAAGAAATTTTCAAACTTATTGATGAGGTGATCAAGGTATGAGTACTAACGATAAAACCGGTGATCAACTAGCAAACACCATCCGAAAGGCAAAATCAGGTACACCTGCCTCTCCTACTGCATCTCCTTCTACAGCTACAGAAAAGCCAGCAGCGTCGGCGACAAATGCTCCAGCTGCAAAAAAGGTTGCTCCGGCAAAGAAGAAAGCGTCTCGTCCTGCTGCAAAGAAGGCTGCTAAAGCCGCACCAAAAGCTAGCAGTATTCAGCTTGGAAAGCGTGTCTGGCCTGACTGATTACGATATGTGCTGGCTTATCTGAATGTGAATTCAGATGTAGCCTGTTTATTAAATGGCGCTTTACAAATTATTGCGCCAGGTCGTGTTCAGATTTGAGTAAGCGAATCCGGGAGAAACTCGCGTGTCAGCGCTTAGCAATCTTCTTATTCCAGCAGTTCTTTTCTTTGGCCTGGGATTTCTCGCACGTCTGATTAAATCAGATCTGCGTTTCCCGCAGGATATGGCCAAGATGATGTCCATTTACCTGTTAATGGCCATCGGGCTGCATGGCGGATTCGAACTGGGTAAGTCAGAGTTGGGCCTGGCATTTAATTCTGTGCTCTGGGCGATCATTCTTGGTTTTACGCTACCCATGTTGGGTTATGTTCTTCTGCTGTTTACCGGCAAAGTAGATCGTATGAACGCAGCTGCAATTGCAGCGCATTATGGCTCAGTAAGTGCAGGTACCTTTCTTACTGCAATTGCCTACCTGGACAACATTGGCGTCGAATACGAAAGCTACCCATTAATAATGCTGGCAGTTATGGAGTCACCAGCAATTATAGTAGGCCTGTTGTTGGCTTCGTGGTCGAGGCAGAAAATCGCAAAAGCTGCTAATGGTGGTCAGGTTGTTCAGGATAGAGATGATCGTTCCCTGAAGGATAAAATTGCTCCATTGCTTCATGAAGCATTAACCAATGGTAGTGTGGTGATTTTAATTGGATCGATGACAATTGGTGCAATATCGTCACATAAAGCAATGGAAAAGCTTTTTCCGTTTATCGATGAAATATTTATGGGTGTGTTGTGCCTGTTCCTTTTTGAAATGGGCATGGAAGCAGGTAGGCGAATTAAGGAATTTAAAAAGGTCGGCGCTGTACTCGCAGTGTTTGGTTTAACTATGCCTTTATTCGGTGGTGCAGCAGGCATAATTGTTGGGCACTGGATTCTAGGTCTGAGTGTTGGTGGTGTTACGCTTGTAGCGGTGCTCGGTGCTAGTGCATCTTATATCGCGGTTCCACCAGCAATGCGTCTGGCGGTTCCTGAGGCGAATCCATCGTTTTATTTAACGCTTGCTCTGGGGATTACATTTCCATTTAACGTTGTGGTAGGAATCCCGCTTTACCATTACGTGGCTACTGTAGTGTCGACATAAAGGATTATTTTCCAATGCATAACCTCGCTCCAGAAAAGCTAATTACGATCATCACGACTGATGTCCTCGAAGACCAGTTAATTGCAAAAGTAAAGAAGTGCGGTGTAAGTGGGTATACGATCCAGAGAGCAAGAGGTGGCGGTAGTAGTGGTATCCAGTCAGGTATGCTCGATATCGATACGAACATCACGTTTAGTGTAGTTATTCCACCTGATCGCCTCGAGAAACTCCTGGATGGATTGCAGGATTTAATCAACAGGCGTTATCACCTGACTGTTTATGTTTCGGATGTATCCGTTTTACGACCAGATAAATTTTCCGTGCCTCTGACCTAGAGAAAGAAGGACAAAGTTTTATGCATTCCCTTATTTATACATTGTTCCCATTCCTCAAATGGTTCCCTATGAGCCAGCAAACAATCCGTGCGGACTTGTTAGCTGGCGTTACAGTTGCGCTTATTCTCGTTCCCCAGAGTATGGCCTATGCACAGTTGGCCGGATTACCCGTGGTTTATGGTCTTTATGCTTCGTTTATACCAGTAATTATTGCTTCGATGTGGGGATCATCTAGCCAACTACATACAGGACCTGTTGCAATGCTGTCGCTGATGTCTGCAGCTGCAATTATTCCTTTTGCCAGTCCTGGCAGTGCTAACTTTATTGAATTGTCGATTATGCTTGCCATGATGGTTGGTATTCTTCGCCTGGCACTTGGTGTTTTTAAGCTAGGATCAATCGTAAACCTGCTATCAAGCCCGGTCATTGTGGGTTTTACAAATGCGGCGGCTCTTATTATTGGTCTTTCGCAGCTTAGCAAAGTAATTGGAGTGCCATTCCCGCGTACTGACTCCTATCTTGCTGATCTTTGGCGGGTGCTGGAACAGATACCGGAATTGCATTGGCCAACACTATTATTTGCTGCTGGTGCCTGGGCCTTGATCGATATATTAAAAAAGAAAGTGCCATCATTACCTGGAGTGCTAGTCGCAGTATTGCTTGCAACAGTAGTGAGTGCGGTCATCGGATACGAAAACAAAGTTACCGTTGCTGCAGAGCAGATTAAAGATTCATCTACCCTGCAGATGATAAATGTGTATGCAGAAAATGCTTCAAAGATTGGTGAATTTACTGATGATATTGCGGAATTAACCAGGAATGCGGCAGAACTGGAAAAACAGGATGATATCGAGCGAATTAGAGAGGCTGCAGGTTTACATGCGCAGGCTGCAGTACTAGAAAGACGACTGGAAATACTCAAGGCGAACAATACGAATTTACGTGTTGATCTGCATGAAAAGACTCTAATGGCAGTTCAGACTGTTCAGGGTTTTGAGTATTTTACAGAAGAGACGTTGCCGGCAGGTCAGGATGTTGATAGTCAGAACTGGCGTTTTAGTGATGTGACAGACACTCGCATAGTTCTATCATCAGGCGGTGCTGTTGTTGGTGATATACCAGAAGGGCTTCCAAGCTTTGAAGTGCCTACCATTCAGGCTGATCTGATTCTGTCTCTATTGCCAGCTGCTCTTGTCATGGCATTGATTGGTTTCATGGAGGCGACCTCTATCTCAAAAGCCATCGCAAGTCATACTGGCGAGCGTGTAGATACCAGTAAGGAACTGGTAGGGCAGGGGCTTGCTAATATTGCAGGCAGTTTCTTCGGTTCATATACCGTTAGTGGTTCATTTTCGCGATCAGCAGTTGCGGCAAAAACAGGAGCCAAAACGGGTTTGTTCGCGATTATTAGTGCAGCAGCAGTTGTACTCGTTCTGGTTTTCTTTACAGCCTATCTTTACCATCTACCTCAGGCCGTGCTTGCGGTAATTGTTATGATGGCGGTATTCAGTCTTATCAGGATTAAGCCCTTAACCCAGGCATGGAAGGCTGATCGTGTCAGTGCCACAATCGGCATCATTACTTTCTTTGCGACATTGTTAATGGCACCTTCAATTGCGAATGGCATTTTGCTGGGTGTGGTTCTAACGGTATTGCATTACCTTGTACGTATAATGAAGCCGAGAGCGGATATCGTTGGGCGCAAAGCTGATGGTACGATCGGCGGCATGAAAACACATGGTCTTGAGTCGATAAGCGAGAATTTCGTGCCAGTTCGCTTCGATGGTTCGCTGACATTTATTAACGTGGCCTATTTCGAAGACATCATCCTTGAGGCAAGAAGAAAATACCCTCACGCCCGAGCTATTCTTGTAATTGGCAGCGGTATCAATGAAATTGATGCGTCAGGTGAGGAAAAAGTCCGCGAAATTGCAGAACGACTATGCGAGGATGGAGTAGAGCTGATGTTTAGTGGCCTGAAGCATCAGGTTAAATCAGTACTCGAGCACTGTGGCATTGTCGATGGCCTTGGGCCAAATGCCTTCTATAAGGATAAAGAGGCAGCGCTAGAAGCATTGCTGGAGCGTTTTGGAACAGATCCTGATGCGCTAAAAGATGTACCTCGTACTAAGTGCCATGAGTACGGGCGTTAGGGCTGTCGGGCGGTGGATAATGTTGTTCACCGCTTAAAGACCAGCCTTGTGGTTGAATAAGGAGCAAATATGGGCAACGACTCAGAAAGCTATACGCCGCCTTCGGCGATGCCCGATTATCTGATTCGACATGCCACCTTAAGACAACTGCAGCTCTTTGAGGCAATAGTGCGTCTTGGTAGTTTTACCCGTGCTGCTGAGGAGCTATTTCTAACTCAGCCAACAGTCTCTACGCAGATTAAGAAGCTTTCTGATACCTTTGGCATTCCCCTGTTCGAGCATGTCGGCAGATCTGTTAAGCCAACAGAGGCCGGTCTGGAATTATACGAAACCTGTAGGTTAATCTTTGAATCACTGGCTAATCTCGAGATGAAGATTGCTGATATCAAGGGTATCAAGCGTGGCCGATTGAGATTGTGTGTTGTGACCACAGCGAAATATTTTGCTCCAGAGATTCTTGGTGACTTTTGTCAGCGTTTTTCAGGTATAGACGTCGCGCTAAAGGTAACCAATCGAGATCGCATCATTGAGCGCATGCTGGCGAATGAAGATGATCTTTACATTATGGGGCGCTTGCCAGAAGGCGATGCCGATGTTGAGTCATTTGTCTTTGCTCCAAATCCTCTGGTGGTCATGGCACCGAGAAACCATCCCCTTGTAAAACAGAAGAACATACCCCTGTCTAGAATCGCCGAGGAGCCTTTTATTCTCAGGGAGCCGGGTTCTGGTATTCGTGACACAGCGCTTAAGCTTTTTGAAAGCAAGGGATTAAAACCCAGGGTGCGAATGGAGCTTGGTAGTAACGAGGCGATTAAACATGGTGTTGTCGGGGGGCTAGGTTTGTCCGTTCTTTCTCTGCATACCTTGACGCTCGAAGGTTCCAGTGGACCTGTGGCAATTCTGGACGTGGAAGGTTTTCCCATTCAGCGACAGTGGTACCTTGTTTATCCACGAAATAAGGAACTATCTGTGGTTGCACGGGCGTTTCTTGAATATGCCCTGGAGATTCAACCCCATATGCGCGCACATATGCAGGCAACCTGGCCTGGTATTCAGATTGGTGAAGATCATCCCGATCAGCTGAGTTTGCCAACAAACTAGTACAAAATATTTATCTTTGAGCATTTTCTGGAGCAGGTGATAACCCGGAAAGGCAAAATCAAAAGTAATAACTTAAGCATATGAGGTGGTATGGCACAGGCACTTAGAGATGCAGTAGCAAGACAAAGAATCCTCTTACGCGGGCTGTTATCTGCGTCAATGGGGCGTCTGGCAAAACATTGCAGTGATGTTTGGCCAGATAAGGAGGGTCTTGAGAGCTGTCTCAGAGATGGACTGAGTTCTTTACCCAGTTGTAAATACCTGTTCGTGCTCGATGATAGCGCCCTCCAGATTACGGACAATATTTCGATTTCAGGCCCGGTACCTCGGCATCTTGGGCGTAACCGAAGTGAGCGTCCTTATCTGCAGGATGCCTTGAAAGGCGAATCATTCTCTCTATCTGACGCCTACCTTAGCCGCAATGCACGGAGACCGTCACTGACAGCAGTTCAGCGTATTATGAATGTAGACGGTGATTTGCTAGGTTATCTTGGAGCCGACTTTGACCTGCGTGAATTGCCGTTAACAAGAGAGGTCTACAAGCAGCCCGAACAGTGGGTACAGATGAAAGGAGACCCCGCGATCCGTGGTGGGCTTTTTAACCAGCAACGGGTTCAGAGTCCGATGGACAAGCGGATTGATGAGGTGCTGGACCTGCTGATTAATCTGATTGAAGAGCATGGGGTATTTCACGGCAAGCTGCATTTCTCCAGTTCCCGGGCCACCCTGTGGTTTATCGATGATCCATTGAGATACCGCATCCTGGATATTGAGGATTTGTCTGATCCGGGCATTGCTATGACCTATCCCTATCGGCCTTATCCTGCTGATGCAGCAATCCCGCTGGATAAGGTGAAGGAAGTTTTCAAGACCTTTCGCGCTCTGCGCTTTATGGATGAAACGATTTATCTGCGTGCGGGTTCTCTGAATATTTATAATGGTATGGTTGGTCTGAACTTTTCCTGTGATGGTTCACATTACATGCCCTGGGATCAGTTGCTGGAAAAAAATATGTCGTTCTGGTTAGGAGCCAGCACTTTGCAGCCCATCAGCCAGGAGCAGTAGCAGGGAGTGTTTAGGTAAAGTACTTGCCACGCATTCTGCGCGTCTTTTCAACCATGCGATAGGTTGAGCGGTTGTTGTTGTAGCGCGAAACCTGGGTCAGATCAGCCCAAAGCACGTCATGAGACTCATCATTGCCCGGGATCGGCAGGTGATCATCGATCTCAACCAGGAAGCGGATATCGATATGCTCATGTCGCGGGTCATGACCGATTGGAGGGATGGAGTGAATATCGACATCGAAAATCGATTCATCAACCAGTCGAATATTTTCTGGATCGATACCGGTTTCTTCGGCTGTTTCACGTAGGGCAACCCTGAGAATATCCGCATCGCCATCAGCATGTCCGCCAGGCTGGAACCACTGGTCATGCTTGCGGTGGTGCAGCATCATGGCCATGGTGCGGTCAGGGTTGACCACCCAGGCAGAGCCCGTGACGTGTGCGGGCCAGAGTTCGCGGTAAAAACAATCGGGCTGAGCAGCGACAAATTCCCTGGCTTTCCGGATATAGGCCGCCTCTTCCATAAAGCGTGTCTGATGCTGTGCCAGCAGGTTGAGCAGGGTCTGGCGATGCATGATTAATGCGTTCCGGTTGGATTCTGTACAGCAGCCAGCGCAGCGGCAGCCGCTTCATCAACATCGGCCTCACGGCCAGACAGGGTGAGTCGACCGAAGGCGCCGACGGCCTTTACGTCAATAATTGTGATATTCGCGGCCTTTTCGGCCTGGTTGGCGGCATGAATGATGTATCCAGCAGGCTCGGTCTCCAGGATGAACATGCTCTGTTCTGGCAGGATCATGGAGCCGCGCCGATCCTGGCGGTTGATCAGAACGGTGTGGTCAGGCGTCATGCCACGGATGATTTCATGCCAGGCGACCTTGCACACCGCACGATCTGACTGCTGGGCGCCTATTCGTGAAAGCAGGATACGACCGGCCTCACGGACATCACTCTGATCCCTGTGATGAATAACCATAGAGCCATATTCACGTTCTACGACCTGCTGGGCCAGGTGAACACGGGTAGATTTGAGCGCAATATCGGTCAGGCGGTGGACGGCCATTCCTGGAGAGACCTCTACCCACAGGCAGGAATCGCCGGGCACGGGCAGGAAACCCTGCGAAACCGTGGCCATATATTCGGCCAGCTGGGGCTGCAGGGAGTCAACGTAAACGTAGGTCCTGAGTTTGATCATATACTACGTATTCTCAAGGGAGGCTTGAGGGTCTCTCCGGCATTTTAGTCATCGAAGTATACAAACTGGTTTAATAAACCTGAAATTCATAAGGCCATGGCTTTGCATAGATGTTTGTCTATAGGTTAAGCCAAAAGTATGGCTTAGCAGCTATTGTCCCGGTATCTAAGTTGCTGATTCAAAAGCAAACAAGGGAGGGGGGACGATAACGCCCCATTATACGCTACCAGCTGGGATGATGCGATGCAGGCGCTACATATCGTATAGATAGGCCCTGGCTTCCTCGCCCGGATCGGGAAGGCCTGCCACGCGCCAGGCATCCATGCAGGTGTTAAACAGGTTATGCACCCAGGCGTCACTTTGACCATAGCTTCTGCAGATGTTGTGCATGGCAGGCGCAACACCGAAACGATCATAGTGTTCACGCAGGGCATTAATGACTTTCCAGTGCTCATCATTGAGCCTGCGGATACCAGCACGATAGGCAATGGCTACAGCGATATGTTCGTCCCAGTCGTCTGGATTCAGCAACAGGCCATTTTCATCCAGTGAGGGTTCGGGTGTGAATTTTTCTGCAGTACTCATTATGACCTCCTCGGGCGCGCCTAGTGCATGCAGATAGAGGCATGACGCGTCTCTTTCATGAGTTCACGAAAGGCATCTCCCCGGATGTGGATAAGGTCGACATGATTCCCGGATTCAAAATACACATCACTGCAGTCATCCAGGCCCCTGTCGACTATAGTCTCCATGCCATAAGCCTGCCCTACAGGTGGTATAGCGCCCAGTTCGCAGTCTTTGAACAGGGGTAGCAGTTCGACCTCGGTTGCCAGTCCCATCTTTCGGTTAAGCAGGCGGTTGAGTTCGCCAATTTTGACATGGGCATGGCCCGGAACAACGGCCATGACATAGCCCTTGTCGTCCTCAAGTATGACGGGTTTTGCCAGCTGCTCCTCAGGGATGTGGGCAGCATGAGCACTATTGACGCTGGATTCGGTGTGACGGTGTGAAAGCCGGTCGTAGGTAATACCGCGGGAATCCAGGTACGCCACCAGTGTGTCTGAAATTTCCATGGTGCACCTCCGAGCAATGTCAGGATTGACCCTGGATAAGCCTGAGTATGGTTGAGATCAGGGGGAATGCAAGGACACAGATATCAGGGTTTTTCACCGGTGTTTCCCGAAGTGGGCAATAATGCAAAGATTACTGACAGAAGAAAATATGCAATGACTCAAACTATTCTGATTACAGGTGCCAACCGTGGGATAGGTCTGGAACTGACCCGGCAATATGCCGACGATGGCTGGCGTGTGATTGCCTGCTGCCGTCACCCTGATTCGGCTGACCCGCTCCATGCGCTGAAGGCAGATCATGACCAGGTATCCATACATGTCTTGGATGTCTCTGACACTCTTCAGATCGAGGCGCTGGCCAGGGAGTTATCCGGACAGTCTATCGATATCCTGTTTAACAATGCCGGCATCTATGGCCCATATGAAGCTGTCTTTGGTAATACCGACGAGGCGCAGTGGCTGGACTGTTTTCGTGTCAATACGATTGCCCCCATGAAAATGATGGAGTCCTTTGTCGAACACGTGGCCGCCAGCCAGAAAAAGGTAATCGCTACGATGAGCAGCAAGATGGGCAGCATGGAAGACAATGGCTCGGGTGGTAGCTATATCTACCGCTCCTCCAAGGCGGCCGTGAACGCAGTGATGAAAAGTGCCTCCATAGACCTGCAGCCAAGAGGTATCCGGGTCGCGATACTGCACCCGGGTTGGGTACTGACCGACATGGGCGGCCCAAATGCAGAAATCACCGTGACAGAGTCAGTGAACAATCTACGCGGCATACTTAAGGGCCTTACCCCAGAAACAAGCGGCAGTTTTTTCGATATTGATGGCAGTATCATCCCCTGGTAACAAGAGATATCAACGATGGATAGTAATGAACGTGATAAGCAGTTTTTCGAAATGGCTGACAAGTTTATCGAGCTGGCTAATCAGCAGTCTGAAGGTGTGGCAAATGGCAAGGTGGCATTAAGTATGCTGTTTGCCGTCGCCCGCTTTAATGCCTTTGTCTATGCTGGTATGTCTAAGGAGCTTGAGCAGTTTAAGGAGGAGCGGCAGGTTGCACTCGATTATTTCACCAGTCAGTTTCGGACAGCCCTGGAAGAAAACCTGAACGATTACGAGAAGAACTTTGATAGCTACGTCAGCAAGTCATAGTCACAAGTAACCAGGCTTTATGGCGATCGACTACTCCATTATTGTTCCCGCCTATAACGAAACTGCCTTTCTGCCCAGGACGGTAGAGGCTATACATGAAGCCATGCGGCAAACGCCCCTGCTGGGCGAACTGATCGTCTGTGATAACAATTCAAGTGATGCTACGGCAGCCTGTGCCGAGTCGCTCGGGGCGAAGGTGGTGTTTGAACCGATAAACCAGATATCACGGGCACGAAATACGGGGGCAGCTCAGGCCCTGGGGCGTTATCTGGTGTTTATCGATGCCGATACTTTGATATCACCGGAGCTGTTAATCGAGGCGTTGAGACGTCTTGAATCGGGTCGTTACTGTGGTGGTGGATCGCTGGTCAGCTTTGATCATGAACTTAGCTGGGCGGCAGAACGCGGGCTTTTCTTCTGGAACTGGTTATCCAGAAACATGGGGCTTGCAGCAGGCTGTTTTGTCTTTTGCAGACGTCAGGACTTCGAGGCGATTGGCGGATTTAGTGAGGCTGTATATGCCAGCGAGGAGATCTGGCTGTCGCGTCAATTGCGCAAACTAGGTAAGGCGCGTGGAGAGCGTTACACGATCATCGAGGATTATCCGGTGCACTCCTCAGGTAGAAAGCTGGAATGGTATAGCACGGGCAGGCAGGTCCTGCTGTTGGTGATGCTAACGATTTTTCCCTTTGCCGTGCGTTATAAACGCCTGTGTGGTTTCTGGTACCGCCGTCCTGAATAAATAAGCTTTTTTTAGCCTTACTTCTAATGACCAGCGCCTGGCAGATGAGCTAATCACGCAGCCATGTAGAGAACCCTGGAAGAAAATCTGAAAGCTTACGAAAAGAACTTTTATTCATTATTTAAGTAAATCATAAGCTTTAAAAAACCCAGTAAATTGCTGCTTTATATCCATGTTGAGAAAAAGGGAATTATGGTCCACACTCATTGATAGTCATTGCCACCTTCTGAAATAAATACATATAAAAGTATAAGTGAGGGGGATGTTATGTTCGGGGAGTATGGTTCTTCACGCGCCATCGTGCGTAGTTGCTTATTCGTAGTTTTCGTTCTATTTCTGGCTCCATCTCTGGGGCTAGCCAATCCGGGCGGCAAGGTGGAAGGACCTCCACCAAAGGCGCCTCATGAAGTTTCATCGAAACTTTGTTCTTCCTGCCACGTGCAAATCTATAAGGAATGGGAAAGTTCCATGCATGCCCAGAGTACGGCATTGAAGGACCCTATCCATGGTGCCTTTTACCGCAAGGTCATTGGCGATCCCACCAAGGAAGGGGTGACGAAGAAGGATAAGTATCCTGTCTGTCTTCGTTGTCATGCACCAAATGCGGCTATCCAGGGCAAGACCAAGCTGGATGCCAAGCCAGCATTTAAGGAAGGCGTAAACTGTATCTATTGTCATACCATTGATGGCTTCAAGGGTACGGTGAAAGAAGACGGTAAGTTGCGTCTGGGGCAGGCAGCGTACACGAATTCTAAGACTGCGCTTCAGGCACCTTCCGGGAAAAACTATTCCACCTCTCCTGAGCCTGTGGAAACTACCGACGTAACCATGCCATTCCATCCATTCCCTATGGTGGCTGGTAATCCTGCTGTGCAGAAAACCAACGATATGTGCATGGGCTGTCATGATCGTCGCAACAATTTCCATGGTGTGCCTCTTTGTGCCACCGGTGACGAGATTGCCGATAGTAAAACCTCTGTAACCTGCCAGGCCTGTCACATGCCCGTAGTAGATGGTCATGCTGACCACAGTATGCTGGGTGGCCATAGTGAAGACATGGTACGTAGAGCCGTAATCATGACCATGGATGTCAGCCAGGCTAAGGAGGGTTATGTGGCCAATGTTGAGATTACCAACAAATTGCCGCATAAATTCCCGACCGGGGCTCCGTTCAGGAATGCCTATGTGAAAATAACGGCCTATGACGCCAATGGGAAACAGCTCTGGAGAAACTTTAAGACGCATCCCCTGAATGATGATCCGGGCTCAGTCATGGTTTACACGTTGGGTGATGGAAACGGTAATCCATCAATGCCACCCAAGGCCAAGGAAGTACTTTCAGATACGCGTATCGAGCCGCATGGTGTTAAAAAGCTGCAATACAAAATACCGGTAACTAAAGACGTAAAAGTAGTACGGGCAGAGCTTTTATACAATCTGCTATTGCCGAACCTGGTCAAGAACCTGGATCAGGTACTGACGCATGATCTTAAGAAACCGAAAGTTGCGGCAATTGCCGAAAAAAGGATGTAAGTCCGCCATCAGAACGGGCCGCATGTAGCGGCCCGTTTTGTTTTATCTAAGCAACAGTCCACTCTAGTAAGGTGTACCCTCAAGCCAGTTGTCCGGCAGAGAGTCCATGGGGTCAGCCTCATCCCGTTGCCTGAGTTCTTCGGCTATTCTGGATGCTTCCTGTGAAGCGATCGCAGAGTCTGTCTGACTAACGCCAAAGCTGGCAATCGAGGCCTCATATTCTTCTCGAGAAATTTCGACCTTTTCCTGGTCGGCATTGCCCGTGCTCAGGCTGAGCACAGATAAGAGCATGATGATTGTCATTTTTGTGCTCATGGCGCCCTGCGTTCAATAGACCATGAACCATCAGCCTGGTGTGTATAGACAAAGCGGTCGTGCAGGCGGTTCTCACGACCCTGCCAGAACTCTATGGTTTTCGGTACAACACGATAACCACCCCAGAAGGAGGGTAGAGGAACCTCGCCCTCCATAAACTTACGCTTAATTTCATCGACCTTGGCTTCAAGCAGAGAACGCGAGCTGATGACCTGGCTCTGTGGAGAGGCCCAGGCGCCGATCTGGCTACCGCGGCCACGTGTGGCAAAGTATTTCATGGATTCTGCTGTAGGCACTCGACTGGCGGTACCGGTAATCTTGACCTGGCGTGCAAGTCCTACCCAGGGAAATAGCAGGGCAACCTGTGGATGGGCGTCAATCTCCTCCGCCTTTTTACTTCCGTAATTGGTAAAGAAAACGAAGCCATTTTCGTCATAGATTTTCAGTAAGACCGTGCGCAGGCTGGGTTGCCCGTCAGGGCCTACCGTGGCCACGCTCATGCCATTAGGTTCAGGTATGCCTGAATTAATGGCCTGAGTAAACCAGAGTTCAAATTGCTGAAACGGGTCCTTGTTTAGCTCGTCACGAGCCAGGCCATGCTCCATCCAATCTGCGCGAAGTTTTTCTGCCTGTGTTTGCATGCCTGTGCATCCAAAGTTGTTATAACTGTATTCTACCAGTAAGCGAGCAGGCGCCCGTCTTCGATCTTATGTTCGAACCGACGTAGCGGCCGTTTGCCCTTGGCTATGCATTCGCCAGATTCAATATCAAAGGCCCACTCGTGCTTGGGGCAGGTCAGGGTTTTACCTTCAAGCGATAGATGAGGGATATCGGTTACCTGGTGCGGACAGCGGCTGTCGTAGACACTAATTTCTTCACCTTTGCGGTAAGTAAAGATATGACGTCCATCGACTTCATAATAACCGGGCTCTTCGACTGGAATCTCATCGACAGCGACCACCTCATGCCAGCCGGGCTCGGCATCCAGGTTTTCAGGGCGGAATTCGGGAATATCCATGTCGAGGAGTATTTCAGTAGCCCAGACTATCTTGGCCAGTCCCAGGACCGGGAATGCCATCAGCAGGGCATCGATGATTTCGTTGGGGCTGGCGCCGTTGCGCAGGGCGCGAGTCAGGTACTGTCGGAAACCACCTTCGGTCTCAACGGCCACCTTGGTGATGATGGAGATGAGGTCGCGAGTGCGGGTGTCCAGGTGGCTGTCAGCCTTCTTGAGAAAGGTGAAGTAGGCGGTCATGGCCTCAGGTCGCGCCTTGATCAGGTAATTTAGTGCATCACTCATGGTGGAGACTCCGGGTAGCAGGGACCTTGTCTGGTCCGTGGATTAACGAAGTTATTGTAAGCAGATTAAAGACGTTGTTCATGATACTGCTCAATTTGAGCTGACATTTGTTAAAACCTGGACTATGTTCATGCAATACAAATACAGGTACACAAACTGATATTATGGACAATCTTAAAACCTTTCAGGAGAAACTCATGGCTCGAGCCACAGCGCGTCACATCCTCGTAGATACTGAAGAACAGTGCCTGGATCTGAAAAAACAGATTGAAGACGGTGCTGATTTTGCTGAGATAGCGAAACAGCATTCACGTTGTCCTTCTGGTGGGCAGGGTGGTGACCTGGGTGAGTTCGGTCAGGGCATGATGGTTCCCGAATTCGATAAGGTGGTATTCAACGAGGCACTGAACACCGTGCATGGCCCGGTGCAGACTCAGTTCGGTTATCACCTGCTCGAGATCACCAGTCGTACTGATTAAGTACACAGTGCCCCATGCGCTACCTGCAATATTCTGTTTATAAGCTAAGTTCATCAGTAATCGCCGTTATGATGGTGCTTTGTTTGTCCAGTGCACATGCTTATACCGAGACTTATGAGTCCGGCTGGCAGGAAGCACGCATACAGGCTGTCCGAAAGGCCAGGGATGTTATGAATAAAGGTAGGGAACAGAAACGTCTTGCTGCGCTGAATGGTGTAGAAGCAGAAGTAGAGCATGATCCCCGTAAAAGGATGAGGCGAAAGCGAAGGTAATCCTCCATGATTGTAGTACCCAGAAGGGCCGGCATTTAGCCGGCCTTTTGTTTTTAAGGTTTTGAGGATTATCAAATGCCATAAAAACAGGTTTTCTGTAAGGCATTTTTTGTCTACGGATGCAGTAGAATTAATGTACAAGAAAATAATGCGGCATGGTGTCTATATGCCATGCGAACGGGTATAGAGAAGCGGGAAATGATCACGGATTTTAAAAAGTCTGATTTGGTGCGTCAGGGCATACTCCATGCCCGCGAGGCCTCAGGTAGTGGTTTTCATCTTGAAGCAATTACAACCTGGGAAAGTCTGATCTGGGAAGGTATGGCCAGATACATAGCCAGCAGGACTGGCAAAGCTGTTGAAGTCAGCACCTCCCTGAATGCCTTACTTCAAAGATTGAAAAAGATTGAAGAAGAATACGAGCTCAATGCAGATGAAAAGACCCTGTGTGGTCTGCGCCACCAGGTGGATACCTGGCGCAAGCGTCGTGAAGAGGCAGTGCATTCACTGGCCCTGATCGAGGAGGGCAAGCACCATACCTTCAAAGATAAGGTCAGCCTGCAGGTGCAGTATGCACGCAACGGCGAGGCCCTGTTTAAGGAGATCAAGGAACTGCTTGAGGCCCTAAAAATCAGTTAACTCTCTTTATTTCAGGCATAAAAAAGGCCGGCTTAAAGCCGGCCTTTTTATCCCTGGTGCGTCAGATTACTTGCCCTGACGCTCCTTGGCTTCCTTGATGACTTCTTCTGCAACGTTCCTTGGACATGGAGCGTAGTGCAGGAACTCCATGGAGAACTGACCACGACCAGAGGTCATGGTGCGCAGGTCACCGATGTAACCGAACATTTCACTCAGAGGACACTCGGCCTTGATGCGAACACCAGTTGGGCCGGCTTCCTGTGACTTGATCATGCCACGGCGACGGTTAAGGTCACCAATAACATCACCAACATTGTCTTCAGGAGTGAATACGTCAACCTTCATGATAGGTTCCATGATCTGAGGCGAAGCCTTAGGCATGGTCTGACGGTATGCAGCCTGTGCAGCGATTTCATAGGCTACGGCCGAGGAGTCAACGGCGTGGAAGCCACCATCCATCAGGGTGACCTTGAAATCTACGGTTGGATAACCAGCAAGAACACCAACATCCATGCTGTTCTGGAAACCTTTCTCAACAGCAGGCCAGAATTCACGAGGTACGTTACCACCGGTAACCTTGGACTCGAATTCGAAACCGCTGCCGGGCTCGCCTGGCTCGATCACGTAATCGATCTTAGCGAACTGACCTGAACCACCGGTCTGTTTCTTGTGCGTGTAGCTGTCTTCAGTACGCTGGGTGATGGTTTCGCGGTAGGCAACCTGGGGCTTGCCAACTTCTACTTCAACACCGTGGGTACGCTTGAGGATATCGACCTTGATATCCAGGTGCAGCTCACCCATACCCTTAAGGATGGTTTCGCCACTGTCTTCATCAGTTTCAACGCGGAATGAAGGATCTTCCTGAACCATCTTGCCGATGGCAACACCCAGTTTCTCAGCAGCGCCCTTGTCCTTTGGAGAAACGGCGATAGAGATAACGGGTTCAGGGAAGACCATGGGCTCCAGGGTGGCCGGGGCCTTAGGGTCACACAGGGTGTGACCAGTCTGTACGTTCTTCATACCGATGACGGCAACGATGTCACCAGCCTGGGCGCCATCAAGTTCGATACGCTCGTCGGCGTGCATCTCAACGATACGACCAATACGTTCGGTCTTACCGGTAAAGGTGTTCAGAACGGTGTCGCCTTTATTCAGCTTGCCCGAGTAGATACGGATAAAGGTCAGGGCGCCGAAACGGTCATCCATGATCTTGAACGCCAGGGCGCGCAGTGGTTTGTCTGGATCAACGGTAGCGACTTCACCAGTCTCGTTACCATCCAGGTCAACTTCTGGCTGAGGCTCAACCTGAGTAGGATCAGGCAGGAAGTCGACAACGGCGTCCAGAACCAGCTGGATACCCTTGTTCTTGAAGGCAGAACCACAGTAGGTGGGGAAGAAGTCCAGAGCGATGGTGCCCTTACGGATACAGCGCTTGATGTCATCAATCGAAGGCTCTTCACCTTCCAGGTAGGCTTCCATCAGGTCATCGTCCTGCTCAACAGCAGTCTCGATAAGTTTTTCACGCCATTCTTCGACCTGGTCAACCATGTCTTCTGGAACGTCTTTAACTTCGAAGTTTTCCGGCAGGCCAGAGTCATCCCAGATGTAGGCCTTGCGCGACAGCAGGTCTACTACACCAACGAAGTCGTCTTCGATACCAATCGGCAGAACCATAACCAGAGGCGTGGCAGCCAGTACGTCTTCAACCTGCTTAACTACGCGGTAGAAATCTGCACCCATGCGGTCCAGCTTGTTAACAAAGATGACACGGGCAACTTCTGATTCGTTGGCATAACGCCAGTTGGTTTCAGACTGAGGCTCAACACCGCCTGAACCACAGAATACGCCAATACCGCCATCAAGAACCTTCAGAGAACGATAAACTTCGATAGTGAAGTCAACGTGTCCCGGGGTGTCAATGATGTTCATGCGATGGCCGTTCCATTCACAGCTGGTCGCAGCAGACTGGATGGTGATACCGCGCTCGGCTTCCTGCTCCATGAAGTCAGTGGTGGCTTCACCATCATGTACTTCACCTGTCTTATGGATTTTACCAGTCAGTTTCAGAATGCGTTCCGTGGTGGTGGTCTTACCAGCATCCACGTGCGCGAAAATACCTATGTTCCTGTATTTGCTTAAATCAGCCATGACTCTACTCTGCAGTTAAATCAAAATTCGAATGCCGGTTCCCTGCACGGCCAACCACGCATTCATGAATTCACAACCTGGAAATCAATTCCGAAAAATCGATTTCCCAAAATGAAGGGCGCGCATTATAGAGCAAAAATGGCTTCATGTGGCCCTTTTCATGTGTCTGAAAGGCCAAAAAATCGCAAAAAAATCAAAAAATTGTTTAATTTTTGTCCTGGCCACGTCCTGCGGGTGCTGCAAAGCCTGTTTTGGGTGGAAAGACCTATACTCTGGGGTACTATCTGACGAGATTCTGTTTGCCCAATCCGGGAATGCGCTATGTCACTGAATAGAAGAGAGTTTTTGCAGTATCTGGCCCTGCTGGGCGCTTTCCCGCTAATCGGCCCTGTGCCGGCCCGCACAATGCCCGAGCATACCGGTGTCATTCCCTCAAGCGGAGAGGTTATACCGGCTATTGGACTGGGCTCATGGATTACCTTTGGCATAGAGCCGGATGATGAAGAGGAGATGGCTCAACGTGAACGCATCATGCGTGAATTCCTGGCCCGGGGAGGCGGCATGCTGGATTCCTCGCCTATGTACGGTAATGCTCAGGATGTCATTGGTCGCTGTATTAAACGCATTGGCCATCATGACGGGCTGTTCTCTGCAACCAAGGTCTGGGTCCAGGGTGAACGCCAGGGCCTGCTGCAGATGCGTCGTTCACAGGATTTCTGGGGTTTGCCTGTCCTGGACCTGATGCAGGTGCACAACCTGCTGGACTGGGAGACCCATCTGCCGACCCTGCATGCGATGAAGGCCGAAGGTCAGATTCGCTACGTCGGTGTGACCACCTCGCACGGACGCCGACATTCCGAACTTGCTTCGATCATGCGCGAACAGGAGCTTGATTTCGTGCAATTTACATATAACGTGCGCGATCGTGAGGCGGAAGAGGTTTTGCTTCCACTGGCTGCAGACCGTGGCATCGCGGTCATCATCAATCGGCCTTTCCAGCGTGGAGGCCTGTTCGATTATGTGGGTAATCAACCATTGCCAGACTGGGCGAGTGATATCGATTGCACGAGCTGGGCCCAGTTCTTCCTCAAATTCATTATTTCGCACCCGGCTGTGACCTGCGCCATACCGGCGACATCAAGAGTGGATCACCTGATCGAAAATATTGGGGTAGGTTATGGCCCGTTGCCAGACCAGGCTATGCGCATGGAGATGGCAGAATACGTGCGCAGGCTATGATCAGGGGAAGAGCCTAAGCGGTTCCTCGTCCATAGCGACAAGCTGTTCTCGCAGGTGTTGTACGTGCTCTTCCCAGAAGCGCGCACTGTCAAACCAGGGGAAGGCCAGGGGAAAGGCCGGGTCATGCCAGCGTTTTGCCAGCCAGTAGGCATAGTGGATGAGACGCAGGCTGCGCAGGGCCTCGATCAGGCCCAGTTCGGCGGTGTTGAATTCACAGAACTGCTCGTAGCCTTCGAGCACATCCATCAGTCCAGCGGTACGTTCAGGCCGGTCACCGGACAACAGCATCCAGATGTCCTGTACGGCAGGGCCCATGCGGGCATCATCAAGATCGACGATATGAAAGGCCTCATCACGGGTCAGGATATTACCGGGGTGCAGATCGCCATGCAGGCGGATATGGGTAACGCCCTGCACCCGGGCAAAGGTCTGTTCAATCTTTTCCAGTAATTGGGCGCTGACCTGTTCATAGTTATGCCGGACATGTCCAGGCATGAGCGGACACTCGAGCAGATAGCTGCGAGGCGTGTGACCGAAGCCCTTGATATCCAGGGTGGGGCGGTGCTGAAAGTCCTTTTGCTGGCTAACACTATGGATGCGGCCGATGAACTGTCCCAGTTGTTCGAGGTGGTCGGGATTGTCTAACTCCGGAGTATGGCCGCCATAACTGGGGTAGAGGGCGAAGCGGTAAGGGCCGTGTACATGCAGGGTGTGGCCGTTGTCGTCGGCAATGGGAGGCACCACGGGTACTTCAGCGTCATGCAGTTCCTGGCTGAACTGGTGTTCCTCGAGTATGGCCTCGTTAGTCCAGCGCTGCGGACGGTAGAACTTGGCCACTAGTAGGGGGGCGTCCTCTACGCCGATCTGGTAGACGCGGTTTTCATAACTGTTTAATGCCAGCAGGCGACCATTGCTGTAATAACCCAGTGACTCGATGGCATCCAGGATGTGATCGGGACTCAGTTCGGCAAAGGCCTGTTGTTCGGCGTCGAGTTGTTCGTGGGTCATGAAAGGCTCAGAGCAGGGCGCGTTTTTTTGCCGCGGAGAGTTGCTTGATATGGTATTCGCGACGGGCGGCAGCACTGCGGTTGTTAGCGGGTTCGTGATAGACGAGTTTCACGGGCAGGCGGGCACGGGTGTATTTGGCGCCCTTGCCCTGCTGGTGCGAAGCAAGGCGTTGTTCCAGATCGTTGGTCATCCCCGTATAAAGGGAGCCATCGGCACATTCGAGCATGTAGACACACCAGCAGGACATTGGGCCATCATAGTACGCGACGGGAACAGCTTCTAGCCAGCCTGTGTCTAAGCACATAGACTTGATTGCATATCCACTGGGGGAGTCATCACCCCCGTATAAGAACAAAGAGGCCAGCATGAAATACGAAGTTGTTGATGCAGTTATTTCACCTGATGAACGACTGAATGTGCTATCTCGCAACGAGGTCAGCATATTGCTCGATGGTAGCCAGGGCCTTTATTCCATTTTCAGGAATTGCTCGCTGGCGGTTCTGAGTACGGGTAGCGATCTGGATGATGGCAAGGAACTGCTGGAGCGTTATCAATCTTTTGATATCCGGGTAATCCCGGTAGAGCGCGGTATTAAGCTGGAGGTAAAGGGTGCGCCGGCCAGTGCCTTTGTCGATGGAGAGATGATCAAGGGCATCAATGAGCACCTGTTTGCAGTGCTGCGCGACGTGGTGTTCGTGGGTGAAAAAATTACCCGTATGCCGGACATCGATCTGCAGGATTCCGAGGGCATCAGTAATGCCGTGTTTCTCATCCTGCGTAATGCCGGCATCCTGCATCCGGCCAAAGATCCCAGCCTGGTCGTATGCTGGGGTGGTCATTCCATTTCGCGCGAGGAATACGACTATAGCAAGGAAGTCGGATATCAGATGGGCCTGCGTGGCATGGATATCTGTACTGGTTGCGGTCCGGGCGCCATGAAGGGGCCCATGAAAGGCGCGACGATTGGCCATGCCAAGCAACGTAATGGTATGGGCTGTTACCTGGGTATTTCCGAGCCGGGAATTATCGCTGCAGAATCACCCAATCCAATCGTGAATGAACTGGTCATCATGCCGGATATTGAGAAACGACTTGAGGCCTTTATCCGCACTGGCCATGGCGTGGTGATTTTCCCCGGTGGCGTGGGTACGGCCGAGGAGATTCTGTTCATCCTTGGTGTACTGATGCATCCGGAAAACAAGAGCCTTCCATTTCCGTTGATCATGACAGGGCCGAGCGCTTCGGCGGACTACTTTGAGGAAATCGATGCCTTCCTGGTAGAGACCCTTGGCGAATCTGTACGTGCCTACTATGAAATCATTATTAATGACCCAGTTCAGGTGGCGAGGAAGATGCAGGCAGGCATCCACGAGGTATGTGAATTTCGTACCCAGCATGGTGATGCCTATTACTACAACTGGCGCCTGAAGATTGACCACGCCTTCCAGCAGGAATTCAGGCCCACGCATGAGAACATGGCAGCACTGGAACTCCATAAAGACCAGGAACCCCATCTACTGGCTGCTAACCTGCGCCGTGCCTTCTCCGGCATAGTGGCCGGAAATGTGAAAGACGAAGGCATCCGTGCGATAGAAGAACATGGCCTGTTTGAAATACGTGGTGATAAGCAAATCATGGAAAGGCTGGATAAACTACTGACGTCATTCGTGGCGCAGACACGCATGAAACTCGAGGGTGAGTACACGCCCTGTTATCGCATTATTCGATGAGCTGAAGCATGCAGATTCTTTTCCTGTTACTTGTGATTGGCCTGATTATCGGGCTGCTGTTCTGGCCGAGTTACTGGGTTAAGAAGGTGCTGGAAAAGTACAAGCAACCGGCGGAACTCTATGAAGGCACGGGTGCAGAACTTGCCAGACATTTACTGGATCGTTTCAAGTTAAGCGATGTAAAGGTTGAGGAGACCGAGCCAGGGCAGGATCACTATGATCCCACTGAACGTGCGGTATGCCTGTCGCCTGATATTTATGCGGGTCGTTCACTGACGGCCATAACGGTTGCGACACATGAGGTTGGCCACGCTATTCAGCATGCCTCGGGCTATTCCCTGTTTCGTTTACGCCATCAACTAGTGAAACTGGCACAGCATTCCGAGAAGCTGGGCAGTATTGCCATCATGGCGATACCAGTCTTCGCACTGATTACGCGTTCTCCTGCGGTCGGTGGCCTGGTGATGTTGCTGGGAATCGGCGGTATAGCCATCGGTACACTGGTGCACCTGGTGACATTGCCGGTGGAATGGGATGCCAGTTTCGGTCGTGCCCTGCCCATACTTAAACGTGGCGAATATATTCCTGAAGAACATCAAAGACACGCAAGAAAAATTCTCAAGGCCGCCGCTTTTACCTATGTGGCGGGATCGCTGGCAAGCCTGTTTAATCTCTACCGCTGGGTTGCCATTCTCAGGCGTTAAGACCTATTTCCTGTCCTGGTATACTCGCCTGGTATTTTCGATCCTGATCTGCCGAGCGATATCATCAGGCAACTGCGCTAACCAGGCGCGTGTCTGTTCAGCGTATCCGCTGTAATCGTGCCAACGCCTGGAGCTGAAGGTATCTACTCCCGCCATGAATCGATCAGGGTATTCCATGAAAAGATTTTCCCATTCGTTATCCAGCTGGTTATTCGGGGCAATACGTTCATTGCGCATAGAAAGGTCGATGTACAGGTCTGGATAACGTGCCAGGTAATCTCTTAACAGTGCTGGATAAGGGTAGGCGCCAGCATGGGCCCAGATTACTCGGGCGTCTGGCTCATGTTCGAACAGGGTATCGATGACAACCGGGTCGCAGTGCATAAGAAGTGGCAGGTGATGACGGGTTGCCAGAGTCACTATTTGCTTGAAGACGGGGCTGTGACGATGTTCGGCAAAAAGGTGTAATTCACCGATACCGTAGTAGGCCCCACTGGGTATGATCTGTTTAACTTGCGTGACCAGGTTTGCCTGTCGGTGCCAGTTCTGCTTGTCTTCGTGATCTGCATAGACTCCCAGCAACGGGATGATCTGCTCTGGCGCAGCCTTTTGTAGTTCCAGGCTCAGTGATGCGGGATTGCTGGTGACCACGGCAAGTTCGATATTGTTGCGCTTCAGGATTCCAATAATTTGTGCCGGGGTTAACTGGTCGCTATGGGACTGGTTGTAGTGAAGATGCGCATCGGCCATATCCCGGTCATCTGCAAGGCAGGGTGCTGTTCCGACCAGGACCAGCAGTATCATTATCTGCCTGAAAAGAAACTTAACGATCATTGTTTAAGACTGAGTAGCCGTGCAAACAGGAAAGCCGTTAACACGATAAAGCCGAAGGGATAAGGAAAAATATCCAGTACAAAGGCGGTGACTGTTACGAAGAGCAGTACGATAATTATCAGCAGAGGTATATCCATACCAGACCTCGTGGGCGATGTGTCCTGTCTACACAGTTAAGCTGATCTGAAGGGAAATTACACCATTCTTGGGCAGGGGTTATGCCGCGTACTCGCATCAGTACAGACATAACTCGTTTTACAATAAGACTGAATCCCCAGTGAAATAGCGATACGATGGGCAAAAGGGTGCATTCTGGGAAATGCGCCAGCAGCTGCGGCTGTTAACGGTAATCAGCACCCAGGAATATTCAGGGCATAGACTGATATGGCAAAGCTATCTTCACCTTTGGCCACGGTATTAAGTCATCCAGGCCGTTTTACCCTTGATGTGCTCAGGGGGTTTCGACAGAACCAGGGCTTGTTGCTGGCTGGTGCAGTCGCTTACTACACCCTGTTATCGATCATCCCGATGTTTGCCCTTTTGCTGATCGTTCTGTCTTACTTCCTGGATCCGGAATTATTGCTCAACACGGCCTCGACCTACCTGTCATTAATGACGGCAGCACGTACCGAGGTGCTCACAGAGCAGCTGGGTATTTTTCTTGAGCACTGGCAGGTGATTGGCATACTGGGGATTGCCCTGTTGTTGTTCTTTAGTTCCCTGGCGTTCACGGTTCTGGAAAACGCCATGTCGATGATCTTTTTTCATCGACAGCTAGAACGTAAGCGCCACTTCCTGGTGTCCGCCATTATTCCTTATCTCTACATCCTGTTTCTGGCCCTGGGATTCCTGGCCGTTAGCGTTATGGCCGGATGGCTGAACCAGCATAGTCATGACACGATAAGCTTCATGGGCGCGCAGATTAATATGACAGCGCCGGTGGCCGTTACCCTGTATCTGATTGGCATTATCGGGGAGGTGTTGCTGCTGACTTCCATTTACCTGGTGATGCCGGTTGGACGACTGGCCTGGTCGCACGCCCTGATAGGTGGTGTGGTCGCAACGATCTTATGGGAGCTCACACGCCATGCGTTGGTCTGGTATTTCAGTACCCTATCTTTTGTCAGCGTGATTTATGGTTCCTTCGCCACTTCAATCGTTATTCTGCTGAGCTTTGAGTTTGGTGCGATTATTTTGCTGCTGGGTGCGCAGGTTATTGCTGAATACGAACGCATAGATCATGGCGGAGTTACGCCGAGAGATGATTAAAGTGCTTGAATGTTTTCAGGGGAGTTATTGGCCGGGCTGTTGACGCGCGTGCTGACTGGCCAGGCCTTCATCGCTTCTGATGGATAGCTGCGTAACAGGGGCAGCAGATCGTCGGTTTGCGTATTGCCCTTATCCAGCCACTGGTCGTATTCGTCTGCTGAGATGATGCAGGGCATGCGATCGTGTATTGGGCGGATGCAGTCATTCGATTCGGTCACGATGATGCTACAGGATTCAATGACCTGCTCTCCCTGTTGCCAGTGTTCCCAGATGCCTGCCATGGCAAAGGGCGCATCATCTTTCATGCCGATGGCCCAGGGCTGTTTACCCGTTGCAGTCTTCTGCCATTCATAAAAACCACTGGCCGGGATGAGGCAGCGGCGCTGCCGGAACGCATTACGATAGGCGGGCTTGCTGTGCACGGTTTCGGCCCGCGCATTAATCATTGAATACTGGCTTTTGTCGGTCTTAGACCAGGAGGGCAGCAGCCCCCATTTCAGGCTGATCAGCTCGCGCCCGGTCTCGCCTGCACGTATCGCAGCGATCTGCTGTGAAGGGGTGATATTGTAATTCTGGAAAAACGATTCCTGCCCGGGGATGTTGAATCGCTCCAGGATGTCGGAGGGACTCAGGTCGATGAAGAAACGACCACACATCCTGGATTAGAGCCCCTTGAGTAGCAGGTCGTGTATCTCGACGGGCTCCGGTCCGTTATCCAGGGGGCTGGTCAGGGCGTCGGCATAATCAAACAACTTGCGTCCTGCCCGGGCAATCTTTTTGGCGCTGCGGTAGCGATCCTTCCAGTGCTCGGTATCGCCTTCCTGTACGCGGGAAATGCCATGCAGGATCGCGTTCTTGGAGCGGCGCCAGTCATGTAGCTGGGCTATGAGGTCTTCCAGGTATTCTTCTATGTCGGCCGGCCGTTGTAGCCTGACGACAGTTTCAAGACGTTCCAGCAGCCGGTCAAAATTGGAAAACTGAACATTGGACTCCTGCATGTAGTTCAGCAGGGTTTCAAGCCGGTTGGCAATCAGGCCTTCCCAGAGCAGAACCGCTTCCAGGTAGTAGCCCTTGTCCATGGCCTTGAGCGCACGGCCCGCCGGGCCTTTCGGGTATCCCTTGTGTGTATCTGTTTTTGTCACCGCGTTATCTCTCGAGGTGTGTTACAGGTCGATCATAACCCTATCCTTTTGTTGCCCGGTTTGCCACTGATTCGGTAGAGCAGCTATATGGGCTGCCTTGCCCGGGCTTGTTTTTTCGGGCATATCCCTACATACAGTAGGTATTGATCCTTTATGCAGGACATGGCTTATGAAGTACATGACTCTTATTTACCGGACATCGTGGCTGCTGTTGACCCTGTCGTTAATGCCCCTGGCAGCCGCGGATGAATACAGCAAGGCGCGCCGGGGCATGATCCAGGCGATAGAGAAGGACGTGGTGCAGACCCGCAAGTACCTGGATCGGCAGGACTTTGATGAGGCTGTCATGAAGGTCATGGCCACCGTGCCGCGCCATGAGTTTGTCCCTGAGGAGCAACGTGAAAAGGCGTATGAAAACCGCCCATTGCCCATCGGGCATGGCCAGACGATTTCCCAGCCCTATATCGTGGCCCTGATGACCGACCTGATTGAAACGACCCCTGAGATGCGGGTGCTGGAGATTGGCACCGGTTCCGGCTACCAGGCCGCCGTTCTGGCCGAGCTGGTCGACCAGGTATATAGCATCGAGATCATCAGGCCCCTGGGCGAACTGGCCGCGCAGCGTCTTCAGGCCCTGGGCTATGACAATGTGCAGGCTCGTATTGGCGATGGCTACTATGGCTGGAAAGAGCATGCCCCATTCGATGCGATAGTGGTGACCGCTGCAGCCAGCCATGTGCCGCCGCCACTGATCGAACAACTACGGCCTGGCGGCCGAATGGTGATCCCGGTGGGCAGTCGTTTCATGACCCAGCAGTTGTTATTCGTGGAGAAAGCAGAAGACGGTTCGGTCACCACGCGGCAGCTCATGCCAGTGTTCT
This sequence comes from uncultured Ectothiorhodospiraceae bacterium, assembly GCA_964641615.1. GTDB lineage: Bacteria > Pseudomonadota > Gammaproteobacteria > J044 > J044 > JANTGN01. Next base: position 34,583 of record CAZXNH010000013.1, on the reverse strand, counting down.
TTGTGCCGCTTACGGGCAGTCATTAATTGTAATGAGTCAACGTCCGCCCTATAGCTCGGTATTTCTGCTCTCGGCCAGCGCGCTGGCCTACGAGATCCTGCTTATGCGGCTTTTCTCGGTGATCCAGTGGCACCATTTTGCGTACATGGTCATCGGTCTCGCCCTGCTGGGCTATGGCATCAGCGGCACTATTGTCTCTATCCACCAGCAGCGTCTGCTGCGTCGTTTTAGTGGAGTCTACCTGTCTGCAATTGCCCTGTTTGGGCTGACGGCCGTGGCCGGTTTTCTGGTCGCGCAGCAAATTCCCTTTAATGCCGAGGAAATTCTCTGGGATCGACGGCAGCTCTGGTATCTGGCGGCATTGTTCCTGTTGCTGTCCATTCCATTTTTCTTTGCTGCCACAGCAATCTGTCTGGCCTTCATGAAGTATCAGCAGCGTGTTGCGCGGATCTATGCCGCTGATCTGGTCGGTGCAGGTGTTGGCAGTCTTGGTGTGGTCGTGTTGCTGTTCCTGGTCTTTCCTGATTCGGCCCTGATGATCATCGGCGTGCTGGCGCTGATTGCGGCCTTGATTGCCGGCTGGGAATTGCAGATACGGGGCTGGCAGCTTGCAGGTTCCGGCCTGGCCCTGGGTATTGTGGCCATCCTGGTTGTTGGCCTGAATACTGAGCTACAGTTATCTCCCTATAAGGGTCTGACACAGACGTTGCGTATAGCAGGGGTGCAGGTGATTGACGAGCGCTCCAGCCCACTGGGCCTGATCAGCGTGGTCAGCAGCGAGTCCATCCCCTTCAGGCATGCCCCTGGACTCAGTCTGAATGCCATGCAGGTACCGCCTGAACAACTGGCCCTGTTTACCGATGGCGACAACATGACCGTGATGACGCGCTATTCGGAAAATCCCGAGGCGCTGAAATATCTGGATTACATGACTTCAGCCCTGCCTTATCACCTGGGTACACCCGGGCGTGTACTGGTCGTGGGTGCCGGTGGAGGGGCTGACATTTTACAGGCCCGTTCGCTAGGCGCAGGGCAGATTGATGCCATCGAGATAAATCCCCAGACCGTCGAGCTTGTAAATGAGACCTATGGCGATTTTACCGGGGCGCTATTCTCGCAACCGGGAGTATCCATCCATGTAGCAGAGGTGCGTGATTTTCTGGGCAACAATAGCCATCGATATGACCTGATCCAGCTATCTCTGATGGATGCCTTTAATGCTTCATCCTCAGGCCTGTATGCCCTGCATGAAAGCTATCTGTACACCATCGAGGCGATACAGCTTTATCTGGAGCACCTGGAGCCCGGGGGCTATCTGGCACTGACGCGTTGGATCAACATGCCTCCGCGCGACACTCTGAAGCTTTTTGCCACAGTCACTGCGGCCATGGAACAGGCCGGTATTGAGGATGTCGGCAAGCGACTGGCGCTGATACGTGGCTGGCAGACCAGCACCCTTCTGATCCGAAACGGAGTATTTACTGCGGCAGAGCTTTTAGCCATCCGGGAATTCTCGCAATCACGCTCTTTCGATATTGCCTGGTTGCCGGACATGGAGGCTGACGAGGCCAATCGCTTTAATCGGCTGGCGTCGCCCGTGTTCTACCAGGCAGCCAGGGCGATGCTGGGAGAGGAACGCGAGCGTTTCCTGCAGGAATACAAGTTTGATCTCAAGCCAGCCACCGATAATCGGCCGTACTTCCATCATTTCTTCAAATGGGACACCTTCAGGGAGCTTTACCAGCTGCGCAGCCAGGGTGGTATGCCGCTGATGGAATGGGGTTATCTGATCCTGGTAGCCAGCCTTGTGATTGCCGTGGTGTTCAGTATTGTACTGATACTACTGCCGCTGTGGTTTTTTCAACGTCTGCGAGAGAGGCTTCCCGAGCAGGTGCGGCGTAGTGATGTGGCGCTGTATTTCTTTGCAATCGGTCTGGCCTTCCTGTTCATCGAGATCGCTTTCATGCAGAAGTTTATTCTATTTCTGCATCACCCCATTTATTCCATCGCAGTAACCCTGACGGCCTTCCTGGTCTTTGCCGGCCTGGGAAGCCAGTGGTCAGAACGCCTCGGTTCAGGACCTGGGCGACGCCGTATGCTGAAGGTCAGCGTTCTTGGAATAGGCCTGATTAGTTTGCTTTATCTGATTCTGTTAGGCCCCTTGTTTGCCAGCCTGGCGGCCATCCCGATGCTGTTGAAGGTGGCTCTGGCAATTGGTCTGATTGCACCACTGGCCTTCCTGATGGGCATGCCGTTCCCGCTGGCGCTTTCCAGCCTGGCAGATCATGCACAGGCCTATATTCCCTGGGCCTGGGGTATCAATGGCTGTGCCTCAGTGATTAGTGCCTCGATGGCCACATTGCTAGCGATACAGTTTGGTTTTGATGTGGTTATCACCATCGCCGTGATGTTGTATCTGGCAACGCTAAAGTTTTTTCCTGCACCAGAAATTTCGAAATAAAAATTATGTAGCCGTCCATTTCCCTAAAGTTTTCAGGGCAAAAAAATCCTAATTTCTGTCTGTTTTATATCGGCCAGAAAAACGGTAAAAAATCACTTCCTGTTTTTGTTAACCAGAGTGTGCTTATTTCAGGAGGTAATCATGAGCATGGGTACTTTTACCAATCGTGCAGATGTTTTTCACAGGAATGATGCTGATGCAGGTTATCGTGTCGCTTATCGTTCCAAGCGCGGTTTTGAAAAGGGAGTCTTCGACGAAGAGCTGACCTATGGTGAGGCACGTAAGAAGGCGGAAGAACTGGCGGCAAAGGACGATACGAAGACTTTCTGGCCAGAGATGATTATGGATCCTAATTTCTAGTTCGTGTGGGGCGCCACCCTCGCTCCCCGTAGAGGGTGGTCACCGAATGGCGTGCTGTTTTCGCCGACAGCACGCCATTTTTTTTGTTCCAGGACAGGGTAATCAGGGGCTGTGTTGGCTATGATGTGCCACGTTTAATTAAAGTTGTATTGTGAGTATGTATGAACGGGCATGACTATGATTTGTTAATTATCGGGGCCGGGGTGTCGGGCAGCGCTCTTATGTACCTGGCGGCGCAGTATACCGATATCGAATCCATTGGCATTATTGAAAAATATGCGGCCCCGGCAAGAGTCAATTCTCTCTCCAGTAATAACAGTCAGACCCTTCATTGCGGCGATATCGAGACCAATTACACCCTTGAGAAGGCACTTAAAGTACAGCGTGCTGCGGCAATGCTGCGCAACTACGCAACGGCTCAGCCGGATGCGCATCACATTATTTTCAAATATCCGAAAATGGTCATCGGTGTTGGCGAGCAGGAATGCGCGCAGCTACGTGAACGCTTCGAGATCTTTGGCCCTCATTACCCGCATCTGAGACTTCTGAATAAGGAAGATATTGCTGAAATCGAACCCTCGGTGGTCAGGAAAGGGGAAGGCTATCGAGACGAGGAGGTCGTGGCCCTGGGCTCCACAGATGAGTACACCGCGGTCAATTTCGAGGCCCTGGCGCGTTCCTTTGTTCGCCAGGCCCAGATGGTAGAGGGCAAACAAACCGATGCCCATTACAATCAGCGAGTCCAGCACATCCAGGTCGAGGATGATTATTTCCGCATCAAGACCGAGGGGCAGGTATATACAGCGAAGTCATTGGTCGTCTGCGCGGGTGGTCATAGCCTGAAACTGGCGCATGACCTGGGTTATGGCTGGCATTACTCCTGCCTGCCGGTGGCCGGCAGTTATTACTTCACACCCCAGGTGCTCAACGGCAAAGTCTATACAGTGCAGAACGATGCCTTGCCTTTTGCTGCTATCCATGGTGATCCGGATGTGCTGGTGCCCGGCGCTACGCGCTTTGGACCGACGGCCCTGATCCTGCCGATTCTTGAACGATATAACCTCAGCACTCTGCCAGATTTTCTACAGGTATTTCGATTCGACCGACGCGTAGCGAAGGTGCTCTGGGATCTGTTGAGGGTACGCGACATCCGCAATTATATGCTCAAGAATTTTCTGTTCGAAATCCCATTCATTCGTCGTATGTTGTTCCTGAAGGATGTACGCAAGATCGTGCCTTCTTTACGCTTGCGAGACCTGAAGTTTGCCAAAAAGGTTGGTGGTATTCGGCCGCAGCTGATCGACAAGGATAATGAATCCCTGTTGCTGGGGGAGGCCAAGATTGATACGGGAAAAGGCGCAATATTCAATATGACACCATCGCCAGGTGGTACTTCCTGCCTGGAAAATGCCGAGCTGGATCTGCGTACGATTTGTGAATACCTGGATGCCGGCATCGATGAAGCGGCCTTAAAACGTGACCTGCTGCAGGATGATGAGCAGCATGATGACGGAGATTTTACCGGCCGAGTTCTGTCCGGTGATGACGCCAGGTAGCCGCGAATGAGTTGTCAGTAGCTACACTTTTATGATGTAGTCAGGGGGAATCTGCCATAAAGCGGATAACCCGAGCCAGAAAAAAGAATATATGACCACCCCGATACTCATTTGTGATGATTCCAGTTTTGCACGCAAGCAGATGGCCCGTGCCCTGCCTGCAGGCTGGGACGTGGATGTGAGTTTTGCCGAAAATGGTGTTGAGGGACTCGAGGTTATCCGGGCTGGAAAGGGTGAAATCGTATTTCTCGATCTCAATATGCCCGTCATGGATGGTTACGAGGTGCTACAGGCCATCCGTAGCGAGGATCTGCCCGCCATGGTCATCGTGGTGTCCGGAGATATCCAGCCAGAGGCTCATGAGCGTGTCATGAAGCTTGGCGCCATGGCCTTCGTGAAAAAGCCGGTCGATGCCGAAGAACTCAATACGGTACTCCGTCAGTTTGGTATCGAGCTGGAAGTTGCGGCGGAACCTGTGGTGAAACAGGTTGATTTCGGTGTCAATCAGTTCGACTGCTACCAGGAAATGGCCAATGTCGCCATGGGTCAGGCGGTTGACCAGTTGGCGCGCCTGTTGAAGACCTTCGTGCACATGCCGATTCCAAAGGTGAGTTCGATCGAGCGCGGTGATCTGCGCATGGCGCTTGAACAGGTCGATGATGACGATACGGTTTCAGCGGTATGCCAGGGGTTTATAGGTTCAAATGTCGCTGGCGAAGCACTGTTGATATTTAACGAGACCAGCTATACCGACCTGGCCGAGCTGATGCATTACGAGGGAGTTCTTGATGAGTCCAGGCAGCTGGAGCTGCTCATGGACATGGCCTGCGTACTGATCGGTGCCTTCCTGAATGGTATGTCTGAACAGCTGGATGTTGGATTTAGTCAGGGCCACCCGGTTGTACTGGGTCAGCATGTAAAGGTGCGGGAACTGCTGGGAGAGAGTGCTTCCAACTGGACGACTGCTCTGAGTATCGAAATGGGCTATACGATCGAAGGCCGCAATATACAGTGTGACCTGTTGCTACTGTTCACCGAAGATTCGACGCGCCGACTTAATGAGCTGGTCGCGTATATGGCAGATTGAGAATGGAACAGAGTAAATTCGATATTAGTGAGTTTCACTGGTTGATGGACATGCTCCAGACCATTGATGTTGGTCTGGTTGTTCTGGATAAGGACTTTAGTGTCCAGCTCTGGAACAGCTTTATGTCGAATTACAGTGGTAAGGATTCGACGCAGGTGATCGGTGAAAACCTGTTTTCTCTGTTTCCTGAGATCAATGAGAGCTGGTTTCGCAATAAACTTTCTCCAGTGTTTCAGCTCAAGAGCCGAACCTTTACCAGCTGGGAACAGCGCCCTTATATTATCCGTCTGAAAAATTATCGCCCCATTACTGGTACAGCAGAATTTATGTACCAGGATGTCTCTTTTGTTCCTCTTGTTTCTTCCAATGGCGAGGTCGAGCATATCGGCATCATCGTTTATGACGTTACCGACGTGGCCGTCAACAAGCTGGCATTGCAGGATGTAAATGTACAGCTTGAACAACTTAGCCGAACTGACCGATTAACGGGCCTGTTTAATCGTGGGCACTGGGAAGAGACAGTCGTTCAGGAGTTCAAGCGCGTCATACGTACAGGTCACCCCTGTAGCATGATCATGTTCGATATCGATCACTTCAAAAAAATTAATGACAATTATGGGCATCCCGCTGGCGATGAAGTCATTAGGCAAACTGCTGATGTGCTTCGTGACTGTATTCGTGAAACTGATGTGGGCGGTCGCTATGGTGGTGAAGAGTTCGGCGTGCTGCTGATAAACACTGAAGCAGAAGATGCACGCATCGTTGCCGAACGCATTCGTGAGGCCATTGAGGCGTTAACGGTAACGCATGAAAAGCATTCCATCAGATTCACCGTAAGCCTGGGCATAGCAGAGATGCAAGGTGGCATGGAAAGTCATGAGCAGCTTATTCATAACGCTGACCAGGCCCTGTATCAATCCAAGGAAAGCGGCCGTAACCAGGCTACCGTATTCAAGTAGTCATTCCCGAAGCGCATTGTTAGATCATTTGCGCTCCTTCAAAACATTACATTCACATTGCTCTGTTAACTTCATGCAGAAGTTGTCTCTTAGTGGAGTCAAGCATGGCACATGCGCAGAGCTACGATCGTATTTCTCAGGCGTTGCACTGGCTTTTAGCCGTGCTGCTTGTATTTCTTATCGCGATTCACCCATCGACAGAAGAGGGGCATTCCGAATCAGGTGTACTGGTAATGGGTATTCATATAGTTTTTGGCATGCTCGTGTTGCTTTTTGTTGCCTGGCGAATTATCTGGCGCTTACGTTATGCCTCGATCCCGCCAGAGGCTATAGGTGGAAAGTGGCAGTTACGGGCACGCAAACTGACCTACCTGGTTTTTTATATCAGTATGCTACTGGCTCCTTTACTAGGTATTGTTCTTGCGCTGACGGAAGGAGCGGGTGCCAGTATTTTTGGCCTGATTGAGTTTCCCCATTTAATTGATGATGCGTCCATGCATGGCATACTGCGTAGCCTGCATGGCATGACAGCAGACGTCCTTCTTTACCTGGGACTGCTGCATTTTGGGGCTGCAATGTATCATCAGTTTTATCTGAAGGACCAGGTGCTGGACCGAATGCTCAAGTAGGAGATGTAAGCTGCCCCTTGATCTGGGCTGGTATTTCTAGAAGGTGAATACCCAACCCAGCGTCGGCCCCTGTTCGACAAAGTCCAGGGTGTAGTCGACAGGGCCAAGGTCAGTTTCAGCGGTGATGTCGTTTCCAATAAGCAGGTAACGGTAACCGAAGGCAATGTTGTTCAGCTTGCTGATACGGTAGACAATCGAAGTTTCCAGCATGAAGTCCCTGTCATTGTCACCGACAACCCCGACGTCGCCACTAAGGGTAAACTTCCAGCGCTCACTAAAATCATGGTGAAAGTGTGCGCCCATGATGCCTTCAAAAATTTTTTCCTCGGCAATATTAATATCTCGGTTGATATTGATGAGTCCACCGTTTTGCTGGGGACGTATCTTCAAATCAATCCGGGTGTACAGGTAACGGATGCCGCCATACAGGCGCACCTTGTCATGTATCCGGTAACCGAGCAGTAAGTCGTTGACACTAAGCGAGAAGTCACTGCTGATCTCATGCGCGGGGGCGATAACTATAGGGCCCAGAAAGCCGTCCCTGATTATGTGGTCCGATACCGACTCCCCTTTAGTGTGCAGGTAATTCAATTTAATGCCGTAGGACCAGTTGCCTTTCTCGGCAAATAACTCACCCATGATGCCAATGTTCAGATTATCTACGATATCTCCAAAAGGGATGGTGAAGTCTATGCGCTCGCCACCGCCTTCAATGCTGCCTTCAATGTCCGGAGCCCAGATCATTGGGAAAACCAGGCTGTAGTGCCATTTATCCTGAGCTACCCCCGGTTGCAGCAGGCTCATGAAAAGCAATATAGGGTACATGGCTCGATGCATGTGTGGCCTTGTCCAGTGAGGGCAGGTATTACTAGCTTGAAGCACATGGAATGGCTCGCCATTTGAGTCTGATAGTTAAGTGCAGTTTTGTCCACAAATGATGCCCGTTTAGCCCTTATTTTAAAGAGAGATTTTGTAGTAAAAATGTGATTACCTCTTCAAAAGTAACTGATTAATTGGAGTATTTTTTAGTTGTTTGTGCAAAACAGAGATTTTTGAGCTATATATGGGTTAAGGATGAAATATTACTATTACACGGAGGAGGGTTGCGATGCTGTTTGTTTATGTTTTTACTGCGCTGCTCATAGGAACAGGCCTGTATGTGACAGGCCATGAAATGCATGCAACAGAAAGGCATTCTGCCTGGAAGCTGGTATCCCGTTTGCTCAATACTTTTTTGTGGGCATTCCTGGTGATCGGCACAATGTTCCATATGCTGGCTATTGCCAGTAATAATGTGATTCTCATTGAAACGGTAGTTCTGCTTGTTGTGGCTTACCTGGCAGTTTATGCAGGGTTTCTGATGTGCAAGAAAAGCCTGTTCTGGTTGTACTGAAGTAAGTAATAAGGGTGGGCGGTGTTGATGCCCGCCTGCCTCATAAAACGCTACCGCCGGTGGCGTCAGGAGTTTGTTCCCCCTGGATAATCAGGCTGTGGCTTTCATATGCTTTCGCCAGTCCCTGGTGTTTCGTTCATCAATAACGCCATCCTGCTTCAGTAACTGTGTCAGGCGCTTGAGTTTGTCAGGTGGCGCAAGGGCATGCATTCGCTTCACGGTTAATGGTTGATCAGAGGTATTGCTATATCCTCCGTCGACAACCTTCAGAACATAGATTGTTCTGTCTCCCGCATCCATTTTTGTTTCAACCTCGCAATCCAGCCAGCCAATGGCTTCATCCAGGATAGGGCTGCCAGTTTGCGCCTTATGTGTTTCAAGGCTGGTGAACTTATCGGTATTGCGGCCAGACTGTGTGCCAAATCGCCAGATCCAGTCGAGTTGTGATTCGCGGATCAGGTGTAAGGCCATAACACCACTGATCTCGATGAGTTCATGGGTGAAGTGGTGACGGGCTATACCCACAACCATGCGGGGTTGCTCGTAGAGTATCGAGGCCGGTGAAACAAAAGTGGCAATCATGGCATTGCGTCTTTTCCCTTCACTGGAGGTGATCACCCATAGTGCGGGATCAAGGCTGTTCAAAAGACTGTTAATGCCAAAGTATTTAATATCTTCCATGCTGATTTTACTTATAACTTGATTTATTTAACGGGTTAGACGGGGAGCTGGGCCAGGCTTGAGTTCAGTAACAACATGGTTATTGACCTGTTGTTGCCAGTAAGTGGCTGAGGGCCTACTCAGTACAAAGCTTTGTCCAGGCCGGGCGATGGAATAACCAAGATGTTCAATCTCATTACCGGCCTCGACAGATTCATAGTGATAAAACACCGTGCGACTCAGCTGGTGCTCACTGTAATAACGCCAGACATCATGTATGCATGTATGTGATGGATTCGAGCGAGTACTGGCATCATGAAAAATCATTTCATTATGGCTGGTCAGGCTGTTAATAATTTCCGGGATTGGACAGGTGTCACCAGTGAACAGGAAAATCCCGGGTAATGAGAGTCCGTATGCCGAGAGGTACTGGTGATGACGGACCGGGAATACACTGAACTGTAAGCCCTGATGCCAAAATGAATCTGAAATGGGTATGAGCTGGAAGCAGTCCCAGAAATTGGCATTACCTTCGGCCAGTATGCTGGGATAATCGGCCAGGCGTTTCTGGAGAATGTCGATCAGCTTTACAGGAACATAAAGCCTGATCTTGCCTCGATAGGCTTCCTGAAAGTAGGCGCGATAAAACAGGTTTTCCAGGCCGCCGATATGATCCATGTGGGTATGCGTGATGAAGATAGCTTCGGGTAACTGATCTTCATAGGCAGCCATGTAGGTAGCAATGCTATCAGGGCCACAGTCGATCATGAGTATAGGGGACGCAGCATCTTCAACTACGGCAGAAGAACTCCCGAGCTCATGGGCGTGGGCATTTCCCGTGCCCAGGAAATGCAATGTCAGGGCGCGGCGCATTTACCCTACTTCCCTTGCCAGGGAGGTGTAGAGATCGATGCCAAGATTGCGTTTTGTTGCAATGAATTCCTGGAAGTTGCTGCAGTTACCATTGGCCAGGGACTCAGCATAGTGTCCATTCAGGTCGCGCTTGGTAAGTAGCATGTCTTCAACAATGCGCATGCCGCGCAGGGTGCGGAATCCCATGCCTGTATGCGTGATCTTGTCCAGGCAGTAGGTGTAAGCACGTTCGGCCCTGTCATGTGCATTGGCAGCATGGCAGATGGAATTCGGGGTGACGTGATACTCGTGCATAACACGTTCGACAAATGGCACCATGTCGAGCTTTTCCATTGCGCGCAGGTTGAACAGGGTATCTGCGCCCAGTTCGACATCTTCATCCCAGGGGGCAGTAATGATGTCGCGACGGAAGAGGAAGATCATAGGAATGCAGGTGTGGGCATACATGGTCATGGTTAGCCAGCGTATAGCATCCGTTTCGGCTACCAGGGTGCGCGGCTCCTTGCTGCCGATCTCATCAATAATGGCGATGTTGTCTGCACTCATGCCATAGGACGATGCCAGTGGCAGCAGTTTTTCCAGGCGTTCTGAATAATACAGGTCATCGGCATCCAGTGGTGCGATATAGGAGCCTTTTGCCTGATCAAGGGCAACATTCCTGGCCAGGTTGGGTCCAGATCCAATCTTCCCGGTTTCTAAAAAGCGCAAGCGTTTATCAGAAATACCACATTCATACAGGAATGATTCGTAGTCCGTCTCATCATCGCTGACGATAAGCATTTCCCAGTGGGGGTAGGTCTGCGCGAGTACGCTGCGAACGGCGCGCAGGATCGTCCCCTCGGCCCGGAAGGCAGGGGTGATAATCGAAATGAGCGTACTTGCGTCTGGCATTGCGCTCGACCGGTGGCTGACACATGTGTGACGCTACTATCAGGTCGGCTCCTTACAGGCGTATGTCTTTTCTATGAATGATTAGTTACGGCGATGAGACTAAAAGGAATCCCGGCCCGAGCGGCCGGGACTAAGGCTGCAATGAGATCGGTGCTTAGAAATTCGCGTTAGTATGCAATACGAAAACGAATCCTGAAGTGAAAACGGCAGACAGGGCAGACAGCGTCCACTTGAACAGGCCGTGCAGTGATTTATTGGCTTCTGTATTTGCCGAAATTTTCCGTGGTTTCATGTGTACCTCCGACAATTAAGTGCAATGAGTTCTGGCAGTGACTTTTTTGTTTGTGTGAATAAGCAATCAAGTTCCATGCCATATTTATCGGGCAATCAGTTATGGCTGATAACCTACTGATACACTAGGTTTTAATGCCGGAGGCGTCTGTTTTCAACACACAAAATGTACGGAAAGCTATGCACCATAAGGGTTAAAGCAGCCCCAGGCCTGCACTCTTTTGGGTAGATGTAAGTCCTACTTTCTGAATGACTTGCGGTGGCTGAAGGTTTTTATGTCCTGCATGACCTCAGCAAACGGGAACTCTTCGAGTGATCCATAAAGGTCGCGGGTATCATTTATGATTTCTGTAACCATGGGCACACTTTGAATATCGTTCGCTTCCAGAACACGCTGCATGCCCTGGATACCGCCGCATTTGATTTTCATGTACTGGCCATGGGTGAGTGGATTACTGGTTTCTGTGATGCCAAGAACAAAACGGGCATTGCTTCTTAGCAACTCTACCAGCCGCAGGCATTGCTTTCGGTGGCCGCTACGGCTGGTGCAATTCATTTTGCCGGAACAGCGGTCCATAATCTGTGCATGCGGGCATTCGCACCAGTCGCCCAGTATGGGTTTTGAGAAAGGGCAGAGGTCTTTGTCTATATTATCGGGGCTTTGCATGTGCGGATTGTTCTGTAGTTGTCCGTAAAGCGCAAAAAACCCCTGAGAGATCAGCAATATTGTCTGTTAAGATCACAGCACTACTAAAACGATAATCTTCTGCATGAAACAGTTTTTCTGGTTGCTGGCCATTCCTCTTGGTTTGATTGCCACGGCGTTATCCCTCAATACAGGTGTTGGTAGCGTAAGTGGTGTGTCAGCCGCAGTGATTCATTATTTGCCATACCTGGCCATACTGGCGGCACTGGTCCTGTGTGTCAGCTTTAACCAGTCTCGGCTCTTTTTCGTGTTGTTACTAAGTGGTCTGTTTCTGGCCCTGCTAATCGGCGACGCACGAGTTCCCGCCGGGTTGGTTCCCGCATCACACCGTGAAGTCTCGTATCTGTTAGGTCTTTACTTCGCCATCCTGGTTCTCGTTATGGTTTTCCTTAAGGACCGGGGGTTGCTGACGCTTATTGGATTATCCCGCCTGGTACTGGTTCTCGGAGTACCCTTGCTGGCGCTTTACCAGGGGCGGCGCTCTCCAGACTATGACCTTGGATGGCTTAAGGTCGATCTACTTCCCGATAGTCTGGGTCAGTTGAGCCAGGTGCCTGACCTGGTACTTGTCGTTTTTGTTATTTCCAGCCTGGTTGTGCTGGTGCGCCTGATACTTCATCCCACAGTTGTTGAAAGTAGTGCGTTGGGTCTGCTGATCGCAGTACTACTGGCCCTGCATGTTTACCCCTCTCTGCCGGCAATGGAGATGTTGCTGGGTGCCGGTGTGGTGAATGCCTTGCTGGTCATGTTGCGCAATAGTTTTTACCTGGCCTATCGCGATGAACTCACGGGATTGCCTGCACGCCGTGCATTGCAGGAGCAGATGCTCAAGCTTGGCAGGCGTTACAGTATCGCCATGCTGGATGTCGACCACTTCAAGAAATTTAACGACCGCTACGGGCATGACATTGGTGATCAGGTGTTGCAGATGGTGGGCGGTCATCTGATGAAGACGGGCGGCGGTAGCAAGGGTTTTCGCTATGGTGGTGAGGAGTTCACCCTGGTCTTTGCTGGCAAGGACAGGGACTCGGTGATTGATCATCTTGAGAAACTCCGGCAGTCCATCGCAGATGCAAAATTTGTTGTGCGCAGTAAGGACAGGCCGAAGAAAAAGCCCGCCAGTAATAAAACAAAAAAGCCCCCTTCCATGGATGCCGGTAAACAAACCGTGCAGATAACTATCAGTATTGGTGTTGCCGATAATACCGGTGATGAGAGCGCTCCCGAGGAAGTTATGAAGGCGGCAGACAAGGCTCTTTACAGGGCCAAAAAGAAGGGCAGGAATCAGGTAAGCGTATGATAAAAAGCCTTGGTCATGCAGGAAAACAATCTGTTACCATTTCGTCTTCTAAAAACCTGCCAGGTCAGGACTAAGGGGAGTTATATAATGGAAGAGGTTCATCGCCAGCTAGATCGCAGGGAGAAGATTATCGTCGCTCTGATTGATCAGATGGTTGAGGCAACCGACAAGGCCCTCGAGCAGGCCCTGCTGTGTTTTCGTACGGGCGATCGTGAACTGGCGCATGCTGTTCTGGCAGAGGACCGGGAAATTAATCTGCTGCAGAAGAATGTCGAGGAAGAGTGCATTGTCACCATTGCCCGTGAACAACCTGTGGCCCGCGACCTGCGCATGATAACCGCCGACATTGCGATCTCAAATGATCTTGAGCGTATGGCAGATCATGCCGCTGGCATTGCCAACACCGTAACCCAGATGGACCGCCGTGTTTTGCCGGATTATGCCCAGGCAATCGAGGGTATGGGATTACGTTGCCGTGAGATGCTTAGTGCTATTCATCAGGCCTATCGAAAACTCGATGCAGAGCGAGCCCGTGATGTGGCCGCGATGGAAACCGAGATCGACCGTGAAGAGCAACAGCTGGTGCGGTCTTTGTTCGAGCATATGAAGGCGAACCCGGATGATACCGAGATCGCAACCTACATGATGTGGGTTTCACATGGCCTGGAGCGCTTCGCCGACCGTATTACCAATATTGCTGAGCGTATCGTCTATATGCGAACCGCCGAGGTCGTCGATCTCAACTACTAATTGTTGAGACTGCGCCCAGGGTTATTAAAAAACTGCTGGGCATTGGTCAGGCGAACCTTTTTCTCCACCTCTTCAGGTAACTGTTTCATCCAGTTGCGGTGAAAATCTATCAGTTTCGTGTAGTGGTCCCAGCCTTCGTCGGATTCATACCAGCGGTAGGTCTGATGGGCATTCCATACCGGGTCGGTGCCCGTCATAACCCTATCCTGAAAATCAATAATCAGATCGCGCCAGCCGGGTAATAACAGGCCATCATCTGTAGTCAGGTGACCGTAATGCCAGGGGTCGCGTGCGGTCAGATCCAGCCAGACGTTTTCGCAATTCTGCATCAGGGGCCTGAGCTGGTCGGGCTGCAGGTCGCCACCGGCATGGGCCCAGATAATTTTCACATCGTTATGCCGCTGACAGATCGGCACGAAGTACTGGTAGTTACCGGCATTGGTGTGAAGCAGGAAAGGCAGATCATATTCCCGGGCCAGGTCGAAAAGCCCTAGCATGACTTCACTGTCACGGCCTGGTCCGATACCCGAGGTGATATGCACCTCGCCAATGCCACCATAACGACCGGTATCCAGCATCTTACGCATCTCGGCCAGGAGGTTCTTGTCGAAGTACCAGGTCTTGCGGTTGCCGGCCTTGTAATAGGGTGAGGCAAAGGGGATGACCCAGTCACCCGCAATCTCGTTCATCTCAAGTGCCATACTGCTCGGTTCACTGGAGACCGTGGCAAGTACCACGTCATGTGCCTTGAGTATGTCCACGGCCTCTTTAGCGGAAATGATTTCCTTGTGGCGATAATTGAAATGCAGATGGATATCAGAAAAGGCCGCATCCTGTTGATGATTTTTCGTGGTGGCACAGCCCTGGAGCAGGAGTATGGTCAAAATCAGGAGAATGGATATGCGCTTGTTCATCTGTTTTTCCAGTGTGGTTTAAAGCGAAGGTTAGCCGTATCTGCGGTAAATTGTTAATACCCTGTTAATTTGTAGGTTGCTTGCATTGCCTGCAGGCCCGGCCGGACACTCACTAAAAATGCATTGAGAAGCAGTATGTCCCAGATACATTTAATGGCACTGCGCCATTCAGCCTTTTATTCGCCCTTTCTGATGACAATGGCCGGTGGTTATCTTCGTGATGAAGGGCTGGAGCCCACTTATGCGCAGGAGACACCGGGTTGTAGCGTGGTGGATAGTCTGCGTGATGGTTCCTGTCATGTTGCCCAGTCTGCGGTTGCAACCAGTTTTGCTGCCCTGGAGCGAGGTGAATCTATCGACATCGTGCACTTCGCCCAGATCAATGAACGAGACGGGTTCTTTATTGCAGGCCGTGAGGCTGAATCAGATTTTAAGTGGTCGATGCTGAAGGGGCGTAAGGTCCTGGTGGATCATTTCTTCCAGCCTATGGCCATGCTGAGGTATGGCCTGCATCGTGAAGGCCTGTCCCTGGATGATCTTGAGGTTGTCGATGCCGGTGATGTCGCTGCAATCGAGCAGGCCTTCCGTAGTGGTGAGGCGGACTATGTGCATATGCAGGGCCCTGCACCGCAACAGCTCGAGCATGAGGGCCTGGGCCATGTGGTTGCGGCTGTGGGGGATGCCGTAGGACCAGTGGCCTTTAGTAGTCTATGCGCGAAACGCGAATGGCTTGATACCGAAATGGCAGAGGCCTTTACCCGTGCCTATCAGAAGGCCCGGGCGCATGTACTGTCGGCTTCAGCCGAAGAAATCGCTGCCCTGGAGCAGGAATACGGATTCTTTCCGGAAATCGAGCCCGCCGTCCTGGCACAGACTATTGAGGCCTATAAGAAGCTGGGTTGCTGGACCCCTGGAATTAAGATCACGCGGGTAGCCTATGAGAATCTGCTGGATGTCTTTGCCTTTAGCGGGGCGCTTTCGAAACGCCACCCCTACGAGTCCTGCGTGGTCCAGCCCCCGGTTTAGGAGGCTTTTTCACTCAGTGGCGAGCTGTCGAAATGGATGCCGTCCCAGCCATGGCGCATGAAGTTGCGGATATTGGCATGATCTGAACCATCCGGGGTGTTCAGGACATCACGGTAATACTGGCCAAAACAGATCAGGGTGTCCTGCCTGGTAAGGTCGTTCATCTGGGCAAAGGCAAAGACCTTGCACGAGCCCTCGTTGGTGCCTGCCTCGTTAACGACCTTTGTTTCACCAATGCCATTGCTAAAGCCTGCGGGCGTGTAATCGTAATGCGCTGCGATGGTTTCCATGACCTGCTCAAACATCAGGTTCTCGGGTTCAGAATGAATCAGGTCGATCAGCTGGGTAATGCTCATTGGGAGGCTCCGGAAAGTCAGGTGGGCGCATTCTAACGGTGATTAGTCCCATGCGGAACTAATTCTGAGGGGGTGGGTCATAGTTTGTAAGCGTCACCCCAGACGCTCCCGTTCTCCCTGAGCGGGAACCGGCTTCTCCCCCTAGCCGGATAGTTGGCCCGGTTATCTCCCCCGATGACCGGGCTTTTTTTTGCCTTTTCATATGCAGAAAGCGTCTTCATACGACGTTGCTATACTTCTGCACTAAGCCTTTGCTCATTGTGCGGCTGAAACTCTCAATAATGCCGGGGTTTTTTATGCTTAAGCCGATATGTAGCCTGTCTCTACTACTCACTGGTCTGTTTCTAATGACGTCCCAGACCCTGCTGGCAAAAGAGCAGCCATTTGATGATAGTGCAATTCTTCATATCGCGTACCCGGATTGGTTTAAAACCAGTTTCCTGGATTTTCAGTCCGATCTTGAAGAGGCTCGTGCTAACAACAAGGACGGCCTGATGCTTTTGTTTACCACTGATGGATGTTCTTATTGTGATCGCTTTATCCAGGTGAGCCTGGGTAATCCGGAGCTTGCCACGCGGGTACGTGCGCGTTATGACAGCATTGGCCTGGAAATCTTTGATGACAGCGAAATGACGGCACCGGATGGGGCGCAGACGGTGGTTAAGCACTTTGCGAAAGGTCTTGGGGCGGCCTTTTCTCCGACGCTGGTTTTTCTTGGCCTGGATGGTGAGGTGCTGTTAAGGCGTGTTGGCTATCAGTCACCACAGAAATTCGAACAGATACTGAATTATCTTTCAGAAGATAATCAGACGCTTTCTTTTCGAGACTATCTCCTGAAACAGGAGGTATCGCAGGTAAAAGACTATGTCTTACGCGATGATCCGTTATTTGCCCGCCAGCCCTATATGCTGGACCGTAGCAGGTTGCCGGCCGGTAAGCCCCTGATCGTGCTGTTTGAGAAGAATGGCTGTGCCGAGTGTGCACAGTTACATGATGTTGTACTGGCCGATCAAAAAGTCAGGCAAACCCTGGAGGCCTTTGAGGTCGTACGCCTGGACATGGATGACAATCAAACCCCACTGGTTCGGCCTGATGGACAACGGGATACGCCCTCGGCATGGTTTGATCAGGCGGGGCTTTTACAGACGCCGGCCATGCTGTTCTTTGATGAGCATGGCAATGAGGTATTAAGAACCGATGCCCTGGTGCTCAATCAACGCATGATGAATTCGCTCAATTTTGTTATTGAGCAGGCCTATATGAAGGGATGGACCTACCAGCGTTTTGCCCGCTCAAAAGGCGCTGAGAAGCTCCAGAAACAGCAGCAATAACTTCAGTTAGAATGACTGGCCAAGCCCTGTGAGACTGGCCTTTAGGCATGCCTGAACTTTCGATCCTGTTGCTTTTTCTTCCCGTATCCGTCGCGCTCACGCTGGCGCCTGGGCCGGACATCGTGTTTCTGGTCACACAGGGCAGTAGTCGCGGGCCAAAGGCCGGTCTGGCCACGGCCATGGGGTTAGCTGCCGGTAACCTGGTGCACACCCTGGCCGCGGTGCTGGGTATTTCCGTCATATTTCAGACCTCGGAACTGGCCTTTGAGGGGCTGAAGGTGGCAGGTGCGCTGTATCTGCTTTATCTGGCCTGGCAGGCCCTGAGGCGCCGTAAGGAAGGGGTGGGCCTGTCCCGTGCCGATGAGGCCACCGGAACCGCGCTGTTTATGCGTGGTGTGCTGATGAATGTGCTCAATCCCAAGGTCGCCCTGTTTTTTCTGGCCTTCCTGCCGCAGTTTGTAAATCCAGAGGCCGGGCCGGTCTGGTCGCAGATGCTGGTACTGGGAGTGATCTTTACCCTGCAGGTCGTCTTCGTCTTTGGCGTGATTGGTCTGGCAGCCGGTGTAATCAGGGAAAGGCTGATAGCGGGGCGCATGGGTGCGCTTGCACGCTGGTCGCCCTACCTGGTGGCAGGTATTTTTATTGCGCTCGCCCTGAGACTGCTATTACTCAGCCGCTAGTCCGATTCCTCCGTGGACTCGGTGTCATCAGGCTGGTCCTGGTAGAGCCAGCTGTCGAGGACGGCATGGGCCTGGTCGATGCCCTCACGTTTGGGGGCAGAGAAGAGCTGAAGCGTGGCAGTAGAGCCTGCATCCTTAAGGGCCTTTTTCACTTCCTGCAATGATTTGCTGGCAGCTCCACGTTTGAGCTTGTCGGCCTTGGTCAGCAGGATGTGTACCGGGACGCCGCTCTCATCGCACCAGTTAATCATCTGCCAGTCCAGGTCCTTGAGGGGGTGGCGCACATCCATCAGCAGAATCACGCCCTGCAGCGTACGGCGTTCTCGCAGGTAATATTCGATCAGCTGCGTCCACTGGCGTTTAACGGCATCGGGTACCTTGGCAAAGCCATAGCCGGGCAGGTCGACAAGAAACCCGGTCTCCTCGACCAGGAAGAAATTGATCAGCTGGGTACGGCCGGGTGTCTTGCTGGTGCGTGCCAGGCTCTTCTGCTGGCACAGGGCGTTCAGGGCGCTGGATTTGCCCGCATTGGAGCGTCCTGCAAAGGCCACTTCGGGTAGTGATTCCCCCGGCATATCATGGGGTTTCTGGGAACTCTGGGTGAATTTTGCCTGGTGGTAAACGGGGTTCATAGGTAGGAAATCCGAGGGTTTCAGGTGGTTTTAGATGGTATTCTAATTTTACGGGCGAGGCGTAATTATGGTATATAGTGCGGCCTATTTCAGCGCTTCGCCGGTTTTAAGCTTGCCGGAAAAGCAGATTCAGGTTCCATAGTTTTAAATTTTAGGAGTCATTCGACCCATGAAAAAGATTCTGTTTATTGCTCTGGCAAGTCTTTCCCTCGGTTTAGCCGGCACCGCATTGGCGGCTGGTGATGCTGCCAAGGGTAAAGAACTTTCTACTACCTGTGCTGCCTGTCATGGTGGCGACGGTAACAGCTTTAACCCTGAGTGGCCAAAGCTGGCTGGTCAGCATGCCGATTACATCGTCAAGCAGCTGGCTGAGTTCAAGGAAGGCAAGCGTAAGAACGCTACCATGGCACCAATGGCAGCGCCTCTGAGTGCCCAGGATATGGAAGACCTCGCTGCTTACTACGCAGCACAGCGTACAGCGCCTGGTGCGGCTGACGAAACTATGGTTGAACTGGGTGAAGCCATCTACAAGGGTGGTATTGCGGCTAAGGGCGTTGCTTCCTGTGCAGCCTGTCATGGTCCTAGCGGTGCCGGTAACGCTGCAGCCAATTTCCCGCAGCTGTCTGGCCAGCACGCCAAGTACACTGTTATCCAGCTGCAGAACTTTGCTGAAGGCAAGCGTGATAACGACGCTGGCCGCATGATGCGTAATCTGGCCAACAAGATGAGCAAGGCCGAGATGGAAGCAGTAGCTCAGTACATCCAGGGTCTGAAGTAAGTTAGTCAGTCCAGTGGATTTAAAAAGGCGGTCTTTATGGCCGCCTTTTTTATTGCCTGTTTTAGCCTTTAGCCTGGTGGCCAATCCCTTGTTGCGTGGTTTATGATGCCCGCTTTTCTTTTTCGACATCCCTGATGAGCAACAAAAGCGAAAAAAGCACACGTTCCGGCCCCGGTTTCAGTGCCCGGCTGACGGTATTCCTGGGCTCCATGAACCTGGCGATTACCCTGCTGGTCGCCCTGATGATCGCCTCGATCATAGGTACGGTGCTGCAACAGAATCAGGGTTATGCGAGTTATATTCTCAAGTTCGGCCCCTTCTGGCACGAGGTCTTTCTGAGCCTGGGTCTGTACGATGTTTATATCGCCGGCTGGTTCCTGTTCCTGCTGGTTTTCCTGATGCTATCGACGGCTGTCTGCGTATTGCGGAATGCGCCCCTGATGCTGCGTGACATGCGTCATTTCCGGCTTAACGTTCAGCTCAAGTCCCTGCGTGCTTTCCATAATAAGCATGAGGCCAGGGTTGACCTGCCGACTGATGAGGTAATGCAGCATGCCGCCGCTATGCTGGGGGCGGAAGGCTTCAGGCTGAGATCCGTAAAGGCCGATGATCACACTATGCTGGTGGGCATGCGTGGCGGTCTGAACCGTATGGGTTATCTGTTCGCCCATGTCGGGATCATTGTGATTCTTGTGGGGGGGACGCTCGACTCCAAGATCCCGCTCAGGGTTGGGCAGATAATGGGCACGGTGGCGCCGGAGTTTCGCGATATTCCGGCCAATGAAGTGCCGGATATCAGCCGCCTGCCTGATGGTAATCCCTCATTCCGCGGCAATGTCGACATCCCTGAAGGCCGTACTGCGAACATCGTATTCCTTGGCATGGATGATGGTTACCTGGTGCAGAGCCTGCCCTTCGAAATCGCGGTTAAGGATTTTCGGGTTGAGCATTACAAGACGGGCCAGCCCAAGTCCTTTGAGAGTGACCTGGTCCTGACCGATAGCAAGACGGGTGAAAGTATCGAGCAGACCATTGCTGTTAACCATCCGCTGGTCTATCAGGACTTTGCCATTTACCAGGCCAGTTTTGGTGACGGGGGCTCGCGCCTGAAGCTGAATCTGTGGTCGCTGTATCCGGGTGTGGAAAAGCCCTTTAGCTTCACCGGAGCGGTCAAGCAGAGCTACCCGATAGAGAGCCAGGTCTATGGCCCGCTCAAGCTGGAGATTACCGATTTTCGCCTGTTCAATATCGAGCCAGTCGTTGATGCCGACGGCAATACCGAGCAACGTAATATCGGCCCCAGTTATACCTTCAAGCTGCGCAACGAAGAGGGCGTGGCGAAGGAATACATCAATTACATGAATCCGCTGCAGCAACAGGGCCGCTACTTCTTTATCAGCGGTGTACGCAATACGCCTAATGAAGAGTTTCGTTTCCTGAATATTCCCCAGGATAGCGATGGAGGTGTTAAACAGTTCATGACCTATCTGGCCTTTCTGAACGATGCGATGACGATTGAAAAGGTTGCGGAACAGGCCACCCAGATCGCGGTGGAGTCTGCGGGCATTGAAGACGAGAAAATAGGTGAGCAACTACGTAAGACCATGGCGCGCCTGTTAACCCTGTTTGCCGAGGGCGGCTATGACGCGGTGCTTTCTGACGTCACTGAGAATCTGCCTGCGGACAAGCAGGAGCAGGCGGCCGAGGCCTTCCTGAATGTTCTGCATTCTGGCACCCAGGCCATGTACCTGGAGATGCTGGGCGAGCAGGGCGTTACCGAGATCACCGAGCAGGACTGGCAGTTTTACGATGATGCCGTCGTGGCCATCGGATCCCTGCCATTCTATGGGTCACCCTATTACCTGGGGCTGGAAAGCTTCGAGCACATCCAGTCGACGGGTTTGCAGGTCACCCGTTCGCCGGGCAAGGACGTGGTGTACCTGGGCAGCTTCATGCTGATCCTGGGGGTGTTCATGATGTTTTACATCGCCCACCAGCGTTACTGGGTACGTATAGAGCCAGAAGGCGAGGGCAGCAGAGTGCTGTTTGCCGGCACCAGTAATCGTAATCAGCTGGATTTTACGCGTGAATACACCCGTCTGCAGGAAGCCTTATTTGGCTCAATGAACAAAAGCGCTTAATCTGCGTCCTAACAGAACGTTTCATCGCCCGGCACGGGCAGGAGTAAAAATCTATGTCAGTACCACAGGACGTCATGCAGGGCTATGAACGCCCCGCCTGGTATCAACGGCTTTCCGTGCTGGACTGGGCCTGGGCGGTACTCGTCCTCGCCGCCACTATCTATGCCTATGTGACCTACAGCAGTGTCATGGATGGCTATGAAATTGGCATCCTGGCTGGTACGGGTATCAGCATCGTGCTGCTGGGATGGTACTGGCGGGCATTCCAGCCCTATAGCGTTGCGGTGGGGGTTATCAGTGTTCTCGCCATTAGTATTTACGGCAATGACCTGCAGCTTGCCGAGCAAAGCTTCTTTCTGAAGTACATCCTCTCCAGTCAGTCAGCCATTATGTGGATGAGCGCCCTGTTTGTGCTGGCTACGGTGACTTATTTTGGTGCCCTGTTTAGCGGTAATGAATTTACCGGCAGGGTGGCCAGTAGCATGACCTGGTCGGCGGCGGTCATGGGTCTGGTCGGCCTGATGGTGCGCTGGCGTGAGTCGTACCTGATTGATCCTGAAATTGGCTATATCCCGGTCAGTAACCTCTACGAGGTTTTCATTCTCTTTAGCATTATGACCGGGCTGATTTATCTCTTCTACGAAGCCAGATACAAAAGCCGTGCACTGGGCGGGTTTGTGCTACTGGTGATCTCGGCCGCGGTAGCCTTCCTGCTGTGGTATTCCCTTGAGCGCGGTGCGCATGAAATACAGCCGCTGGTGCCGGCCCTGCAAAGCTACTGGATGAAGATTCATGTGCCCGCTAACTTCGTGGGTTATGGTGCTTTTGCCCTGGCCGCGATGGTGGGTGTGGTTTATCTGATTCGCTCGGCTGGTGAGAAGAAGAATCCTGCAGGTTTTGCAGCAACTCGTCTGCCAGCACTCGATCAGCTGGACGACCTGATGTACAAATCGATTGCACTGGGTTTTGGTTTCTTTACCATCGCTACAGTACTTGGTGCCATGTGGGCAGCTGAGGCCTGGGGTGGTTACTGGTCCTGGGATCCCAAGGAAACCTGGGCGTTAATTGTCTGGCTTAACTATGCAGCCTGGCTGCATATGCGCTTTACCAAGGGCTGGCGCGGCACCCCCATGGCATGGTGGGCCATCGTCGGCCTGTTCGTTACCCTGTTTGCATTCCTGGGCGTTAATATGTTCCTGTCTGGTCTGCATTCCTATGGGCAACTCTAACGATAGATAAGGGAAGGTTATTAATAATGCGTCTTATGAATAAACAACTGACACTGCTACTGACCGGGCTGGCCCTGATTCTGATTGCCTCGTCTGGCTGTGCCAGGCAGGCAGATGAGTATGTAGCCGGTATTGATTATGCGGTGCTGCCTAACCCTATCAAGACCAATGCTCCTGAAGGGCAGGTCGAGGTGCTGGAAATGTTCTGGTATGGCTGCCCGCATTGTTACCACTTTGAGCCTTATATCCAGAAGTGGATGAAAGACAAGCCTGAGGACGCGTATTTTGTTCATATGCCTGCGGTGCTGAATCCCAGCTGGATTACGCATGCCCGCGCCTACTATGCTGCCGAGCAGATGGGTGTGCTGGACAAGTTCCATGGGGCACTGTTCAACGCCCTGCATGAGCAGCGCCGTCGCCTGAACTCTCCTGATTCTCTGGCCCGCTTTGCCGGTTCCCTGGGCATCGATGCCGACCAGTTCCGCAAGGCCATGGATTCAGCCGAGACTAATTCCGCGATTCTCGAAGCGCAGAAGGTTGGTTACCAGTCCATGGCTGATGGCGTGCCGATGATCGTGGTGGATGGGAAGTACAAGGTCACCGGTCAGATGGCGGGTGGCAGTTATGCCAACATGCTCAAGATCGTTAATTATCTCGTGGCGAAAGAAGCTGCCAAATAAATCGGAGCCAGGGCACTTATGAAAGCTGCCGAGCTTTTTGTTAAATGCCTCGAAAACGAGGGCGTTGAATATATCTTTGGTATTCCTGGTGAAGAAAACCTGGATGTCATGGATGCCCTGCTCGACAGTTCCATCCAGTTTGTTACCACGCGGCACGAACAGGGTGCGGCCTTTATGGCGGATGTTTATGGTCGCCTGACGGGCCGCGCCGGCGTCTGTCTCTCGACCCTGGGGCCGGGCGCCACGAATCTTGTGACCGGTGTTGCCGATGCCAATATGGATCACGCCCCACTGGTGGCAATTGCCGGTCAGGCGAGCACGATCCGCCTGCACAAGGAATCACACCAGGTTCTGGACCTGGAGCAGATGTTCCAGCCCATCACCAAGTATTCCAGTCGTGTCCTCGAGCCTGAGACTATCCCTGAAGTAGTACGCAAGGCATTCAAGCAGGCTCAGGGTGAAAAGCCGGGTGCCACCTTTATCGAATTACCGGAAAATATTGCCGAGATGGATGCGCCGGCAGAGCCGCTGCCCTATCCAAAATCGCACAGGCCGCACCCTTCGAATATCCGTGTTGAAGAAGTCGCAAAGCTTATCTCCGAGGCGAAGTCGCCGATTATTCTTGCCGGGCATGGCGTGGTTCGCGCCAACGCCAGTAACGGGCTGGCCCATTTTGCCAACGAGTTGAATATTCCTGTAGCTAATACCTTCATGGCCAAGGGTATTATTCCCTTCAAGCACCCCATGGCCCTGGGTAGTGTGGGTCTGCAGAGCCGTGATTATGTGGCCATGGGTTTTGATAAGGCCGATGTCATCATCTGTATTGGCTATGACCTGGTGGAATACCACCCGTATCTCTGGCACCCGACGCGCGACCGTTGCATTATCCATATCGACCAGACACCCGCCGAGGTCGATGCGCACTACGTGGTAAGAAGCGGTTTGATCGGTGATATCAGTGAGAGTCTTGCGCGTATTGCGAAGCTTGCTAAGCCGCATGAAGGTAATCCTTTACGCCATCTGCGCGATGCCCTGATCGAAGATATGAATGAACACAGGGATGACAGCTGTCATCCCCTCAAGCCGCAGAAGATTATCTGGGACCTGCGCACAGTGCTGGAACTGGAAGATGTGGTTATCTGCGACGTGGGTGCCCATAAGATGTGGATGGCGCGCATGTTCCGCTGCGAGTTTCCAAATACCTGCCTGATCTCAAATGGATTCGCCAGTATGGGTATCGCCATGCCCGGTGCTATTGCGGCCAAGCTGACCAACCCTGAGCAGACAATAGTTGCTGTTACCGGTGATGCAGGGTTCATGATGAACTCTCAGGAAATTGAGACGGCGCTGCGACTCAAGCTTTCCATGATTATCCTGGTCTGGAATGACAATGGTTATGGTCTGATTGAATGGAAGCAGATGAATGAGTTTGGTCGTCCTTCCAATGTGCATTTCAATAACCCGGATTTTGTTGCCTATGCCGAATCCTTCGGTGCGAAGGGTTACCGGGTTGGCCCGGGTGATGATTTACAGGCTATTCTTAAGCAGGCAATAGAAGACGATACGGTGGTTGTGATTGACTGCCCCGTGGACTACTCAGAAAACCTTAAACTCACCGCCCGGCTCGGTGAAGTCGTACCCATGCTTTAGTAATTATGAGTTCAGAGATTCAGACATCCGCAGAAAACAGTAACGATGGTCGCTGGATCAAGGTGCTTAGCTATAACATCCAGGTGGGTATACCTACACAACGTTATCGCGATTACTTAACCAATAGCTGGAAGCATGTGCTGCCTTACCGTGGCAGGCAGAGCAACCTGGAAAACATCGGCGGCTTTATTTCAGATTTTGATATTGTAGGTCTGCAGGAAGTCGATGCCGGTAGCCTGCGTACCGCCTTTATGAACCAGACGCACTTTCTGGCACAGACTGGTGGTTTTCCGCACTGGTTTGAACGTTCCAACCGTAAGCTGGGTGGTATTTCACATCACAGTATGGGCCTGCTCAGTCGCTACTCATCATGTGACAGCCGTGAACACCGGCTGCCTTCCAGGATTCCAGGCCGAGGCGCCCTTGAGGTGCATATTGGGCACGGTGAAAATCCACTGGTGATTGTTATTCTGCACCTGTCACTGGGACGTAAGGACCGTATGTCGCAGATTAGTTATATTGCAGACGTGGTCAGTAGCCACCGCAATGTGGTTGTTATGGGGGACATGAACTGTTCACCTGAGAGCGCAGAACTTATTCACCTGGTTGAGGCAACGGGGCTGCAAACGGCCTTACATCAGGAGTCGACTTATCCCAGCTGGCGACCCTCTCAGTCGTTTGATCATATCTTTGTATCCGAGAACCTCGAGGTACGAGATGTTCGTGTTTACCGACGCCCGTATTCAGATCATCTTCCGGTTTGTGCGCAGGTGCGGATTCCCAACGATGTTGGGTTACTTTAGGAGTCGAATATGAAAAGCCGTTTCTTGGTACTTGTTGCGGTGCTGCTTGGTCTCTCGGCCTGTAGTGGGTTAAAGACCAGTTCAGATTATGACCAGGATTTTGATTTCACCAGGCTAAATGGCTGGAGCTGGAAGCATGCTGAGCAGCCACAAACCGGGAACAAGCTTATCGATAGTGATCTGCAGGATAGGCGTATACGTTCATCTATTAGTACTGTGCTCAAAGAAAAAAATATGACGTCTGTTCAGGCCTCGCCGGATTTCCTTGTGAGTTACGAGGTCAGCCTGGAAACCAGGCAGCGTACAAGCACCATGTCAGTCGGCGTTGGTCTTGGCCGCTGGGGTAGTTCGGGTGGCGTGAGTATTGGCGGAAGTGCGCCGGTTGCAAGCACGAGTACACCGTACCAGGTTGGCACCCTGCTCATTGACGTGCTCAATCCTGTCAACGGCGATTTACTGTGGCGGGGTTCAGGGCAGGCGACCCTGGATGATGGTGCAACTCCTGAAGAGCAGAATGCCAATATGCTCGAGGCGGTAAGAAAGATTATGGAGAACTTCCCGCCCGCATCTGCAAGCAAGGCCGGAAGCTAAGATGGACATGCAGGGTTTTGTTCCCCTGGATCCTGACGGCGAGGTGTCAAAGCTGCGCTTTGCCGTCATATATGTGCCGCGCCGATCGCGCAATCGTTTTGGTGCGGGCAATGTCACGGTTATGCCTTCCGAGCAGGCGGCCCGTGATGCAGCGAATCCCGCAAAGAAACTCTATGCTGCCAGGGTCATGGGGCCTTCCAAGTCCTCGGAAGGCCAGTCTATTTATTATCTTTCTGAATGGTTGTAAGGCGACTTAGCCTGCAGGATCTTCACCATAGTCAAAGGTGACTTCTTCATCTTTTTTTATGTCGCGTAAGGCGTAAAGATCGAAGCCATCAAACTCGGCGCAGGGTTTGTTGCTGTGGTTGAGATAGCGCAGCATGTTCTTACCATCCTTGCCTATCCACTTGCCTTCTTCTTCCTCAACCCAGAGTACATGCATGTCATTCTCTTTGGTCTTCGGGCCATGGTAGGTGCCAAGAAACTGTTCTTTCTTCAGCTTCTTTCTGGCGAACAGACCCTTGCCATGGATGGGTGAGTCGTCAACATAAAAATACATTTCGAGTTCGGAATTCTTTTTCATCGAGCTGTGATGTTTGTGATGGGAAAGCTTATTGTAGCCTGAATGGGAGGTCGCTCAAATCCCGTTTAGAGAATAAATACCTTAACCATAAAGTTGCTCAAGAAGTCTATGTGTTTTAGGGCGATCGAAGCGGGTAAAGACGTCGTTAAACTGATGGCGCAGATCGGATTCTCTTCTGTGTAACTCCTGAATCAGGAGATCGCTGGTCAGCATAAACGAGATACGCGTTTTTGCATCCTGTGATCCGAGCTGGCGGAATTGCAGCAATAAATCCAGGTGGGCCTCTGCATCCTGAAAGTCTCCCAGAAAATTCTGTAGTTTCTTCAAAATGCGTATCAGTGTCTTTACTTCATTTTCAGGGTGCAGGTCAGAAAAGAAATCGATCAGGTAGCGTAGTTTCTTACAGGTCTTGCGTAGCTCGTGCAGGTCTTCGGCCGGAGAGTTGTCGGTGATGGCTCGCCCCTCACTTAAGACCAGCTGATAGGTATTCCAGGTCTTTTTGTTGGCAAACTTAATAACGGGTTTGCGTATGCTCCCCTGTTTTTTATCAGTAAGTATGTCTGTCAGGAAATGGTGCCAGTCACGTATGAAACGACGGTAGCGTGACCCATGCAGATCATGTTGTAACTGATTGTAGGCACGCTCGCGCTCGATCTGAAGGAAGTCATGCATGATGGACAGGTTGTGCTGGTACTCCTCGGGTAGTGCCTGTCCATAGTCACTCAGCTTGATGATGAGTACATCCAGATCTCTTACCGGGGTGGTGAATGCACCTATCCATTTGAAATTGGCCTGCTGATCTTTAGAGAGCTCCTTACCAAAAACGGCCTTGCACTGGTTCAGCAGCGCGCGGGTTTTTCTGATAGATATCCGAAATGCATGCAGGGCCTCATCATCGCGTTCGTTAACGACTATGTGTTCACTCTGCTCAAGTGCCTGTAGCTCGCGCCATAACAGGAGGGCGACGGCATGGTCGGTCGGCATATCAGGTTCGAGTCTTGCAGGGATTTCTGGAAGCTTATTCATTGAGTATCGATAAAGCAGCAACTGTCATAGGCGGTTTCTATTATAGGCTCGCAACAACTAATGTGCTGCAATGCCTGTTTGAATTCTGGTTTAATGCACCTCATGCCAGTAAACCTTCGTGAATATCTGCGTGAAGAGCTGGGCCTGAAGGCCAGGCTGCATTTCCTGAGTTTTGGGCGCTTTTATCTGGCGCTAATCGCAGGCGTTCTGGTCTTGCTCGCCATTCATGCATGGGTGCTGCCGCCCTATCACTGGGTAGTATGGCTGGGCTGGGATGTGTGGCTGGCTATGCTGCTATGGCAGCCGATTATTGAAGAATTGTTGTTTCGTGGTGTGATTCAGGGCGAGCTTCGTCGGAGGCCCTGGGGTAAGCGTGCCTGGCTGGGTATTAGTGTGGCCAACCTGATCACTTCATTCCTATTTGTCGCGATGCACTTTATCAACCATCCGCCATTGTGGGCGCTGGCCGTATTCTTCCCCTCCCTGGTATTTGGCTATTTCCGTGACCGCTGTGACAGTGTGGTACCAGCTATTGTTCTGCATATCCTCTACAACTTCGGCTATTTTGTGGCCGTTGCCTTCTAGTTTCATAAATATCTTTGAACCAGGTCACTGAAGTTCAGCCCTGAAGCCCATCATAATTAACCCTTCTCAGAGAAGGGTCTTAATTCCCCGCCAATAAATTGATTTCTCGCAATATTCTTTTTTTAAGTCTGCATTAGATTAGGTCTGAGAAAAGCCAACAATCATTACTATTAGAACTGGTGTTATTTATGAGCATTCCCCGCCGTCCTTCAGTGCACACAGCTGTCCTCTTAATTCTGGTTGCCCTTGCGGCTGGCTGTGGCGGTGGCGGTTCTGATTCTGCGACTCCTCCAGCAGAGCCCCTTGCTGAAACCTCCGTAGGTATCTATGACGTCATGGTGGTCGAAGGCGCTGGTAACCTGGAATTTATCGTTAGCCTGTCATCCGCCAGTACAGATGCCGTTACTGTGGATTATGAAACAGTCGATGATACTGCTATCGAAGGTAGTGACTATGAGTCAGCCAGCGGTACCCTGCAGTTTCAGCCGGGAGAATTACGTCAATCGATTGTTGTACCCGTATTGAGTAACTCATCATCCCAGGCCGAGAGCAGCAAACACCTTCAGTTAATACTCAGTAACCAGGTTAATGCTGAAATAAGCAGGGCGGCCGGGGTTGGAACAATTATCGATAGTGATTCCATTTCAACAGTTAGTTCATATAGTGCGAACTGGCTCAGGGAGGGCGTATTTCAGGGCGCGAATGACTGTGTTAACTGCCATGAGTCCGACACTATTATGCAATACGATAATCCGCATGTAGACCTGAGCACTGATGATGCCAGCTCCAACGGACAGTGGCGGCATACTGTGATGGCTCATGCGGCTAATGACCCCTACTGGCAGGCAGCTGTTCAGGATGAGTCGGAGACCTTTCCCCATCTGGCAGGCCTGATCGAAGATACCTGCACAACCTGCCATGCGCCGATGGGGCGTACCCATGCGCATCATGTTAATAGCGATCCCGATTTCAACTACAGATTCGAAACGGCGATGAGCGAGGATCATGCGAGAGAAGGCGTTAGCTGTGTAGTTTGCCACCTCATAGAAGACAGTAATATGGGGCAGGAGAGTTCATTTTCAGGGAATTTCATCATCCTCGACTCACCTCAGAACGACAAGACATTATATGGTCCCTATGACGCCCCCTTCAGGGGAGACGTAATGCTCAACAATACGATTTATGATCCTCAGCCTGGTGCGCATATTTCCAGTTCAGAGCTCTGTGCAACCTGTCATACGCTATATACACCGGCTATTGATCCTGAGACTGGCGCACCTTCTGGTGTGGTTTTCCTGGAGCAGGGACCTTACCTGGAATGGCAGAACAGTGATTACAGCACGGGCAAGGTTGG
The DNA here is from genome assembly GCA_964641615.1 of uncultured Ectothiorhodospiraceae bacterium. Taxonomy (GTDB): domain Bacteria; phylum Pseudomonadota; class Gammaproteobacteria; order J044; family J044; genus JANTGN01. The sequence continues at coordinate 4,308 of CAZXNH010000013.1, read as the reverse complement.
TGAAAAGCAATGCCAGGATTGTCACATGCCTGAGCCTGAGCCCGGTTATTCAACGAAGATTACTAACATGCCGGGAGGTGCTCCCACCCGAACCCCTTATGGCCAACACACCCTGGTTGGTGGCAATGCCCACCTGTTGGAGATGCTAAAGACCTATAGCAATGAGCTGGGTATCAGTTCCACGACAACAGCAGATGGTTTCGATGATCAGATCAAGCTGACGCGGTATTTCCTTGAAAATAGCGCTGCCGAGGTAGAGGTTTCTTCTGATGTTGACGATGACACCTTAAATATTGATGTGGATGTGACCAACAATGCGGGCCATAAAATTCCTTCGGCTTACCCTAGTCGTAGAGCCTGGTTGCATGTGACCGTGCGTGATGGCTCTAACAGTATAATCTTTGAATCCGGCAAACCGGATTACAGAGGTTATATTTCTACGGATGTGGCACGACTTAAGGCAGATTGCATGTCTGCTGAAAAACTGGATGGGTTTGATAGCGCAGCCTGTTATGAGCCGCACCGGGATGTCATCAGCTCACCTGAACAGGTGGCGATTTATGAAACCGTGCTTGCTGATGTGCATGGCGAGATCACCCATACCCTGCTCAAGGCCGGCCAGTACCTGAAAGACAACCGCATACCACCCAAAGGTTTTACCAACTCAGCAGCTGACGCTATTGAGTCACAGACTATCCCCGTGGGTGTAAGCGATGATAGTGACTTTAACTGTATTGATTCAGCTGAAGGGTGTGGTGCAGACACGGTTCATTATCAGGTCGATGTCGATGGCCAGACAGGTCCCTATTATGTAGAGGCCCGGTTGCTGTACCAGGCGACCCAGCCGGCCTTTGTTGACGGCCTGCATATCGATGGTGACAGGGTTAACCGGTTCAAGGTGATGTATGACGCGGTACCACCCTCGGTCGAGATCCTGGGTATAGATACGCAAAGCAATATCAATTGATTTAAGCCTTCCTTGTACATGGGCGAGATGGGTAACTGTCTCGCTTTTGTTGTCTATGAGGCTCCAGGCCCACTTTCTTCCCCTGTATCCGTTCATTACAATGCTCAGGTAATCGTGGGCCAATGCCTGGCCCTTCCTGACTGACAAGATATATCCGGATACTGAATGACTGACTGCATTGTTGTAGGTGGCGGCCTGATTGGCATGCTCACGGCCCGTTTTCTGAATGAAGCGGGTGTGAAGGTGATGGTGCTGGAGCAGGGCGGCATGGGGCAGGAGTCTACCTGGGCCGGTGGGGGTATTCTGTCTCCCATGTACCCCTGGCGATATCCGGAGCCTGTTAACCGCCTCGCCTTTTATAGCCAGCCGCGCTACGAGTCCCTGTGCCAGGCGCTCCTTGATGAAACCGGGATAGACCCCGAATGGACGCGCAGTGGCATGCTCATGCTTTCACCAGAAGATGCGCAGTCCGGCCTGGACTGGGCCTCCCAGTCTGGTGCTGATATGAAGCAGGTGGATGCAGAGACGGCTAAGGAACTGGAGCCCGCCCTGGCCGATGGGCTGGATGGATCTCTCTGGATGCCCCGGATCGCACAGTTGCGTAATCCACGTATGGGCCAGGCCCTGAGACGTGCGCTCGAACTCAAAGCCGTCACCCTGCGTGAGCAGGTACGGGTTTCTGGTCTCATTGTGAAAGACGGGCGTGTTTCTGGCGTAAGCACAGATACCGGGTCCGTCATGGCAGATAATGTCCTGGTTGCCGGTGGCGCCTGGAGTGCCCAGCTGGTACGCATGGTAACGGGCCCTCTGCCCGTCGAACCGGTGCGTGGGCAGATGGTGTTGTTCAAAACAGAGCCAGACGTATTAAAGCGCATCGTTCTGGATCAGGGACGCTACCTGATTCCACGCCGCGATGGTCGTATCCTGATGGGCAGCACGGTGGAGTACGTCGGTTTTGATAAACGTACCACGGAGGCTGCAAGGAAAGAATTGGTCGAGGCGGCCATAAGCCGTGTTCCGGCGCTCAAATATGCCGAGGTGGAGCGGCACTGGGCAGGGCTCAGGCCCGGTTCGCCAGATGGCATCCCCTTCATCGGCCCACATCCGGAAATACAGGGCCTGTTTGTGAATACCGGCCATTTCCGTAATGGGGTCATCATGGGCCTGGCTTCAGCACAGCTGGCAGCGAATCTGATGCTGGGGCAGGAACCTGTAGTCGATCCTGAGCCATATCTCTTAAAACCCTGATTTAGGGTGTCTTCTGTTCCCTCAAGCCCTTTGCTAGACTCCTAGCGACAAATACCTTTCCATGGAGCGGAGAGATGATAATCAGAAAGGACTCGGGCCTGACCCTGATCGAGTTGCTGGCATCTGTGACGATACTGGCAGTTGTTCTGGGGTTTGCAGTGCCAACACTGGGGGGATTTATCCAGTCTCAAAGGTTAGTGGCAGCCAGCAATGAACTGCTGGGCGGGCTGATGTATGCCCGTGCCACAGCCATCAAGCTACGTCAGCGGGTGACCTTATGTCGCTCATCTGATGGCGTGAATTGCGCCAGTGATGGTGGCTATGAGCAGGGCTGGCTGGTATTTGCTGATGCAGGTGTTATTAGCGTTCGAGATGGTGCCGACGAGGTGCTGCGTACATCGGAGGGTATGAGTGATCTCAGCATCTCCGGGAATACGCCAGTCAGGGGCTATGTCTCTTACCTTCCCAGTGGTGTGGCTCAACGAGCAAGCGGAGCATTTCAGGCGGGCACGATTACGGCCTGTATAGATAACGATGGACGAAAACTGATTCTCAACCGTGTGGGCAGGGTCAGGATAAGTCGTGATATGACGGGGTGTTAGCCATATTTGACCCGCATATCCGGCATCTAAAGCCGTTTGTCGAAGGATGCTTAGATTTTCTCTAATGCGGGACTAGAGTATGGGTATGAAAAAATTCAGTGGATTTACTTTGATCGAGCTCATGATGACTATCACCATTCTGGCGGTGGTTCTCGTGGTTGCCGTTCCCAATATCCGGGACATGATCGTCAATAATCGCCTGGCCTCCCAGGCCAATAACTTTATTGCGGCTCTGACGGTCGCACGTAGCGAGGCGATCAAGCGCAGGGAAACAATCATTGTTCAATCGAATAGCGGAGCAAACTGGGCCCTCGGCTGGCAAGTGATTGACCCGGATGACACGGTTGAAGAAACAGCTGATGAAATTATCAGGGAATTTGGGGAGCTCCAGGGAGGAAGTACATTTTCTGCGGATAGTAGTATTACACAGGTCGATTATGCGGCCTCAGGCACATTGGGTGGCGGGCTGGCAGCACAGACATTCCAGCTGGGGCATCCTGAGTGTGAAGGGGATCAACATAGAACTATTTCTATTGGTGCTACGGGTCGAGCCAGCGTCGCCCGTGTGAACTGCCCATGATTATGGATAGCATAAAGATGACTAAGAGAAATCAGAATAATTTTATGTCCCTGGCCATGAAGCATCGTGGCATGACACTGATTGAGGTGCTGGTAGCACTTCTCATCGTCAGTATTGGCCTGCTAGGCCTGGCCGCATTGCAGGCCAACTCTCTCAAGTTTAATCACAGTGCTTATCTTAGAACCCAGGCAACTCAGCTGGCCTATGACATGGGTGAGCGTATCCGCGCCAATCGTGAAGAAGCCCTCATCAATAACACCAATTACACCATTGACTTCGCAGATGCCGCACCAACGGCGACCGATGTTGAAACCCGGGATCTGAACTTCTGGATTAATTCCATTGCAGCCACACTGCCCAATGGTGATGGCGAGATTACCCGTGTGGCCAATCGTTTCACCATTACCGTGCGTTGGCTGGATGATAAAGATGCGGCACAGACTGGCGAATTCCAGTTTGTAACGGAGATCTAAGCATGATGGATTTATCAAACATGAAAAAGCAGTTAGGTCTTTCCATGATCGAACTCATGGTCGCCATGACCATCAGTGCCATACTGCTGCTCGGCGTTTCCATGATCTTTATTAGTAACAAGAAGACCTATCAGACCCAGGATGCCTTGTCTGAAGTACAGGAAGCTGGTCGCTTTGCATTGCAGTTCCTCTCCGAGCCTATCCAGATGGCGGGGTATACTGGCTGCGGCAACATGGAACTGATCCCAACCATTGATGTACGCAAGCAGTTAGATCAAAGCATTGATGTTTCCGCGACTTTGCGAGGCTTCGAAGATGTAGGTGCGAAAAATGATAATACTAAGACAACGTTACGAGATGTCTTGGAGGATAGTTATCCGCAAGCCACATATAATGTTGACTGGGATAATGTAGCTACAAACTGGGTGTCTGGTACAG
>CAZXNH010000012.1:0-70696 GCA_964641615.1 uncultured Ectothiorhodospiraceae bacterium | reverse complement strand
CTCTGACGGGCTTAGTCCCGAGACGGGAGGCTGATCATTTTTAACGAATTCTTCAACAGTTCGTATTACAGGGAATTGTGGATGGGTGCAACGCAAGACCTGTCTCGGTTACTGACGACGGAGAAAACCTTTAAAACGATGAAGGAAGAAGGGGGCTGGTTCAGGATGCCGGAGACGCGATTATGCTGCACAAGCAATAGAGAGGAAAGGAGAATGAAGACTACATGTAACTTGAACGAGGGTTGGCAGATTAGTTCGTCACTGAGCTTCTCTTACAACCACGAGGCGCAAAGCATACAGGTGTGAGCCTTACCCGTCGGTTTTAATGTGAGCAAGACCTCGGTTCTGGGTGGTAGGCAGCAGGTTTACAGCGCACCAGAAGTAACGGCGTTTGTGCAGATAAAAGCAGAGCAGTGCTTGCACTTCATGAAGTACTGGAAAATTTATAGTAACGAGGTGAATTTATGACATGCTCCACACAATTATTATTACAGGTGAAAATACTCATACGTGTACTGTTGCTATGACTGTGCTCACCGCAACCAGCATAGCGGTGGCGGCAGAACCGGTTGTGAGCTTGAATCCGATGCGGGATGACGCAATGAAAAAAGCGGCTTAAGTGATTACATCAGGCGACAAGTACCTTGACACCTACCGCTCAGCATTGAAGGCAAGTTGTCGCATGCGAACGCCGATATAGATATTGCTAGCGGTAGTGTTTCTGTGCCAAATACTGCCTTTCATCTTGTTGGGGGAATCAAGTATGATTTTTAATTTAGTTTTAATACAGATGAATTAAACGGGTCGCTGGCAAATGAATATTTGATGAAAATGATGGTTGGGTATCAAAGTAGGCAGATGTCATCCATATAAATGACTGTCTATCAATACGTTCAGCTACTCTCGGATTTGAATTGGCCGATGTGAGTAGTTGGAAGCAGAGCATGGGCTGTGGGCCAGGTGATCGATTCTGGATACCGGATTGTGGGAAATTTGCGGGACACTGTTATGCATAGTCCAGCATGGTAAGTGAATTGTCTGCAACGGACGCCCCGTAACTTATTCAAATAATATCGGTTATGGGAAGGGCTTCTAGCTCATAACCCGAAGGTCGTTGGTTAGAATCCAGCCCCCGCTACCAAAATTTAAAAAAGTCCGGTCCTGTGCCGGGCTTTTTCGTTTCTGATCCATCTGCTTCTCTAGGAAATCGGTTCGGGTTTACCCAGGTGGTAACCCTGGGCGTAGTCAATGCCTATTGAGCGGACGACTTCCAGTATTTCTTCAGATTCAACAAATTCAGCGATAGTCTTTAGATTCATGGTTCGGCCAATAGAGTGTATAGCCTCGACCATGACCCGGGAGGTCTCGTCCTGTGATATTTGCTTAATGAACAGGCCATCGATTTTTATATAATCGATGGGTAGATTTCGCAGGTAGCCAAATGAGCTAAGACCGCTGCCGAAGTCATCCAGGGCGGTCAGACATCCCAGGCCCTGAAGCTGGTTCAGGAAGGTCTTGGCATTTTCCAGGTTGGCGATAGCAGAGGTCTCTGTAATTTCAAAGCATAAATGGTTTGTGTTGACCGGGGTTGTTTTTATCAACTCGAGAACTCTGGCAATAAACTTATTATCCCCCATGCTCTGGCCGGAGAGGTTAAGGGTGAATCGGTTAGCTGAGTCAGTATTTTGCATGATGCTGAGTACCTTGCGAACGACCCATTCATCAATCTGTGGCATCAGGTTGTAACGCTCAGCGGCAGGGATAAATGCACCAGGGGGAATAATGTCATCCGACTCTGGGTCTTTCAGTCGTATCAGGACTTCCTGGTGTTTGCTTTCTCCAGATGCGTCATCGGTAGGACAGATATCCTGGCCATAGAGAACAAACTCATCATGTTCCAGGGCATGGTGTATACGTGTAGCCCAACGAGTTTGTGAGGATGTCTGGTTGAGGCTTTCATCATCAAGCTGTACAAGCCTGTAGCGGTCACGGCCTTCATGTTTAGCCAGATAGCAGGCGGTATCAGCAGCATGATAGAGATGATTGTAGTTGCTGATCCCGGGTGAGATTTCTACAACACCAATACTCATACCAATACGGAATGTATTTTTTTCCCAGTAAAACTGGTATTCACGAACGGCTTTTATGATCTCTTCACATATCTTCTCGGCATCTCGAACTCTTATATTGCTCAGGAATAGTGCAAATTCGTCACCACCAATGCGTGCGAACAGATCGGTGCGCCTCAGAGTTTCCTGTATTAAATACGTCACCTGGCGAAGAAGTTCGTCACCTGCCGCATGACCTGCCGTGTCATTGACGATTTTAAAGCGGTCCAGATCCATGACACACAGGGCGTGAGCGCTTTCAGAGTATAGCTCCAGGGTTTGTGAAACCTTGAGTTCGAACTCCCTGCGATTTAGCAGGCCAGTGAGGGCATCGGTTCTGGCCTGTGTTTCGCGTTCTCGGTCGATTTCCTTTTTCTCGCTGATGTCCTGAAAGGTGGCGATGATGCCCAGGGTTTCATTCGACTCGCCCTTAATCGGGGCAAGGTTTAGCGAGATGTCGATTTTTTCATTTTTATGGGTATAAAGCACGATGTCGTCAGAGGGTGGGGTGTATGCTCCTTTTTCCAGGAAATTGAAGACACAATCAGACAGCCAGCGTTTGTTAGACTCATCAAATGCCTTGAAGACATCGTTGATTGGGGCGCCGGCCATGGTGTTACTCAGATGGCCGGTAATTCTCTCGGCAACAGGGTTAATGTATTCGATACGTCCCTTGTTGTCAGTGGTAATAACGGCATCCCCAATGCTCTTCAGGGTGATTTGTGCACGCTCTTTCTCCAGGTAAAGCTCACTTTCCTGCCTGGCTGAACGATAGATGACGTAAATCGCCCCGATGATGGCAGTAAACAGCAGGAATAACATCAGACTAGTACCGAGGTCCTTGGCGGCCTTTTGTTCCTGGGCTGTCTTGATGGTGGCCTCATCGATGATCTGTTTTTGTAAATTCAGCAGTTGCATAAAGTGATCGATGATCTGGCCCTGGCCCGTATACACGTCATATACCAGTATGCGCTGGGCTTCTTTAACGACACTGGGGTCATCACTCATAGCCATTTCTGCAGCCTGACGCTGGAGTTGCAGAGTTGAGGCGATGGATTCTGACTGCGCCTCAAGTATTTCCTGCTCTTTTTCAGACAGGCCGATGGCAACGAGTTCAGCGCGTTGCTTAGCGAAATGAGAGGCAAAGATATCGAGTTTCAGGCCGATTTCATCCTTTTCAAAGGGATCATCGGTATTAATCATCTGGTTGGTGAGACGAGTGCGTGCCCTGGCGATCTCGATCAGGTTAGCAATGAGGGACATCTTCTCACTGGCAATGCGACTATTCTCTATAGTCTGATACATGCTGGATGCGTGCTGGATATTACTGAACCAGAAGAAGAGCAAGAGGAAAATCATCAGCGCGAAGCCTGTGATGACGGTCCAGGTTAACGTTGATTGTCTGAACATTCGTTTCACTATGCCAGCCTTATTATGATGTTTGTGTACCTGGCTTCTAGGTGTCGAATCATTGCTTTCATATTTACCATCAGTATGAAAATAATGACCATGACTTGGATTAATAACATCCTGTTAAGATTATAGGCAGAAAACGGCTGGCTGCATGCCTTGACTGCCGGCGGGTGCAGTCTTGATCTGATGTTAAAAGCCCATGGTAGTGGCATTGAATTTTCCCTATGGGAGTGTATACTAGCGCGCAGTTACGTGGTCGGGCTGCAGTTGACTACGTCCAGATAGAACAAAAAGGCCCCTCAGGGGCCTTTTTGTTAACTGTTTGAGGGCTTCGGGCCCTTTTTTTATTGGTTCGGAAAGTACAGACAAGGCCTATGCAAGAGGACGCGCTAAACCTGGAAGCCATGATTCGCCCCGTCGTTGAAGGTCTGGGTTGTGTGCTTTGGGGTATCGAGTATCGGACTCAGAAGAGCAGTGCCCTGTTGCGCATCTTCATCGATAAGGATGAAGGAGTGAGCATGGATGACTGTTCCAGGGTCAGCCACCAGGTCAGCGGAGTGCTCGATGTAGAGGACCCTATTCCTGTGGCCTACACCCTGGAGGTCTCATCACCAGGGCTGGATCGTGTGCTGTTTTATCCAGACCAGTTTGAACGTTATATCGGTGAAACTGCCAAAGTACGGCTGAAATGGCCCGTAAGTGACCGAAGAAATTTTCTGGGTAAGATCCTGAGCGTCGATAGCGACGGGGTGGAAATAGACCAGGATGGAACATCGGTGAAGGTACCTTTTGAGGCTATTCACCGTGCCCGCTTAAGCGGACAGAACTAACTATTGGCTTGGAGAGGCTGGTAATGAATAAAGAGATATTGCTTGTTGCGGACGTGGTGTCTAACGAGAAAGGTGTTGAAAAGGACATCATCTTCGAGGCCATAGAGGCCGCGCTTGCATCGGCAACCCGAAAGAAAAACGGCGGCAACATTGATGTGCGCGTTAGCATTGACCGTGAGTCAGGTGATTATGAAACCTTCCGCCGCTGGGCCGTCCTTGATGATGAAGATCCTGAGTTTGAATCTCCCGATTTCCAGATTCTCTATAGCTACGCCATCCAGCAGCATCCTGATATTCAGATAGGCGAGTACATAGAAGAGCCTATGGAGTCTGTTGAGTTTGGTCGAATCGCGGCCCAGACTGCCAAGCAGGTCATCGTTCAGAAGGTTCGTGAAGCCGAACGTGGCAAGGTGGTTGAAGCCTACCAGGACCGTGTTGGCGAACTGGTCATGGGTATCGTTAAACGTGCGGAGCGTAACGGTATTTACCTGGATCTGGGTAATAACGCTGAAGCCTTTATTCCACGCGAAGATATGATTCCTCGCGAGGCGGTACGCCCTGGTGATCGCCTGCGTGGCTACCTTCGTGAGGTCCGTTCTGAGCAGCGTGGTCCACAGCTGTTCGTCTCACGTACGGCTCCTGAATTTCTGATTGAACTGTTCAAGCTTGAGGTGCCAGAAGTCGGTCAGGAAATGATCGAAATTCTGGGTGCGGCGCGTGACCCTGGTTTGCGTGCGAAGATTGCTGTTCTCTCCAATGATCCTCGTCTTGATCCTGTTGGTGCCTGTGTCGGTATGCGCGGTTCTCGAGTTCAGACCGTCTCCAATGAACTGGCAGGTGAGCGCATCGATATCATTCTCTGGGATCAGGATCCTGTTCAGTTTGTCATCAATGCCATGTCTCCAGCGGAAGTGCTGTCTATCGTCGTTGATGAAGACAAGCACAGCATGGATATCGCTGTTGAAGAGGAAAAGCTGTCTCAGGCCATCGGGCGCAGCGGCCAGAATATCAAGCTGGCCAGTCAGCTGACCGGTTGGGAGCTGAACGTCATGAGCTCTGAAGAGGCGACTGAAAAATCTGAGGCCGAGGCCAAGGTTATTGAGGCCACCTTCATGGAGCAGCTGGATGTCGATGCCGAGGTAGCGGCGATCCTGGTTCAGGAAGGCTTTACCACGGTAGAAGAAGTGGCTTATGTCGCTATCGCCGAGCTGATTGATATTGATGAATTTGATGAAGATATTGCCGATGAACTTCAGGGCCGCGCACGAGATGCACTGCTGACACAGGCGATAGCTGCAGAAGAAAAACTGGAAGTTAATGAACCACAGGAAGACCTGCTGGGCCTGGAAGGGATGACGACGGAGCTTGCCTACGAACTGGCGGCACGTGGCACCTGTACACAGGAAGATCTGGCAGAGCTTTCAATAGACGACTTCGATGATATTGAAGGTGTTGATGAAGAGATGGCTGGTAAGCTCATCATGGCGGCAAGGGCCCCATGGTTCGAAGATGCGAGTCAGGGTGAATAATATTGCTTAACGGAGGTATTGCCGATGTCTGATGTAAGTATCACGCAATTGGCCAAAGTGGTGGGCACTCCTGTTGAGCGTCTCCTCGAACAGATGAAAGAGGCGGGCATCGAGGTGTCTGGTGCCGATGCCATGATCACTGATGAGGAAAAGCTGAAACTGCTTGCTCATCTGCGCGAAGCGCACGGGAAAAAGTCTTCGGAGAAAGGGAAGATCACCCTGCGACGAAAAAAAACTACTGAGATTAAAGTGCCTACAGGCGCTGGTCGCGGTAAGTCTGTCAGCGTCGAAATTCGCAAAAAACGCACAATTGTTAAGCCTGGTGAGCAGAAAGAGGCACCGGAGACTGCTGCTCCTGAGCAGGCTGCAGCTGCTGCCCCACGAGCTCCAAGCCGTGTAGAGGAGCTGGCTAAACAAGCAGAGGCCGAACGCAAGGCGCTGCAGAACAGACTCGCGGCTGAAAAGGCCGAACAGGCTGAGAAAGAACGTTTTGAAGCCGAGGAAGAGGCTAGACGCAAGGCTGAAGAAGAAGCACGTATCAAGGCTGAAGAAGAGGCTCGTCTCGCTGCAGAACAGGAAAGTGCTGTACAGGCCAAAGAAGAACAGCAGAAAGCAGTTGAGGCAGCCAAGGAATCCGAGGTCGCTCGTGAGGTTGCTGAGATTCGTGGTGATGCCAAGCCCGCAGGCAAGGGCAAAAAAGCCAAGGGTAAAAAAGGCAAGGGACGCGAAGAGGGCGCTCAGGACACACGTTATGGTCGCAAGGAACTACATGTTTCCATTGACAAGCGTGGCAAGCGTAAGAAAGGTGCTCCTGCGCCACAGGAAACAACTGCGGGTGCCGGTAAGCATGGATTCGCACGTCCAACAGAACCCGTGGTTAAAGAAGTCGCTATTCCTGAGACCATTTCAGTTGGTGATCTGGCCAAGGAACTGGCAGTCAAGGCCAATGAACTCATCAAGGTTATGATGGGAATGGGTGTAATGGCCACTATTAACCAGGTTCTGGATCAGGATACGGCCATTCTTGTTGTTGAAGAGATGGGACATAAGGCTTCTGTGAAACAGGAGTCTGATGCGGAAACCCGCCTGACCATGGAATCCGAGGCTGTAGATGATGAAAGAGAGCAGTCTCCTCGTTCACCTGTCGTGACCATCATGGGTCATGTTGACCATGGTAAGACTTCACTGCTTGATTACATCCGTACCACAAAGGTGGCTTCTGGTGAGGCCGGTGGTATTACCCAGCATATTGGTGCCTACCATATCGATAGTGTTCCAGGTGGCATTACCTTCCTTGATACACCGGGTCACGCGGCTTTTACAGCCATGCGCGCGCGCGGAGCCAAGGTAACCGATATCGTCATCATTGTTGTTGCTGCAGATGATAGTGTGAAGCCACAGACTATTGAGGCGATCAACCACGCCAAGGCAGCGGAAGTGCCCATTATCGTGGCGATTAACAAGATGGATAAGCCAGAGGCTGATCCAGACCGTGTTAAGGGCGATATGGCGCAGCATGAAGTCATCCCGGAAGACTGGGGTGGTGACATTCAGTTTGTACCCGTTTCAGCGCACACGGGTGAAGGTGTCGATGACCTGCTGGAGGCAATTCATCTGCAGGCTGAGCTCATGGAGCTACAGGCTCCCAATTATGGCGTTGTGTCTGGTGCTGTTGTCGAGTCTGCGCTGGATAAGGGGCGTGGTCCGGTTGCGACCATCCTGGTCCAGACCGGCAAGCTGAAACGTGGCGATATTGTGCTGTCAGGCAAGGAATTTGGACGTGTTCGCGCTATGTTCAACGAGTCTGGTGAACAGGTGGAAGAGGCCGGTCCTTCAATTCCGGTCGCTGTGCTAGGTCTGTCAGGTGTTCCTAACGCAGGTGATGATGTTATTACCGTTGCGAATGAGCGTAAGGCACGTGAGGTGGCAGATGTTCGTGAGGCCAAGCTACGTGAATCGAAACTTGCAGCGCAACAGGCAGCCAAGCTTGAGAATATGTTCAGCCAGATGCGCGAAGGTGATGTGCCCACCGTTAACCTTCTGTTGAAGAGTGATGTGCAGGGTAGCGCCGAGGCATTACAGGATGCATTGAGTAAGCTTTCTACAGAAGAGGCGCGCGTGAAAGTCGTTGCTTCCAGTGTTGGCGGTATTAACGAATCTGATGTGCAGCTTGCACTGGCATCAAATGCAGTAGTTATTGGCTTTAATGTTCGTGCGGATGCTGCTGCCAAGCGTGTAGCCCAGACAGAAGAAGTAGAGATCCGTTATTACAGTGTTATCTACGATGTGATCGAGGATGTGAAGAAGGCACTCTCTGGCCTGCTGTCTCCCGAGATTCGTGAAGAAATCATTGGTCTCGCAGAGGTCAAGGACGTCTTCAAGTCCTCCGGTTTTGGCGCCGTTGCTGGTTGTATCATCATCGATGGTGTGGTCAAGCGTGGTAATCCTATTCGTGTCCTGCGTGATAACGTGGTTATTTTCGAGGGTGAATTGGAATCACTACGTCGCTTTAAGGATGACGTTAACGAGGTTCGCTCTGGTACTGAGTGTGGTATCGCGGTTAAGAATTACAACGATATCAAGCCGGGTGACCAGATCGAAAACTACGAGCGTACAGAGGTTGCTCGGGAAATCTAGGGCGGTAGATTACAGCAATGCCACAGGAATATTCCCGTACCCTGCGAATTGGTGAGCAGATCAGGAGAGAGCTTGCGGACCAGATCCGCAAGCTCAAGGATCCTCGCATCGGTATGGTAACCATTACCGACGTTGAGGTGTCCAAGGACCTGTCTCATGCCAAGATCTTCTACACCGTTTTTGGTGAAGAGCAGGAGATTAAGGATACCCAGACTGGGCTGCAGAATGCTTCTGGCTTTCTGCGACGCGAACTAGGACGCGTACTCAAGGTGCGGATAACGCCCAATTTGCATTTCTTATATGACGATACTCAACTCAGGGGCAACAAAATTGATCAGCTGATTGATCAGGCCCTGGCCAGTGATCGCCTGCATCATCCTGATCAGGATGATCAGGACTGATTTAATCTGCCATGGGGCGTAGTAAAAAAAATCGTCGCAATATTAGTGGCGTTTTGCTCCTCGATAAACCTCTGGGCATGAGTTCGAATCAGGCACTGCAAAAGACACGTTTTCTACTGAATGCCGCCAAAGCAGGTCATACCGGTAGCCTTGATCCACTGGCAACGGGCTTGCTCCCACTCTGCTTTGGTGAGGCCACTAAGGTATCTTCTTATCTGCTTGACTCCGACAAGTTTTATACAACGGTAGCCCGCCTCGGCGCTCGTAGCACCACCGGTGATGCCGAGGGCGAGTTGATTGATATTCGTCCTGTCCCGGAGCTTGGTGAAGCCCGCATCAGGGAAGTGCTTTCTACATTTATGGGTGAAATAGACCAGGTGCCGCCCATGTATTCAGCGCTGAAGCATGAAGGCAAGCGACTCTATGAGCTGGCTCGACAGGGTGTCGAGGTAGAAAGAAAGGCTCGGCGGATCCAGATTTTTCAGCTGGAATTGCTTGGCTGGGATCAGGAGCATATCCGGTTACAGGTCGGTTGTTCCAAGGGTACCTACATTCGTTCACTGGTCGAGGATATTGGCGAGGGTCTGGGCTGTGGCGCCCATGTTGTTGAGCTGCGCAGAACAGGGGTGAAGCCCTATCTTGAGCCGGAAATGTGGAGCATCGAACAACTCGAAAAACTGGCAGAGAGTGGGCCTGAGGCACTGGATCAGTGCCTGATCCCGGTGGATAGCGCTCTGGTGCATATTCCAGCCGTGCACCTGGATGAGGAGGGTGCTGATAAGATCGCCCACGGGCAGCCTGTTGCGGTCGAAAAGCGACCAGCTGGGTCGCTATACAGGCTATACAGGGGAGAGAAGGCATTTATTGGCCTCGGAATGCCTCTTGAGGATGACCAGGTAACCCCGAAACGGCTGATTTTTAATGGATAATGGGGTGATTTTCGTGTTAGAATCCGCCCCCTTATTACTACTCCCCGCCAATGCGGGGCGTTTTTTTTAAACTTTAATCTGGAACTTTGGAGAGAAGATGTCTATTAACGCTGAACAGAAGGCAGAAATTGTTGCTAAGTATCAGCGCGGTGCATCAGATACCGGGTCACCGGAGGTACAGGTAGCATTATTGTCTGCACGTATCAACGACCTGACTGATCACTTCGCTAAACATAAACACGATCACCACTCACGTCGTGGTCTGCTGAAAATGGTTAACTCCCGCCGCAAGCTGCTGGACTACCTTAAGAGTAAAGACCAGGCTCGTTACCAGGCACTGATTGAAAGCCTTGGTCTACGCCGCTAATCCAGACAGGAAATACAAGTGACCATAATCAAAAAGAGTTTTCAGTTTGGTGAGCATACCGTCACCATGGAAACGGGCGAAATTGCCCGCCAGGCAGATGGTGCAGTACTGGTCAGCATGGGTGATACCACTCTGCTGGTGACAGCTGTAGGACAGAAAGACGCAGACCCTGGTCGCGACTTCTTCCCACTCACCGTAAACTATCAGGAACGTGTTTATGCCGCCGGTCGTATTCCCGGCGGTTTTTTTAAGCGCGAAGGTCGTCCTTCCGAGAAGGAAACCCTGACTTCACGCCTGATTGACCGTCCTTTGCGTCCGCTGTTTCCCAAGGGCTTCACCAACGAAGTTCAGGTTATCGCGACTGTAAAATCTATGGATCCAGAGATTGATCCTGATATTCCAGCGCTGCTGGGTGCCTCTGCGGCACTGGCGATTTCTGGAATGCCTTTCCAGGGTCCTATTGGAGCCGCACGTGTTGGCCACATTGACGGCAAGCTCGTTCTGAACCCGAGTTTTAGTCAGCTTCAGGAATCTCGCCTGGACCTGGTTGTTGCGGGTACTGAAAACGCGGTTCTGATGGTCGAGTCTGAAGCAGATCTGTTGCCTGAAGACACCATGCTGGATGCCGTGATCTTTGGTCACGAACAGATGCAGATTGCTATCCAGGCGATCAAGGAACTGGCTGCCGAAGCCGGCAAGCCTGCTTGGGAATGGACGGCTCCTGAAGAAAATACCGCACTCATTGATGCCGTTTCTGCACATATCGGTGATCGTCTGTCTGAGGCCTATCAGATCGCTGAAAAGATGGCGCGTTATACCCGTGTTGGTGAACTGCGAGACCAGGTAGTCGGACATTTTGCGACTGATGCCGAAGGTGCGCCTTCAGCTGAAGAAGTGAAGGGCGTGTTTAGCAAGCTGGAGAAGAAGACTGTCCGCGGTCGTATCCTCGCCGGTGAACTCCGTATCGATGGTCGTGACACGCGCAGCGTACGTCCTATCTCGGTACGTGTTGGCGTTTTGCCACGTACTCATGGTTCTGCATTGTTCACCCGTGGTGAAACTCAGGCGATCGTTGTGACCACTCTGGGTACCCAGCGTGACGCGCAGATCATCGATGCCCTGGAAGGTGAGCGTAAAGATCCTTTCATGCTGCATTACAACTTTCCTCCATTCTGTGTCGGTGAAACCGGTTTTGTTGGTTCACCAAAGCGTCGTGAGATTGGTCATGGCCGTCTGGCCAAGCGTGGTGTTCTGGCGGTTATGCCGAATCCTGCTGAATATCCATATTCACTGCGTGTTGTTTCTGAGATCACTGAATCAAACGGTTCAAGCTCGATGGCATCGGTTTGTGGCACCAGCCTCTCACTGATGGATGCAGGCGTACCTCTGAAGGCACCAGTTGCCGGTATCGCCATGGGTCTGATCAAGGAAGATAACCGTTTCGCAGTACTGTCAGATATCCTGGGTGACGAAGATCACCTCGGTGATATGGACTTTAAGGTTGCCGGTTCAAATGAAGGTGTTTCTGCACTGCAGATGGACATCAAGATTGACGGTATCACCAAGGAAATCATGCACGCTGCCCTGGAGCAGGCGAAAGAAGGTCGTCTGTTTATCCTGGGCGAGATGGCCAAGGTTATCGATAAGCCGCGTGAAGACCTGTCAGAGTTCGCGCCACGTTACATCACCATGAAGATCAATCCGGACAAGATCCGCGATGTGATCGGTAAGGGTGGTGCAACCATTCGCAGCATCACTGAAGAAACCGGTGCGTCTATCGATATCGAAGATGATGGTTCTATCAAGATTGCCTCTGTTGATAAGGCTGCTGGTGAAGAAGCACGTAAGCGTGTTGAAGAAATCACTGCAGATATCGAAGTTGGCAAGATCTACGAGGGCAAGGTAGCCCGCATCATGGACTTTGGTGCCTTTGTTACCGTTCTTCCTGGCAAGGATGGACTGGTACACATCTCTCAGATTTCAGAAGAGCGTGTCGAGAACGTAAGTGACAAGCTGTCTGAAGGTGATGTGGTTAAGGTCAAGGTACTTGAAATTGACAAGCAGGGACGTGTCCGTCTGAGTATGAAGGCCATTGCTGAAGAAGCGGGTAAGGTGGAGGAGGCTGCAGAGCCATCTGATGCGTAATATCTGATTCTTCTCAACACTGAAGTAAAAGGCCTCGATTAATCGAGGCCTTTTTTATTTCCAGGTACAAAGAAGCCCGTCATTAAGACGTGCTTCTTCGATGATTCAATAATTATTTATTTTTCGACACGCTCAATGCCCAGGGCCTTGAAGATGTACTTCTCGTACAGAGGCTCCGAGGTGCCTTTTTTCATCTTGCGGATGAAGTATTTCTCAAAGGCAATCTTGGCCATATGTACCCATTTGCCCTTGGCAAACCAGTTGACGTTTCGAGGTGGAATCTGGGGCAGGGCGACAAAGGCAGCACCGGTATCCCCCATGTCAGCCAGGCAGACGGCATTCCAGGTACCCTTGTGCGTAGGCTCCTTGCCAGCCAGCTCTTCCTCGATGTTATGTACAATCGCGGTGACCATGGATTCGATCATATAACCGGTCTTGGGGGCGCCTGTTGGCACCGGGGTAGCCTCAACTGGCGGAATGGCAACGCAAACACCGGCTGAATAGATGTTGGGATACTTAGGGTTGCGCTGCTTATCATCAATCATGACAAAGCCACGTGGATTGCACAGGCCTTCAACAGCGGCAACGGCATCCACACCCTTAAAGGCGGGTAGCATCATGTTGAACTTGAATTCAATCTCGTGATCCTTAACTTTTTCTCCGGCATCGTTGTATTCTTCAACGAACATCTTGCCGTCTTCAACTTTGGTGGTCTTTGCGTTGGTAATCCATTTGATATGGCGATTGCGCATTTCTGATTCGAGCAGACCCTTGGAGTCGCCCACGCCGCCCAGACCCAGATGACCAATGTAAGGTTCAGAGGTAATGAAGGTCATGGGCACCTTGTCGCGAATCTTGCGCTTACGAAGATCGGTATCCAGGATCATGGCGAACTCATAGGCAGGGCCAAAGCAGCTGGCAAATGGCATAGCGCCTACAATGACATGGCCTGGATCATCACAAAACTTCTTATAGTCTTCAAAGGCAGTCTCAGCATGATCAATGGTACAAACGGAGTGGGTAAAGCCGCCATGTGGACCAGAGCCCTCAACTTCTTCAAAGGCCAGACGAGGGCCGGTGATGATAACAAGATAGTCATAGCTCAGCGTTTCATTGTTATCTAGCTGGAGCTTGCTCCCTTCAGCATCAATGCTTGAAACCGTGGCAGCAATAAAATTAATGCCTTTACGCTCAAGGTAGGGCTTGATCGGGAAGGTGATGTCATCGCGCGTGCGCCATCCTACGGCTGCCCATGGGTTGGATGGTGTGAACTGGAAGTAATCCTGAGAGTTGATGACGGTGACCTGATGTTCATTGCCCAGTGCTTCGCGCATTTCATACGCGGCGGGCATACCGCCGGTTCCTGCGCCGATGATGACAATATGTGCCATGTCGATGGACTCCTGTTGTTGGTGTAATGATTTGTTATAAAAATTGATACTAAAGGACAGCAAAAACTGTGCCCATGACGCGGATCAGGTTAATGCGGTTTCCTGGGGGGAAGGAATGGATATGTCATGACATACAGGCAAGATGGCGCATGCCAAAGCTGCCATAACTGTCAGGTCATTTTAACGAGTAACCTTGTCAGATCTGTTTCATCAGAGAGTCGAATAGCGCCCTGTTTCTCTTCCATGAAGCCGTTACGCTTCCATTCAGCCATGATGCGACTAACGGTTTCCACTGTAAGTCCTAGTAGTTCAGCTAGTTCCTGGCGAGTCAGCGGTAGCTGTGCCCAGCCATTGATGCCACTATGCTGGCACCAGTTGATGACAAATGTAGCCAGGCGCTCATGGGCCTTCTT
Source organism: uncultured Ectothiorhodospiraceae bacterium (assembly GCA_964641615.1). Lineage (GTDB taxonomy): Bacteria > Pseudomonadota > Gammaproteobacteria > J044 > J044 > JANTGN01. Next base: position 56,533 of record CAZXNH010000012.1, on the reverse strand, counting down.
GGTCCCCAGCTCAATGAGCAGGTCTTCGGTCTGTTTCAGGGCCTGTGCCCAGCGATGCAGTATGGCCTCGTGGACATGTGGACTGGCACGACAAACACTAATCAGGTCGGGGAGTTTGAGCCGGCAGACGTGCGCCTCGTTCAGGGCAACGGCCGTGTGATGATAGTGGGTATCCATCAGGCCCTCGAAGCCAAATATGTCACCCGTTGTTAGCAGCCGGACAATCTGGCTTTTGCCATTCTTTAGTTCCTTGACCAGTTTGACTACGCCAGACTTGATCGTATAGGCAGCAAATGTTGAGTCATTTTCCTGATAAAAGACCTCGCCAGCCTCAAAGCGCATAGTGAAGACGGGGATATCCAGATTTTGCATATCCTGCTGACTAAATCCTGAAAAAATACTGACCGAGCGGATCGGACAGTTCAGGCAATCACTTACGGCTTCTTTTTTAGGCATGGCGAGGTTTGTGTTTCTTACATTGGACGAATGATAGTGAATGCGCCGCGAATGTCGCCTTCTTTATAACCACGTGCCTTATCTTCTGGATAGAGCGCGTTGATCTTTGCTTCAACCTGGGCATCAATCTCTGCTGCGTGGCAGTTCAGGCAGACCTTGGCGGTCGGGATAGCCTTCATATATCGAAACGCCTTTTTGCCATCGACTTCAGTTATTTCTGAATAATCGATTTTCATTGGATCTTCACCGGCGGCCTTGCGTTCATCAAAAGAAGTGAGCACCTTGGTTTCCCATGCGTCGGGCGCATTGCCGGCGTTGCGGGTCTTAAGGCTCGTACGCGCAACATCCCAGCCTTTTTCTTCAGAAATCCTGGCGGCGATGCCTGGAGCAACTTCGTTACATACCTGGATGGCATTAACAGGGCCACCAGCCTTCATGGCTTTTTGGAGCTCGCCCTTGAGCTGACCGCCAAACTGCTTGATGGCAGCGCGGCTTTCATTAACCATCTGATCGTTATTGTGGCCGTCAGCGTAAGAGGCTGATGTTGCCAGCAGGGCGGACATGCCCAGAATAAGCGCAGTTTTTTTCATGACTACCTCGAGTGGTTGCTGTGATATCCGGCAAGTATTATTGTGGCTTTCACGCCTTATTATTTGTGATCTGGTCACATTAGTATCAGCTGAACTATACCAAACAATGCGCATTTGGGAAGCTTGTTTCCATACTGTGCCTGTCTAATCCTGAAGCAGAGCTGCCCAGGGCCTGTATATCCGGCTATTCAGTATGCCTTTTGATTAAAAGATAAACAGCGCCTGTGCCTCCATCCCTGGGCTGGGCAGAGTGAAAGGCAAGCACCTCATCGCATTGCCTGAGCCAGTTGTTGACCATAGGTTTCAGTACAGGGCCCGTATTGGCAGAGCGGTGCCCCTTGCCATGTATGACGCGTAACACACGGAACCCTGATTTCTGGCTCTCTCGTATGAACTGGAGCAGGGCGCGCCTGGCATCCTCAAGAATAAATCCATGAAGGTCCAGTTCGGCCTGTACGCTGAAATGACCGCTACGAAGTTTGCGAAACTGCTGGTTCTGAATGCCGCTGCGTTTGAAGCTTAGTATATCTCCGGGTTGAATTTCCTCAGGGTCATAATGATCCGAGAGCGAGTCTTCCAGCGCTTTTTCTTCATCTTCAATGAGTTTGGATGGGTGTGGACTTGGTGCCTGGTGCGTCTTTTCTATCCGGTCATCCTGAACCGGGCGTACCTCGCCGACGGCTTCTCTGAAGAGGGCGGCTTCATCATCATCGATTCTGCGTTTGGTCATAGGGACATTTCGGGGGATAATGCCTGAATTAATAGTATAACCATTGATCACGTGTTCGGATGAATTTCCTTCTTAGTAATGATGACGGTTGCCAGGCCCCGGGGCTGAAATGGCTGGCAAAGGCCTGTGCGGAGCTTGGCGAAATTACGGTGATTGCCCCTGACAGGGACCGTAGTGGTGCGAGCAACTCGCTGACCCTGGACCGGCCCTTAAGAATGCGCAGCTCGGAAGAGGGGCATATCTGCGTAAATGGCACACCTACAGACTGTGTACACCTGGGGGTGACGGCGTTGCTCGATGAAGAACCCGATATGGTCGTGTCGGGTATCAATAGTGGCGCCAATATGGGTGACGATGTTCTGTATTCAGGTACCGTTGCTGCGGCCATGGAAGGGCGCTTCCTTGGTAGTCCTGCAATAGCTGTGTCTATTAACAGTTTCGACCCCGCCCATTTCGAGACAGCGGCCATGGTGGTAAAGTCTGTACTTATGCATTTGTCCAAGAACCCCCTGCCAGCTGACACCATTCTCAATATCAATGTTCCTGATTTACCTCGTGAGGCGCTCAGGGGATTTAAAACTACCCGTCTTGGCCACAGGCACCGTTCAGAAGAGGTGGTTCAGTCTACCGACCCACGCGGCCGCCAGGTCTACTGGATAGGTGCGGCAGGACCGGAACAGGATGCAGGGCCCGGCACAGATTTCCATGCAGTAAATAACGGTTATGTCTCCGTTACACCCATCCAGGTCGACCTGACCCGGCATCAGGCCCTGAAGGATATTGATCAGTGGCTTGGTAATGTGCAGTTATGACACCGAGGAATGTCAAAGGCATTGGAATGACCTCGCAGCGAACCAGGGATCGCCTGGTTCAACGTCTACGTGAAGAAGGTATCTCTGATGAGCGTGTATTGTCTGTTATTGGCTCAACACCAAGGCACTTATTCGTAGATGAGGCATTGTCACACAGGGCCTATGAAGATACTGCGCTTCCAATCGGGCACAGCCAGACTATATCGCAGCCTTATGTTGTGGCATTGATGACGCAGGCACTGCTTGCCGATGGTGTGCCGCAAAAGGTGCTCGAGATTGGCACAGGATCTGGTTACCAGGCGGCCATTCTTGCTCAGCTGGTACCAAGGCTATATAGCGTAGAACGTATCAGGGCCTTACACGATCGCTCGAAAACTCTGCTTAGAGATCTGCGTATCAACAATGCTCAGTTGTATTACTCGGACGGTAGCTGGGGATTTAAACAGTGTGCACCCTTCGATGCCATCATTGTCACCGCGGCTCCTGAAGAAGTGCCTCAGGCTTTACTGGAGCAACTGGCTGTCGGTGGCCGCATGGTCATACCGGTTGGCGAGGGTCATGGTATACAGCAGCTTCTGAAAATCACCAGAACACCTAAACAATTTGAAAAACAATTACTCGAGGCGGTCAGTTTCGTACCGCTTCGCAAAGGGGAAGTTTAGTGAAACTTTTTGCTCCACTGTATGACTGGACTCTAAGGATGGCCGGGCACAAACATGCGCCGCGTTATCTGGGTGGGCTAAGTTTTGCTGAATCTTCGTTCTTCCCGATACCACCAGACGTCATGCTGGCCCCCATGTGCCTGGCAAAACCGAATGCCGCCTGGAGCTATGCCTTAGTCACAACGATTACTTCCGTGCTTGGCGGTATCCTTGGTTACCTGATCGGCTATTTTGCACTCGAGGCCATCGAGCCCTGGATTTATCAGACGGCTTACGGAGCTTCTTATGATCGCGCTCAGGAATGGTTCGAGCAGTGGGGGGTATGGGTCGTATTCCTGGCGGGTTTTACGCCTATTCCTTATAAGCTGTTTACGATCTCGGCCGGGGCGCTTTCCATGAGTTTTCTGCCCTTTGTTCTGGCCTCGTTTGTAGGACGGGGTGCGCGATTCTTTCTTGTTGCAGGGTTGATCAAGTGGCTGGGACCTACTGTAGAGCCGAAGTTGCGTCATTATATTGAAGTGATCGGCTGGTCCGCAGCAGGACTTATTATTATTCTGGCGATACTGTGGGAATATCTGCATTAATCAGAATTTTTGCTGCTGTAGTATTGCTGGCCTTCGTAGTTGGGTGTGGTAATACTGGCCACAAAAACTATAACGTTTCCACCTACAAGGTGCGTAAGGGTGAAACCCTGTATTCCATTTCCTGGAAATATGGTCTCGATTACAAGGATGTTGCCCGATGGAATGGTATTCGTCCTCCCTATCGTATTTATAAAGGCCAGGAGCTCTGGCTGAGTCCCCGCAATTACGTCTCGTCCAGTAAATCCAGAACAAGTTCATCGGTATCCAGGTCTTCCACAAGTACTACTAAGAAGCCGAGCACGAAAAGCTCTACAAGTACGGCGAAAAGCACTAAAAAAGCCCCATCAACGGCAAGTGTGGATAAAGGCCGTTATCCCAGTGGGAAAATTCGCTGGGGCTGGCCGACTACAGGTGAGGTCATAAGTAGTTACAGCGCGTCACAACCTGGGAAGAAGGGGATTGATATCGCTGGTAAAAGCGGGCAACCTGTAGTTGCAGCAGCTGAAGGTAAGGTGGTGTACAGTGGTTCTGGTCTTAAGGGCTACGGTAAGCTGATCATCATTAAGCATAATAATAATTATTTCAGCGCATACGCACATAATAAAAAGATTGTGGTGAAAGAAGGCAGCTGGGTGAAGCGCGGCAATAAAATTGCCGAACTGGGTAATACAGGTGCAGACCGAACCATGCTTCATTTTGAGATAAGACGGAATGGCAAACCAGTTAATCCGTTAGGTTATCTCCCCAGGCGCTAGTTTCTATAACCAAGGAGAGCTTATGACGAGGGTGGTAGAACAGGAGCAGCAACTCGAAAAGGAAGCCGAGTCACTGATGTCGGAAACCACTGAGTTAGCTGAAGCCGAGTCTGAAGAGGAATCGGCAGAACTTGAGGTTGAAGTTACAGATGATGACTCTGAGGCAGAGAAAGAGGAGGCAGTCAAATTCAAGGCCGGGGAGGTTACTAGCAAGGATCTCGATGCGACCCGCCTTTATCTCAAAGAAATTGAATTTTCCCCCTTATTAACCCCCGAAGAAGAAGTCTATTACGCACGCCTTGCCCGAAAGGGTGACGAGCGTGGTAGAAAACGTATGATCGAGTGCAATCTTCGTCTGGTGGTTAAAATTGCACGCCGTTACATGAACAGGGGGCTGCCGCTGCTGGACCTCATTGAAGAGGGTAATCTCGGTTTAATCAGGGCCGTTGAAAAATTTGACCCGGAAAGAGGGTTTCGTTTTTCTACCTACGCGACCTGGTGGATAAGGCAGACCATAGAACGGGCCCTGATGAACCAGACACGCACCATTCGCCTGCCTATACATGTCGTCAAAGAGCTGAACAGTTATATGCGGGCTGTCAGGCAGCTGACCCAGGAGCTGGGCTCTGAGCCTACAGAGGAAGAAGTGGCAACTCACCTTGATAAGCCCCTGGGTGATATCAAGAAGCTGCTTTCCCTGACAGAAAGAGCCACTTCTGTAGATGTCAGTATTGGCAAGGAAAATGATCGGCCCATGCTTGACATCATTCCTGATGAGCAGTGTCTTGAGCCTGACATGCTGATTCAGGACGAAGACATTATTTCTTATGTTGATACCTGGCTGGAAGAGCTCGACAAAAAACAGCGAGAAGTGATTGTGCGTCGATTCGGTCTGCATGGTTTTGAGCGCGCAACCCTGGAAGAGGTTGGCAACGAGCTGGGTGTTACACGTGAGCGTGTTCGCCAGATACAGATGGATGCACTGAAACGCCTGCGTAAAATCCTTGAGAGCAAGGGCTTTAGCGAAGAGACCCTGCTTTAAATGCTACGCGCCGGGCAGCAGCAGACCGGCGACTATCTCGCGTTCCTCTGATAACAATACGTTGTAGGTGCGACAGGCAGAGGGGCTGTCCATGACTTCAAGTCCTACCCCTGCCTGAGCGCACAGGGCTATGGCCTCAGGTTCCGGAAACACGGTTTTACTGCCAGTGCCGAGCAAGATGATTTCCGGTTCGTAATCGAGCAACTCTTTGATTGTATCAATGCTAATATCTGATGGCTTGGCCGGAGCCCAGTCGGGATCAGTTTGCTGATGTGTGATTACCAGGCTGGAATAGTAAGGCCGCTCATTGATCACTATATGATCATTGTCATAGGAGGTGATAATGAGGGCGGACTGGTCATTAAATTCGCTAAATTTCATATCTGCATACTCATGGGGCTTTAGCTTTTCCAGTATTCATGTAGAAAGGCTAGAACGCTTCCTGCGAGTGTGTCCTGATTGTAACCACCCTCAAGTACGGCAACCAGTCGATTACCGGCATGCGTTTTTGCGACTTTGGTTAGTAGCTCTCCAAGCCATGCATAATCCTGGTTGGTCAACATGAACTGAGACATGTCATCTGAGACATGGCCATCAAAACCAGCAGAGATCAGCATAAGTTCTGGTTTGAAAGTATCCAGGGCGGGCAGCCACGTTTTTGTGATCGCATCTCTGAACTCCTTGCTGCCCGTGTAGGCGGGCAAGGGCACGTTGATAATGTGATCGCTTTCTGTCTCAAAAGGGTATTCTGGGTAGAAGGGATGTTGAAATGCGGAGCAGAACAGAACACGCGGTTCATTTTTGAATATGTCTTCAGTTCCGTTGCCATGGTGAACATCAAAATCAATAATGGCTATGCGGCTGAGATTGTATGTTTCTAGTGCATGAGCAGCACCAACAGCGATATTATTAAATATACAAAAGCCCATGGCGCGATTGCGTTCCGCATGATGACCAGGAGGGCGTACAAGGCAGAACTGATGTCTAACATCGCTTTCCATGACCAGTTCAACAGCCTTGATACAGGCCCCGGCGGCGCGTCGTGCAGCTTTGAGCGTGTCGGCAGTGAATAGTGTGTCCTGGTCTAGCCAGAATTCTTCTGTTGATTCAGCCAGGGCAAACATGTGTTCAACATGTTCTGAGCTATGTACGCGTTTGAGTTGCTCAGCTGTTGCTAATGGCGCCTCAGTGTAGGGCATCAGGATGTCCAGCCCCTGAGCGATGAGCTGGTCCTGGATAACTGTAATACGCCCCGCAGCTTCTGGATGATTTTCTGGAGCTAGATGGCGTAGACAATCATTATGGCTGATAAGACCGAAAGTCATATTCTTTTAAACTTTACAGGCTAGAGTGTCAGACGGCACTTTATCACGGGTTAAATACTAATGACGCAACACTATCTGAGTCCTTTCTTTTCGGCGCAAGCAGTGGCCATTATTGGTGCATCAACTAAGGAGGGTAGTGTAGGCCATCGTCTGCTCTATAACATGATCGAGGCAGGCTATAAGGGCAGGCTATACCCGGTTAACCCAAGATATGAAGAAATACTAGGTAAGGCGTGTTATCCGGAGATTGGCGCAGTACCCGATCAGGTCGAAATGGCTGTCATTGCCACTCCTGCCGCGACAGTGCCTGATATCCTGCGGTCCTGTGGTGAAAAGAATGTCCGTAATGTAGTAGTAATTTCCGCGGGATTTAGTGAGGCTGGAGCGGGTAAACAGGGGCAGCTATTAGAAAAGGAAATGCTTGAGGTTGCTCGTCGCTACGGCATTCGCATCATCGGTCCAAACTGTCTTGGCATTATGCGCCCATTAAATGGAATTAATGCGACTTTTGGATACGACAGCGCGCACTCAGGCAAGCTGGCGCTGGTTTCACAGTCAGGTGCTATCTGTACGGCAATACTCGACTGGGCGAAGTCTCAGGGTATTGGATTCTCTGCGGTGGTCTCGGTCGGGGATGCTGCCGATATTGATTTTGGCGAAGTGCTGGATTATCTGGCTATGGATCCTCAGACCAGCAGCATCTTGCTGTATGTGGAAGGCCTGAATGATGCCCGGGCCTTTTTAAGTGGTCTTAAGGCCGCCGCACGCATTAAACCGGTAATTCTGATCAAGTCGGGACGGCATGAAGCCAGTTCGAAAGCAGCCATGTCGCATACCGGTGCCATGGTGGGCGGTGATGATGTGTTTGATGCTGCCATTGAGCGTACAGGTGTGGTTCGCGTGTATACCATCTCACATCTGTTCTCAGCGGCGCGCATTCTGTCGGCGAATACCAGCTTCAGGGGAAGCCGGCTGGCAATCGTTACCAATGCCGGAGGCCCTGGTGTTATGGCTACTGACCGGGCCGAAGACCTGGGTGTATCCCTGGTTGATTTAAGCGAGGAGACCATCAATAAGATGGATGAGGTGCTCCCTGCGCACTGGTCGCGAGCCAATCCGGTCGATATCCTTGGGGATGCTGATCCCAGCCGTTATGCGGATGCTGTCCGTATTTGTCTTGAAGACCGTAGCGTGGATGGCGTGCTGATCATCCTCACGCCGCAGGCTACAACCGAGCCTACGAAGGTGGCAGAACAGGTTATCGAGGCCGTTAAAAAGACCCATAAGCCAATACTGGCAGCCTGGACAGGTGGTGACCGAGTTCAGGAAGCCAGGAGGCTTTTCGCAAAAGCGGGTATTCCTCATTTCAATACACCGGAAATGGGCGTGGGTGCCTTTAGCTTCATGGCCAAGTTTCATCAGAACCAGAAGCTGTTAATGCAGGCGCCAGTGCCTGTGCCTGGCGATACGCCGCTGGATGTGAGTGGCGCCAGGATGATCATCGAGGGCGTGATGGCAGAAGGTCGAAAGACCCTGACTGCGCAGGAGTCCAAGTCAGTGCTGGCGGCTTTTCATATCCCGGTAAATCCGACTATCACGGTGCGTTCCGCTCAGGAGGCACTGATAGCTGCTGAATCGTTGGGTTACCCGGTCGTGCTCAAGGTCAATATGGCAGAGTTTAGCCATAAATCCGATATTGGCGGTGTGCGGCTGAATATTGTTATGGCCCAGTCAGTGCGAGAAAACTTTATTGAGCTTGAGGAATCTGTGAAGGCGCAGAACCCTGAGGTCGAAGAGGTCATCATGACGGTTGAGCCAATGTACCGCTCAGCCCATGCGCGAGAGTTACTCGTTGGTGTTGTTCGTGACCCTGTGTTTGGACCGGCAATTAGTGTTGGCATGGGCGGTACCATGGTAGAGATACTTCAGGATAAGGCCGTTGGATTGCCGCCCCTGAATCGTAGTGTGGCTAACCGCATGTTGTCTCGCACCAAGGCAGGTAAGCTGATCAAGGCCTTTCGTAATATGCCGGCCGTTAACGAAGAAGCATTGATGCATACACTGATGAGAATTTCCGATCTGGTCAGTCATCTGCCAGAGGTGCTGGAGCTTGATATCAACCCTCTGATTGTCGATGAGCGTGGCGTCATGGCTGTAGATGGGCGCATTAAGGTGGAGCGCTCCAAGAACCTGATGCCTTATGAGCACATGGCAATCCATCCCTATCCATCTGAGCTGGAAGAATCCTGGCATTTGCCTTCTGGCTTGAATGTGATCGTGCGGCCCATCAAGCCCGAAGACGCAAATATCGAGCAGGACTTTGTCCGCAATCTTTCAGAGCAGTCACGATTCTTCCGTTTTATGCGCGTCATGCAGGAACTGACTCCAGAGATGCTGGCACGATTTACCCAGATCGATTATGACCGTGAGATGGCTTTTATTGCGATCTCAGAGCGGCCCACTGGTACGACCGAACTCGGCGTGGCGCGTTATGTGACCAATCCTGACGGGGATAGCGCGGAATTCGCCCTCGTCGTCGCTGATGCCTACCAGGGCAAAGGTATAGGCACCAAGTTGATGCAAGCGCTCATGAAAACTGCAAAGAACAGGGGGTTAAAGATGCTCGAAGGTGAGGTTCTAAACCAGAACAGACCTATGCGAGGATTAATGGGTAAACTTGGTTTTGTCGAAGAGCCAGTTCCTGATGACGATGATTTGGTGCGTGTTTACAAGAGGTTATAATCAAAACTTCATATAAAGCATAGGTATTGTCTCAGCCGTTTTAAGGAATCTGGCTCGATTCATGCCTTCAAAAAAGAATGACAGAATGCACTTACATTCAGGATTGAGATATTTGTGAACGATTTAAAGAGAAAAGATAATCCCGCTGTACGTGCATTATTGTTATTCGGCGTAACTTTTTTTCTGTGGATGCTCCTTGTTGGAAGTCTCGCGTTGCAGGAGGTAGGTGCGGGTTTACTGGTTGCTTTACTGGTAACAATAATTTCTTTCAAACGTGCTGCCATGCTGGATGGTCTGATAGTCAGACCTGATGCGTTAATCCATATGGCGACCTACCTGGGGTATTTTCTTTTTAGCCTGGTCAGGGCAAACCTGGACATGGCCAGAAGGATCATATCTCCAAGCCTGCCAATTAACCCATCCCTGATTGAAGTGCAAACCAGTCTTCAGTCCGACCTGGGTAAGATGTTGCTAGCCAACTCAATTACTCTGACACCTGGCACTTTGACTGTCAGGGTTCAGAAACAAAATCTGCTTGTTCACTGGATAGATAGCCCAAAGGACAGGGACCTTGATCAGGAAACCCGTTCAATTGCAGAAGGATTTGAGCGTCGCATCAGGGGGTTCCTGAAATGAGCCTGAATGGCATTGAACAAGTTACCCTGATATTTGTAGGACTTTCAGTAGTCCTTGGGTTGATTCGACTTCTGGTGGGTCCAACCGCAGGTGATCGAATTGTTGCAGCGGATACCTTGGCTGTGATTACCACCGCAGGCATGGCAGGTCTGGCTGCCTGGTTCGCCAACCCTGTCTATCTGGATGTTGCGCTGGTATATGGGACACTCGCCTTTGTCGGTGTCGTCGCCCTCGCAAGGGCAATCGAGGGCACTGATCGATGAGAATTGTTGCCGATATCTTTCTCCTCGCTGGTTCACTGTTCATGTTCCTTGGAGCCCTCGGTCTTGTTCGCATGCCAGATGTGTTTAGCCGGATACAGGCGGGTACAAAAGCAGCGACGCTTGGAGCCCTCAGTTTCCTCGTAGGCCTGGCGATACTCTTCCCGGGGTGGTGGTCGAAATTGCTTGTGATCCTGGGTTTTATCCTGGTTACCAATCCTGTTGGGTCTTCAACTATTGCACACGCGCTTTACCTGTCTGGCATCAGTCCGTGGACATCTGAAAAAAGCAGATACCCTGATGACAAGGCAACTGCCCAGGAGGATGTGAAATGACCTGGCTGGTTCTCCTGATTGTTATTGTCATGCTTTCTTGTGCGCTTGCCGTACTAATCATGAAAAGTCATGTTGCAGCAGTAGCGGCTGCATCCGTAGTTTCTCTGGCGGTCTCTGTGTTGTTCGTCTTACTGCGTGCACCTGATGTTGCTATGACCGAAGCCACGGTTGGTGCAGGATTCAGCAGTCTGATCCTAGCCCTCGGTATCAAGAAACTTGGGTTGTGGAAAGAGGAAGCAGACGGCAAGAAGGATGACAAGATATGAGGGCGCTGATATCACTTCTGTTTACTGGCGGACTTGTATTTTTCCTCTTTACGTTGATGAGCGCACTGGAACTGGGGCAGGCACCGATGTTGGTGGGGCAGGGCATCCAGCAGGCGGCCCGCAGCGAGGTCGGGGCAGCTAACTTTGTCACCTCGGTCGTCCTCGCCTATCGAGGCATTGATACGCTTGGCGAGTTATCCATTCTGTTTGCTGCAGCTACCGCTGCCGGACTGGTGTTGGGCCATTCTGACAAGAGAATGCGTAGCGAAAAAGAAGCTGGATTCATCCTGAAGACAGGCGGAGACCTGCTGTTTCCACTTCTGCTCGTGGTCGGGCTTTACATCATCCTGCATGGACACCTGACCCCAGGAGGTGGATTCCAGGGTGGGGTTATCCTTGCGGCAGCTTTCTTTGTACCGCTTCTGGCACGGCCAGGCAGCGGGATGGATCATGGCATTATCACACTCATTGAGGGACTGGCTGGAACCATCTTCATTGGGATCGGCCTTATGGCCTTATTCCAGGGCAAGGAATTTCTTCAGCCTCTGCTCAGCCATGGCGAGTTTGCTACGCTCATGTCTGCTGGAACCTTGCCTTTGCTGTATATGGCTGTCGGTATGAAGGTTGGGGCTGAATTGGCTGGCCTGCTGGCGCATCTGTCAGAAACGGAGGATGGGCAATGACTCTGAGCCTGGACTTCATTCTCTACACAGGTGCAATTGGCCTGATCACGATAGGCGTACTCGGTCTGGTGCTGTCACGTCACCTTTTTAGGATCATTCTTGCCCTGGTGATCGCAGAGTCGGGAGCAAATCTGCTGTTGGTACTCTCCGGATTTCGATTTGGGGCAGATGCACCCATTGCTATTGAAGGGGTTATGCCGAGCGTGATGGTTGACCCGGTTCCTCAGGCTATGGTGCTAACGGCCATTGTCATCGGTGTTGGTATCCAGGCCCTGGCCCTGAGCGTAGTCATCAGGATATATCAGCATTACGGAACCCTGGATATGCGTGCGCTTCTGGGCCTGATGGAAAAGGATATCGCCAATACTGCCAATATTGATTTGCCGAGTAGCCAGGATGCTCCCGCCGGGGAAAGGCCGATTTCTCTTGTGACAAGGCTGACTGAGGAGGGTAAGGGCCCATGAATCAGGTGATTCTTGTAGTAGCTCTACCCTTGCTCACCGCTTTCCTGATACCCGTACTGGCCAGGTTTTCAAAGCCGCTGGCCTGGTTGGCCGGTCCTGCTGTAATGGTCTTCACTCTTGGGTTACTGCTCACACTCTGGCCCGATGTGGTCGGCACGGCATACGCCTTCGCCCTTGGTGGTTTTCTGCCAACACTAGGCATCAGTTTCTACGTGGATCAGATGGCGATGATATTTGCTATTGCTGTTCCCGTACTAATGCTATTGCTATGGCCCTGGGAGGATGCGAAAAATGAACGCGTTTATTCTCTCATGTTGCTACTGGCAGCAGCCTCCAGTGGTCTCGCTTTATCAGGCGATCTGTTTAACCTCTATGTCTTTTATGAGCTCGTTGCTGTGGCCAGTTTCGGACTTGTGACATTGACCGGTACCGGGGCTGCTCAGGTGGCCACTTTCCGATACATGCTGATTAGCGGTATAGGCTCGGTGTTGACCCTTGTAGGCATTGCCCTGATCTATACGCTGACCGGCACCCTGAACCTGGCGCACCTTGCTGATATAGGCCCAGAGACCCTGAATAATCCAACAGGCCTGGTGGCGTTTGCTTTCATCCTGATTGGCGTTGGGGTCAAGGCTGAGCTCTTTCCCGTCAATACCTGGGTGCCAGAGGTCTATGCGACTGCGCCCAGAAAGATGACAGCCCTGTTGGCCGGCCTGGTCTCAAAACTGGCCGTGCTAATGATTGTAAGAATCATGGTGCTGATCTTCCCGGACACGGAAGCGCAGCTATTCCTCCTTGTGCTGGGTATGATCGGTGTTATTAGCGGTGAACTGGCTGCATGGCGTTCCAGGGATCTTGCACGCGTACTGGCCTATTCATCGATAGGGCAGCTTGGCATGATTTTCGTAGCCTTCTCGATCCCGGGTAAGGCCGGTGTCTTAGCAGGGCTGGCTATAGCACTTCATCACATGCTGGTTAAGCCCGGACTGTTTGTCCTGATGGATCGATGGGGTGGGTCTATCAGTGGCCTGGCTGGTGCAGCAAAACGTTCACCCATAGCCGCAGTCCTTTTTGTCCTCTTTGTCCTTTCACTCATTGGTGTACCACCACTGCCAGGATTCTGGGCAAAACTCATACTGGTTTCAGGGCTGGCCAGTGCGGGTAATGACGCCTATCTACTGGCCCTGGGTGTCGTCCTGGTTGCGACCGTGATCGAGGCGAACTACTTCGTACGTATCCTTATGCGCATGTATCAGGGCAGTGAAGGGCAAGCCCCTGAGTCACACCCAACAGCTTCCCTGATGATAAGTTCTGTCATGGGTGGGGCGCTGCTTGTTGGCATGTTTTTGCTGGGACCTGTATCCACTGTACTGGATCAGGCCAGCACCCAGGCGGTTGATGTCCAGAGCTATATCACGACAGTCTTTCCTGACGGCATTTCAATCCCGGGGGCTAAGTGATGACTGAACTTGATACCCTGCTGCTGTTTTCCGGGATTACGGTACTGTACCTGCTGCTCTTTGGGCGTATTCGTGTTGTAGGCTGGCATGCCGTTGTGCTCTATGGGATTCAGCTTCTTGGTATCTGGAAGCTGGCTGATCTGGCCTATGGTGGAGAAGTCGTCAGTTCCAGTCTGAGTCTTAACCTGCTGGATGCGGAACTCACCTGGCGCTTTGATGCACTGTCATGGTTCTTCGCTGTGATCACGGTGGGCGCCGCTTTCCTGAGCAGCTGGTTTGCTGCGGGTGACTGGTTACGCAAGTTCCGTGAAGAGGGCGGTAACACAACCCTGTTCCATGTAGCCCTGGCCATGAATGTTTTCTCCATGCTGGTCCTTCTGGCCAGTGGTGATTTCATTACCCTGTTCATTGGCTGGGAGCTGGTCAGCTGGGCAAGCTTCCTGCTGATGATTGCTGCCGGTGGTGTTGCCCTGCAGGCCGGGCTGCGTTACATCACCTATGCAATGGGTGGAGCGATGGCAATCCTGGCTGGACTGGGCCTGGTCTATAACCTGGCAGGTTCATTGTCATACCAGGCATTAATAGATGTAGTGCCCAGCCTGGGGACTGCACAGGTCATCAGTCTGGTGCTGTTATTCGGTATTGGCTTTGGTATCAAGATGGCGGTCCTGCCGTTTCATCTCTGGCAGGCCAGGGCTTATACACTGACACCGGGACCTGGCGCGGCATTCCTCGGGGCGATTTCATCACGGATGGGGCTTTATGCCATTGTCGTGGTGCTGGTGCAGCTCATCGGGCTTGCGCATATTTCTGCGATCGATATTCCTTATACGTTCATGGATCTCACGGATCTGATTGGCTGGATCGCAGCTTTCACGATAATTCTGCCTACCTTTACCGCCCTTAAACAAAATGACGCGCGTATGTTGCTTTTCTGGCATGGGATCGGGCAGGGCGGCTATATGCTGCTTGGTCTGATGACATTCAACCAGCTGGGCACGGCTGGTGGGCTCATGCATGTCTTCAATTATGCAACTTACCAGGCGGCTCTGGTATTCGTAGTCTTTGCCGTCATCCACAGGACCGGGACGGCTGATCTCAACCGTCTGGGTGGGCTGGTCACGCGAATGCCGCTGTCGTTCATGGTGATGCTGGTTGGCATTATTGGCCTGGCCGGCATTCCACCCATGAACGGCTTTGTGTCGAAGTGGCTGGTCTACAGATCGTTAATGGTTGAGGGTATGCCATTGTTGTTCGTTGCCTCGGTGATAGGAACACTGGGAACGATTCTTTCGGTCTACAAGCTGATTCACAACATGTTCCTTGGACAGTTGCGTGTAGAACATGCCGAGGTCCGAGAGGCGCCGTTAAGTATGATGGTGCCCATGTTGATCCTAGTGATCATCGTATTTGTCACCGGCGTTGCGCCGGGGCTGGTTCTCGAATGGGTGGCATCTGCCCAGTCTGCAGTGGGGCTCGCGCCACTAAATTACATCCTGGGGGGTGTAGAGACCGATACAGGCAGCCTGGATATGCTCTGGGTCGTAGGCGTCCTGTTTGCGGGCTTCTTTATTGGCTGGCTGGTGTTTATGTCAGGCGGTAAATCAAAGCGCATCCATCCGCTGGATAATTATGCCGGGGGACATTTCCTGACCGCAGACAACCGCTATCACTACAGCGATAATTTCTATGCGGGTTTGATGAATCTCATAGGGCCCTGGTACCGCAGCAGTTTTACTTTCCTTGAGTCAGCTGTGATGTCGAGTGTCTCGTTTGTTTCACTGGGTATGCAGGGCCTGTATCGAACTGTACATCCTGCCTTTTACATGCTGGTCGTCGCGGTCCTGGCTATGTCATGGGTGGTCATGTAATGCATATGACAGAAATCTTTATCGAGCTAACCCTGATGCCCCTGGTTGCATTCATTGTGGGCCTCATGATGGTCCTGATGATGCGCCGTATCGGCGCCAGGCTACAGCGCAGGGTGGGCCCGCCGTTCTTCCAGCCGCTGTATGACATTGTCAAATTGTATTCAAAGGATACCCAGATCTCGCATGGCCTGATCCATGAGATCGGTATCGTGATGGCAGTAGGCGGTTACATAGCTGCAGAAACCCTTTTGCCTGTACCAGGCATGGATGGCATTGCCAGCAAGGGTGGCATGATTACGCTGGCTTACGTGATGATGATTCCATCGCTGGGGCTGGCTCTGGGTGTTGGTCAGTGCGCCAATCCCAATGGATCAATCGGTATCTCTCGCGCATTGACGGCCATGCTGGCCTACGACATTCCCTTCGTCATCGTCATTTTTGGTGTTGCCTGGCATGTAGGTAGCACCAACCTCGTTGATGTTATCGCCATGCAGCAGGCGGGTGGCATCGCTACCTGGGGTATTATGGAATATCCATTCCTTGCGATTGCCGGCCTGTTTACCCTGCAGGCCATGCTCGGCAAGCAGCCTTTTGAAATCTACGTGGCCCCGGCCGAGATAGCGACAGGCCCCATGGTTGAAATGAGCGGCAAGTATCTGGGCGGATTGTTCGTCATGCAATGCTTCCAGCTGTACACCGCAGGCGTGATCTATGTCAGCCTGTTTCTGGGCGGCGGCGAAAACTGGATCACCTTCCTGGCCAAGGTATTTGCCGTTGTTGCGATACCGATGTCGATCGCGTTTCTGTTTCCTCGATACAAGACCGAGGACCTGGTCAGACTGGTCTGGAAATGGCCGGTCATGCTGGGCCTGATTGGTCTTGCCTTCGTCATGCACTGAGGTTACCAATATGAGTTCTATAAACGATATTGCGGTTGTCGAGGATAAGAAAAAGCGGACCAATCCCCTCGCTAGCGTGTTCGATGAGTTCACGCGTTTTTGCCAGTCGAAATCGCTTTTCATGTTGCATTACTGCACAGGTTGCGGTGCGATCGAACTCCCACCTGCCATGACTTCACGCTTCGATATGGAGCGCCTCGGCATTCAGCCCATGGTGACGCCCAGGCAGGCCGATATTCTTCTGATCACAGGCTACGTTTCAGTCAAAACGCTCAAGCGCGTCATCCTGACTTACGAGCAGATGCCCTCTCCGAAATATGTCATTGGTATCTGTTCCTGCACCGTTAATGGTGGCATGTACTGGCAGAGTTACGCTACGGCAAAGAAATTAAACGATTACCTGCCGGTAGATCTCTACATCGCGGGTTGCATGCCCAGACCCGAGGCAGTCATAGAGGGTATGCGCCAGCTCCAGGGTGATATCGAGGCCGGCCAGGCCAATGCCTGGAAGGACTATTACGAGCGCTATGATTTTTATCTTGCTAATCAGCAAAAGCTGTTTGGTGAAGACTGGCAGACACCAACCGATGTAATTGCTGAAGCAAAACATTACGGACTAGCCGGCCCGGAAACGGAAGGTGAACACACCGCCCTGTTACAGCAACATCAACAGCCTCTTGAGCCGCTACGCATGGAGATCCAGTTTGGCAAACTGGTCAAACAGGATTAATCGATGAGCAAGGAACTGACCCAATGGCTTGACCGGTTACTCGAAGATATTGAGATCATAGAGTTCAAGCGTAAGAGCGAGCGCCGTATTCGAATCGATATTGCCTCGGAGGCATTGCCCACTTTGCTGGAACTGTTGCAGGGCAAGGCCAGTTATGTGCATTTGTCTTCCATTTCCTGCGTGGACTGGCCGAAGTCCGATGAGTTCGAACTGGTGTATCACCTGTGGTCCTACGAGATGCAGTCACTGGTTTCGGCACATACACGCATTCCGCGTGACCCCGGCGTTTATGTCTCGGTCTATGACCTGTTTCACCCGGCTGGATTTTTTGAACGTGATATCCATGAGATGTTCGGCCTGTATTTTGAGGGCAGCCCTAACATGGAGAAGTTCATCCTTACCGAGTGGGATGGTCCACCCCCGATGCGCAAGGACTTCGATTCCGAGGCCTATGTTAATGACCACTTTGGCTGGCAGGATTATCAGCCAGACTGGCTAAAAGAGGCCGAGGCCAATGGAGGTGGAATAGCCATACGCCCCGACGAACAACGTTTTAGCCGTCGCGATCGGGAAGATCAGTCATGAGACCGGAAAACTATCAGGCCAAGCATCAGCCCCCCAGTTACGAATACGAGATCAATATCGGTCCGAACCATCCTGGAATTGAGGGTAACTATGCCTTCAAGCTACGCCTTAGTGGCGACCGTGTTATAGAAGGCAAGGCGGATGCCGGTTACCTGCACCGTGGATTTGAAAAACTCATGGAAGGGCGGTTGTGGATCCAGAACATTGCTATCACGCCACGTATCTGTGTGCCCGACCCGGTCCCGATGGAAGTGGCCTATTGTCTGGCCATTGAAGACCTGTGTGGACTCGAGGTGCCAGAGCGCGCACAGTGGTTACGCGTTATGCAGCTCGAGTTGTCGCGGATCGCATCGCATCTGTTCACCTTTGGGGGCCATGCGGCTACCACTGGCATGTATAACCCAAGTTACTGGGGCGTTGCCGATCGCGACCTGATCCTGGATCTGTTTGAAGAATTTACCGGTGGGCGCGTCTACCACATCTTTAACATTCCCGGTGGTGTCCGACGTGACATCCCCCAGGGTTTCGAAAAACGTGTCTCCGAAGTGATGGACTATATTGAGTCACGACTGCCGGATTATGACAATCTGCTGTTTACTAATTCAGTATTTGTCAATCGTGCTACGGGCGTTGGTCCCATGACGCCAAGACAGGCCCTGGAATGGGGCGTAACCGGTCCAAACCTGCGTGCTACAGGACTGGCGTTCGATGTCCGTCGTGATGACCCCTACCTGGTCTACGATCAGATCGACTTTGAGATTCCGACTGAGAAATCGGGCGATGCCTGGGCCAGGGCCCTGGTACGTCGCCAGGAGCTTAAGCAGAGCATTAGTATCGTGCGGCAGGTTCTCGAAAAGATAGGATCAATCAATACGCCGATTCGCTGTCCTATACCTAACCCGCTGGCCTGGAACGTACCCGAGGGCGAGACCTATCAACGCGTGGAATCCTCCAAGGGTGAGCTAGGTTGGTACGTGGTCTCTGATGGTGGCGACAAGCCCTATCGCGTGCATATTCGTGGTGCCTCATCTACCCATGCTGTGCAGGTTCTGGAAAACCTGTCCGTTGGCGCGCGCCTGGAAGATATTGCCCAGATCATGTTTTCTCTCGATGCCTGTCCCCCGGAGGTGGATCGCTGATGACTGATATCAAGCACCAGTCCCGAGGTAGTTTCCTTAATCCATTAAAGAACCTGCAGTTCTTTGGTCGCAAGCCGGTGACAGAGCCTCTGGGCCCAAGGCCAGCCTCGGATATCTACCGAGGATTCCATCTCAATGACTGGGAGAAGTGCGTGGGCTGCAGCACCTGCCAGAAGGTCTGTGATAATGCGGCCATCACCATGGTGGAGATACCTGAGTTGCCCAATGACCCGGTCAGGGGTGTCCGTAATCTCAGGCCCGCCATCGATTATGGGCGATGCTGCTGGTGTGCTTTGTGCGTTGACCTCTGCCCAACTGGTTCAATCTCATTGTCACGTGAGTATGTTCATACCTGTCATGATGATGAGCTGGATAGCTACTTTGTTCTTCCTAATCCGAATGGCATGCACAATGAATCGTTTGCTACGGGCTGGGGCAAGAGTGCCGACTCTGACCTCGTGGATCCTTCCCGTCAGATCATGGATGAGATGTCAGCCGAGTCACGCATCGATAACTTTGATGAGATTGTCGAAGGCTACGATAAACAACAGGCCATAATTGAGGCCTCACGTTGCGTACAGTGCGGCATGTGCCACGATGCCTGTCCTACACATATGGATGCACCCGGTTATATACGCTCCATCTGGAAGGATGATCTCGAAGAGGCAATTCGTCAGATTTATGAAACCAATCCGTTCTCCCACACCTGTGGTCGCGTTTGCACCCATCGATGCGAAGATGCCTGTTCGATTGGTCACAGAGGAGAGCCCATTGCGATACGCTGGCTCAAGCGTTATGCGATGGACTCAGTCGGGCATGAACGTGTCAAGGAGATTGCATCTCGGGGCAGGGCCATTACTCCTAGTGGTAAGAAAGTTGCGATTATAGGCGCAGGGCCCGCCGGACTGACTGCAGCCTATGACCTGGCGCGGTCTGGCCATGAGGTAAACGTTTACGAGTCAGAATCAGCAGCAGGTGGCATGACTCGTTATGGTATCCCCGAATACCGACTCCCTTATGACATGCTGGATCGCGATGTCGAGGTTGTTGAGTCTATGGGGGTAAAGATTCACTACAACACACGTATTGGCGACAAGATCAGCATGGCTCATCTGGAAAAAGACAATGACGCTGTTGTGCTTGCCATTGGCCTGTGGGTTGGACGTTCAACCCGCATTCCTGGAAGTGATCATGCCGATGTTCGCCGTGCCGTTGACCTGCTCAAACTGATCACTGATGGAGCTTCTATTGATGTGCCCAAATCAGCAGTGGTTGTCGGGGGCGGCAATGTAGCCATGGATATCTCGCGCAGTCTCGCGCGTCTGCAGATGCAGAAATATGGAAAGATCGACATGACCGTGACGGCGTTGGAGCCTATGGAAAAGTTCCTGGCCGACCCTGAAGAGATCAGGGAGTCACTGGAAGAGGGGATCAATATTTTTGATGCGCGCGGCCCCCAGGAAGTGGTGACCAGCGGCAAGAAGGTCAAGGGCCTGAAAACCTGGAAAGTACTTTCTATATTTGATGAGCAGGGTCGTTTTTCGCCGCACTACGATAAAAATGATGAACAGGTCCATGCGGCCGAGATGGTTATCGAAGCTATTGGTCAGATGTCGGATACGAACCTGCTGGGTGATGAACTGACAGAGAGGCTGGAATGGAATCGTGGTCGTCTTGCCATAGATGAGCAGGGAAGAACCAGCGAAGAATGGCTCTGGGCGGCAGGAGACTGTGTTAATGGCCCCGATGTGGTTCATGCAGTAGCTGATGGCCACCGGGTGGCGGCAAGTATCAATGAACAGCTTGGTATCAGGGAAAACGCGGCATGAGTGAACATGGTGAGGGCCATAGCCAGGCCTATGAGCGGATCAAATCAAAGAAGACCTTGGGCGAGATCCTGGAAGTGGCAACCGAATTTGAAAGGACGGCACGTGATTTTTATAACGACCTGATTCCTAGGGTGAGCAAAAAGATTCGTTACCTTGTTGAGGAGCTGGCCGAAGAGGAGCAGGAGCATTTTAATATGTTCACGGAGCTGTCGAAGCGTTCGGATATTACCGATCAGATCCAGAAGGAGGTGGATACTCCAGCATCCGATACGAGGTTTTCAGACTGTATACACCTGCCTGATCTTGGTGAAAGCCCAGATGATCAGGCGGTGCTGCAATATGCGATGGGTAGGGAGCATGCTGCGATGATCCAGTACACCTCCCTGTCAGAGTCCAGCCCTGAGGGTCCGATTAGGGACCTTTTCAGGTTCCTGGCATCCGAAGAAACCAAGCACAAGCAGGAACTGGAAAAGATCTACTATGAAACCATTCATAGTGGTGGTGTGTAGGTTATAAAGCATATCTATCGAATCTGGAACCGTAGCGTTATCAAGGACGAATAAATATTGCGAAACATAGACTTATTCTAATTGAAAGCCTAACAGTCCCTTAGTATCATTCTCCGCTTATATTCAACATTTTGCGGATTGATCAGGGCCTTGAAAGACGAATTTCCCAGAATTAAGCGACTCCCCCCCTACGTTTTCAATATTGTTAATGATCTCAAGGCCAAAGCCCGTGCACGTGGAGAGGATATTATCGACTTTGGAATGGGGAATCCTGATCAGCCCACACCCCAACATATTGTCGATAAGCTCGTAGAAGCTGCCCAGCGTGGTGATACCCATCGCTATTCCATGTCCAGGGGTATTCCCAGGCTGCGAAAGGCCATTGCCGGCTGGTACAAGCGTGAATATGACGTAGATCTGGACCCAGAAACCGAGGCCATTGTTACTATCGGTTCTAAAGAAGGTCTGGCGCATCTGGCCCTGGCCACCCTGGGACCAGGTGATGCAGTACTGGTGCCCAACCCTGCCTATCCTATACATCCCTACGGCTGTGTGATTGCCGGTGCCGATATCAGGCACGTGCCTCTGACCCCGGATGTAGACTTTTTCGCTGAGCTTGAAAAGGCGATTACCGATTCCTGGCCCAAGCCAAAGATGCTGATCCTGAACTTCCCGGGTAATCCTACTGCAGAATGTGTCGAGCTCGAATTCTTTGAAAAGGTCGTCGAGATTGCTCGTGAGCATGAGATTTGGGTTGTGCATGATATCGCCTATGCCGAAATCGCCTTTGATGGTTATAAGGCGCCCTCGATCCTGCAGGTCCCTGGTGCCAAGGAAGTCGCTGTCGAATTCTATTCCCTGTCCAAAACCTACAATATGCCTGGCTGGCGCGTTGGGTTTATGTGCGGCAACCCTACACTGGTGGGTGCCCTGGCACGTATCAAGTCGTATCTTGATTACGGTATGTTTACGCCGATACAGGTGGCGGCCATTATGGCACTAGAGGGTCCGCAGGACTGCGTCAAAGAAATCAGGGATATGTATCTTAGTCGACGTAACGTATTGTGCGACGGGCTGAACGCAGCTGGCTGGCAGGTTGAGCGGCCCAAGGCCACAATGTTTGTTTGGGCGCGTATTCCTGAGCCCTATCGTGAAATGGGATCGCTGGAGTTCTCCAAGAAATTATTGAAAGAGGCCAAGGTGGCAGTGTCGCCAGGTATAGGTTTTGGCTCCTATGGTGATGACCATGTGCGCTTCAGTCTGATTGAAAACGAACATAGAACGCGGCAGGCCGTACGTTGCATCAAACAGATGTTCCGTAACGACGGCCTGCTCTCAAACGAGGAGTAAAGAGTGAATCCAGTCAAGGTCGGTCTACTGGGTCTGGGAACAGTTGGTGGTGGTACTGCTACAGTTCTGAAAAGAAATGCCAAGGAAATTGCCCGTCGTGCAGGGCGAGGCATTGTGGTTGATTATGCCGCGAACCTGGATCTTAGTCGTGCCAGTGAGCTGGGGCTGGATGATGTTCGTCTCACTCAGGATGCCTTTGATGTCGTTAACGACCCTGAGGTTGATATCGTTGTTGAGCTTATTGGCGGTTATGAGCCAGCGCGTGAGCTGGTGCTTACAGCCATTAAGAATGGCAAGCATGTAGTTACTGCCAACAAGGCTCTGATTGCGATGCATGGTAATGAGATATTTACTGCGGCGCAGGAGAAGGGCGTGATGGTGGCCTTCGAAGCAGCTGTTGCTGGTGGTATTCCCATTATTAAGGCTATTCGTGAAGGCCTGGCTGCAAACCAGATTCAGTGGGCTGCAGGCATCATCAATGGTACCGGTAACTTCATCCTGACCGAGATGCGTGACAAGGGGCGTGATTTTGACGACGTGCTTAAAGAGGCGCAGGCCCTGGGTTATGCCGAAGCGGATCCTACCTTTGATGTCGAAGGTATTGATGCCGCGCATAAGCTGACAATTATTGCCTCCATCGCCTTTGGTATCCCGCTACAGTTCGAAAAGTGCTTTACCGAGGGTATTACAAAAATTACCCGTGATGATGTGGCCTATGCAGAAGAGCTGGGTTATCGCATCAAGCACCTGGGTGTAACCCGTAAGACCGACAAGGGTGTTGAATTGCGTGTTCACCCCACGCTGATTCCTGAGCGTCGCCTGATTGCTAATGTAGATGGCGTGATGAATGCCGTGCTTGTTCAGGGTGATGCAGTTGGTCCTACGCTCTACTACGGCGCGGGCGCCGGTGATGAACCTACGGCCTCAGCAGTTGTAGCAGATATCATCGATGTTGCCAGAACCATGACCGCAGACCCTGGAAATCGTGTGCCTCACCTGGCATTCCAGCCTGATCAGCTCTCAGATCTGAATGTGCTGCCCATGGATGAGGTTGAGACGGCTTACTATCTTAGACTGCAGGCCGATGACAAACCTGGCGTTATGGCTGATGTCACGCGCATACTGGCTGAGCAGGGAATCAGTATTGAGGCCCTCATTCAGAAAGAACCAGAGGAAGGTGCGACCTCCTTGCCCATTATTCTGCTGACACACAGGATTACTGAAAAGCAGATGAATGCCGCAATCGAGGCCATTGAGGCCCTGGCAACCGTGCATAAGCCGGTAATGCGAATTCGCGTCGAGAGCCTGGGTTAAATCAAGCTTTAAGAATATATTGCAAGTTATTGAAATTAGGTGAAATAAATGCCATTTAGATCGCGCTATACAGGGCTTATTGATAAATATAGGGATCGTCTTCCGGTTCATGACGATACGCGCATTATCAGCCTGGGAGAGGGTAATACCCCGTTAATCCGTCTGAACAATATCCCCGATATCATCGGCAAGGATGTCGATATCTACGTGAAGTATGAAGGCCTGAATCCTACAGGCTCCTTCAAGGATCGCGGTATGACCATGGCCGTGACCAAGGCGGTTGAAGAGGGTAGCAAGGCCATTATCTGTGCCTCTACTGGCAACACCTCCGCAGCGGCAGCAGCTTATGCGGCCCGTGCAGGCATCACGGCTTTCGTCATCATTCCTGATGGCAAGATCGCGATGGGCAAGATGGCCCAGGCCATGATGTACGGTGCGGTTACCATCCAGATCAAGGGTAATTTCGACGATGGTATGCAACTGGTTAAGGAAGTAGCAGAGCATGCCCCGGTCACCATCGTGAATTCCATCAATCCCTATCGCCTTCAGGGCCAGAAGACAGCCGCCTTCGAGATTATCGAAGAACTGGGCCGTGCCCCCGACTACCACTGCCTGCCAGTTGGTAATGCCGGAAATATTACTGCGCACTGGATTGGTTACTGTGAATACTCAACCAATGATGGAGAGCACGTCACCGAGGCCTGTTCACTCTGTGATGGTCACTGTCCCTATGGTGGTGGCGGTATTGTAGGCAATCGACCAAAGATGGTTGGTTACCAGGCAGCAGGTTCGGCACCCTTCATGCGGGGTGGGCCGGTTTCAGATCCCGAGACCGTTGCAACAGCTATTCGAATCGGTAATCCGCAGTCCTGGGAGAATGCCTGGAAGGTTCAGAAGGAATCTGGAGGCTGGTTCGACGAATGTACGGACGAAGAGATTCTTGCTGCCCAGAAGCTGCTTGCGGGTACAGAGGGTGTCTTCTGTGAGCCTGCTTCAGCGACCTCTCTTGCCGGTGCCATACGCGATATCAAATCTGGCAAGATTCCAGAAGGTAGCAGCGTTGTTTGTACCTTGACCGGTAATGGCCTGAAGGATCCTGATACAGCGATCAAGCAGTCTACTGCACCTGTGCTGACGGTGAACGCCGAACTGGATGCGGTGAAGGCCGCGATACTTGATAACATGGTTTAAATCTGAGTTGTCAAAAAAGGCCTGCATGATGCAGGCCTTTTACATTGGAACTGATCAATGAAACGCTTAATTCATCTGACACTTTTACTCTTAACTATGATTCTGTCCTTTCCAGTTCACTCGAAAGACATAGATGGCGAATATGCCGTCTTTGGCGTGGGCAGCAAGTCCTGTTCAGGTTTTCTGAAAGCCAGAAGTACAGGGCAGGGTATGGCCCAGTATGTTGTATGGACAGAGGCCTATTTATCGGCCTTTAATCTGATTGTGCCCAGTACTTATAACATCGCTGGTGAACGCAATTTTAATCAGATGATGAAATGGCTGGGTGAACACTGCGAAGAGAACCCTGACGAGCTTTATGTCAATGCCGTGGCCGCCCTGACGGTAGCACTTTATCCATCCAGGCTTAACCTGGCTCCAGGTAAGGACAATTCACAGAAGTGGGCCGAACCTCTTAAATAAGTTTTGCTGGCCCAATGGGCAAGGATGAACAATGAGTGAAAATACTCCAGATACGAAAAAACCTGCGGTTAAGAAGAAAGCAGCGAAAAAGAAAGTAGTAACTACTGCATCGGTTGCTGCCTCTGGTAAAGAGATAAAGGCACTGCTGGAGGAGCTCAGAAAGGACAGAGAGAGTCGTGACAGGCAGGTGGCAGACATGGCCAAAGAGATTCGTTCAGGCTTTCAGACCATGAGCGATTACTCCATGGTTCGCCATAAGGAGCGAAGCGAAGAGTTTAGTCAGTTAGTCTCAGGTATCGAACAGGCATTCAAACGGGTAGAGTCAGACGCCGACAGTAGAGACGCAGGCATGTCTCAGGCCTTACAGAGGCTTTCCGAGACCATCTTGCTTGATCACCAGAATACTCAGAAGGAAGTGCATGAGCATGAAAAGCTTCAGGACAAGAAGCTAAATCTCATGGGCAAGGCGCAGGAGCAGCAAACCAGGCGAACTCGTCTTATAGCTATTCCTGCAACAATCCTTGCGGTATTTGCCGTGTTTTATATGTTTTACATGGTAACCGTAATGGAGCAGGCAATCACCAGCATGTCTGAGGATGTCCAGGCCATGCGCGGCACCATGGCAGATATTACAACTGAAATGCAGACGATGAGGCAGGATACACGTGCCATGTCTACCAACATGGGACACATGACCCAGGAAATGTCTCATATGAATCGTAGCGTGACTCCCGCCATGCAGGGCATCCGTAGGACCATACCCTGGAGTCCTTAAATAAAACCGGCCGTGGTCGCCAGGGTTGGGGTGTTATTGTCTGGTCGGTCTTGATAATGCGGGCGTATAATCATCTCAGTATAATTAAAACCGGTCCGTTTTAACCAGCATGTCTTTTATCAGGAAAGCACTTTATTTTGCTGTTCTAGGGGCTCTTGCCTACGGGCTCTGGGTGGATAGCAATTTTAAACAGATCGCGGCTGGAGTAGCGATATTCCTGTTTGGCATGATTTCACTGGAGACCGGGTTTAAAACCTTTTCAGGCGGAACGCTTCAACGCATCCTGAAAAAATCTACAGATCGACTCTGGAAGTCACTATCGTTCGGCATAGTGACAACCTCGTTAATGCAGTCCAGTTCCCTGGTATCTGTTCTCACAATTTCGTTCCTTTCTGCAGGTCTTATCACTCTGGCATCAGGTATTGGCATTATATTTGGTGCCAACCTCGGTACTACGACAGGTGCATGGATCATCGCCGGATTTGGTCTAAAGGTTCAGTTATCTGCATACGCCTTGCCAATGCTGGTATTTGGTGTTGTCTTCCTTTTCCAGAAAAGCCCCACCATGAAAGGTATGGGGTATGTACTAGGCGGGGTTGGCTTTCTATTCCTGGGTATCGATTATATGAAGGATGGTTTCGATGCCTTCAGGAATACAATTGACCTGTCAGCTTTTGCGGTACATGGCTATAAAGGCCTGTTTATCTATGCCTCTATAGGCATTATTGCCACAGTCATTATGCAGTCCAGTCATGCAACTTTGGTGCTGATACTAACGGCATTGGCAGCTGGTCAGGTCCAGTATGAAAATGCCCTGGCACTAGCCATTGGCTCCAACGTGGGGACAACAATATCGGCTATTATTGGTAGTTTAAGCGCTAATACGGCAGGTAAACGCCTTGCAGTTGCGCATCTGGTTTTTAACCTAGTAACCGGCATTGTCACGATACTGTTGATCAAGGAGTTTGTTTATCTTGTTGACGCCTTAAGTCAGATAATTGGTATACGTGATCATGATTTCACCCTGAAGCTTGCTGTCTTCCACACCCTGTTTAATCTGGCAGGCGTCTTGTTAATGGTCCCATTTATTGCGTTCATGGTGCGTGGACTTGAAAGACTACTTCCTGAACCTAAGGCCTTTGTAGAAGAGCCTAAATATCTTAATGCTGCCGCATTGGAAAGTGGTGATGCCTCGGTAGAAGTAGTGAGAAAGGAAACTATCCGACTCTACGATATGGCGCTTAAGATCATTGTAAATGGCATTGCATGGCGTTTGCCGGATATTCTGGGTGACAAATCATTTAAGGAAATTCCGACATATAGCGACATTTCGATGGCTAATAACCTCGATGCGGTCTACGCTACACAGATTAAAAGTGTTTATTCCTCGACGGTAGACTTTATAACTCGAGCAAGGTCGACTTTTGCAGCACCTTATAGCGAGTTGCTACGTGAATTACGCGGAGCAGGATACCATGTCGTCGAGTCGGTAAAGGCTATCAAACATTTACAAAAAAACCTGCTGGTTAATATTGATTCAGATAATGTCTACATCAAAGATCTCTATAACCAGTTTCGGGAGGAAATTGGTGAGGTCATTCGAGCGATCAATGAGATTCGGCAAGAACCCGAAGACGAGGTGACTACCTTGCCGTTAGACCATGTATTAATGATGATTGAACAGAATGATGCAGAGTTCGAAGCCAGGATTGAAGAGCTGATACGTGACCAGAAGATTTCACCTTCACATGCCACATCCCTGATGACCGACGTTGGTTATGTCAGGAAGGTTTGCCATAGCCTGGCATCAATGGGCAAGTATCTATTTGGGCCATCTGAAGAGCACCTCAGGCAGGCAGAGCGTAGACTTGAGCTTGCAGAAGAAGAACGAGAGGTTGTGGCGGATGACTTATAGTAAGTCACGTGCTGCTGCGAGGAGATTAAGCTATGAAGCTAAGTAAAATACTCGATAAGCTGAACGATGTTCTCGATGATGATCGGCGGCAGCAGTTAAAGGAAATTGACTCTTTAAAAGTCTCGATCAAGCGTTTAAAAAAGAAGCAAAAAGAGTTCACGGAACTTTGCAACAAAGAATCAGATAATAAGCAAAGAGAAAAACTACAGGGAAAGATTGATATAGCTAGAGCGCAGCGTAAGAAAGGACTAAAGCTGCTTCAAAGTTTGAAAAAAGAATTAGATGAGAGTAAAAAAACAGGCTAATGTTGTTTGGCGACCCAGGCAATGTGTTTGGCAATCGCAGGATCTCTTTCTAATTTGATCAATTCGTTAAACTGTAAGGCAAGTGTCATTTCATCGTAAAGAGCATGAATACCATTATGGCATTTGCGGCAGATATCAATTCCTTTACTCAATGCCTCTTTATCATAAAGTCGCTTAATGCGATTTCTTTTATGCACAGCCCTGGGTATCAGGTGATGAAATGTCAGGAGTGTATGCCTTCCACATAGGCAACAGGCTCCTGTCTTGCTTTTCTTTCCGGGCATTTACTTAAAGAGATAGCCTCTTGAAGATGTATTCGGGTACTGAACGAATAATCAGCATGATGTAACGCCAGAAGAAGGGCAGGTAGATGGAGTCTCTTTTTTTATCAATGGCCCTGATTATGCCATCACCAATCTCTTCGGGCTGAGCAACGAGGAACATGCCGTCCATCCCAAATGTCATTGCGGTATCAACAAAACCAGGTTTGACGGTCAACACCTGGACATTGTCACGAAACAGGCGATTCCTCAGGCCCTGCAAATAAAGATTAAAGCCACCCTTTGCCGAGCCATAAATGAAGTTACTTTGTCGTCCCCGGTCTCCTGCGACTGAACCAATGCCTATAATAAAACCTTGCTGCTGCTTGCTAAGCAGGGCAGCCAGTTCATTAATCAGGATCACAGGGCCGGTGTAATTAGTGCTAATAACCCGTTCTGCTTCATTGGCATCTGTAAAGGCATGTTCCTGATCGCCAAGGTAGCCAATGGCACAGACGACACCGACTAGTCGTTCCTCGGGCCCAAGCAGTGCCTGAGCAAAATGTCCGTGCCCCGAAAGCTCATGGATATCAAGTTTCTGGCAGCGCGTGCTAACTTCATGACGGATGGCAATATCACTGGCAATGCGCTCCAGTTCCTCATTGTCCCGACCTGCGAGTATGAGGTTGTACCTGCGTTTTGCCAGAGACTGAGCCGTAGCGCGGGCAATGGCAGAAGTACCCCCAAGTATCAGTACCCAATCAGCCATGGCGCATCTCCAGGCGTTGTGAGAGCACAGACTGGAAAACCCAGTCAGGATCGACACTTTCCTTGATGGTCCGCCACTGGTCAAAACATGAATACATTTCTCTGAATGTCTGGGGATCGAGCAGGGCATCTTTGGCGAGGTAAACATGACCCTCGTGGTCGAGAGTGACTGCGTTTAACTCTCTTGAAAGGTCCTGGGCTCTCTTGCCTGAAACGGGAATATCAACAGCCAGGGTATAGCCTTCCATGGGGAATGAAAGATGCCCCTGGTTGCCTGGTCCCATGCGCTTAAGCACAGCCAGGAATGACGCCTGCCCTTTACGCTGTAAGGTCTCTAGCAGCAGGTTCAGGCCGTCTGAGCTACTCTCAAGCGGCAGAACACACTGATATTGTATAAAGCCGCGTCTTCCATACATGCGATTCCAGCGCTGAATACTATCCAGGGGATAAAAGTAACGCTGGTAGTCGCTGGCGAAGCTGCCTTTGCGCCCCTCGTGTTTGTAATACCAGGCATTAAAGGCCTGGACACTGAAACGGTTTAATAAACCACGGGGTAGATTAAATGGGAATGTCCGTGCTTTGGGTAAAGATGGCGATAGTGGGCGTTGTCTGTGCTTTGGTGAAAGTTCGTCTTCATTCATGTGGCGACCCTGCATATAGACACCACGCCCACGTCGCCCGCCCTTTGCAAGGCAGTCGATCCAGGCAACACTATATTCCTGGTCTTCCT
Organism: uncultured Ectothiorhodospiraceae bacterium; assembly: GCA_964641615.1. Taxonomy (GTDB): domain Bacteria; phylum Pseudomonadota; class Gammaproteobacteria; order J044; family J044; genus JANTGN01. The sequence goes on along the minus strand of CAZXNH010000012.1, from coordinate 26,099 downwards.
CAGCCATGAGTTCAAGAAGCTCTTCCAGGTCATCGGCCGGTTCGTGCTCAACATGCAAATAGGCCGATTCAACCCGGCGTAACTGTATGGTGACCTCGGCGATGATGCCTGTCAGGCCAAGCCCGCCCACTGTTGCCCAGAAAAGTTTTGGTGAGTGTTTGGGGCTGCAGATTTCAATTTCACCATTAGCCTTAATCAGTGTGAAGGAAAGGATGCTAGATGAGAAACTCCCATGTGCGTGATGGTTCTTGCCATGGACATCATTGGCGATACAGCCACCCAGGGTTACAAAGCGTGTCCCAGGAGTGATAGATACAAACCAGCCACGGGGCAGAAAGGTCTGAATAATCTCATCGAGTGTGACGCCAGCCTCAGCGCGGAGAATGCCGCTTGCAGCATCGAACTCCAGCATTCGGTTCATGCGCGTCATCTGAATGACCTGGCCATCGCTATTCAGGGCGGCATCACCATAGCTGCGTCCCATGCCCAGGGCTATCTGTGTTCTGCCCTGAACATGAGTGAGGTCGGAATAACGTTCTGGGCGCACCATCTGGCAGGTAGAACGCGGGAAGTTATTCCATCCGCTAAGTTCTAATTCCTTGTGTCTCATGGGAGTTGGTATTTTTCCTTGAAATAACAAGCTTTTATGGGCCAGTTCTCAGGTATATTATAGAAGCGCTTGTTGATGTGTTTCAGAACTTTATCGCGATAGGTGGCATAACGGAAGCCATTGCCCAGCACGACCTTGTAGGGAGTGCCGCGTACATAAACCTCCTGAACCTCAATATTCTCGAAAAATGGCAGAAATTCATCCGTGTTTTTTGGGCGTTTCAGATAAATCAGGAAGTTCTGTCCATCCAGCTGCGAGAAGTCTGTGAGCTTGTCATCTTCACGGGCATGGTGGGAGCCTCCACCAAACACGCCTATGTGCTGGCCAGCCTGATAACTCATGCGTGCGGAACTTGCGTAGCTCTGTGTAAAGACCTTTCGCTCTCTGGTTAATGGCTCGAGTTCTGTCCATACCCAGTCACCATGAATCGCGTCGGTAATTATGCGTTGCCTGTCATCTGGAAGATTCAGGAGATTCCAGGGCATTTGTATGACCGCGAGTACCAGAACGATATGGGCAAGTGTGAACCAGCTGTTGAAAGCCCAGGATTTACGTACAGGGTCTTCGCTGGATCTCAGGGCGAGCAGAATGTACGCGCCAGCCTGGAAGGCCAGTAACCAGTGTATGCCAATAAGTTTTCCGAAGGACAGCAGAGCGAGAAGACCTAAGGGCACAATGGTCAGAATCAGGAATAAGCGTTCATCGGGTTGCCACGGCTGTTTGTTCTGCCGTTTTCTGGACAGATACCAGGCCACCGGAGGAGTCAGGACATAGATTACGGTGATCAGATAGGTCAGGGGGGTGTGCCAGGGAGCTGAACCTTCATTTCGATTCAGGAAATTAAACATGAAATTATCCCAGCAATGGGTGTAATTCCAGTAGATATTGATGGCAAACAAACTGGCTGAAACCAGTGCCGTGATCATCAGACCAAACAGCACATTTCGTTTATTGTCGGCGAACAGTAGGTAGCTACCCAGTGCAATAGCAAGCAGGCCGGCAAAGTATTTCGAGAGCAGTGCAGCCCCAAGCAACAGGCCTGCCAGTGCGTACCAGGAGTAATGCCCGCTTCTGACAGCCCTGTAAAACGCTGCCATGGTCAGAAAGCTGAATATGATGACAGGAGTGTCGCTTGTTATCAGGACATTAAGGACACTTAGTGGCGAGATAAGAAACAGTGCGCCGGTTAACCAGGCTATGTCTTCGTTACGTTCGCGCAGTATCCAGACTATGCCAAAGCCTATCAGTGGCGATAAGAGAATGGCGGGCATGCGTAGCCACCAGAGAGCGTCACCGAAGGGCAGGAGTAGCATTAGCCACCAGCTCACCATGGCCGGGTGGTCATAATGCCCCAGATCAGGGTTTGCGCCCCACAAAAAGAAATAAGCCTCATCACTGGTAACTGGAAGAATGGTGGCGAGGAGTAATTTGACGGCCAGTACCAGCCAGAGGCTGTAGAAAAAGAGTTGTTTGGGCTGAATCTGTTGCGTCATTATCGATAGTAATGTGGGTTAAGAGCGCGCGCTCATATTAGCGGAAGGCAAGAGGATACAATAACATGCCTGCGCAAGTGACTGAGGGAATGTAGGGCGGCTTAAAAGAGAGGTTTAGCGGGGTGTTATTTGCCGTAAAACAGGGGGTGTTGTTCTCATGGGGATATTACCTCCCCCTGAATGTGGATATCATTATAAAAAAAGCCCCGTTTCCGGGGCATTTTGTTGGTCTTAGCTACAACCCTTGGGGCGGGGCAGGCCAGCAACTTTGTTGGCACATTTGATCAGGCCAGTCGGGAACAGGCTGTAAATGTACTTCTGATCGCTGCGATCTTTGCCGTATTTCTGTTTCATGATCTTGGAGAAAGCGCGTGGCTCGGCAACAACGCCGTTTTCGATAAAGAATTCACGGGCAGTGTTGATGATATCCCAGTGTTCTTCGGTCAGTTCATCAATTTTTTCATTCTTGGCAATTTCTACTGCCAGGCCCTCGGACCATTCGTCCAGGTTCAGAAGCCAGCCGGCTTCGCTTAGTTCAATAGTTTTTCCGTCAACAACAGCTTGCATATTCAGGCTCCGAATTATTGGGTAAAGGTAATACCTTAGTAAAAAAGTCAGGTAATATTAATCATTAGTCGCAATGGGGTCAATATGTTGTTTGAAAAAAAATCCTGCTACTGTTCGCAATAACAATAAACAAGGGGTTTGCATGCTGGAAATCTTTTCTGCTATCGACTACAGGGAGCCACTTTGGTTGGGAATTGCCTTCCTTTTTGGTCTGGGATCACGGTTCATTGGTCTACCCCCCCTGGTCGGTTTTCTGGTCGCAGGCTTTGCGCTCAATATTGTCAGCACTAACAACAGCACTGAGTTTATCAGTGAAATTGCCAATCATGGTGTAACCCTTCTTCTTTTCACCATTGGGCTGAAATTACGCCTGAGAAGTCTGTTTCGCCCCGAGATCTGGGGTGTCGCGATGATACATATCCCCCTGATTAGTATTATCCTGGGTTCGATAGCGCTCACTGCCAGCCTGCTGACCGGAAATTTTATTGGCCAGATAGACCTCGAGCAGGCGCTGTTAATCGGATTTGCCCTGAGCTTTTCCAGTACAGTGTTTGTGGTCAAGGTTCTGGAGACAAATGGCGAAGTCAACTCCCGTTTTGGCCAGATAGCCATTGGCATACTCATTATGCAGGATCTGGCGGCAGTTGGTTTCCTGGTCTTTACTGCGGGCAAGATACCCAGCATCTGGGCGCTGGGCCTGTTACTACTTATTCCTCTTCGCCCCTTGTTGTTTTATGTGCTTGAAAAAGTGGGCCACGGTGAGCTGCTCATTCTCTATGGCATAGTTCTGGCACTGGGCAGCAGCAGCCTGTTTGAGCTAGTCGGAATGAAGGGCGATCTTGGAGCATTGATTGTAGGTGCCATGATGGCCAACCATCCTAAGGGAAAGGAGTTGGCCAAATCTTTGTTTGCCTTCAAGGAAATCTTCCTGATCGGTTTCTTCCTGGCAATAGGACAGGCTGGGATACCTACCGTTAACGAACTGATCGTTGCCCTGGCCCTTGTGCTGCTGATCCCATTCAAGATGGGATTGTTTTATGTTCTGCTCACCGGCTTCCGGGTCCGCTTGCGAAATGCCTGGATGAGCTCATCTATCCTGGCGAACTACAGCGAATTTGGTCTGATTGTTATTGCTGCAGCCGTAGGTGTAGGCATGCTGGATGAACGTTGGTTGATCACCATGGCCATTGCTGTGTCATTCTCATTTGTAGTATCAATACTGATTAATCGGTTTGCAGATCAGAACATGCTCCGCTGGAAAGCGTTTCTGAAACGTTTTGAGCATGATGTACGCCTACCCGAAGATGAGGTTATGAATTTTCCTGATGTGCGTGCCATCGTATTCGGTATGGGCCGTGTGGGGTCAGCTTTGTATGAGCGTATGCAACCAGACCTTGGTGATGCATTGCTGGGCATCGATTTCGACAAGATCAAGGTCTACCAGCATCTGGAAAAGGGTCGGCATGTGATCACTGGCGACCCTACCGATATGGATTTCTGGGACCGAGTTGGTAGTGGCTGTCCTAATGTCAGCCTGATTGTCCTGGCCATGTCGAATCATACCGCCCACCTGACTGCTGCAAAGGGCCTGAGGGCGCGGGGATACGAGGGCAGTATTGTCGCTGCCGCATATTTCCCGGACGAGATTGAGGAGCTGGAAGACCATGGTGTAGATGCAGCCTTTAATGTCGCGGCAGAAGTGGGACGAGGCTTGTCAGAAGATATTAAACTCAGATACCCAGGCATGTTCCATCCGCATTGATTTTATAGCGAATCAGAGTCTTATATCGCTAATGCCTGACCCATGTCAGGGTAGCCTGAGGTGAAAAGCCCCATGCTATTTCCCGATTGTTAAACAAGCTGTGTCACGGACATCAATTCACAGGAGTTCTCCATGTCCTATCAATACATTCGTTTCTTCAAAGAGCTGACTATTGATGATGTACCTATTGTCGGTGGAAAGAATGCATCGCTCGGTGAAATGTACCGTGAACTGACTGAACAGGGTGTAAAAGTCCCCAATGGTTTTGCGATAACCGCCGAAGCCTATATGCACATGCTGGACAAAGCAGGCGCCATGGAAAAGCTTCATGCTGCTCTGGATGACCTTGACCCTGAAAATGTCTACGACCTCGCACATCGCGGTGCCAAGGCACGTCGAATAGTTTACAACGCCGGTATTCCTGATGACCTTAAGGAAGAAATCCTGGCCGCCTACGGGGAACTGATCGATGAGTATGGCGAGGAGCTTAGTCTGGCCGTACGAAGCTCGGCAACGGCCGAGGATTTGCCTACCGCCAGTTTTGCCGGACAGCAGGACACTTATCTCAATGTTAAAGGTGACGAAGAACTTCTGGATGCCTGTCGTCACTGCTTTGCCAGTCTATTTACTGACCGGGCCATTCATTACCGTGTTGACCAGGGCTTTGATCACTTTGACGTAGCCCTGTCGATAGGTGTGATGAAAATGGTTCGATCGGATATCTCATCTAGTGGCGTCATGTTCTCCCTGGATACTGAGACAGGTTTCAGAGATGTGGTCTTTATCACCGGTGCCTATGGCCTGGGTGAGAATGTGGTGCAGGGCGCCGTCGATCCCGATGAATTCTATGTTCATAAGCCCACCTTTGAAAAAGGCTATCGCCATGTGCTCAGGCGTGTTCTAGGTGCCAAGAAGATCAAGATGATCTATGCGCCGGATAACTCTGAAAAGCCTATAAAAAACATTTCCACTCCCGTCGAGGACCGAAGCAGTTTCTGTATTTCTGATGAGGATGTGCTCAAGCTGGCGGACTATGCCATCAAGGTGGAGAAGCATTATACGAAGAGGGCTGGCACCGACAGACCCATGGATATGGAATGGGCAAAAGACGGTATCGACGGTGAACTCTATATGGTTCAGGCCAGGCCAGAGACGGTTGCCTCGCAGGCCGAGGGTATGATTCTGGAAGAATTCATCCTCAAAGAACAAGGAGAGGTGATTACCGAGGGACGAGCTGTTGGTACGCGTATTGCCGCAGGTAAGGCCAAGATCATTAGTGATATCAGTCAGCTTGGCGACTTTGAGCCAGGAGATGTGCTGGTCTCAGATATCACAACGCCCGACTGGGAGCCAGTCATGAAGCAGGCGGCGGCCATCGTGACGAATCGGGGAGGCAGAACCTGTCATGCGGCAATCGTTTCACGAGAGTTAGGTATTCCCGCGGTGGTTGGTTGTGAGGACGCTACCGTGGCCATAAAGGAAGATGCCATGGTGACAGTCTCCTGTGCTGAAGGTGATGTGGGGCGTATCTACCAGGATCGACTACAGTTCGAGGTTGAGAAAACCGACCTGTCCTCACTGGGGACACCGAAGACCGAAATTATGCTTAACCTCGGTAACCCGGAGATCGCCTTCAAGACCAGCTTTATTCCGAATCAGGGTGTTGGGCTGGCCAGGATGGAGTTCATTATCAATGAATACATCAAGGCACATCCCATGGCGCTCATCCATCCAAAGCGTGTAAAGAACACCCATGAACGCAAGAAGATCATGGCGATGACCCAAAACTTCTCTTCGCCTGAAGAGTATTTTGTTGAGCAGCTAGCTGAGGGTGTGGGTACGTTGGCAGCGGCCTTCTATCCCAAACCTGTCGTGGTCAGGCTCTCTGATTTCAAGAGTAACGAATATGCCGCCATGCTGGGTGGAAAGTGGTTCGAACCTGTTGAAGCGAATCCCATGATTGGCTTCAGGGGGGCAGCACGTTATACACATCCTGATTTCGCCGAGGCCTTTGCCCTTGAATGTAAGGCCATGAAGAGAGTCCGTGATGAAATGGGGTTAACCAATGTGCGCCTGATGGTGCCATTCTGTCGTAGGGTAGACGAGGGGCGCAGGGTTATCGAGACCATGGCAAAAAATGGTCTGGTACGTGGCGAGAATGATCTCAAGATTTACGTTATGTGTGAAATCCCCAATAACGTCATTCAGATCGATGCATTTTCCGAGATCTTCGATGGCTTCTCGATCGGCTCAAATGATCTGACCCAGCTGGCACTCGGCGTTGATCGTGACTCAGAGATTGTGGCATCGGATTACGATGAACGCGATGAAGGTGTTCTGCAGTTGATTCGCATGGCTGTTGAAGGTGCGGCACGTAATGATCGACATTCAGGTTTCTGCGGGCAGGCGCCGTCTGATTACCCGGAAATGGCTGAGTATCTGGTGGAACTGGGTATAGATTCCATTAGCCTGAACCCTGATACGGTTCTTAAGACCACCATGCGAATACTAGAGGTAGAAGAACGCCTGGGTCGCTAGTCTGAATAATGCACCTCTGTACCTGCCTGTGGTGGGGCAGGGGTGCTGTTTATGCCTTCAATAATTGTTGTGCCTTCACGTATTCGGCTAACTCATCTACCTTCATTGGCCGGGCAAATAGAAACCCCTGGGCATAATCACAACCTTCGCTATTAAGAAAAATCTTTTGTTCCTCGTTTTCTATACCCTCGGCAACAATCTCAAGTCCCAGGCCTTTGCCCATGGCGATAATAGTTCTGGTTAGCTGGGAATGATTAAAGTCATGCGGAGTATCGCATATGAAGCTCCTGTCGATCTTAAGCGTGTGCATAGATAGTTTTGCCAGGTAGCTCAGTGATGAATATCCTGTCCCGAAATCATCAATAGCAATTTTTACACCCAGGTCATAGAGCTTCTTCAGGGCGTCCCTAGTCCGTGGTGTTTTATCAACCACCATGCTTTCTGTGATTTCACACTCTATAAGCCCGGCCTCTCGCTCCCCGTTTCTGATGATGTTTTCAATGCGGCCAAGAAAATCATTTCCCTGTAATTGAGAGGCGGATACATTAATGGCAAGCATAATATCGGAGCCATGGCGCTTTTCTAGCTGGCTGATTTCCCTTATGGATTGCTCGAGAACAAAGAGGCCGATATCGTTGATCAGGCCGGTTTCCTCGGCAACGGGTATGAACTCTACAGGTGAAACCAGACCAAGTTCAGGGTTTTCCCAACGGGCAAGCACCTCAACAGCATTGCATCGATTATCATGTAGGCGAATCTGGGGCTGGTAGGCGAGAAATATCTCGTTATTCTCAAGGGCCTTTCTCAGGTGACTTTCAATTTCCATACGACGATGGCTGCGTTCATTCATTGCGGTTGAATAAAAACAGCTTTGGTTGCGCCCAGAGTCCTTCGCCTCATACATGGCTGTATCAGCAGCCATAAGCAGATCGTTGGCATCCTGGCCATCTCCGGGGAACATGGAAATACCTATGGTGGCAGTTGAGTAAAGCGTTTTTCCCTTCAGGTGGAATGGTTGTCTGAACCTTTCCAGGATTTTGCCTGTGATCTTGCTGACAGCGTCACTATTTTCGACGTCCCTGAGTAGTAACAGAAACTCATCACCACCGAGACGTGCAACTGTGTCAGTCGCCCTGAGGCATTCTTTGAGCCGGTCAGCGGCCATTTTAAGGAGATCATCACCAGTCATATGACCCAGTGAGTCATTAATGGTTTTGAAGTTGTCCAGGTCCAGAAAAAGTATTGCGATCGGTTTTTCAGTTCGTCGCGATTCAAGGATGGCCTGTTCCAGCCGATCCATAACTAGCATTCGATTAGGTAACAGGGTAAGCGCGTCATGTGTCGCCTGGAAAAGGAGGATCTGTTCATGCTGGGCGCGCTCCTTGTCAGTATTTGTCTGCATTTTCTTTGTTATACGATAGGCAAATACGCTGCCCGAGAAGAGTATGATGTAAACAATAGTTGGTAGGATCATCTGCTTCAGCCACAGGCTTCTAACATGGGAGATGTCCGTTTGTAGTACTGAATAGAGATCGTAAGCGGGAATGTAAGTTGCCCTGGTGTAGCTGTCGCAGTTCCAGTCCCTGATCATGTTGCCGGTCTTATGAGATTTAATGATAGTGGCCATACAGGCTTGAGCGAGAGGGCTGTTGTACAGCCTGATCCTGTCTTCATCGGTTTGTGCCGAGCGTGTCATTTGATAGTAACCATCGCTACGCACAAGCGAGAGGCGTGAGCCCTCAGGGATATCAATGGCATTCCAGGTGATGTCTTGCGTGTCTAGTGAAACTCCGGAGGACATGACAAAGGGTATTTGTCCATACCTATCGTGCAAGGCGATTCGGATAGGTATGATCCACTTTTGCAATAAATCAAAATAATATGTTCTTCCAACGACCAGCCATCGACTGTCTAGCGCCTGCATGAATGTTGCAGCGCTATCCGGATTAGCGGTCAGGCTAGGAAGCTTTTCCCCCGCAGGAATGGCGGATACGATGAGTAGTTGTCCATCATTGCGTGCTAGTCCATAACCGGCTAATTCTGGATTTACCCGGATAAGTTCGTCGAGTAGATATCGGCCTTTCTCGGGCTCTATTCCTGCGCCAGCCTCGATCAGACGATCACCCAGTATGCGCAATACCGATTCGTAATGGCTCAGGATGTCGTTTGTGGATTTGTTGAGTATGCGGTTCAGGTAGCCAAGTTCAGTATCCAGATCGTTATGGACTTCTCGCCAGGAACTATAGGCATAGGATAGAAATGCAGCTAGCAGGAAAACGCTGAGAAGAGTAAAAAGTAATCTTAAAGGTCTTTGGCGGTGCGGCATATCAGGTTAGTAATGTTATTCCTGTCCCGATTGATCATAGCTGATTCCGGCGATTATAAAAGGTTATAACTTGAACTTCTGAACCATGGCCTCAAGCTGATTGGCTAGACGTACCAGGTTTTCACTTACCCGCGTAGTCTGGGAGGCTTCATCGGCGGTGCTGTCAGCGATCTGGGTGATATCAGTAATATTACGATTGATTTCTTCCGATACGTAGCTTTGTTCTTCAGCAGCAGTTGCCATTTGGGTGTTTAGGGCGGTTATACGTTCAGCCTGCTGTACGATATCGTTAAGTGCTGATACCGCATCCTGTACGCGGTTAACCCCATGATCAGCATTTTCAACGGACTGTTCCATCGCACCAACAGCATTCCTGGCATCCTTTTGTAGTTCTTCAATCATCTGCTGGATTTCTTCAGTAGATTCATGCGTCTTGCTGGCCAGGGTGCGAACCTCATCAGCAACAACAGCAAAGCCGCGTCCCATTTCGCCGGCTCGGGCAGCTTCAATGGCTGCGTTCAGGGCCAGCAGGTTAGTCTGTTCAGAAATGCCCCGAATAACATCGAGTACCGCGCCAACACTCTGGCTTTGCTCATCCAGTTTATGTATGACCTCAGCGGCATTCGTAACGGAGGAGGACAGGGCGCGAATGGCCTGTATGGCTTCTTCGGTAATAGACTGGCCATGAATGGCGCGCTGGTTGGCCTCGTGCGACGCCTCTGCCGTATGCTCAGCATTGGATTTTACTTCATGCGCGGAGTGTTCCATTTCGTTCACGGCTGTCGCTATAGAATCAGTGCGGCTACGCTGTTCAATGACAGCAGCTGCGGTAGATTCAGTTGCTGCCTTGATGTGGTCTGCCTCCTGAGTCAGGGTCGAAGTGGTATCACTGACATGTTGCAGACTCTGATGAAATTTCTCGATCATGCTGTTAAAGGCGCGACCAGCGATACCCACTTCATCGTTGCTTTTTATATCCCTGACGCGAGTATTAAGGTCAGAATCGTATTCGACTTTATGGATGGTGCTGGTCAGCGAGTTGATGGGTGATATTACGACCAGGCGTAATACGATAATCATCAACAGGACGCCGACAGAGAAGATGACAAGCAGCAGGGCGAATGTGGTCAATGCATTTTCTTTTACCTGCGCATCCAGCTCATCAAGGGAATAACTGACGCGTACAGCTCCAAGTACGGTACCTTCTTCAACAATATGACACGTCAGGCAGTTGGTGCCACGGTAATCCTTCGTAGCTTTCATAGGGTTAACCACGGTCAGCAGCCGCTGGCCATTGTCGCTGCGAAATTCCTCAACAAACTCACCGGCCAGTGCGCGTTGATCCAGGTTATCTTCGGGTTTCTGGTCGGCATTGCCGGCGCCAAAGGTTTTGATGAGTGCCGGGCTGCGAATTATGCGTGCCTCAACGACACCAGGGCGTGCCAGTAATTCTTTCTGAAGCATCTCACGGTTCTGAATTGTGCCCGTGAGCATGAGTATATTGATGCTGTCAAAATAGCTATCAGCGGAATCGCGCACCTGGGAAGATACGACATTATCAACAAGCTGTGTCTGAAGGTGTTGGGAAAACCCAATTACCGTTACCAGGATAAGGAGGCTGATAACAACCATTGCGAGAACAATCTTGTTCTGAATGGAAAAGAATCCAACTTGGTCCTGTGAGGCCATAAGGTTATTCCGCTGTGCCAGGTATAGTTGTTTCCCTTTTTATCGACAGCAGGAGGGATATCTTGAACAGATAAAGGGGAACTCCATTTCCCCTCAGTATTTCTTAGGCCTTGCCCTGGAGTTGCTCCACAACGTTGGCGTTTTCCAGGGTTGAAGTGTCCTGGGTGATATCTTCGCCCTTGGCTATGGCACGCAGAATACGGCGCATAATCTTGCCAGAACGGGTTTTTGGCAGACCATCTGCAAATCGAATGTCGTCAGGCTTCGCAATTGGTCCAATTTCCTTGGCTACCCATTCACGGAGTTCCTTCAGCTTGGCATCAGCCTCATCACCCACAGGGCGATCACTCTTCATAATGACAAAGGCAACAATTGCTTCGCCTTTCACATCATGCGGGCGTCCCACGACAGCAGCCTCTGCTACATCCTTATGAGCTACCAGGGCAGACTCGATCTCCATAGTGCCCAGACGGTGGCCTGAGACGTTCAGTACGTCATCGATGCGACCCATGATCCAGAAATAGCCGTCCTCATCCTTGCGCGCACTATCGCCTACCAGATAATACTTGCCGTTGAACATGGGGAAGTAGGTGTCCTTGTAGCGCTGGTCGTCACCCCAGACGGTGCGCAGCATAGAAGGCCAGGGCTTCTTGATAACCAGGTAGCCGCCCTGGTTGGGTTTGGTAATGGAATTACCCTCTTCGTCCACAACATCGGCATCAATGCCAGGCAGGGGCAGGGTGCAGGATCCGGGCTTGGCAGCAACGGCACCGGGAATTGGTGAGATCATGTGGCCACCGGTTTCAGTCTGCCACCAGGTATCAACGATAGGGCAGTTCTCGTGCCCAATAACCTTGTGATACCACATCCATGCCTCGGGGTTGATTGGCTCGCCGACTGTACCCAGCAGGCGCAGTGAAGACAGGTCATAGCTGTTGGGGAAGTCGTCACCCATTTTCATCAGGGCGCGTATAGCTGTAGGCGCTGTATAGAAAATGGTGACTTTCTGTTCTTCGCAAATCTTCCAGAAGCGGCCAGCATCAGGAACGGTGGGAACGCCTTCAAAAATAACCTGGGTTGCGCCAATAGCCAGCGGCCCATAGGCAACATAGGTATGTCCGGTGATCCAGCCTACATCAGCCGTGCACCAGAAGACGTCATTGTCATGCATGTCGAATACCCACTTGTTTGTGAGGATGGAATGCAGGATATAACCGCCGCTAGAGTGCTGGATACCTTTTGGTTTGCCGGTTGAACCCGAGGTGTAAAGCAGAAACAGGGGATGCTCCGCGTCAACCCACTCTGGTTCGCATTCGGTAGCCTGCCCTTCAATGATGTCATGCCACCACACATCACGACCTTCCTTCATGTTGATCTCATGACCGGTGCGGCGAAAGGTGATGATCTTATCGATAATGCCACTTTCATCTGCAGCAGTATCGGCAGCCTCTTTCAATTCGATGACTCGGCCACCGCGGTTACCACCATCGGCGGTAATGATGAAGCGCGCCTCTGCATTGATAATACGGTCCTTCAGGGCCTCAGCCGAAAAGCCTCCGAAGACGACAGAGTGAATGGCGCCGATACGGGCGCAGGCCTGCATGGCAACAACGGCTTCTGCAATCATGGGCATATAGATGATGACGCGGTCGCCTTTCTGAATACCCTGGGATTTGAGGGCGTTAGAGAACTGGCAGACCTCTTCGTACAGTTCACGATAGGTGATGGTGCGCTGGTCACCTTTCTCGCCTTCGAAAATGATAGCGGTCTTGTCGCCTTTGCTCTCGAGATGTCGGTCAAGGCACTGGTAGGAAACGTTCAATGTGCCATCAGCAAACCATTTGTAGTGGGGGGCGTTACTTTCGTCGAGTCCCTGGGTAAAAGGTGTTTTCCAGTCAACTTCCTGTTTAGCCAGATCGACCCAGAAACCTTCGTGGTCAGCATCTGCCTTTGCCTTCATTTCCTGAAGAGTGTCGCTAGTAATCCGTGCCTGGGCTTTGAATTCGTCGGAGGGTTCGAAAAGGCGGTCTTCATGCAGGACCGAATCAATGTTTTCACTCATTATTTTTTGTCCTTCGTAATCAGAGTTTTTTTCAGGAGGCATGTAAAAAGGAGAGTATACAACCTTTTACAGGTTTTTTAGATGGAGTTGCCTTATTAGGAAAGGCTTCTGGCGATATGTGACCGGCTACGCCAGCCTGCTGTCATTAGACGCCATTTTATCCTGTACAGGCAAACCTCTTGCCATGTTGATACTCAAAAAAAGCAGACAGGCCATATAAAACGGAAACACAATCATAAGGAGAATTTCCGTGGATGCGATGATGCTTTCATTACTGATCTCATTAAGTTGCCAGCAATTTAGCGACGACATGCTGTACCCCCTGAGCGTGTATTCAAATAGCCGGGGTTCGGGGCCTGCAATAGAGATCCCTGCCAGGGTTCTTGGTGAGGATATTCGCTGGCTGTGTGAGGTTCAGCCCAATCAAACACTGGGCTGGGCCCTTGAACTGATTCATCGGGCTGACTGCCTGACACAGGCTGAAGATGGCTATGCGGTTCGCTATCAGTATTGATGGGAAATGTTTTAGAGAGAATGTCCGGTAATCACGATTTCTCGTTTGGCGGGTAGCGTTCTTGAAGACCAGTTTTGCATTGCCCAGTCCCAGAATTCATCAATGCTGGTCTGTGACAGGTCTCTGGGCGGGGATTGATTCAGAAAACGCATGGCCTCTGTCAGTTGCCGTGTAGCCTGAGCGCAGTCCAGGGCTCGGGCGTGTGTTTTTTTGCTGAGTTTTTCGTGTTGCTGGTTCACGGCTACAGGTAGATGCAGGTAACGGGGCTGAGGCAGGTCGAGGAGTCGCTGCAAATAAATCTGCCTGGGGGTGGAGTCGAGCAGGTCAATGCCTCTTACGACATCGGTCACACCCTGCGCATCATCATCGATCACAGTGGCAAGTTGATAGGCTATGAAGCCATCAGCTCTGCGTATAACGAAATCTCCGATATCCTCACTTATATTCTGACAGTATTTGCCCTGCAGGCGATCATCGAGACAGACCGGAGATTTCGGGGCAATGCATCTGAGGGCGCGGGCCTGTTTCCCGCTTGGCAGGCCGTTGCGACAGGTGCCCGGATAGATGATGCCAAAAGGTCCGTTTAGACCCTGTTCGGCTATTTCCTTGCGGCTGCAGCCACAATCATAGATTTCACCATCTGTTCTAAGCTGTTGTAACGCATCTTCGTAGACCTGAGTCCGGTGGCTCTGGTACATCACCATGTCATCCCACTCGAAGCCAAATCGCTCCAGAGTACTCAGGATATCCTGGCTTGCGCCGGGTAAGGTCCGGGGTTTATCCAGGTCATCAATTCGTACTTTCCACTGGCCGTTGTGCGCTCTGGCATCGAGATAACTGGCAAGTGCAGCGATCAGGGAGCCAAAATGCAAAGGCCCAGTAGGAGAGGGGGCGAAGCGCCCGATGTAACGTCCCGGGAATAACTGATGATGAGACATTAATGAAAAAGGGGCCCTGTTGGGCCCCTCCGCTTATGCCATCTGTTTTTCTTTGATTTCCTGCAGGGTCTTGCAGTCGATACAGAGATTGGCAGTTGGTCGGGCTTCGAGGCGCTTGATGCCAATCTCGATGCCGCACTGATCACAGTAGCCGTAATCATCTGCGTCTACGCGGTCGAGTGTCTGATTGATCTTCTTGATTAGCTTACGCTCGCGGTCACGAGTACGTAGCTCCAGGCTGAACTCTTCTTCCTGGGTTGCGCGATCTGAAGGGTCTGCAAAGTTGGCCGCATCACTTTTCATGTGATCTACGGTGCGGTCTACTTCTTCCATCAATTCCTTTTTCCAGGCATTGAGGATGCTGCGGAAATGGTCCTTCTGGGCATCATTCATATACTCTTCGCCCTTCTTCTCCTTATACGCAGTAAATCCGCTAACAGGCAGGGCGTTGTTATTCGATTTTTTGGTGGCCTTGGACTTTTTAACGGCCATAAGAACGGTCTCCTCGGTAAATCGATCGGCTTATTTATCAGATTCATTGCCTTAGTGCAATTATTTCTGCATGGAAAATAAGCCTTAATCCCCCGTCATAATGCCAGAAAGAATATATAAAACAAACACATAGTGAGCCCTTTTTTCGAAGGCCTGTGACGGCCTGGTTGTAAAAAAAGACACCTAGTTTTGGGCATTAATTGACAGCTCCGCAGAATCCATTAGGGTTCGCTTAAATTCAATCTGAGGGTAAACCTATGAGCCAGCTGGAAGCGCTGATTTTTGATGTGGATGGAACCTTGTCTGATACCGAAAGAGATGGGCATCGTGTTGCATTTAATAAGGCTTTTGCTGCAGCCGGGCTGGATTGGGACTGGAGCGTTGAATTGTATGGTGAGCTTCTGGCCATAACAGGTGGTAAGGAGCGCATCCGCCACTTTCTAAATCTGCATCATCCTCAAATGCTTCAGGAGCCCGGTATCGATGAGCGTATTGTCAATCTGCACAAGAGTAAGACGCGTTTCTATGTCGAACTACTGGAATCTGGTGCTATACCCCTGAGAGTCGGGGTGGAGCGACTGCTAAGACAAAGCCGTGATGCAGGGCTAAGGCTGGCTATTGCAACGACAACCACTCCAGAAAATGTAACTGCCTTGCTTAAGGCGAATTTGGGAGAAGAGTCGATCAGCTGGTTCGAGGTGATTGCGGCAGGTGATATTGTCCCCGCGAAAAAACCTGCCCCAGATATTTACGTTTTTGCGCTTGAGCATATGGGATTAGGCCCTGATCAGTGTCTTGCCCTGGAAGATTCACACAATGGCGTACTTTCAGCGACAGCGGCAGATTTACCAGTACTGATTACCGTAAATGGTTATACGCAGGATGATGACTTCTTGGGTGCAATTACTGTATTGGACCAGTTTGGTGAGTCTGATAATCCGGCAAAGGTTCTGGCAGGCAAGGAGATAGAAGGCGAGTATGTGACGCCTGAAGCATTAAAGGCCCTGCATCAGTCTGCGCAGGTTTAGTCAGCAGCAGGCTTCTTTGCTGAGATATTGGATATTAGATCACCATCTGCAAGGCGGATGGTGATTTCATCCCCGGTCTCGACGGTATTGATACTACGGATTAGCTGACCGTCCTTGATGGCCAGGGCATAGCCGCGGTCCAGCGTTGCCAGGGGGCTAAAGGCGTTCAATGTGCGTCCCAGTTCATGTATCCGGTTGCGCTGATGATTCATCAGCGTGTGCATAGACTGGTTAAGACGCAGGCTGAGCGTTTTGAGCTGACTGGTAAAGGCGTCGACGCGGACTGAGGGCCGAACGTTGTAGAGCGCATGTTGTTGCCGGTCCAGTTTGAGTTGCCGATGTTGTAGTGATGTGGTGACTGTGCGGACTAGTCTCTGCTCCAGCTCGTCAACACGTAGTGCCGACTGCTCAATCCTCCTCCTTGGGTGTTGTTGTCGGAGTCGGAGGCTTAAATGTTTCAGGGTGAGCTTGCTCTTTTGTACTGATCTGTCAATAGAATCAGTAAGATATGACTCATAGCTAACAAACTCGTTTAGTAGTTCCTGCATGTTTGGCGTGGCAATCTCTGCGGCTGCCGAAGGTGTTGGGGCGCGATAGTCAGCGACAAAATCCGCAATGGTGAAGTCTGTTTCGTGACCCACGCCAGAGATCACGGGAATGCCTGAGTTGGCGATAGACCGCGCAACCACTTCCTCGTTAAAGGCCCACAAATCCTCAATGGAGCCGCCTCCGCGGGCCAGGAGCACAACATCACAGTCCTGGTCTTTATTAACCTGTTGTAGCGCACGGCTGATGGCAGGGGCGGCTTCCTCGCCCTGGACGGCAACAGGATAGATGCGCACGGGCGCGAATGGGTAACGCCTTTTCAGGACGTGAAGTATGTCCCGCACCGCTGCGCCCGATGGAGAAGTGATTACAGCAATCTGCGTGGGAAAATTGGGCAGGGGTAATTTTTTTTCTTCGTCAAATAGCCCTTCTTCCGAGAGCCGGGCTTTCAGGGCCTCAAAGGCACGTTGCAGGGCACCAAAGCCGGCTTCTTCCATGTGCTCAGCGATTAACTGGAACTCTCCGCGTCCTTCATAGAGGCTGACCCGTGCACGTAACAGGACTTTCTGGCCGTTTTCTGGCCTGAATCCCAGATGCATATTCCTGTTTCTGAACATGGCACAGCGGACCTGTGCCTGCTCATCCTTGAGCGAGAAGTACATATGGCCTGAAGAGGGACGCGCAAGGTTGGAAATTTCACCTTCCACCTGGATTAACGGGAAACTCCCCTCAAGAATGGAGCGCACCTCCCGGTTGAGTTCGGAGACGGTGTAGACAGTATTCTGGAACTCTGGATCAGTACTGAAGTTGTTCATCGGGCAATTCTATCAGCCTCTGATGTTATTCGCTTGAGTCGGTAATAGTGCCTGTAGCGTTTCGTCTGAGAAATCAGCCACTTTCGAAGGCGGCTACAGGGTAATTATTTCGTGCCTGTGATGCGGATTTTGGTTTACCCAACAGGGGGCAAACTTTATAATGAAGCGCTTCTTTGAGCACGAGACCGATCATGCGAATTATCCAGGAAGCCCTAACATTCGACGACGTTCTACTGGTTCCAGCGCATTCCACTGTGCTGCCCAAGGATGTCGACCTGACAACAAAGCTAACCCGCGAAATTTCCCTGAATATTCCACTGGTCTCTGCGGCTATGGATACCGTCACTGAAGCGCGACTGGCTATTGCCCTGGCCCAGGAAGGTGGCATTGGCATCATCCATAAGAACATGAGCATCGAGGCTCAGGCCGCTCAGGTGCGCCAGGTCAAGAAATTCGAAAGCGGTATTATTAACGACCCTATTACAGTTCCACCGACTGTTAGCATTCGTGATGTACTCGAGATTACCCAGGCCAACAACATCTCTGGTGTGCCTGTCGTTGATGGAGAAAACCTTGTCGGCATCGTGACCAGCCGAGATCTGCGTTTTGTTACAGAACTGGATGCCCCTCTGACCGATATCATGACGCCCAAGGACAGACTGGTTACGGTTAAGGAGGGTGCCAGTAAGTCCGAAGTACAGGCGCTACTCCACAAACACCGTATTGAAAAGATCCTGGTGATTAATGATCAGTTCCACCTACGCGGAATGATTACTGTAAAAGATATTCAGAAGTCGACTGACTTTCCTAGCGCCTGTAAGGACGAGGCAGAACGCCTGCGTGCCGGTGCGGCAGTAGGTGTGGGTGCCGGTACCGATGAGCGCGTAGAGGCTCTGGTGGAAGCCGGAGTCGATGTCCTGGTCGTCGATACGGCGCACGGACACTCGCAGGGCGTTCTGGATAGAGTTGCCTGGGTTAAGAAACATTTTCCTGATGTGCAGGTTATCGGCGGCAATATAGCAACGGCCGATGCAGCTCTCGACCTGGTGAAGGCTGGAGCGGACGGTGTAAAAGTTGGCATTGGTCCTGGTTCTATCTGTACTACCCGTATTGTCGCTGGCGTGGGCGTGCCTCAGATATCTGCTATCCATAACGTAAAAGAGGCCCTGGAAGGCACAGGTGTTCCGTTTATTGCCGATGGTGGTGTGCGCTACTCGGGCGATCTGTCCAAGGCCATCGCAGCTGGCGCATATAGTGTCATGATCGGCGGCATGTTCGCTGGAACCGAAGAGGCGCCTGGTGAAGTAGAGCTCTATCAGGGGCGTTCTTACAAGTCTTACCGTGGTATGGGTTCACTGGGTGCAATGCAACAGGGCTCATCAGACCGCTATTTCCAGGACACTGAAAATACTGCGGACAAGCTGGTGCCCGAAGGTATTGAGGGCCGTGTGCCTTATAAAGGCAGCATCATTGCTATCCTGCACCAGATGATGGGGGGGCTTCGTTCCAGCATGGGTTATGTTGGTGCTTCGAACATGGAAGAAATGCGTAACAAGCCTCAATTTGTGAGAGTTACTAATGCGGGCATGCAGGAAAGTCACGTGCATGACGTCACCATTACTAAAGAAGCGCCGAATTATCGCCGCGATTAAGTAAAACCAATCTCAGGGCCCGGAACCTCCGGGCCTTTTTACTTTGAAAATGCAGCAGGTCTCATGACTCAGAACATACATTCCGATCGTATCCTGATTATAGATTTTGGTTCCCAGTACACGCAGTTGATTGCGCGACGCGTACGTGACGCTGGCGTTTATTGTGAAATCCATCCCTGGGATATGGAAGCTAGCGAGGTTCAGGACTTCAATGCTAAAGGCATCATTCTCTCGGGTGGACCTGAGTCGGTGATTGAGTCGGAGCCTCCAAGGGCACCTGATAACGTATTTAACCTCGGCGTGCCTGTTCTGGGTATCTGTTACGGCATGCAGACCATGGCAGCACAGCTGGGTGGCGAGGTTGAAAACTCTGATCATCGCGAGTTTGGTTATGCCCAGGTTCGAGCCAGGGGACATACCCAGCTTCTTACCGATATCGAAGACCACGCTACGCCTGAAGGCTATGGCCTGCTTGATGTCTGGATGTCGCATGGTGACCGTGTCAGCCAGATGCCCGAAGGCTTTACCCTGATGTGTAGTACCGACAGCGCACCGATTGCCGGTATGGCCGATGAAAGCAGGCATTTCTACGGTGTGCAGTTTCATCCCGAGGTAACCCATACCCGTCAGGGTGATCGCATACTAGCCCGCTTTATTCATGATATCTGTGGCTGTGGTTCCCTATGGACATCCAGCAACATCATTGAAGACAGCATTCAATCTGTTCAGGAACAGGTTGGTGATGACGAAGTGATCCTGGGGCTTTCTGGAGGCGTGGATTCTTCAGTAGTCGCGGCCATGCTGCATAAAGCTATTGGTAATCAGCTGACCTGCGTGTTTGTGGATACAGGGCTGTTGCGCCTGCATGAGGGTGACCAGGTAATGGCAACCTTTGCAGAGCATATGGGTGTGAAGGTGATTCGTGTCGATGCTGAGCAACGATTCCTGGATGCACTTAAGGGTGAGTCAGATCCGGAAAAGAAACGTAAAATTATTGGTGGCCTGTTCGTAGAGATCTTTGATGAAGAGGCCGGCAAGCTCTCAAATGCCAAGTGGCTGGCACAGGGAACAATTTATCCTGATGTCATCGAATCAGCCGGTAGCAAGACCGGCAAGGCCCATGTCATTAAGTCTCATCACAATGTCGGTGGGCTGCCAGAAGATATGAAGCTCAGCCTGGTCGAACCCCTGCGTGAATTATTCAAGGATGAGGTGCGTAAGGTGGGCGTTGAACTCGGCCTGCCATATGAAATGGTATATCGCCATCCTTTCCCGGGACCAGGCCTGGGTGTACGTATTCTCGGTGAGGTGAAGAAAGAATATGCCGATCTGCTCAGGCTGGCGGATGATATTTTTATATCTGAACTCCGTGCAGCAGACCTCTATGACAAAACCTCCCAGGCCTTTGCAGTATTCCTGCCGGTTAAGTCCGTTGGCGTCATGGGTGATGGTCGTCGCTACGATTACGTTATTGCACTACGCGCTGTTGAGACCATCGATTTCATGACGGCACACTGGGCACATCTGCCATACGACTTCCTGGACAAGGTATCAACACGCATTATCAATGAGGTAAAAGGTATTTCGAGGGTGACTTACGATATCTCTGGTAAGCCACCTGCAACCATTGAGTGGGAATGATCTCCAGTCAGATTGCCCACATGTCAGAACAATTTGACCTTCAAATGATGCGGCTTGCTCTGGAGCAGGCGAGGCTGGCAGAAGCCGCCGGTGAAGTGCCGGTGGGCGCGGTTATTGTTCTCAATGGTGATTTAATTGCAGAAGGCAGGAACCAGCCGATCAGTTCATCCGATCCTACAGCGCATGCCGAAATCATCGCACTGCGGGACGCCGGCCAGAAGCTTGGCAATTACCGCCTGCTTGATGCGGAGCTGTATGTAACGCTTGAGCCTTGTCCAATGTGTGTCGGCGCCATGCTGCATGCCCGGGTCAAACGTGTCATCTATGCAGCAGCGGACCCTAAAACAGGTGCGCTCGGCGGCGCCTACGATTTGCTCAACAGTGTCAGCCACAACCATTCATTCGAAGTGACGAAAGGTGTTTTGGAAGAACAAAGCAGGCAGATGCTGCAGGGGTTTTTCAGAAGCAGGCGAAAGGGCAGTGAATAGTGAACAGATATCTGGTGGATTACGGCATTCACTTAATCCACCCTACATACTATTCACTGTTAGTTGCTTATTGTTCACTGTCCTGAAGTATGTTGCGGAAACTGTTCACCCGTTGAGAATTAACTTTACCTTCTTCAACGGCTTCCGTTATCGCGCAACCGGGTTCGTGGGTATGCCTGCAATTGGCGAACTTGCATTTGCCGCGGTAGGGTTTGAGTTCGATGAAGCCGTTCAGTATATGCTCTTTATCAAGGTTGATCGGTAAGAAATCCCTGGCGCCTGGCGAATCGATCAGGTGGCCTCCTGTGGGTCGCCGAGGTGTTGCCCGGGCAGGGACCTTCTTTCCAGCGCGATACCGGATTCTCACCGCGGGAACAGCAGCGTCGTGGTGAAACGAATGCCCAGTCCTTCAGGCGCAAAATCGGAGCCATCCGCCCAGTAGCGCGCGCCGACGCCCACCTGCAGCAGCTGGTTGCCGACCTTAAAGAGTTGCAAAACGTTTAAGTTGACCGGCACGGTCCACTGGGACCGGTTCCAGTCGTAGGTCGATTCGGTATTGATCGCGAAGGTGGTGCGCGTCGGGGTGACGTAAGTGACGAAAGGCTGTATGAACGTTGCGTTTACGCTCGCACGGTCGTTGTCCCCTGCCACCGACCAGCGATGGTTGGCGAGTACGCCCACCGTCCAGGGGCCTTGCTGCCTGAGGGCGACGCCCGTCGGCCCCACCGCCCACTGCTCGGCGCCGAGCAGTGAGTCGCTGGCTGTGGGCAGCAGGAAGGCGGCGCCCACGCCGTATATGAGCCCGCCAGGGGAGGGCTTAGCCGGCGACAGGAAAAGGCTTTGCACGACGTCGCCGAACCCGGACTGGCTCCCTCCGCCCGGAACGACGTCCTTCTGGTCGATGAGCGGGATGATGGTGCGCGAGATCAGGTTCAACTCCGGTGTCAGGGAGAACGGCACTACCGGCTGGATGTTCAGCAGGTAGCGCTCGCCGTCGCCAGAGGAACCGATACCCTGGTCATAGTTGAACTGTAGCGGCACGCTGACGAGCGCGGCGACCGGGTTACTGAGCTGCTGCGCGAGGTCGTATTCGTACGCGGCTGTCGACGCATCTTCAGCCAGGGCCGGCGCATTCCACGTTGCCATCGCCCAGAGCGCGACAACCGATGCGCGGCATGTGCGGCCTGCGTCTGCGTACAACTTGTTTTTCATTGAGAGCGCTCCGTTGGTCAGTTATCCCACGGCTCCAGAGTTCGATTCGGTTGCCTTGTCGTGCGTCTAGTCGTGGTCGAACAGGTCGTGCACTTCGAAAGGTTTCGGCGCGGCTGCCCTGCAACATCCGCAGCAAGTACCACGATGGCCAAGGTGCACATCATCTATGCTCTCCTGAGCGGCTCCGGATGAATGCCGTGGGCTGAACCCATGGTAGCCGTCCTGGGCCTGCTCCTGCTCCTGCTGTAGAAGTGCGCACTATCTGGAACTTGAGATGGTCCCATTTTCCGCCATGCCGCGCTGCCTGATGAAAAATGGGACGCGCTCTCATGTTGCATTAAGCACATAGCCACAACATTGGCAGCAGTCGCCTGTCAGTCGATATCAAGATCGATCTGCTGGAGCACCTCGAACGGCTTCGGCGGATTGGTGGGCTGCTTCGACGCCGTGCCGGGCAGAATCTCGAAGTCCGGCGTGAACGGCACGAGGATCGAGCGCAGCTGGTCGAAACCCGTACGGTCGCCGTCAAACGTCGCCTTATCTTCCTTGATGAGGTCGTCGAACGTCACCTGACCCATCATCACCCCGTTGAGATCCGCACGGTTGACCGTGATCGTGAGATCCGGCTTCGGGACCAGGAAGCCCTTGATGGTGGTGAGCGTTGCGTTGCTCATCTCGACGGCGTACTTCTCGTCGTTGTCCGGGGTGACGAGGTTGATCGTGAATTTGAGTCCCTCGGCCTTCTTCGGGTCCATGCTGATAGCGACGAAGTCGAGCCACTGCTCGGTGCTCATCGCCCGCACGACGTCGGGGACAGTGGAGCTGACCGGCACGCCGCCGGGCAGGCCGTTCCGCAGCTCGAAGGCGCCTTGCAGGAAGGTATTGCGCACGCTGGTGCTCTCGGCCTGGTAGCCGAGCTGCTCGAAGGCGTCGGCGAGCAGGCGCCGTGCCGCCTGGTTGCGCGGCTCGGCGAACACGAGCTTGTTGAGGATCTCGGTGGCGTGCAGGTACTTGCCCTGGGCGATCAGCTCCTCGCCCCTGGCGAGGATCTTGGCCGAGCCGCCCATCATCTCGACGTAGAGCGGCGCCGAGTCCTCCGGCGACAGCGGGATCAGGTTGGTCGGGTTGCCGTCGAAGTGGCCGATGAACCGGTTGACGACGCCGCGCACGTTGTTCTGCACATCGCCGTGGTAGCTGCGCGCGGCCCAGTCCTGCTGCAGGCTCTTCGGCACCTCGTAGACGTTCTGGATCTGGTTGATCGTCACGCCCTTGTTCACATAGTGCAGCGTCTGGTTGTTGAGGTTGGCGTAGGCGTCGCGCTGCGTCCGCAGCACTTCCTTGATGCGCTCGTTGCCCCAGCGCGGCCAGCTGTGCGAGGCGAACATGACCTCCGCCTCGGGGCCGAACTTGTACAGCGCCTCGTTGATCTCCTTCGACCAGTTCAACGCATTGCGAACGGCGGCGCCGCGGGTCGTGTAGATGTTGTGGATCGTGCCGGTGATGATTTCGGAGGACCAGAACGCCTTGAATTGAGGGAACCAGGTGTTCATCTCAACGGGCGCCTCGGTATCCGGCGCGTTCTGGAACACCATCGTCACGCCATCGAGCGTGATCTCCTCGAATTCGTCGCTGATCAGCCGATTCGGGGGGATCAGGCCGGCGGCGCCGGCGGCGACGTTCTTGCCGATCGACTGGTCGACGTGGCCGAACGGATTACGCTCCAGCAGCACGGCATACTGCCATTGCATGCGGCGGTTCATCGCGGTACCCGCCATGACGTTCTCAGAAATTGCGGCGCCCATGAATCCCGAGGGCGCGATCAGCATGACCTTGCCGCTCGCGACGTCGGCCTCGTCCACGACACCGTGCACGCCGCCGAAGTGGTCGCCATGCGAGTGCGAGTAGACCACGCCCACAACCGGCCGCTCGCCGAGCTTCTCGTTGATGAACTCGAGCGCCGCCCGGGCCGTCTCCCTGGCGGTCAATGGGTCGAAGACGATCCAGCCCGTGTCGCTCTTGATGAAGCTGATGTTGGCCAGATCGTAGCCGCGCACCTGGTAGATGCGGCCCGGCACGACCTCATAGAGGCCGTAGGCCATGTTCAGGATGGCCTGGCGCTGCAGCGACGGGTGGATGCTCTCGAAGTCCGCGCCTTCTTCCAGCAGCCACTGGTAGCTCCCCATGTCCCACGCGACGTGGCCGGCGTCGGCCATGATCTGCTTGTAGGGCGGCTCGGCGATGAAGCCCTTCTTCGCCTCGTCGAAGTCACGCTTGTCCGCGAAGGGCAGCTCGGCCTTCAGGCGGTCGCGGATCTCGAGCGTGAAGGTCGAGGGCGGCTGGGCAGCCTGGCCTGCGAGCGGAAACGCGAGCATGAGCACTGCGGTGATTTGGGCGACGATCTTCATGGGGAGGTTCCTCCGTGGGCTGCAAGACGATTTTTTCATCTTATGGGCGCAGCCGTGCAAAAGTCAATTTAGCAATTGGGGTTTTATTTATCATTCGGGGGAGCACGTTTCCGCGCGAACCCGCCATCCCATTTGGCTCAGCGTGTTAGGTCGCTCTTCTGGAGATCGAATGCACCGATCTGGTTGCCATGGTCGCGCTACGTCCTCCCCGCGAGGACGACTTCGACCAGAGACGGCAACGACCGCAGTCGGTATCAGATGTATGTCTGCTTTGTGGTTTCTCGATTGCCCGCAAGGGGTCGGTGGACCAGATTGCTCGGCTTGGCGCACCGGTGGGCGGGGGGCAGCTTGAAGAATGATTTGCGGTGTTCGCCTCGCTCACACAGCATGTCTATACGACCAAAGTCCATCCTGAACAAACGACAGGCGGGTCTAGAATCCGAAAGAGTGGGTCTTGGGGGAAGTATCCTCCGCGCGTCTTCGAAGGCTTCTTTGAAGGAGGTTCTATGCTTACGAACATGATGAAACAGATTGCAAACTCGAGCAGTCGGGCAGCAGTTGCCTTGGCGCTGCTGTTTGCCGCCGGCTTGCCGCAGACCGCGCTGGCGCAGCCAGCCGAAGTTTCTCCGCAGGCCGCCGAGTT
This sequence comes from uncultured Ectothiorhodospiraceae bacterium, assembly GCA_964641615.1. Classification (GTDB taxonomy): domain Bacteria; phylum Pseudomonadota; class Gammaproteobacteria; order J044; family J044; genus JANTGN01. The sequence continues at coordinate 678 of CAZXNH010000012.1, read as the reverse complement.
GCTGAAGGCTTCGACGGATTTTCTCGCCTGCCAGCAGCAGTTCAGCGTGGACACGGAGAGCAGCATCGAGGTGGTGCTCGCCTCCGGCCAGAAGATCCAGTTCGACCATACGGCCCGGGTGTCGGTCGAGCGCCCCAACAAATTTCGGGCTGAGCGCACCGGCGACCTGGTCGACCAGGTGTTTTACTACGACGGCGAATCGCTGACCTTGCACAACCCAAGCGCAAACTACTTCGCCACGATTGCCGCTCCCGGCACCCTCGAAGACGCGCTCGACTTCATGCGCGAGAAGCTCGACATCGTCGCGCCCGCCAGCGATCTCCTCTACAAGAATGCCTACGACATCCTGATGCAGGACGTGACCTCCGGCTTCATGGTCGGCAAGGCAGTGGTGGATGGTGTGCGCTGCGACCATCTCGCCTTCCGCGCCCCTCACGTCGACTGGCAGATCTGGATCCAGGAGGGTGACCGTCCATTGGCACGCAAGCTGGTGATCACCACCCGGGACAAGCTCAATGCGCCCCAGTTCACGGTCGTCACCAAGAACTGGGACCTCGAGCCCAAGTTCAGCGCCGCGACCTTCAGCTTCACGCCGCCCAAGTGCCCGCAGCAAGTCGAGTTCGTGCCGAAAGGCGCAGGCGGGTTTCTGCGCCGCGTTGTCGTCGGCATCATGCTCAT
>CAZXNH010000011.1:25005-74707 GCA_964641615.1 uncultured Ectothiorhodospiraceae bacterium | reverse complement strand
CAGAAGAGGGGGATACTTTTTTCCTGCGCCTTGTATCCTGGAAAGCCAATCATGATATAGGTGAAAACGGCTGGGATTTTTCACTTCTAGACAATCTACTGAACAAGTTGACGCCATTAGGTAAGGTAATTATTTCTTCCGAAGCCGAATTACCTGTTAAGTACTCTGCGCACATGTACTCGGGGAACAAGTCGGAAATACACCACTTACTGGCCTACTGCAGGGCAACCATCACTGAAAGTGCGACCATGGCATCAGAGTCTGCCGTTCTTGGCACTCCTGCAGTTTATATAGCAAATACGAGCCGAGGTTATATTAACGAACTGCAGGACAAGTACGGACTAGTATTTAAGATTGATTCCTTTGAATGGGACCCTATCGATATCAGGGTATCTGACATTATAAGTAAGGATAAATCCTATTTTGCTTCAAACTATTCAAGGCTTCTTAATGAATCTGTTGATGTGACAAACCTCATATGTCTCGAAATAGATAAGCTGTTGAACAACGAACAAATCTAAATCACCACAGGTCCAAACCCAATGTTCTGCTTATAAACTATTAACCACCTCACAAAGATAACGAATATCTAGAGCAGAGATCAAAAAACCTCATATAACCAAGATCTTGGATTGACTTCCATCCTTTTTACGTTAACATTCAGACTAATATGGCATAAAAAATAATCAGCAGCATCTAATATACTAATATAGGTGACCCAATGGCTTTAGCAGGACTAGCACAGCGGCTTGTCTCACACGGTCTGGTGAGTGAAGAAGATGCCCTGCAGGCTCAGGAAGAGGCTAATAAGAATAAACAGTCACTGGTATCACTGATTGTCAGCAAAAAGCTGGCGCCCTCAAAAGATATCGCACTCATTGCTTCAAACGAGTTCGGCATTCCAATTATTGACCTCGCTGCCCTAGACCCTGAGGCCTTGCCAAAGGGACTGGTCAATGAAAGCCTGATCCAGAAGCACAATGCAGTTCCTCTACTTAAAAGGGGTAACAGGTTATTTATCGCTATTAGTGACCCAATGAACCTTGGGGCGCTCGATGAATTTAAGTTCAGTACCGGCACCCCTACAGAAGCCGTCCTGGTTGAAGATGACAAATTAAAGAAATTCATTGAAAAAGTAATAGCCGGTGCTGATGAGTCCTTTGAGGACCTGGACCTGGATGAAGACCTGGATAACCTTGAACTAACGGGTGAAGAGGAAGATAAAGGGTCAGATGTCTCCGAATCTGATATAGATGACACTCCTGTTGTGCGGTTTGTGAACAAGGTGTTGCTGGATGCAATTAACAGGAAGGCATCAGATATCCACCTGGAGCCTTATGAAAAAAAATTCCGGGTGAGATACCGTATAGATGGCATCCTGTCCGAAGTAGCTAGCCCACCAACCAACCTGGCTGCACGTATCACTGCACGTATAAAAGTCATGTCCAGAATGGACATATCAGAACGTCGAATACCCCAGGACGGTCGCATCAAGATGCAGCTGTCCAAAAACAGGGCCATCGACTTCCGAGTCAATACCTGCCCTACCCTGTTCGGCGAAAAGATAGTACTGCGTATACTGGACCCAACCAGTGCCTTTCTGGGCATTGATGTACTGGGTTATGAAGATGACCAGAAAGAACTCTATCTATCTGCCCTGAATCAACCCCATGGCATGATTCTGGTCACAGGCCCTACAGGAAGCGGCAAAACAGTTTCTCTCTACACCGGCCTGGGCATCCTCAATACACCCGAAGTAAACATTTCTACCGCAGAGGACCCTGCGGAAATCAACATGCCCGGTGTCAACCAGGTCAACGTAAATCCCAAAGTCGGGCTGACGTTTGCTTCTGCCTTACGTGCATTTCTACGTCAGGATCCCGATGTTGTCATGGTAGGTGAGATTCGTGACCTTGAAACAGCGGAAATTGCGATCAAGGCAGCCCAGACTGGTCACATGGTCTTATCAACGCTACATACCAATGATGCGCCCCAGACTATTACGCGCCTGGCTAACATGGGGGTACCCCCCTTCAACATTGCATCTTCAGTTTCACTTATCATTGCCCAACGACTGGCAAGAAGACTCTGCCCCAGCTGTAAAACCGCAGACGATATCCCCAAAGAGGCGCTGATAGAAGAAGGATATAGTCCAGAAGAAGCAGAAAGCATCACGCTATACAAAGCTGTAGGATGTGACCAATGCACGAACGGCTATAAGGGTCGTGTGGGAATATACCAGGTAATGCCCATATCTGAGGAAATGGGCAGAATCATTATGGAAGGTGGAAATGCCATGCAGTTGGCCGACCAGGCCAGAAAAGAAGGCATTCCTGATCTACGAGAGTCCGGATTAAAGAAAGCGAAGGATGGTATGACCAGCCTTGAAGAAGTCAACCGAGTAACCAAGGATTAACCATGGCGGAAGCAGCTGCGAAGACCCCCTTTATTTGGGAAGGAACTGATAAAAAAGGTAACCGCGTCAAAGGCGAATCATTTGCCGCTACCGATGCACTCCTTAAAGCCGACCTGCGTCGTCAGGGTATCAACCCGCTCAAGGTAAGGAAAAAGCCGAAGCCATTATTTGGGGGCGGGAAAAAGAAAATCACCGGCCAGGACATTTCGGTTTTTGCTCGCCAACTAGCCACGATGATGGCTGCCGGTGTACCGCTGGTTCAGTCATTTGAGATTGTTGGACGTGGTCATGAAAATCCGACTATGTCTGAGCTCATACTTGCCATCAAATCCGATGTGGAAGGTGGTACTAACCTCGCCGACGCCCTGGGCAAACATCCTCTCCATTTTGACGACCTGTTTGTTAACCTGGTACGTGCAGGTGAACAATCAGGTGCACTAGAAACCCTGCTGGACAAAATTGCGACCTATAAGGAAAAGACAGAAGCCCTTAAAGCCAAGGTAAAGAAAGCATTGTTCTACCCAACCGCGGTAATTATCGTGGCATTCATTGTATCTGCCATACTACTTATCTTCGTAGTTCCCCAGTTCCAGGAACTTTTCCAGGGCTTTGGTGCTGACCTCCCTGCGTTTACTCAGTTCGTCATCAATTTGTCTGACTTTTTCCAGGGGTATTGGTGGGCAATATTTGGCGGTATCGGTCTTGCTGTCTATGCCTATATAGCCGCATACAAGCGATCGCCAAAAATGCGGCGCGGTGTCGATATTTTCATGCTTAAAATTCCAGTAGTGGGCGACCTGGTCAGGAAATCAGCGATTGCTCGTTTTGCACGAACCTTGGCAACCATGTTCGCGGCAGGTGTGCCGTTGGTTGAGGCCATGGACTCTGTTGCTGGCGCCACGGGTAATGCGCTGTATTCAGAGGCTGTACTTAAAATGCGTGATGATGCCGCCACCGGTACACAACTCCAGCAATCGATGAAAACGACAGGCGTATGGCCGAACATGGTCGTTCAGATGGTCGCCATCGGTGAGGAATCGGGCTCTCTGGATTCCATGCTGGGTAAGGTAGCAGACTTCTATGAAGATGAAGTGGACAACCTGGTGGATGGCCTGAGTAGTCTTCTTGAACCATTGATCATGGCTGTACTGGGTGTCGTTGTCGGTGGCCTGGTTGTAGCCATGTACCTGCCAATCTTCAAAATGGGTGCTGTTGTATAAGAAGGCATCAGAAACGTCATTGCCATGCAAATAACCCAGGGCCCGACTTAACAAACCGGGCCCTTATTTATTCAGGATAGTTCATGCTTCCCTATATCGAACTTTTTACGGCGTATCCACTGGCATTGTATGTCACCACCCTGATCCTGGGCTTGCTGGTTGGCAGCTTCCTGAATGTCGTAATCTACCGCCTGCCCATCATGCTGGAACGGCAATGGAACCAAGAATGCTGTGAATACCTTAAACTCGAAGGAAACACGGCAAGTAATGACGAAACCTTTAATCTGGTCACCCCTCGTTCTGCCTGCCCCCATTGTGGTCATCAGATCACTGCATTAGAAAATATTCCTGTCCTCAGCTACCTGTTCCAGAAGGGGAAATGTCGCTCATGTGGCGGCAAGATATCGGTTCAATATCCTCTTATTGAATTGCTCACAGGTGTCATGTCTGTTGGTGTAGTCATTTATTTTGGCTATTCATTTCAGGCCCTGGCAGCACTATTTTTCACCTGGTCGTTGATCGCACTGGCGATTATTGACCTGAAAACCACGCTACTTCCTGACAATATAACCCTGCCTCTGATCTGGGCTGGTCTGATACTTAACCTTCAATTCGGCCTTTTTACCGATGTAACAAGTAGTCTGTATGGGGCTGTAGCGGGTTACTTAAGCCTGTGGACGCTATATCATGTCTTCAGAATTCTGACTGGCAAAGAAGGAATGGGATATGGTGACTTTAAACTGTTTGCCGCCTTCGGAGCATGGCTTGGCTGGCAGTACCTGCCTCTGATCATTATTCTCTCTTCCTTTGCCGGTGCGGCTATCGGTGTAGGTCTGATTCTTTTAAGAGGTAGAGACAGAAATATACCGATTCCCTTTGGTCCCTATCTGGCAATTGCAGGTTGGGTTGCTCTTATCTGGGGACAGGAAATAACGCAGGCTTACCTGTCCTCTGCTGGAATTAATTAATGACATTTACCGTAGGGCTAACCGGGGGCATTGCTAGCGGTAAATCGACGGTAATGGCGATTTTCTCGGAACTGGGCATAGATACGGTCGATGCGGATCTGCTTGTACGAGACTTACTAGATACCGATGAAAACCTGCTGCAGAAAATAAGAGAACACTTCGGGGCCGGTTATTTCAATAAAGATGGGCAACTAGATCGACAGGCACTTAGAGCACGGATATTTTCAGATACTGAGGATCGTCAGTTTCTTGAATCACTGATTCATCCCAGGATACGGGAATCACTCACTCAGGCCAGATCTGAATTTCAGTCCCCATATGGTGTTTGCGTAGTTCCATTGTTGATAGAGGCGAACATGACAGACCTCGTAGATCGGGTCGCTGTCGTCGATATACCAGAGGAAGAGCAGTTAGAACGCATCATGCAAAGAGACGAGATAAGCAGGGACATGGCCTTGCAGGCCGTAGCCAGCCAGATTCCACGTAAACAACGCCTTGATTTTGCTGATGATGTTATTGATAACACCCAATCACTGGATGCACTAAAAAAGTCGTTACTGCAACTTCATGAACAGTATCTTGAACTGGCCAGACAACACTAATTGCCTGCCCTGCCGCATGTTGGCACAATAAGCTAGATATATCGGAGAACTCATCACGTGCCCGGCCAAGTATTGTACGAACAACCTCTGAATGAAAGGATGCGGATTTTTCTGCGTCTGGAGCATCTCATGCAGAGAATCAATATTTTCCTGCAGGGACAGGACCGCCTGGCCACTCATGGCGCAATCACAACACTCATCGAACTATTCAGCCTCTCAACCCGTGGGGACCTTAAAAGCGAGCTCATGAAGGAGCTTGAACGTCAGATTGCCAACCTGAACCGGCTCGAGCATGACCCAGAAGTCGATCAATCCAGGCTCTCAACCGTCATCGAGAAGCAGCGGCACCTTATTACAAAATTACACAGCATGAGTGGTCAGCTGGGCCAGGAACTAAAAGAAAACGATTTTCTTAACGCCATCAGGCAACGTATGTCAGTACCTGGTGGGACCTGTGATTTTGACCTGCCCGCCTATCACTACTGGCTCAATCGTCCCGTGGACGAAAGGCACGCTCAGATCAGACAGTGGAACCAGCCTTTCGTACAGGTAGAAGAGGCTATCAGCCAGATACTGGAACTGATTAGAGATAGCGCAATACCCGAAATGCGTATCGCCTCGAAAGGATTCTACCAGCAGGCTCTGGATTCAAACCGACCTTACCAGCTCATTAGAATCTTACTTCCTGAAGATGTAGCACACTTTCCCGAGATTAGTGCCGGAAAACACCGGTTCTCTGTGCGCTTCCTGGAGTTAGGAAATCTGGATGAGCGATCGCACCAGATAGACTATGACGTTGAATTCCTTCTCGCTTGTGGAACGCTCTAATTCCTGTCACTGGACAACAAAAGAATAAACAACCTTTCCATTACCCTGCTCTGATTCGATCAGCATATTCGCAACCCAGTCTCTGCGCCCCGTTGCACACACAGGAATCATAATCTTTCCCTTCCAGAGACCCTCGGCTTCCTGAGCAAGTTTGAACCGATTTACCCCCATGTCCATATCAAGCATTTCAAGGTCTAAGACGACAGAGCTAACAGCTGCAGCGGTCTGCATTTCAACTTTAATAGGTGTTAATGGCCTGATCGGGCGATCCTTAAACTCAAGGGTATAACCGGCTACCTTACAGGCACTCTCAGAAAGCAGGCAATCGCCAGCTTCCCCAAGAATACGAACATCATTCACTGCCTGATTTTTCTCCTGAGAGATATACTGGCCACCTAGATATCCGAGCCCAATCAGTATTAGCAGAAAAACTGTAACCAGCACACTTTTCATATTCATTCCGTATTCCACAGGCCTGTTATTGCAGCGACACCCTGCCCACCCCGTGCTTTTGCTTCACAGATATCATCTTCCTGCATCCCACCCAGCGCATACACAGGCATGCCTGCCAGACCCGCCCATTCAGAAAACTTGGGCCAGCCTAATGGGGCAACATCTGGATGAGTAGAAGTTTGCTTAACCGGGGACAGGAAAATATAGTCCAGACCAAGATAATTCGCCTTCTCAATTTGCTCAATACTGTGACAGGAAGCCGACAGCAATTTACCATCGGCATCTGGTCGTTCACTTAAATTCATCAGTACATCACTAGTCAGATGATAACCATCTAATGCTTCAGTTAAATCATCTGGCCTGGAAATAGCTATACAGCCAGCGGCATGGATAATATCGATAACTTCATAAGTAACCGCCACATTCCGCAAGTACACCACGGATGGTGAGCGTGGATCTAGAGAGCGGCTTAAACCCTGGAGCAACTCTATCGATGATAGTGACGAAGGCGTGACCAACACCCTGTCAGGAAGGTTCAGGGCCTGAATGATCGGCTTGTTCGCCTCCGGAAATTCCATGTCACCCAGGGCATCTCGTTGACACCATGTCATGGGCTGACCTTCCAGTGCAGTTGGTGTACCAGCAAACTGGTGTACAAGCCAGACATCAAGCAATACGTGTTTTTCAGGATAATGAAAAGGAATTCGTATCAGTGGAGATAATCGTTCAGGAACTATATCGAGCTCTTCACTGAGCTCCCTGGACAGGGCCTCCTGAACAGTTTCACCTGATTCAACCTTGCCTCCGGGGAACTCCCATTTCCCCCCCTGGTGAGCATGTTCAGGTCGTCTCGTCAGTAATATTTTCCGGTCTTTACCTTCGATGACACCGACTGCTACATGGATATATCCGCTATCAGGTCCTGTACTCAGCATTAATCTTCACATAATCAAATGAGAAGTCGGAGGTCCATACACAACAGGACTCGTTCCCGCGACCAAGCTGAATATGAATCCTGATATCTTCCTGGGACATCACAGACTTGCCCTGTTCTTCGGTATAACTACTCGCTCGACCACCGGCTTCAACAATACGCACATCGCCTAGATCAATACGGATCTTATCGATATCGAGGTCGGTGATGCCTGCTCTGCCAACGGCAGCCAGGATACGGCCCCAGTTAGGATCACTGGCAAACAAGGCTGTCTTCACCAGGGGAGAGTGTGCAACTGTATAGGCTACATCAATGGCCTCATTCTCTGTTGCTGCTTCATCTACCTGAATCTCGACAAACTTGGTTGCCCCCTCACCATCTCGTATAAGGGCCTGAGCAAGATAAAGATAAACGCGATGAAGAGCAGCCAAAAATGCGGCCTCGTCTGCAGATGTTAAAGATACAGAGGACTTGCCAGTCGCAACCAGCATACAGGCATCATTTGTGGACGTGTCACCGTCAACAGTGACACGATTGAAAGAATCTGAGATCGCCAGCTGGTGCAGACGATTAATCTGTTCACCGTCCATCTGTGCATCGGTAGCAATATAGGCTAGCATCGTTGCCATATCTGGCCTGATCATACCGGCCCCCTTGGCAACACCCGTAATCACTACCTTACCTGTAGAAAGATCGACTTCTTCCGATATCCCCTTGGGCAGGGTGTCAGTCGTCATTATTGCATTCGCCATCTCAACCCAGTTTTCTGCACTAAGTTTAGAAACAAGATCAGGCATAGCTGCACGAAACTTCTCTACAGGGAGTGGCTCACCAATAACGCCAGTTGAAAATGGCAACACCTCAGAGGAACTGCAGCCAGTAGCTTCTGCGACGATGGCACAACAGGCCAGCGCATCATCCATTCCCTGTCTGCCCGTCCCAGCATTAGCATTCCCAGAATTAATCAGGAGATATCGTGTACTGGCATCTGCAAGATGTTGCCTGGCAACAACAACGGGCGCGGCACAGAATGCATTTCGTGTAAATGCTCCAGCTACCTGGCTGCCCTCGGCAATCTCGATCAATACCAGGTCTATCCTGTCTGAATAGCGAATACCTGCCGCAGCGGTCGCTATCCGTATACCACTAACAGGGGTTAATTCTGTAACTGCCTGCAGGCCTACCGGCATCAGCTGAGCTTACCATGACAATGCTTAAATTTTTTCCCGGAACCACACCAGCAGGGGTCATTGCGACCAATCTTCTCACCTTCACGGCGATAAGGTTGTTGCTGTTCTGCATCACCTTCTGCTGAGGCCTCGCCGGCCTGCAGAGCACTTTGTGCTTCAGCATGCTGGAACTGCATAGGCGTTTGTTGCTGCTTCTGGGCTTCCATGAAATCGATATCTTCCTGGGTACGAATACGAATACGCAGCAGCGTTGAGGTCACATCATGCTTAATTCGCTCGAGCATGGCTTCGAAGCGACCAAAGGCCTCACGCTTATATTCCTGCTTGGGGTTCTTCTGGGCAAAACCACGAAGATTAATGCCCTGACGCAGCTGATCCAGCTCAAGTAGGTGTTCTTTCCACTCAGTATCCAGAACCTGAAGCATGACGTCTTTTTCGATATGACGCATGAGTTCAGCCCCAAACTCTTCTTCTTTAGCCTTCGCAAACTTCTCCACTTCATCGAGTACACGTTCACGCATGGTCTCTTCATGCATGTGATCGTCTGCATCAAGCCAGGCCTGTATATCAAGCTTCAGACCAAACTCCGTGGAAAGCGCATCAGTCAGTTTCGGAATATCCCACTGCTCGTCCATACTTCCCGGTGGCACATACTGATCAATAAGGCTATTAACAACATCTGCACGAATTGCATCAACCATATCCTGAACAGTCTCTGACTCGAGAAGTTCAGCGCGTTGCGAATAGATGACCTTTCGTTGGTCGTTTGCAACATCATCATACTCAAGCAGGTTCTTACGAATATCGAAGTTATGCCCCTCCACCTTGCGCTGGGCATTTTCAATGGCCCGCGTAACAAGAGCATTTTCTATCGCTTCATTTTCCTGCATACCAAGTTTCTGCATCATGCCCTTGAACCTGTCCGAGGCAAAAATACGCATCAGGCTATCTTCGAGAGAAAGATAGAAACGTGATGAACCTGCATCACCCTGTCGACCAGCACGACCACGCAACTGATTATCGATACGACGTGACTCATGACGTTCCGTACCAATGATGTGAAGACCACCAGCCTCAAGCACCTTGTTGTGGCAGATCTGCCAGTCTGCTTTTACCTTCTTAATCTTTTCTTCACTGGCATTGTCGCCCAGTGCTGACAGCTGGGCCTTGAGATTGCCGCCAAGAACAATATCCGTACCTCGGCCAGCCATATTTGTGGCAATGGTTACTGCACGTGGTAAACCAGCCTCTTCGATGATGCTTGCCTCACGTTCATGCTGCTTGGCATTAAGTACCTCGTGCTTTATTTTCTCTTTCTTTAGCAACCCGGACAGATATTCAGACACCTCAATTGAGGCAGTACCCACGAGCACAGGACGATCACGCTCGATGCAGTATTTAATATCTTTGATGATCGCGTGGTATTTTTCTTTAGCCGTGAGGAAAATGACATCGTTCATGTCATCACGAACCATATCGCGATGAGTAGGAATCACTACCACTTCTAATGCATAGATCTGCTGGAATTCGAAGGCCTCGGTATCCGCAGTACCCGTCATACCTGACAACTTTTCATACAATCGAAAATAATTCTGGAAAGTAATCGAAGCAAGGGTCTGGTTTTCATTCTGTATTACCACACCTTCTTTGGCTTCCATTGCCTGGTGCAAGCCATCGGACCAGCGACGGCCTGGCATGGTACGGCCAGTGAACTCATCAACAATCACAATCTGGTTGTTCTGTACGATGTAATCTACATCTTTACTGAACAGGAAATTGGCACGCATTGCCGCATTCAGATGATGGATCATGCCGATGTTCTGGGCATCGTAGAGACTCTCATCTTCCGTCAGCAGGTCGCGCTCTTTCAATAGCTCCTCGACACGTAACTGGCCTGATTCTGTCAGGAAAACCTGCTTGTGTTCTTCGTCCAGCGTGTAATCACCAGGCCCCTCTTCGTCTTCCTGTTTAACGAGGTGCTTAACCAACTCGTTAAACCTCGAATACAGATCAGAGTTATCGTTGGTAGGACCAGAAATAATCAGTGGGGTACGGGCCTCATCGATCAGAATCGAGTCGACTTCATCGACTACAGCAAAGTTAAGCTCACGCTGTACCCGGTCATTCTTATTGAAAGCCATATTGTCACGCAGATAATCGAAACCAAATTCGTTATTGGTTCCATAGGTGATATCTGCTGCATAAGCCTCACGTCGTTGTTGTGAATCTAACCCACCGACGATGACGCCTGTCGTCAGCCCAAGAAAACCGTAGATCTTTCCCATCCACTCGGAATCTCGCTGCGCCAGATAATCATTGACGGTAACAACATGCACTCCCTTTCCACTCAGGGCGTTTAGGTAGGCTGCCAGGGTGGCTACCAGGGTCTTACCTTCACCGGTACGCATTTCAGCAATTTTGCCGTCATTTAGTACCATGCCACCGATTAGCTGCACATCGAAATGACGCATTTCAAGGACACGCTTACCGGCTTCACGGACTGTCGCAAAGGCTTCTGGCAGCAACTGGTCCAGGGATTCGCCATCCTGGAAGCGCTGGCGGTACTCATCGGTTTTGGCGCGAAGCTCCTCGTCGCTTAAGCCACTGATTGATTCTTCCAGATCATTTATCTGATTTATGTTCTTGCGATATTGCTTGATCAGGCGATCGTTGCGACTTCCGAAGATCTTCTTGACGAGGTTACTTACCATGAAAAATTCCTAAGAAATGCCCGATAAATTGGGCATCAGATAATAACTTATTTGCGACGACTTTTGGGGAATACTACTGAACTAGCGTGACGCTTGAATAAACTTGGCAGGATCGACATGACGCCCGTTCTTCAGAACCTCAAAGTGGACATGCGGCCCCGTAGAACGACCGGTACTACCCATCTTCATAATGACATCACCGGGCTTAACGACGGCGCCAACCTCTACGACTACAGTGTCACCATGACCATAACGCGTGACATGGCCGTTCCCGTGATTAATTTCAACCATATTACCGTAGGCATAGCGCTTTCCTGCCCAGGTTACTACGCCTGCTGCTACGGCTACTACATCTGAACCCTGCTTACCCGCGAAATCCATCCCGCGGTGGAATTCAGGTTTGCCCGTGAATGGATCTGTTCTCATACCATAGTACGAACTAGTCCAGCCCTTGGTTATCGGACGACCCGCAGGCTGTACATCTTTTTGCAGGTTACGCGTCAGAATAACCTCATCCAGCACCTGTAACTGTTCACCGCGGTAATTAATCTGCTTTTCCAGTTCCTCGATGACCGAAATAAGGTCCAAACCGGTAACCGATTGTTCTATCTCAGAATTATGGGGGCCGCCCAGAGCAGGCGAACGGGAGAAATCAAATTCCTTGGCATCAATACCAGCCATTTTAACCAGCTTATTACCCAGGGCATCCAGGCGTGTGACATGCCCCTGAATCTCACCCACCTTTCGGGTAAGGGCATCAAGATCAGACTGCACCTGCATTTTTGCAGATTCAATTTTCTGTTTCTGTAGCAACAATTCCTGCTGCCAGTCGTCAGCAAGCGGCTCAATGCTGCGCTGTGTTCCAAGGTAGAAACCGAAACCCGTTAGCAGGCCGACCATGGAAAACAGAACAATGGCCGGAAACACGATATGATACCAGCGAGTAAACTGGAAACTGCGTGTCGCGGAGCCGTTCTTACTGAAGAGAATGATATTCATGTATTGCTTATAAGCACTTGTTTATTTACACAATAATTGCACGTCAAACAGTCTAACCATATCTACGGACAGACCAATTTGCAACAACCGAAAAAAAAACAGTTTCCAAACCGCGCCAGCCAGTATCTACCAAAACACTGGCTGGAACGTATGGAGCAGGTTCGACAACTAGAACACTGCATCCGATTTTTCCTGCCTGAGCCCCTTAAATCACACTGCTGGCCATCCGGCATACAGGGCAAGGAGCTCGTTATCATTACCGATAACAGCACCTGGGCCACCCAGCTACGTTACCAGCAGCATCAAATCCTGAAACAGGTCAATTCTGACCTGAATCTCAACCTGAAAAAACTCCGTGTCAGGATTTCTTCTCGAAACATCAAGATTCGAAAAACACTGCCACCACGCAAAATGAGCCAGAAAAGTGCTGAACTCATAACGCAAGGAGCCCGTTCAGTAACTGACCGGGCTCTGCGAGATGCCTTACTCAGGCTGGCTGAAAAAGGGAAAAAACCTTCCTGATCAAGCCGTTCCGTATGATGATTTAGCATAAGAAATCGGTAATGTTGCCTCATCCTTGAAGGTTACCTCTTCCCAGGCCCCTTCCGTAGCCAGTAGTTTTCTCAACAAAGCATTATTCAGGGCATGTCCCGATTTGTGGCCGGTAAATGCACCAATCAGGCTGTGGCCCAGAAGGTAAAGATCACCTATCGCATCCAGAATCTTGTGCTTTACAAACTCGTCTTCATAACGAAGGCCATCTTCGTTCAGCACACGGTAATCATCCAGGGCAATTGCATTGTCCATGCTTGCACCCAGGGCTAGTTCGTTCTGACGTAAACGTTCGACATCGCGCACAAAACCAAAGGTACGGGCACGACTGACTTCCTTAACAAATGAAGTGGTAGAGAAATCCAGCTCCGCAAACTGGTTACCCGAGGTAAATACCGGGTGTTCGAAATCTATGGAAAAACCAACCTTAAAGCCATCAAATGGTTCGAACTTCGCCCATTTGTCGCCATCTTCTACGCGAATAGCCTGTTTAATACGGATAAACTTCTTAGGTGCATCCTGTTCAACGATACCTGCTGACTGGATGAGGAAAACAAAGGGGCCAGCACTGCCGTCCATGATAGGAACCTCTGGAGCACTGATATCAACGTAAACGTTATCAATGCCCAGTCCGGCAATAGCAGACATAAGGTGTTCAACTGTTGAGATACGCACATCATCCTGAACCAGTGAGGTTGAAAGGCTGGTATCCCCAACATTGTTGGGAGTTGCCTTTATCTCAATCGGGTCTTCCAGATCAACGCGTCTGAAAATAACGCCGGTGTTAGCCGCAGCAGGGCGCAGCGTGAGGAAGATCTTCTTCCCTGTATGCAGCCCAACACCGGTAGCCCGGATCGAGTTCTTTAATGTACGCTGTCTAATCACAGTCTAGTCCTGTTAGCTGTTCACACACTATTGATCTGCAAAAAGCAGGCCAACAATATATAGCAGTTTTCTGGCCATTCGACCGGAAATTCGCACCATTATGGCACAATTTCTTTATTTTCTGCCACAAAATGTATGTGACTGGCCTCTCTTTTTATATTTTCCCCTAGTCCGCCTGCTTTCTCAGGAAAGCTGGAATATCAAGGTATTCCAGGTCAAAATCGCCATTCGCAGTTCGCGCACCTACTGCACGCTCCTCTTTTGGTGCATGACGCTGCACTGTGGGGCGATCGTACTTGGCATAGTCCACATCTTCTGCGGGTTTTTCAGCTGTGGCTTCTACCAGAGTCATTGCAGGTGCCTGATCAATTTTGACAGAATCTGTTTCACCCAGACCTGTTGCAACCAAAGTGACACGCAGTTCGTCTTCTTCGGCCATTTCAGGGTCAATAACGGTACCTACGACTACGGTTGCGTCTTCACAGGCAAATTCCCGAATCGTGTTACCAACTTCTTCGAACTCACCAATAGAAAGACTCATACCAGCTGTAACATTAACCAGGATACCCTTGGCACCCTTGATATTAATGTCTTCAAGGAGCGGGCTAAAAACAGCACGTTCCGCAGCTTCTCGAGCACGGTTTTCACCGGTCGCACGGCCTGTACCCATCATCGCCATGCCCATTTCAGACATAACAGTGCGCACGTCTGCAAAGTCGACATTGATCAGACCTGGACGGGTAATCAGTTCGGCAATACCCTGAACTGCTCCCAGAAGTACATTGTTGGCTTCCCTGAAGGCATCCAGCAGACTTACCTGTTTACCCAGAACACTTAGCAACTTTTCATTCGGGATAGTAATCAGAGAATCAACGTGCTGACCCAGTTCGTTGATACCGGCATCCGCAACTTTCAAGCGACGACCGCCTTCAAATGGGAAGGGCTTGGTCACGACCGCCACCGTAAGAATGCCCATTTCCTTCGCGATCTGGGCAACGATAGGTGCACCACCAGTTCCGGTACCACCACCCATGCCAGCAGTAATGAACAACATGTCAGAACCCGCGATGACTTCCTGAATACGCTCGCGGTCTTCTATAGCTGCTTCACGGCCCACATTCGGGTTAGCGCCGGCACCCAGTCCCTTGGTCACGTTGCTTCCAAGTTGCAGTACTGTTTTCGCGTTGTTGTTTTTCAGCGCCTGAGCATCAGTGTTGGCGCAGATAAAATCTACACCTTCAATGTCTGCCTCAAGCATATGTTGAACGGCGTTACCGCCGCCTCCGCCGACACCAATCACCTTGATTACGGCGTTTTGTGGATAGGTATCCATAAGTTCAAACATAGGTCTTCCTCCTCACTGCTGCATTGCTGCAAAAAATCAAAAATTACCCTGGAACCAGTTTTTCATCCGCTCCCAGACGCTCTGCACCTTACCGGCCGAGCTTAGTTCACCTGCACCACCAAGGCGGCCCTGCTGCCCATAAAGCAGAAGACCAACGCCAGTGGCATGAATTGGATTACGTACGACATCAACCAAACCTGATATGTACTGAGGTACACCCAGTCGCACAGGCATGTGGAATACTTCTTCAGCCAGATCAACAACACCTTCCATCTTCGAAGAACCACCTGTCAGCACAATCCCTGCTGCAATCAGTTCTTCGAATCCACTACGACGTAATTCAGCCTGTACCAGGCTAATCAGTTCTTCGTAGCGAGGTTCAACAACCTCGGCCAGGGTCTGTCGTGACAGGCGTCGTGGTGCACGATCGCCTACACTAGGGACCTCGATCTCATCGTCGGGGTTCGCGAGTTGCCTGAGGGCACAGGCATATCGAATCTTGATCTCTTCGGCGCTTTGCGTGGGTGTTCTTAATGCAACGGCGATGTCATTAGTTACCTGGTCGCCAGCGATCGGTATTACCGCTGTATGGCGAATAGCGCCATCCAGGAAAACCGCGATGTCTGTGGTACCGCCACCAATATCAACAATACAAACACCGAGTTCTTTTTCATCTTCGGTAAGTACTGAATAACTGGAAGCCAGCTGTTCAAGAATAATGTCATCAACTTCCAGACCACAGCGACGTACACATTTAATGATGTTCTGGGCTGCGCTGACTGCGCCGGTTACAAGATGCACCTTGGCTTCAAGCCGCACACCCGACATGCCGACGGGTTCGCGAATACCTTCCTGATCATCAATAATAAATTCCTGGGGCAGGATATGCAGGGTCTTCTGATCCGCTGGTATGGCTACAGCGCGCGCTGCATCAATAACTCGTTCTACATCATAAGGTGTTACTTCCTTGTCCTTGATTGCCACAATGCCATGAGAATTAAGACTCTTGATATGACTTCCGGCGATACCGGCATATACTGAGTGAATCTGGCAACCCGCCATCAGCTCTGCTTCTTCAACTGCCCTGCGTATGGACTGCACCGTGGACTCAATATTGACCACGACACCTTTTTTCAGACCACGCGATGGATGTGAACCAATGCCGATGATTTCGAGCTGATTCTCATCATTGATTTCACCAACAATGGCCACAACTTTTGATGTACCGATATCCAGTCCGACAATCATGCCTTTTTCAGATTTCCTGGACATGTTTACTCCCCTTTCTCACGACCATCCGGGCCATTCGGCTCAGGCATCCAGGCAATAGCCAGCCCGTTGCTGTAACGTAAATCGATTCGTTTAACCTGGTCCTGTTTTGGTGCTATTAATCCAGGGTAGGCTGTCACAAATCGCTCAATTCTCTGTTCCTGTTCGCGCTGGCCTAAGGCCAGGCTCATACCATTATTCAACTCCAGCACCCATGAGCCACGACGATCTTCAATAAGTCCGTTTAGAACCAGGCCAATGTTGCCGAGTTTGTTATACGCAACCAGGAACTGATCAATGAGTTCATGGCGTTTACTCTCAGGGCCATGGATCTTCGGCAGCCCCTCTGGCATCTGTTTCATCAAAGGCCTGAACACATCGCCATATGGGTTAAGCAACGCCTCGTCACCCCAGCGTGCAGCCACTTCCTGCTCCACAATCCTGAGCTCGATAGCGTCGGGCCATACCCTTCGAACCGATACCTCATAAACCCATGGGTTCGCGCGTACCGCCGCCTCGATTGCTTCCAGGTCCACGCTAAAGAAATCCCTGTTAGTGAATGGGCTGATACTCTCCTGTACCGCTGCCTGACTAAGATTCTTAAATTCACCCATCACTCGTACCTGGCGAACAGGAAGACTGTCATCTGGCACAGCACGATATATGGCGTAGGTAGCAAGCCCGATCAAAGTCAGCAACATCATGATGACAACCTCACGCGGCAAACCTTTTGGCTCAACATCCTGCAGACGCTGAGCCTGTCTTCTGCGTTTCTTTCGTTTATCCCATGCCACAACAGCATCACGCTCCCTCGTTTTCCAGGCTGGTCGACAGGATTTCCAGGACCAGGCTATCGAAATCGATACCTGCCTCTTTCGCTGCCATGGGAACCAGGCTGTGATCTGTCATGCCCGGTACAGTATTAATTTCGATCAGCCAAGGCTGTCCCTGGTCGTCCAGCATCATGTCTACCCTGCCCCAGCCCTCTGCACCACTGGCTTCAAATGCTTTAAGCGCAACTGCCTGCAAGGCCTGTTCTTTCTCTTCCGGTAAACCACAGGGGCATAGATATTCGGTATCATTCGACTGGTACTTGGCCTCATAGTTGTAAAAGGCCTTGGGCGTACGAAGCCGAATCATGGGTAAGGCACGTCCATTCAGAATTGATACGGTGAACTCCTCCCCAGTAATCCACTGCTCAACGAAAACTGCGCAATCACAGGCCGCGGCTTCAGCTACTGCAGCTGGCAATTGCTCAGCCGAGTCGACCTTGCTCATGCCTATGCTTGAGCCTTCAGTCGCTGGTTTAACAATGAGTGGAAGACCCAGCTCATCTATGACCTTGTCCAGGTCAGTATCCTGTTCGATAAGGCGATGTTTTGGCGTGGGCAAACCGACACCCATCCACAGGCGTTTAGTCATCAACTTGTCCATACATAGTGCAGAAGCCATCACGCCACTTCCGGTGTAAGGCATATTGATCAGCTCCAGGGCACCCTGGATCACACCATCTTCGCCACCACGACCGTGCAGCATGATAAAGACACGATCAAAATTTCCGTTCGATAGTTGCTGAATAACATCACGGCCTGCATCGATGGCCTCAACATCGATACCCTGTCGCTGCATAGCAGCAAGAACGGCTGCACCACTATTCAGGGAGATCTCACGTTCTGCAGACCAACCCCCTAACAACAGGGCTACGCGTCCAAATTGAGAAGCCTGCATACTCATCAACATGCCTCCCCGATAATGCGTACTTCATGTTGCAGGTGAATCCCACATTTCTGTTTAACCCTGTCCTGAACATACTGAATCAGGGCTTCAATATCTGCAGCACTGGCATTGCCCTTGTTAATAATGAAATTAGCGTGTTTTTGAGAAACGCAGGCATCACCAATGCAATAGCCCTTCAGTCCGATCGATTCGATCAGGCGTCCCGAATAATCGCCTTCAGGATTACGGAATACTGAACCACAGCTTGGCTCACCGATGGGCTGTGAACTATTACGCTTCTCCAGCAATGCTTTAATTGCCCTGCTTGAGGCCTCTGTATCACCTGGTTTTAGTTTGAATACCGCTGCAACAAACCATTCACCTTCGGGGCCTTTAACAGTGCGGTAACCCACACTGTATTCATCACGTTGGCGCGTATGCATACCACCACTGTGATCCATCGAAGTTACCTCAAGCACCTGCTCCCAGGTTTCTCCACCAAACGCTCCGGCATTCATAGCCAGCGCGCCGCCAACCGTGCCCGGGATGCCCGCAAGGAACTCAAGACCAACAAGACCGGCACGGGCACATTCCCTTGCCGCCTTGGCGCAGCTGACACCAGCCTCAATGCGCACCCTGTCGCCATCTAACATTTCGATATTGCTTAACTGCCCCTTCATCGCTATTACACTACCGCGTATGCCGCCATCTCGAACCAGAAGGTTGCTACCCAGACCAACCCAGGTAACAGGCTCGTTAGCCGGCAGCATCGCCATGTAGGCACGCAGATCTTCCAGGTCCGCCGGTTTGAACAGGCGGTCAGCCGGACCACCTACGCGCCAGCTGGTATGACCGGACATAGGCTCGTTCACCCTGACCTCTCCGCGAATACCATTCATGACTGCCTGCTGTGTCATTCGCCAGCCTCCTCCCGGAGTTGCCTTGGCAGCATTGCTGCCAGCGCACCCACATTGCCTGCACCCTGAGTAATCACGACATCACCTTCTGTAACCAGGTTTGTCAGAGTGGCGGCCAGCTCTTCTGGTTGTTCGACAAAAACTGGATCAACACGACCACGCTGCCTGATAGCACGACAAAGGGTGCGGCTATCAGCACCTGCTATTGGATCTTCGCCAGCAGCATAAACCTCGAGCATAACGAGGATGTCTGCCTCGGACAGAACACGGGTAAAGTCTTCAAATAGATCGCGTGTGCGTGTATAGCGATGTGGCTGGAACACCAGTACAAGACGACGATCAGGCCATGCCTCCCGGGCTGCCGCCAGGGTTGCCTCAATCTCGGTGGGATGATGACCATAATCATCGACCATTAGTACTGTGCCGTTAGCAGTCTTAATTTCTCCCTGCAACTGGAAACGACGACCTACACCCTGGAATTCAGATAATGATTTCTGGATATCCTGATCAGATACACCGAGCTCATGAGCAACCGCAATAGCGGCCAGTGCATTTAGCACATTGTGTTGCCCTGGCATATTCAGTTGCACTTCCAGATTGACATCACGTTCTGGCAGGGCCACTTCAAACAGGCTACGCGTGCCCTCATGCGTTAGATTGACCGCACGCACATCGGCCTCTTCGGACAGGCCATAAGTCAATACGGGACGCGTTACTTCTGCAAGAATATCTTTAACGCCATCATCATCTATGCACAGAATGGCCAGACCATAGAATGGCAGGTGATGCAGGAACTCGATAAAGGTTGCACGCAGTCGATTGTAATCACCACCATAGGTTTCCATGTGATCTGCATCGATGTTTGTCACGATGGATATGGTTGGCTGTAGGTAAAGGAATGAGGCATCACTTTCATCCGCCTCGGCAACCAGGAACTTACCGCGACCCAGTGATGAGTGACTATCGGTACTATTGAGTTTGCCGCCAATAACAAAGGTAGGGTCAAGCTCACCTTCTGCCATCAGGCTGGCCACCAGACTTGTCGTTGTTGTCTTACCGTGCGTGCCTGCGATAGCAATGCCATACCGGAACCGCATAAGCTCTGCGAGCATTTCTGCACGAGGCACAATCGGTACACGTTGTTCACGTGCCTTTACAACCTCAGGATTGTCATCTCTAACTGCTGTTGAAACAACAACGGCATCCGCACCCTCGACATGACTTGCATCATGTCCAATAAATATATTAATGCCCTGCTCTTCAAGGCGACTGGTCATAGCGTTACGCGCGATGTCGGAACCTGTCACGGTATATCCCAGGTGCGACACAACTTCCGCAATGCCACCCATACCCGCACCACCAATACCAATGAAATGAATATGGTGAATACGACGCATGGTCATGGTGTCAACAATACTCATGCCGCACCTCCTGCCATAACGCACACGTCCGCAACGCGTTTTGTTGACTCAGGCTGCGCTAGTGCACGTGCCTTAATAGCCATCTCCTGAAGGACATCGGGTGATGCAGTTAATTTATGCAGATACTCACTTATATGCTCAACGGTAAATTCTGGTTGTGGCATCAGGATGGCTGCACCCGCCTCTGACAGGTAGCGTGCATTACCCGTCTGGTGGTCATCAACTGCATAGGGATAAGGCACCAGTATGGAACCCACACCCGCTGCTGCAAGTTCTGATACTGTTAAAGCACCTGAACGACATATCACCAGGTCCGCCCAGGCATAGGCTTCTGCCATATCGGCGATAAATGGCTCTATGTGTGCGTCAACACCAGCCTCTTCATAGGCTGAGCGTGCAGCTTCAATGTTTTTTGCACCGGCCTGGTGGAAAATCTCGGGACGCTCTGCCTCAGGCATCATTGAAAGTGCACGAGGCAGCGTACTGTTAAAGACGACTGCCCCAAGGCTACCGCCAATCACCAGTACTTTAAGTTTTTCACCCTTTGCAACAGGTCGTTCCTGTGGATCGGGAAGTGCTGCAATCTCAGGGCGTACGGGATTACCCACGGTTTCCACTTTTCGGGAAGGTGCAAACCCACCAGGAAATGCCTGCAATACATTGCCTGCCACTTTTGCAAGCAAGCGATTTGTCAGGCCCGCTACAGAGTTTTGCTCATGGATCACAAGGGGAATACGCAACATGCTGGCCATTGCACCACCTGGCCCGGCGACAAAACCACCCATTCCGAGTACTGCACGCGGACGGTAATGTCTGAGCAGCTTAAATGCCTGAGTCATGGCAAGCATAAGTTTAAAGGGAGCCATCAACCAGCTCTTCATACCCTTGCCGCGCAGACCGCTAATGGTTAGCCACGCAATGGGGATCCCGGTATCAGGAATCAACTTTGCTTCCATACCCTGCGGGGACCCCATCCACACAACGGGAATTTCGCGCGCCATTAGTTCACGAGCTACCGCAAGGGCCGGGAAGATATGACCGCCAGTGCCTCCAGCCATGATCATGATTGGGCGTGTATTCATCGTTTCTTCCTCGCAAGAATATGGGCAGAGGAAGTCGAGGAAGACTGTACTGTGTGAACTTCACGATGGACGCGTAGCAAAAGACCAATGACGCCACACATTACCAGCATACTGGAACCACCAGCACTCATAAGTGGCAGGGTAAGTCCCTTGGTTGGCAGGATGCCCATATTGACACCCATATTGATAAATGCCTGCATGCCAATCCAGATACCAATCCCATATGCAAGGTAAGCACCAAAAGCATGACCCGCCTTTTCGGCTGACGCACCAATGGAGAAGCAACGCCATACCAGGTAGGTGAACAACATGACAACCAGGGTTACACCTATGAATCCGAACTCTTCGGCAAAGACTGCAAAGAGAAAATCATTATGCGCTTCTGGCAGGTAAAACAGTTTCTGTACGCTGGCACCAAGACCCGTCCCCGTCCAGGAGCCACTACCAATCGCAATTAGTGACTGTGTTAACTGGAAACCGCTGTTAAAGGGATCCTGCCAGGGGTCCATGAACGAAGTCAGGCGCTTCAGGCGATACGGAGAAGAAATAGCCAGCACTGCCAGGGCAGCCACGACGATACCCATAAGGGATGCAAACTGACCAAGGCGTGCACCGCCCAGGAACAGCATACCCATACCCATGGTCATCAACACAACAGTCGCACCAAAATCAGGCTCCATTAGAAGCAACAGGCTACATAGAGCCAGAACAGCAATAGGTTTGATAAAGCCCTGGAAACTGCCACGAACTTCTTCGTGTTTACGTACGAGATAGCCTGCCATGTAGATTGCAACAAATAGCTTTGCAAACTCAGAAACCTGCAGACTGATAAAACCCAGTGGCAACCAGCGAGTACTACCATTTACAGTAACACCAACTCCTGGGATCAGAATGAGTGCCAACAGGAACAATGCAAACAGCAGCAGCCCCTGGCCTGAGCGCTCCCAGTGAACCAGGCGAATGCGATACATCACTGTTGCAATCAACAGGCCCATGATCACGAAGACCACCTGACGCTGAAAGAAATACATGGGATTACCGTAACTACGATCTGCAATCGTAATAGATGCTGACGCAACCATTATCAGACCAAGTCCTAGCAGGATCGCAACTGTAAGCACCAGCCCGACATCCAGGTGCTGCTGCATCTGAATACGCATGCCGGTACCCGCACTACGTGAAGCCTGCATCGCCGCGGGACTCATGAATGAATCCTCCGCACTTCTGTAACAAATGACTCACCACGGTGCAGGTAGTTATCAAACATATCGAAACTTGCGCAAGCTGGCGAGAACAATACGACATCACCACTTTGCGCAACAGATTTTGCCTGCTGCACTGCTTCGACCAGGTCATCCGCACGAATCACTTTTGTCCTGTCCGCAATGGCAACCTCAATCTGACTGGCATCTTCACCAAACAGGACGACAGCCCTGGTCTTACCCGCAACCGCCTTAGCTAACTCACTAAATTCAGCACCCTTAGCCTGCCCACCAGCAATAAGCACAACCGCCTGCTGCAGCCCTTGAAGAGCCGCAACAGTCGCCCCAACATTGGTTCCCTTGGAATCGTTAAACCAGCTCACACCATTCCATTCACCCACCCATTCACAACGATGAGGAAGCCCGGGGAATATTTTTGCTGCTTCAATCGCCAGCGCTTCATCAACCCCTGCACAATGAGCAAGTGCCACAGCTGCAAGAACATTGGAAACGTTATGACGACCCGGCATACGAATCTCACTGGCTCTGCACAGAAGCTGATCACCATGCACCAGCCAGGCCACTCCATCGATCATGCGCAACCCGAAATCATGATTACTCACAGGCTCATCCAGACCATATGAAATGCAATCACATTCACCAGCCAGGGCTGCAGACTCAGGTTCATCACGATTGACTACACAATGTTTCGCATTCTTATAAACAACCGCCTTGGCTTGCCTGTAGGCATCAAAGCTAGGGTAACGATCCATATGATCAGGACTGACATTAAGAACAACTGCAGCCTGCGCCATTAATGATGACGTTGTTTCAAGCTGAAAACTTGAAAGCTCCATCACGAACAGATCAATATTTTCATCATCAAGCAGATCCAGCGCCGGCGTACCAATATTGCCGCCAACCCCAACCGGGACTCCTGCCGCCTTTACCATTTCACCCAGCAGGGCTGTTACAGTACTTTTCCCATTGGAACCCGTGATTGCGATTACGGGTTTTTCCACATAACGCGCAAACAGTTCAATATCACCTAAGACCTCGGCACCCGTTTCTATCGCGGATGAAATCTCAGGCGTTGAAACCGCTACACCGGGACTCACAATCAGTTGCCCTACCTCATCCATCAGCACGGTATTGAAATCACCCAGATGCACCTCAATATCAGGAAACTCAGATTTCAGCTCAGCAAGGCCGGGAGGATTCATTCGGCTATCTACAACGGCAAACGCCAGGCCCTGGCGCGCAAGAAAACGCGCCACGGAAAGACCGGTAGTACCCAGCCCTATGATGACCCTCTTGTTTGCCTGTCGCTTCATTGTCTGGATTGCCGCTGCCTGCATTAACGTAGCTTCAGTGTTGCCAGTCCGATCAGAACCAGAATGACCGTCACGATCCAGAAACGCACAATGACACGCGGCTCTGGCCAACCCTTTAATTCAAAGTGATGATGCAATGGCGCCATTCGGAAGATGCGTCGCCCGGTCAACTTGTACGATGCCACCTGGAGAATGACCGAAACGGTCTCCATCACGAAGACACCTCCCATGATGAACAGCACTAGTTCCTGACGAACCATTACTGCAACCACCCCCAGTGCTGCACCTAGTGCCAGTGCACCTACATCACCCATAAAGACCTGAGCGGGATAGGCGTTAAACCATAAGAAGCCGAGACCTGCGCCTACCAGCGCACCACAGAAAATCACCACCTCACCAACGCCTGCCACATATGGGATGGCCAGGTAGTTAGCGAAGTGAACATGGCCAGACAGATAGGCGAAAACGGCCAGCGCACCAGCAACCAGCACAGTTGGCAGTATGGCCAGTCCATCCAGGCCATCAGTGAGGTTGACAGCATTACTGCTACCCACAATGACCAGATAAGTAAGCGGAATAAAACCAATACCCAGAGGAATCAGAATGTCTTTAAAGAAAGGAACAATGAGTGTTGTTTCAATGGGCTCCTGAGCCAGGTAGTACATCGCAACTGCTGCACCCAGACCAAAGACAGACTGCCAGAAATACTTGGCTTTGGCCGAAAGGCCCTTGCTGTTTCCATATCTCAGTTTCTTGTAGTCATCTACACCACCAATCAATCCGAACAACAGCAAGGTAGCCAGAGCAATCACAACGAAGCGGTTTTGCAGATCACCCCATAGCAGGGTACTTACCGCAACAGCGACAAGAATCAATGTGCCGCCCATAGTCGGGGTACCAGCCTTACTCAGGTGTGACTGCGGACCATCATCGCGAACCTGCTGGCCTATCTTGTAATGACTCAGACGACGAATCATGGACGGGCCAACCAGGAAGGAAATAATCAATGCTGTCAGCACCCCAAGGATTGCCCTCAGAGTGAGGTACTGGAAGACATTAAATCCACTGTGGAACTGTGTCAGGTATTCGAACAGGTTAAGCAGCATGCTCCCTCCCGATCAGTTCCTGTACTACTTGTTCCATCGCCATAGCGCGTGACCCCTTTACCAGCACGATCACGTCTTTATCCAGATCATTCTTAAGCGTGCGAATCATTTCGAGTTTGGCATTAAAATGCTGCGCACCCTCACCAAACTCTTTTACCGCTTCACGCGCAAGCTCACCGATACAGTAGAGATTATCGATGCCGGCAAGCTTTGCCTTCTTACCTGCTTGAGCATGCAAGTGCGGACCCAGCTCACCAAGCTCACCCATATCACCAAGAACCAGGTAACGCACACCTGACTGCTCAGCCAGCCAATCAATAGCAGCGTCCAGAGAGGCAGGATTAGCATTGTAGGTATCATCAAGAATGCGGGCACCGTTAACGCCCTTCTGGCTCTCAAGCCTGCCATGCACGGCGCTAAAGGATTCCAGCCCATCACGCACCTGCTTCAGGCTCGCACCTGCCGTAATAGAAACAGCTGCAGCAGCCAGGGCATTCATACAGTTATGACGCCCTGGCACCGAAAGACGAACAAGTATCTGCTCGCCCTGGTAACTTACCTCCAGGCCCTGCTCGGTAATCTCTCCCGTCACATCGGCCTGCTGCTGCAGGCCAAAGCGAATGATCTTCTGTCCATTCAGCAAACTCATCCAGTAGTCTGCGTAGGGGTCATCGGCATTAATGACCGCAACAGCACCAGGCTTCAGACCAGCAAACAGCTCACCTTTACCACGTGCAACACCATCGATATCACCGAAGCCTTCAAGGTGGGCTGGCCCTGCATTATTCACCAGGCCAATATCAGGGTTGGCAAGACTCGTCAGGTATTCAATCTCGCCACGATGATTGGCGCCCATTTCAACAACTGCATACTGATCATCTTCTGACAGACTTAGCAGGGTAAGCGGTACGCCAATATCGTTATTCAGATTGCCCCGGGTTGCATTAACCCTTCCAAGGCCACCCAGGATGCCAGCGATCATTTCCTTAACCGTGGTCTTACCATTACTGCCGGTCAGTCCAACGACTACCGGACTCAGGCTATTTCTCCAGCCAGCGGCGAGGCGACCAAGAGCTATACGCGTATCATCAACTACGACATGCGGGATATCCTGATTAATGGCCTTAGAGACCATTACTGCCGATGCACCAAGGCGCTGCGCATCTTCAACATAGTCATGCCCGTCAAAACGCTCGCCCTTAAGCGCAATATACAATTCGCCTTCTTTCAGGGTACGCGTGTCGATGGAGACACCAGAAGTCATCGCATCTGTGCCATGCAACTGACCCTGGCTATATTCGGCAACTGCGCTCAGACTCAGCCAACTCATGAGAGTACCTCTCGAAGCTGCCTGATCACCTCATCACGATCACTGAGATAAATCTTTTCATCACCAATAATCTGAGTAGTCTCATGGCCCTTGCCAGCCAGAAGCACCACATCATCAGGTCGCGCATTCGACAAAACATACTCGATAGCATTTACCCGATCTGGCTCAACATAGACACGATCAGGCCGCTCAAATCCAGGCATGATTTCTGCCAGGATGACATTTGGGTCTTCTCGGCGAGGATTATCATTGGTGACCACAACCTGATCAGCATACTGTTCTGCAATAGCAGCCATTAGTGGACGCTTACCCTGGTCCCTGTCACCACCACAACCGAAGATGCACCATAAACGACCCACACAATGTTCCTGCAAGGCCCTGAGCACATGCTCCAATGCTGCCGGGGTATGGGCGTAATCGACGACGACAAGAGGCTTGCCGTCACCACCAAATGCTTCCATGCGGCCTGGAACCGTCTCGACTTTACTCAGACGCAACAATGATTCTTCCAGCTCAATCCCTTCGACCAGCATGGCCGTGAGCGCCGCCAGGAGATTCATAACATTAAAGCGCCCCAGCAGTTTGCTGCGCAGCTGACCTTCACCCCAGGGCGTTTCTACGCGTGCACTAACGCCCCTGGCATCAAAAGTGATTTCTCTTGCGACAACTGCTTCACACTCATAACTATCCTTTTCAATACCATAACCAATGACGCGCAGCTCAGACTTGAGCGAGTCAGCCAGGGCATCACCCCATGCGTCATCAAGATTTATGACTGCAGTTTTAAGACCAGGACGCTGGAACAGTCGACGCTTGGCCGCGGCATAGGCTTCAATATCGCCGTGATAATCCAGGTGATCGCGTGAAAGGTTTGTAAAGATAGCCACATCGAAGGCAACACCCGAAACGCGCCCCTGGTCCAGGGCATGTGAAGAAACCTCGAGCGCCGCCCAACGAGCGCCCTGCAGATAGATGCGGGCCAGTTCGTCCTGCAAAGTAATTGCATCAGGTGTGGTATGGCTCGCCACATGAAGATCACCAATCAATCCATAACCCAGCGTACCGATATATGCCGCACGCAGATCCTGATTGTCGAGCGCGTCAGCCAGAATATGTGCAACAGAAGTCTTACCGTCGGTGCCAGTAACACCGAAGATTTTCATATTACGAGATGGATTGCGGTAGAAACGGGCGGCGATTTTACCCAGACCATGCTTCAGTTCACTGATCTCAATAGTGGGCACTTTCAGCATCAGATCGGATGCCGCAACCCCGGGGCTGGATTCCCAGATAACGGCCGCCGCACCTTCAGCAATTGCACGCTCGGCATAGGCAAGACCATGCTCTCTGGTACCCTGCAAAGCAACAAATAGATAACCCGGCTGAATCTGGCGGCTATCCAGCGCCATACCCTGCACTTCAAAGTCATCACCTGAGACTTCTGCAAAACCCTTAAGAAGCTCGGAAAGCATCATACGCGCTGATCCCTCCCCTTCCCGGATGCTGACTTGATATGCGAATAGTCATCAGGCGCAACATTCATATAACGCAGCGCGCCTGCCATCACCCTGGAGAAGACCGGCGCCGCAACACTTCCACCTGAATACTCCTCACCTGAAGGCTCATTGATCATCACGACCGTTACGAGTTCTGGTTGAGAGGCTGGCGCCATTCCTGCAAAGACCGCAACATAGCGATCTTCTGAATAACCCCCTGCCACTGACTTCTTTGCCGTACCGGTCTTACCTGCGACGGTGTAACCGCTCACGCTAGCCTGAAAACCGGTACCTTCCGGATCTACCACACCGGTCAACAGGCTGCGCACCGCGCGCGCCGTTTCCTTACGCATGACCTGAGTAGACTGAACCTCAGACACCTTCACAAAACTTGCCGCACGATGTGCGCCATCAGATGCCAGAACTGAATAGGCCTCGGCAAGCTGCAGGGGCGTAACCGACATGCCATAACCATATGCCAGGATAGCCTGCTCAATTTCGCGCCAGCTGCTGTAATCGGTCATCAGGCCAGAAGACTCGCCTGGAAAACCACTACCTGTCGTTTGACCAAAGCCCACGCCATCAAGAATCGCCCAGAGCTGCTCGGAAGGCAGCTCCATCGCCAGCTTACTGGCTCCAACGTTACTGGACTTACTCAGGATCTTTCCGAGCTTTAGCTTGCCGTAATTGCGCCGATCCTTAATCGTATGGCCATGCAAACTGAAATAACCCGGCGCAGTATTAATACTGCTAGATGATGAGAAACGCCCACTATCAATAGCTGCCGCAACCACGAATGGTTTAATCGTAGAGCCGGGCTCAAACACATCGGTAACCGCACGATTGCGATACAAACCTGTTTTAAAGCCCTTGCGATTATTCGGATTGAACGCTGGCTGATTGACCATCGCCAGCACCTCACCAGTCTGTGGACGCATCACAACCACTGATCCGGATTTAGCACCATGCTGCTTAACAGCCTGCTTCAGCTCCCGATAGGCCAGATACTGCAGGCGCGCATCCAGACTCAACTGCAATTGCTTACCTGGCTCCGCAGAACGAATCTGTTCGACATCATCGATAACGCGACCAAGTCGGTCACGAATAACCCGCTTCAGACCAGGCTCACCACTCAGCCAGTCATCGTAGGCCAGCTCCAGGCCTTCCTGACCATGATCATCGATATTGGTAAAACCCAGCACATGCGCCATCACCTCACCCATGGGATAAAAACGGCGATATTCACGCTGCAGCGAAACACCTGGCAAACCCAGATTCATAACGCGTCGCGCCATATCTGGATTAATGCGTCGCTTGATATAGATGAATTCCTTGTCGGCCCTGCTAGCCAGCCTCTGCAACAATGCATCTGTATCAAGGCCCAACAGCACCGCAAGCTCAGGAAGGCGCTCACGTGCATGGATTAGCTCAGAAGGATTGGCCCAGACGGAATCAACAGGCGTACTAATAGCCACCGCCTCACCATTACGATCCAGGATCGGACCACGGTGCGCTGACATCTCTACAGTGCGCAACTGACGAGCGTCCGCCTCGCCACGCAGATACTCATGATCCAACACCTGCAGGTAGAAACCCCGCGCAACCAGCGTAGCCATTGCCACACCAAAGGCAGACAGCACAAAATATCTGCGCATGCTGTAGCCCTTGTTATCACCCTGCTGACTCATGGCAACCAAATCACCATAGTTGAAGCATCCGGCATTCGCATCTCCAACTTTTCACGTGCGATGCGCTCAATACGACCATGCGAAGACCACGCACCCTGCTCCAACTGCAAACGCCCCCACTCTATATTCAGGTCATCCCGCTCACGCTCCAGCTGCTGGAGACCAACAAACAGCTTGCGACTCTCATGACGCGCATAGACCACGCCCACCGCCGTTGAAATCAACATGACCACCAGAACCGTCAATACAAAAAAGCGCCCGGTCATCACAGGCGCTCCGCCACACGCATTACTGCGCTTCTGGCTCGAGGGTTTTGCGATACCTCGGCCTCACTCGGTCGTACCGCCTTACCAACCAGCCTGATACGACCTTTTCCCACATCACCAGGCACAGGAAGACGA
This sequence comes from uncultured Ectothiorhodospiraceae bacterium, assembly GCA_964641615.1. Taxonomy (GTDB): domain Bacteria; phylum Pseudomonadota; class Gammaproteobacteria; order J044; family J044; genus JANTGN01. The sequence continues at coordinate 44,642 of CAZXNH010000011.1, read as the reverse complement.
CGCGGCAACTCTTCACCGCGCGATTCTTTGCGCATGAAACGCTTCACGATTCTGTCTTCCAGGGAGTGGAAACTAATCACAACCAGACGTCCGCCGGTTGCAAGCAGGGACAGCGCCGACTCAAGCCCACGCTCGAGGTCGTCCAGCTCAGCATTAATAAAGATACGAATAGCCTGAAAACTACGAGTGGCAGGATGCTTGCCTTTCTCGTGACGTGGCACCGCATCGGCAATAATTTCAGCCAGCTGCAAAGTATCTTCAATAGGCGTCTCTTCACGCCCCCGCACAATAGCCCTGGCAATACGGCGAGAAAAACGCTCTTCGCCATACTCATAAATTACGTTGGCAATCTCTTCTTCTTTGGCCCGTGCCAGCCACTCGGCTGCACTTTCTCCGGTCTCGGTGTTCATGCGCATATCCAGCCTGCCTCTCCGCATGAAACTAAAACCACGCTCAGGATTATCCAGCTGAGGGGAAGACACCCCCAGGTCCAGCAGCACACCATCAACCCGACCCGACCAGCCGCGCTGATCGGCAAACGCACCCATCTCGGAGAAGGAACCATGCTCGATTGAAAAGCGAGGTTCGTCAGACCACTGCTGACGAGCATTTGCGATAGCCTCCGGGTCCTTGTCGATAGCCATGAGATGGCCGTCAGAGGACAGCGAGGAGAGAATCGCGGCAGAATGACCACCTCGACCATATGTTCCATCGATGTACCTGCCAGCTTCAGACACCACTAACGCCTCGACAGCCTCTTTCAATAAAACCGTTTCATGCATTGCCTGCGCACTCACAAAGAGAGCGACTCAAGCGCCGCCGAAGGATCTCCAGCAATATCTTCCTTGAGCCAAACATCACGCTGGCTAGCCCAGGATTCTTCATCCCACAGCTCAAACTTGTTGCCTTGCCCTACCAGTACCGCATGTTTTTCAAGGGCTGCGTATTCACGCAGTGACGCAGGCAACAGGATGCGTCCCTGGCCATCAAGCTCAACATCAGTGGCATGACCCACGATAAGGCGCTGCAGGCGACGGACCTGAGGATTCATATTCGGACGAGACATGAGCGCCTGCTCAATGCGCTCCCACTCAGGAAGGGGATACATCAAAAGGCAATGATCAACATCGATGGTCAGAATCAGACGCCCACCACAGGACTCGAGCAGACGATCACGATACCTGGCCGGTATCGCCATTCTGCCCTTTGCATCCAGGTTGAGATTACTGACTCCTCGGAACATTCCCTTCTCGTGTGGCGTTACCCACATTCCCCCACTTGTCCCCACATTCCTACACTATAGGAAGCAGACCCCCACCCTGTCAAGGAAATTACCCCCTTAAAACTGATAATTTCTTCTTTTGTGACAATAACTTACTGAACAAGGCAAGAAGTGGGGAGAAACCCACGGGAGCAGATGATCTGCTAAAAAAAGCAAATCAAATCCTTGGAGCAAACTCCTAAGAATTCACATTAACTTCTGGGGATTTTCTGGAGAAAAAAGAGAAATTGGAGTCGGCCGATAAGCCGGGTTCTGTCTTGGACAGTCATTCATCTGGGATATCTGTCACCAGATACCTCATGCGGCCTACCCGGATACAGTGTGGGCCACACTAATGTATCCCTATTTGGCCTTGCTCCTGGCGGGGTTTACCGTGCCACGGAATGTTGCCACCCGTGCGGTGCGCTCTTACCACACCCTTTCACCCTTACCTGTACTGACCGAGGTCAGCCATCGGCGGTCTACTCTCTGCTGCACTTTCCGTCGGCTCGCGCCGCCCAGGGGTTACCTGGCACCATGCCCTGTGGAGCCCGGACTTTCCTCCACATCTTGCGATGCAGCGACTGTCTGGCCAACTCCGGGGCGGAGTTTAACACAGAGACCTGGCTTACCTGCGCTTTTTCACTGCACCAAGCGCACGATTGATAGGATTGTCCCGACCAAGAAACTTAATGGCAGGCGGCGCCCGGCGATCATACTTATCATGCAGATCATTCAGGGCCTGGGAGTCAGGGTAATGAGAAAGGCCATTTTCCAGGGCAATCATAAGCTTATCCCGGTGCCCCAGTTCCAGCTCAGCACGCGCCAGGTTGACGAACACCTGCAATGGCGCTTTTCCATCTTTAGCAGCAATACGACAGTGCACCACGCCATCCTTATCGCCATCTAACACCTGCGACAAGCCTAACCAGGAACGGCAAATGCGGACCTCATCGTCATGAAAGGCCTCAGATTCGAGCAGATCACCGAAAAATACGCCCGCCACTTCAAAGTTTCCGGCCTGAAAGAAGTCAAGCGCCTGCCTGAAATCCTCGTGGGACAGAATTGCTACCTCAGTCATTAAACCCCCTGGACAGAAAAAAATATGCGCACCCGGTGCATCACAACGACTATTCTTATTTACTTGTTAATGTATTACAGAGTCCAGAATACCTGACTCGGTATTTCGTTGTGTCTGGGCGCAGAGCGCCTTATCAGAACATAAAGAATACCATGACAAAGAACGGACTGTACCCTGTACTTATTGCCCTGTATTTTTCAAAAACTGACGAACAATCAGGATGTGCGCAAATACCAGGAGATGATTCATGACCTCTCACTATATGGGGCCGGATGGTCTGACACGATGTAGCTGGTGCGGGGCTGCCCCGGAGTTTCTTGACTATCACGACCATGAGTGGGGCTTCCCGGTCGATGATGATCAACGATTATTCGAAAAGCTCTGCCTTGAGAGTTTCCAGTCGGGTCTGAGCTGGCGTACCATCCTGGCCAAACGCGAAAATTTCCGTAGCTCGTTTCACCACTTTGATTTCCACAGGATCGCGCGCTATACAGAACATGATGTTGAACGCCTGCTTCAGGATGAGTGTATCGTGCGCCATCGTGGAAAAATAGAGGCCGTCATCAATAATGCCTGGTGTGCAAAGGAGCTGGTCAACAAGGAAGGATCGCTCGCCGCCTTTTTCTGGCGCTACGAACCCGATCCCAACACTCTGGCCGAGCCACAGAGCGTCACGGCCTCGGAGGAATCTATCGCCCTTTCTAAGGAACTCAAAAATTTGGGCTGGAAGTTTGTTGGCCCGACAAACATGTATGCCTTTATGCAGGCCATGGGACTAATCAACGATCATGCCGAGGGTTGTTCAATCAGGAACACGGTTGAACGGGAAAGGAACCAATTTAAACGCCCCTAGGCCTTCTTTTCTCTGAGGTCCAGGCCTGCCTGATAAACCATCCTGCTGGGCAGGTCATATCTCCTGGCGGTAAGTTTTGCGGCCTGTTTAATTGGCAACTCCGACATCAGCAACTCCAGGGTCTTCAGGGCCTCGTCGTCCAGGGCATCAGCAGCCCCTCCCTCTGCAGCCGCGCCATGCACAAGCACCACGAATTCACCCTTCAGGTGATTAGGGTCGGCATCCAGCCAGGCCACCAGCTCGCTCAATGTCGCTCCATGGACCTGCTCATGCGCCTTGGTCAGCTCCCTGGCAACAACTGCATAGCGATCATTACCAAAGGCCACCGCCATGTCCTCGATACATTCGCGGATACGGTGGCAGGATTCATAGAACACCAGGGTTTGAGAGTCACGACTCAGCTCGGATAAACGCTTAGCACGCCCCTGTCGTTTTGCCGGCAGGAATCCTTCGAAACTGAATCGGTCAGTAGGCAGCCCGGAGACAGACAGGGCCGTAATGATGGCCGAGGCACCCGGCACGGGAACAACCTGTATCCCTGCAGCACGCACCGCCTCGACCAGCCGATAACCCGGATCACTAATCAGTGGAGTACCCGCATCGGAGATCAGGGCAATAGACTGGCCAGATGCCAGCTGCTCGATCAGGCCTTCAGCTCTTTGCTGTTCATTGTGCTCGTGCAGGCTGATGAGGCGATTCTTTATACCGAAATGCTGGAGAAGGCGCCCGCTATGGCGCGTATCCTCTGCCGCGATTACATCTACCGCCTTAAGGGTCTCGATCGCGCGCGGCGTCATATCACCCAGATTACCAAGGGGCGTAGCAACAACATACAAAACACCGCTGACCAGATTCATTGGGTTATAATCCGCAAAACTTCATCTCGCACATAGATCACAATGACCCGACCATTATTACAAAGAATCAGCATCATTATCCTGCTCCTGATGCTTGGCGCCTGTGCCACCCCGCCAAAAACCGACCTGGACACCGAGAAAATGCTCGCCGAAGCAGCGGCACGACTCCAGGATGGCGACAATCAGGGGGCGGTCAATATCTATGCCGAACTAGCCAGAAACGCCAGTCAGCCCCAGCGCGACCAATACCAGCTCTTGGCCATGGAGGCAGCACTCACTCCTGACCTGCTTGAAGTCGCTCGTCAGTATCTCGAAGTCCTCGATGACCAGCACCTGAATCTAGAGGAACAGGGACGCAAACGCCTGGCAAGAGCCCAGATCGAACTGCTCAGCAGCAATCCTGGTAAGGCACAGGACGCCCTCGCATTCCCAGTCGACAAACTCAGCCCAGAACTACAACTTCGGTTCCTCAGCACCCAGGCGCAGGTTTATCTCGCCAGCGGTCTGAACCTGGAAGCCATACGCGCTTATATCGATCTCGACTCTATCATTAACGAAGAAGCACAACGCGCACAAAATATGCAGGACCTGTGGTCTGCTCTGAACCAGACACCCCATTCCGACCTGTTTAACTGGTCACAGAACACCCTGGATCCGGTCATGAAGGGCTGGCTCGAACTGGCCTATATCGCCAAGACCACTCCCATACAGGGCGGCGCGCTGGATGCCCAGCTCGAGGCATGGCAGCAGGTGTATGCAGAACACCCGGCGAACCCGGTCATGATCGATCAGCTCCGATCGGAATGGGCCGAACTGCAGACTTACCCCACTAACATTGCTGTCCTGCTCCCTATGAGCGGCAGGATTGCACCCGTTAGCCAGGCAGTGGCAGATGGCATCCTGGCCTCCTACTTCCAGACCCAGTCAACGCTCGGCCTCGCGCAACCACAGATACGTTTTTATGACACCGCGCGTACCGATATTTCCATTCAGGCCCTTTACGAACTGGCCGTCGAAGAAGGTGCAGAATTTGTCATTGGCCCGCTGAACAAGGACAAGGTCGAAACCCTGGCCAACACCACAGACCTGACTGTGCCCGTACTAGCCCTGAACACCATGGGCGCAGAACTGACACCTCCTGAAATGCTCTACCAGTTCGGGCTGTCTCCAGAGGACGAGGCCCGTCAGGCCGCAGAACGCGCTTCTATTGACGGTTATGAATTTGGCATCGTTTATGCGCCAAAAAATGACTGGGGTGAACGTATCGTCGAGAGCTTCACTTTACGCTACGAGGAGCTAAGCGGCACAGTACTCGCGAAGGGCATGTTTGACGCAAAAGCAAACGACTATTCCTCTACGATCAAGAAGACCCTGAACCTGGACCAGAGTGAATTACGTGCCCGCCAGGTGCAGGCCACCATCCGCCAGAACGTGAAGTCAGAACCCCGCCGTCGCCAGGATGCGCAGTTTGTTTTTATTGCCGCGACACCGAGGCAGGCTCGCTTACTTAAACCACAGCTAAAATATCACCGAAGCGGAGATTTGCCGGTCTATGCAACATCTCACCTGTTCTCTGGCCAGGTTGACAAGAAAGCCGATCGCGACCTGAACGGTATTACCTATAGTGAAATCCCCTGGCTGATAACAAGCGCCAACCCTGAGGCAGATCTCAAGGCCATGCTGGAACGCGTTGATACTGAGGCTGTTAGTAAATACCCGAGACTTGTAGCGCTAGGTATCGATAGCTACAAGCTGATTCCCTATCTGCCTCGCCTGTCCAGCAGAAGCTATGAACGCTATGAAGGGGTAACCGGCAATCTGTCTGTTGACGAGAACAGGATATTACACAGACAACTGAAATGGGCCACATTCAGCAAGGGTCAACCCAAACCAGTCAGTACGGAGCCGTCTGTAGAGAATTAAGAGGAACGTATACAGGGATGGACAAGGCAAGAATTGGCAAGGATGCCGAAACACGCGCTCTGCTGCATTTACAGAAACAGGGATTGCGCCTGATAAGCAGAAACTATCTGACCCGCCATGGTGAGATTGACCTTATTATGGAAGATTCGGGCACACTTATTTTTGTTGAGGTGCGTTATCGTCGCAACATGATGTTTGGTGGCGCAGGGGTTAGCGTTACATCAGAAAAACAGCGTAAGCTACTGGCAACAGCAGAACACTATATACAGAGACATGCACCGAACCAGGCCGCCCGAATCGATGTCCTGGCTATTGAAGGTGATGAACTACACTGGATAAAAAATGCCATCGAGGCCTGAGCATGAATAACCGGGAAAGAATCGAACAACATTTCAAAGACAGTATCGAGACCAAGCAGCAGGCCCTGCAGACTCTGCCTGAGTCGATTGAGGCCGCAGCCCAGGTCATGATCACTGCTCTGAGAAACGGTAACAAGATACTTAGCTGTGGCAATGGTGGCTCAGCCGGTGATGCCCAGCACTTTTCCTCGGAACTCCTGAACCGCTTCGAGATGGAACGCCCGGGCTTGCCTGCCATGGCCCTGACTACAGACAGCTCCACCCTCACCTCGATAGCAAACGACTACGCCTATAACGAAATCTTCTCGAAACAGGTCCATGCACTGGGCCAGCCCGGTGACATCCTGCTGGCCATATCCACATCTGGCAACTCTGCCAATGTCATTGCCGCCATGGAAGCAGCCCACCTTCGTAAAATGCCCATTGTTGCCCTGACCGGGAAGAATGGAGGCGACATGGCCAGCCTTATCCATAGTCATGATGTCGAAGTCCGCGTACCTAGCCAGTCGACAGCACGTATACAGGAATCTCACCTCGTTGTGATTCATTGCCTTTGCGACCTGATCGACCAGACACTGTTTGGCAATCAGTAAGGCTAATGCCTGATACGCAATTTTTTTCAGCACTGAAAAGCATCGTCGGTGAAGACAGAGTCCTGACTGATCCAGGCGACTGCCTGCCCTATGGATACGATAATTCACGCATGCAGGCCTTACCTGATGCCGTGGTATTTCCCACCGAAGAGCCCCAGGTAGTAGAACTCGTCAGGCTCTGCAATGAACACAACACCCCACTGATCGCCCGCGGCAAGGGTACCGGCACCACAGGCGCCACGGTACCCACCCAGGGGGGCGTTGTTCTATCTCTGGAACGCATGAACCGGATCATCGAAGTCGACCCGGACAATCGATATATTCGGGTCCAACCAGGCGTCACCAATCAGGAAATTCAGGATGCGGCAGGCGCCCACGGATTCTTCTGGCCACCAGACCCTACCAGTGCCGTCATCTGCACGGTTGGTGGCAACCTTGCCTATAACTCGGCCGGCCCCAGGGCCGTTAAATACGGTACACCACGAGAAAATACTTTAGGGCTACGAGTAGTCACGGGTAGTGGCCAGCTCATACAGACCGGTGTACGCACCACCAAGGGCGTCGTTGGTCTGGACCTGACGCGCCTGTTAATCGGGTCTGAGGGCATACTCGCCATCATCACCGAGGCAACGCTAAAACTGACCCCACTTGCTGAAGACAAGAAAACTCTGCGCGCTTTTTATCGTGATATGCACTCCGCCGCAAAGGCAGTATCTGCCATCATGGCCCAGGCCGTAGTGCCCTGCGCCCTGGAATTCCTTGATGGTGCTGCCCTGGACATGATCAGGGATAAACCTGAACTAGCTATACCTGATGAGGCCCACGGCCTACTTATGATCGAAGTCGATGGCAGCGCCGCCTGCCTGGATGATTCAGCCAGGGCAGTAGCCAGTGCCGCGAGGAACAGTGGCTGCCTGGAACTGGAAATTGCGGCGAGCGAAGAAGAGGTTCAGAGACTCTGGCAGATGCGCAAGGCCCTGTCCCCTACCCTGCGCAAGGTTGCCCCCAAGAAGATCAACGAGGACGTTGTGGTACCGGTATCACACATCCCTGATCTCATCAGCGGTCTGGGCGTCCTGAGCGAGACGCATAAAACGAAGATTGTAAATTTTGGCCACGCTGGCAACGGCAATATCCACGTTAACCTGTTAACGAATCCAGACGACCCGGTTCAGATGAAGCGTGCGAAGGCCTGCCTGGACGAGGTTTTTGACCTCGTACTTTCCCTCAATGGAAGTCTGTCTGGTGAACATGGCATAGGGCTGGCAAAACGTGATTTTGTGTCGCGTGAAATAGGCCCGGAATCACTACGACTGATGCACCAGATCAAACAGGTATTTGATCCACTGAATATCCTGAATCCTGGCAAACAGCTACCGCCAATCGACTAGTCAGTCCTTACAGGTTTTAATTTCCTGTAATACCCGTTCATAGAGCTCTGCATCCTGCTGGCTGAAGCAACAGGCTACAATTTCATCGAATTGCTCTTCAAAGCAACGAAAAGCGTTTGCCGCAATCCTGGCTGCGGCTTCCTTCGGATACCCATAAACGCCTGTGCTGATGCCTGGAAAGGCAATGGTTCTGACACCCTCCTGCAGGGCAAGACTCAGGGAGTTGCGATAGGCATTATCAAGCAACTCTGCTTCGCCAGCATTGCCGCCATGCCAGACAGGGCCGACGGTACTAATGATAAGTTGGGCAGGAAGATTGAATCCCGGGGAGATGCGGGCCTCACCAGTAGGACAGCCTCCAAGGGTTTTATTAAATTCAAGCAGCTTCGGCCCTGCCGCGCGATGGATAGCGCCATCGACACCGCCCCCACCAAGCAGGCTAGTATTTGCGGCATTCACAATGGCATCAAGCTGAAGCCTGGTGATATCGCCGACAACAATCTTAATCATAGTTAATCAGGAATTATTTGACGACGCGCAGGCTGGGGCGAGAAGATTCTTTCTTCGTATCATCATCGCCACCCTCTGGTGGCGGTTGCTCGTCATCTTCCTGGAACATCATGCCCTGGCCATTCTCACGCGCATAGGTGGCCAGCACAGCACTCACAGGCACAACGACCTGCATAGGCTCACCATCAAAACGGGCACTGAAATCGACTTCCTCGTTACCGAGGGTGAGACTTCTAACAGCCATAGGGGCGATATTGAGAACAATCTTGCCGTTCTCAACATACTGACGTGGAATCATCATGGATTCATCACTGGCGTCCACCAGGATATAGGGCGTGTAGCCGTTATCGACGATCCACTGATACATGGCGCGTATCAGGTAGGGTCTGCTCGATGTCATGGCGCTTATACCGACTCGCGCATTTCCCGTTCAGCTTCGCTGAGGCTCTGCTGGAATGATTCACGTTCGAACATGCGCTCAGCATAATCGATGATCGACTTACCCTGCTTTGGTGGCAGCTGAATACCATAGTGCGGCAGTCTCCACAGGAGTGGGGCAATAGATGCATCAACCAGGCTGCACTGCTCGCTCAGAAAATATGGCATGGCAGCAAAAACCTCGGCAGAGGCCAGCAGGCTTTCACGCAGGATTTTCTTGGCCTTGTTAGCCTTGGCGGTATTTCCGGATTCCATATCAGGGATCAGGCTATACCAGTCGTTTTCTACGCGATACAGCGCCAGGCGTGCATGGGCGCGTGAGACCGGGTCGACCGGCATCAGTGGAGGATGAGGAAAACGCTCATCCAGGTATTCAATAATGACACGTGAATCATACAGAACCAGGTCACGATCAATCAGGGTAGGCACAGAATTATAAGGATTGATGTCTGAAAGGTCTTCTGGCATGTCATTGGGATCAATATCGATCACATCAACAGTAATATCCTTTTCTGCCAGTACAATCCGGCAACGGTGACTTTCAATACAGGTAGGTGAAGAAAAAACGGTCATTACCGAGCGCCTGTTGGCAACCAGAGCCATCGCAACTCTCCATTCAGTGTGCAAAATTGGGGGGCAGTATAACAAAAAAAGGCACCCACCTGTGCAGGGGGGTGCCTTTTTTCAGATCAGGCGTTCCTTAGTGAACGTCTTTCCAGTATTCCTTCTTCAGGAAGTAGGAAACAACAAACAGTAGCGCAAGGAACAACAGAACATACAGACCAAGACGCTGACGCTCCATCTGAACAGGCTCACCCATGTAAGACAGGAAGCCAACCAGATCACGCATGGCCTGATCATACTCCGGACCAGTCATAGAACCGGACTGAACAGTCTCAAAGCCTACGATAGCAGTATGTTCGTTACCATTATCATCAACTGTGGTTTCCTTGATGGCCTTCTGGTAACCCTGCAGCTCCCACAGCACGTGTGGCATACCCACGTCAGGGAATACCGCATTGTTCATACCGGTAGGACGTGAATCGTCCATGTAAAAGGTACGCAGATAGGTATAGAGCCAGTCCGTACCACGAACACGAGCGATCAGGGTCAGGTCAGGGATCTTGGTACCGAAGGCTTCCTTGGCATACTTTTCAGTCATAGCCACCTTCATCAGAGAACCCACCTTGCTCTTCTCACCGTTTTCATCGGTAGTGAAGATCATGTTGTCACTCATCTGCTCATCAGTAATGCCCAGGTCAGCAGCAACACGGTTATAACGTGCATAACCGGCTGAGTGGCAGTTCAGACAGTAGTTGACGAACAGCTTGGCGCCTCTTTGCAGAGAGTCCTTGTTGTTCATATCAAAATTGACCTTATCCAGGGGATAACCACTGCCACCAGCAGCCATTGCTACAGGAGCAAAAAGAACAACAAATGCAATAATAAGTAGCTTTTTCATTATCCTGTCACCCTTTCTGGTACTGGCTTGGTCTTTTCGTTCTTGCTTATGAAGAACAGTGCAACGAAGAAGCCAAAGTAAATGAAACTGAAGATCTGAGCGAACAAGGTCAGAATCGGGGTCGCAGGCTGCATACCGAGCCAGCCAAGAGCAACGAAACTGATCACGAACAGAACCAGCAGGAACTTGTAGGCCGCTGAACGGTAACGAATAGAACGTACCGGATTACGATCCAGCCATGGCAGTACGAACAGGATTGCAATCGCAGCACCCATAGCGACTACACCCAGGAACTTATCAGGTACCGCACGCAGGATTGCGTAGAACGGCGTGAAGTACCAGACGGGTGCAATGTGCTCAGGTGTCTTCAGCGGATCAGCAGGAATGAAGTTCGCATGCTCCAGGAAGTAACCACCCATTTCAGGTGCATAGAAGATGATCAGGCTGAACACCATCAGGAAGACAACTACGCCTACGATATCTTTCACAGAGTAGTAAGGGTGGAAGGGAATGCCATCCAGTGGAATACCGTTTTCGTCTTTCTTCTTCTTGATATCAACGCCGTCAGGGTTATTAGAGCCGACTTCGTGCAGGGCAATAATGTGCGCTACAACCAGACCCAGAAGAACCAGGGGAACAGCGATAACATGGAATGCGAAGAAGCGGTTCAGGGTAGCATCAGAGATAACGTAGTCACCACGAATCCACAGTGCCAGGTCGTCACCGACAACAGGAATAGCACTGAAGAGAGAGATAATTACCTGGGCACCCCAGTAAGACATCTGGCCCCAAGGCAGCAGGTAACCCATAAAGGCTTCTGCCATCAGCACCAGGTAAATGAACATACCGAAGATCCAGACAAGTTCACGAGGCTTTTTATACGAGCCATACATCATGCCGCGGAACATATGCAGGTAGACCACAACGAAGAACGCGGAAGCACCTGTTGAATGCATGTAGCGAATCAGCCAGCCCCACTCTACGTCACGCATGATGTATTCAACCGAGGCAAAAGCCATCGCGCCATCAGGCTTGTAGTTCATGGTCAGGAAAATACCGGTCACGATCTGGATAACCAGGACCAGCAGCGCAAGAGAACCAAAGAAATACCAGAAGTTGAAGTTCTTTGGTGCGTAATACTTTGAAAGATGCTCTTCCCACATCTTGGTCAGAGGGAAGCGAGCATCGATCCATGCAAGCAAGTTATTCATTATGCAGCCTCCTGGTCTTCACCGATCAGAATTCGGGAGTCACTGATGTAGCGATGAGGCGGAACTACCAGGTTGGTAGGAGCCGGTACGCTCTGGAAAACGCGCCCTGCCAGGTCAAAAGTTGAACCATGACAAGGGCAGAAGAAGCCCCCCTTCCAGTCAGCACCCAGATCAGCAGGCGCCAGTTCTGGACGGAAGGTAGGAGAACAACCCAGATGGGTACAGATGCCAACCAGAACCGCAAACTCAGGCTTGATTGAGCGAGTAGGATTCTGTGCGTAGCTTGGCTGCTGATCCGCCACTTCAGAAGCAGGATCACGCAGATTGCCGTCCAGTGATGGCAGGTTGGCCAGCTGAGATTCGGTGCGACGCACTACCCAGATCGGCTTACCGCGCCACTCAGCGGTGATACGCTGGCCCGGTTCAACGGCAGAGATATCAATCTCAACCGGGGCACCAGCAGCTTTAGCACGCGCACTGGGCATCATCGAAGTAACAAAAGGCACTGCCACTGCCGCCGCACCTACACCACCAACAACGGTGGTCGCAGCGACGAGAAAACGGCGACGGCCCTTATCTACGCCTTCATTTGCCATAGGATTTTCTCCCCAAAAACAGACTAGTCATTGATCTTCGGACCCGACAATGCAGCGCCCCTACGCTGACAGTGCCATGGCATATAAGAATATTCTTATAAGTGGCCCGACAAATCGCGGTAGTATCTATCAACTCGCCGCTTTCGTCCAGTGGAAAAGGGATTTTTTCCTAGTATTTGAGTGTTTTACACGGGATTAGCGATATCAACGAACTGATGTGAAATACCGAAAACGGAGGCCAGCCGGTCGCCCAGCGCCCTGACTCCGTAACGCTCTGTCGCATGATGCCCGGCAGCGATATAGTGAATTCCCAGTTCCCTGGCCGTATGCACTGTCTGCTCTGATACCTCGCCACTGATAAAGGCATCCATACCCAGTGCCGCGGCCTGTTCGATGTAGTTTTGCGCCGCCCCCGTGCACCAGCCAATTCTTTTTGCGGGATGATCTCCACCGCTTACCAGCAAGGGCACTCTTTCCAGACGCTCTTCCACCAGCTGCCCCAGTTGATCAAGGCTCAACTCGGCCTGGGCATGCCCATACAGGCCAATACCTTCTTCATTCAGGGTTCCGTCTATCTCGAGGCCCAGGTAACTAGCCAGCTGGGCGTTATTGCCCAGCTCGACATGCGCATCAAGGGGAAGATGGTAAGCCAGCAGACTGATGTCATTTCTAATCAGTGCGCTAATACGGCGCTGCTTCATGCCAGTAATACAGGGCTCTTCACCTTTCCAGAAAAAACCATGATGCACCAGGAGCAGGTCTGCCTTACGGCTGACTGCCTCGTCGATCAGCGCCTGCGATGCGGTTACGCCGCTGACAATAAAATCGACCTGGGCACTGCCTTCGACCTGCAGACCATTAGGGCAATAATCACGGAAAAGCCCAGGTGACAGGACTTCGTTACAATACGCGATAATTTCCCGTAAAGTAGCCATAGATAGACTCCGATTGAATGCCAGAGGCCATTATTACCATGTCTGGTAATAATGTGTACGCACGGAGCACAAGGAAATAAGGAAGACTAGATGAAATCGTTTGGTAAATACCTACTGTTCAGCGCCCTGGTTGGCCTTGCCAGCGCCCTCGTTGTCGTCTTCATGTTTCCCCACTGGCTTGACGACGCCCCCTCAGGCCTCGCGTCTCTTTCCGGTTCTGCGAAAAAGTATGGCCCCTTTTCCTACGCCGAGGCCGTGAATCATGCTTCTCCTTCCGTCGTCAGCATTGCGACCCAAAAAAAGCCCCTGCCCCTGGACGATAGCCTTGCCGGAGACCCCCAGTACGAGAACTACTTTGGTGACCCTTCCAGGCAGTCTCCGAATGAACGATCAGGCAACCAGGGCTCAGGAGTTATTATCAACAAAGATGGCTATATCCTGACCAACTATCATGTCGTTGCCAATGCAGAACAAATCAAGGTGCTGCTCGAAGAAAACCGAGTTGTTATCGCAGAAATTGCTGGCACCGATAAGGAAACCGACCTCGCCATCCTCAAGATAGAACCGAAAGACCTGCCACCTCCGGCACCGATAGCTCCGGGAAATCTCCAGATAGGTGATGTCGTGCTAGCCATCGGCAATCCCTTTGGTGTTGGCAAGACAGTCACCATGGGCATCGTCAGTGCCACCGGCCGTAACCAGCTTGGCATTAACTCGATTGAGGACTTCATTCAAACTGATGCAGCCATCAATCCCGGCAACTCGGGTGGTGCGCTTGTGAACGCCCGCGGTGAGCTCATCGGCATCAACTCGGCCATCGTGAGTAAGTCAGGTGGCTCACAGGGAATCGGGTTTGCCATCCCTGTCTCGCTGGCCCTGGGCGTGCTGGAGCATATCCTCGAATACGGAAAAGTAATGCGCGGCTGGCTTGGCGTTGAAGGACAGGACATGACACCCGACCTGGCAGAGTCCTTCGGGCTAACAATCGACAAGGGCGTCCTGATTGCGGGCGTGGTCAAGGATAGCCCCGCCACCGCAGCCGGTCTTAAGCCTGGCGACATCATTACTGAACTGGATGGAAAGCCCGTTGAAAGCGCCTACACCGCTTTTAACTATATTGCCGGCCAGTTACCCGGCACCGAGGTGAACATCGCAGGGTTACGCGGCAGTGATAGTTTTTCAACACGCGTGAAGGTAGCAGAACGTCCGTCTGTACTGCGATGACGGGTGACCTGTTCATTCTGCCAGCAACTTCTATCCAATTGATACTTTGGTACGGAATCGCAGAACTGATCACATAGCTATAATCGACTGTGACTAATAAAAAATAATCGATGGTTCGCGATGGACAACAAATTCAATGACAATCAGATCAAACAAACTGGCATCCTGATTGTTGATGACCAACCAGCCAACGTAAAATTGCTGGAGCGGTTACTAGCAGGAAAAGGTTATAGCCAGGTTCATGGCCTGACGGACCCCACCCAGGTAGAAAGTTATCTTCAACAACATGAAATCGATTTGATCCTGCTGGATATTCGAATGCCCGTCATGGATGGTTTTGCTGTCATTAATATGCTGCGCAATCATAAAGAATGGACTGAACTACCTGTCATTGTACTCACTGCCCAGACCGATACAGAAACACGGCACCGGGCGCTTGAAACGGGCGCTAATGACTTCCTGACTAAACCATATGATCATTTAGAGGTGCTGTTACGCGTTAGTAACGCGTTGAAGATGCGCCTGATGTTCAAAGAATTAAAGAGCTTCAACTCCGTGCTTGCACAGAAAGTTAAAGAACGGACGCAGGAACTTGAAGAAACCATTATCGAGATCATACGACGGCTTGGCCATGCCGCAGAATACCGAGACAATGAAACCGGGCTGCATGTTATACGTATGAGCCTTTACTCCGCCGAGATAGCACGTCAGATGGGGTTCTCTGAAGACAAAATTGATCTGCTGCAGAAAGCTGCACCTATGCACGACCTGGGCAAAATCGGTATTCCTGACAACATCCTGCTAAAGCCCGGAAAACTCGATGATCAGGAGTTTTTCACCATGAAATCTCATCCTGAGATAGGTGCCGAAATCCTGAAGGACTCGCCACATGCCCTGATGCAGCTCGCGGAGAAAATTGCATTACAGCATCATGAAAAATGGGATGGTTCCGGATACCCAGGCGGCCTCAAGGGTGAAGAAATCAACCTTGAAGTGCGCATAGTCAGCCTTGCTGACGTTTTTGATGCCCTGACTACGGAACGTCCCTACAAGAAGGCGTGGTCCGTGGAAGAGGCTCTGGAACTGATTCAACGCGAAAGTGGCAAGCACTTTGATCCCCAGGTTGTTGAACATTTCCTTGCCTGCTTACCAAGGTTACTTGAAATAAAGGAACAGTATGCAGAAGCACCTTTGCAGGAAGAACGCGTCAATCAGGACTGATTAAGCCAAGTCTCATGAATAATTCTGATATAGAAGCCCTGCAGTCCGAGTTGGAAAAAACCAGGACTGAGCTCAGAGAACGTTCGAAAAAATACGTACAGCTTCACAACAAGCTGAAGCAGGTTACAGCAAGTTTCGAAGGACGCCTGGAATCACGCACCCAGGATCTTGTATTAGCGAGAGATAAGGCCATCGAGGCCAGCAGGGCCAAGTCTGAATTTCTGTCCAGCATGAGTCATGAGCTCAGAACCCCCCTTAATGCCATCATAGGTTTTACCGAACTTCTGCTAACTGATCAGAGTGATCCTCTTACAGAGATTCAGCAAGATAGCGCACAGGAGATAAAAAAGGCTGGCAATCATCTACTGGAACTGATCAATGAAGTTCTGGACATTGCCCGCATAGAGTCCGGGAAGATCGAACTGAATTTAGAACCCGTAGAACTATGGCCATTGCTTGAAGAAGCCATCAATGTCACTACGCCAATGGCCCAGCAGCACGACATCAAGGTAGATGTCACTAACAAAATACAAAGTGAAACTATTATCATCCAGGCAGATCAGTTGCGCCTGAAGCAGGTTCTGATCAATCTCTTGTCCAATGCTATCAAGTATAACCAGCCAGAGGGCCGGGTACTGGTCAGGACTGAACTTCTGGACAATGACGTCATTCGCATCTTTGTAGAAGATACAGGGATCGGAATCATGCAATCAGACCTCGACAAGATTTTTGAGTCCTTCGTGCGTGTGGGTAAGAAAGTCGCCGATGTCGAAGGTACTGGCGTCGGCCTGTCTCTGACCAAACGCATCATTGAGAGTATGGAAGGTTCCATTGGCGTTGATAGTGAAACTGGACGAGGTAGCTCTTTCTGGATCGACATACCATTGAGCCTCGAATCAAGAATATCGATTGAAACGCCAAGAACATCCACAGGCATTTTTGGTGTGATCGAAAACTTTAACAAGAAGATACTTTACATTGAGGATGACCAGGCTAGCAGCAACCTGGTAACTGGCGTCATAGAACAAAAAGTATTTCTGGACCTCATCACAGCCGCTACCGGGCAGGATGGTATTGATAGCGCTCTTCAGCAGTCACCAGATCTTATTATTGTTGATATCGGGCTTCCTGACATGAGTGGTTTGGATGTCCTTAAAACATTAAGAAGCAATTCAGCTACCGCGCACCTGCCTATAATTGCTCTAAGCGCGCGTGCCAGCGAGAAAGATATTCAGGAAGGTTTAAGCGCAGGCTTTGACAGCTACCTGACCAAGCCAGTGTTACCCAAGCACCTGCTTAAGGCTATATCTGTCGCATTTTACAGAGGGTAACCGAATCAACTTAGCAGTTCTGCAACTCCCGCGCGTACCTTATCAAGTTGTTCTTCATCGTAGGCTTTTTTCTCCGGCGATGCCCAGACTACGCCAGGCCAGCAGTAATCATCCTTTCGGCGCCCAATAATATGGATATGCATCTGGGGGACTTTATTGCCAATCATGGCGACATTAAGCTTATCGACTTCATAGTTTTCCTCAACCCAGGCCGATACCCGGTTGACGCCGTCCAGCACACGCTGCTGTAACTTAGCATCCAGCTGATGAAACTCTGTCTCATCAGTCTCAGGAACCAGGATGAACCAGGGTACCAGTGCGTTATCAAGCAGCAACAGGTAGCCTGCGTCGAGGCGGCCCAGCACATGGCAATCCTTACGTAATTGCTCATGGAGTTCAAAACCCATCAGACATGCCCCTCCATCTGTAGTGCCTTGTTCAGAGCCAGCTCCATCTGCGCCTCTCGCACGGGCTGCACCAGTACGTCCTGCAAAGGAAATAACGCGCTTAGCTTGTCGACAAATTCTCGCTCCTGCTTGTCGACCATCACGATAATGCGTGCCTCTGGAGCATACTTCTGAAGGCTATAAAGAAAGACATCCAGGTTACTCACGTTGACGCCGGCATAATTATTACCATAACCGTAGAAAAACTCGGCAACCACCAGGTCTGGACTTTCTTTCTTTAAGGCATTGATCGCCTTACGCGTTGACTCATAGACAGAGGCCTCGATACCGAGTCGACGATAAAGCCTGGAAAAGTCAGGATGTGTGGGTGACTCGATAATTGAAAACAATATCGGTTTAGACATAGACCTTTGAATCAGCCTGCAAGATTATCCGGCCACAGGGTAATGCCTAGCCAGAAAAAGAAAACAGCCATCAAGGCACAACCGACCATTGAAATCATGATGGATACCGACCTGGCCTCACTCAGAGACTGGTAAGCAAGGAAAACACCAACCAGGTTCAGAATGAAACCAAATTCACTCATCAGCAGTGCGGCAAGCAATGGCATCAGAAGCTGCCCGCCAAGTGCGCCACCTAACAACAGCATCGCAGCCAAAAAAAGCCCCAGACCGAGGGCAATAAAGGGAAAGACCTTTTTGTTCATAAACTAATCTCTGAAAGAAAAGGTCATTATGCCTGAATCCGCTCCAGCCAGTCAGGCAGTTGCGCTATTGAATTGAGCATGACGTCGGCATCGATCCCACTATCCAGGTCACTTTCCTGGAACTTGCCAGTTCGCACCAACACACCCCATATGCCCGCTTCCTGCGCACCAGCAATATCACTGCGAATATCATCACCCACCATAAACACCTGCTCTGCCTCCATGCCCAACATGGACAGGCACATACCAAAAAAGTCGGCTGAAGGCTTGCCTAGCACGATTGCCTCTTTATCCGTAGCGGTTTCAAGTGCCCGTACAAACGGGGCCACGTCAAGTCGTAGACCATCCTCAGCCCGCCAGTACCGCGTCATGCCCAGGGCCAGCAATGGCGCAGAGGGGTTATGCATTAACAATCTGAAGGCCCGGTTCAGTTCTGCATAAGTCCACTGTGCGCCAAGGTCACCAATGACGACAGCTGCGGCGCCTTCCTCCCGGCCTGACTCCAGGAACGGAATATCCTGCATGTCTTCCCGTGTCGACTCGGGAATAAACAGTGCTGCTTCACCCTGTATGTTTTGTTTCATCCAGAGATAAGCCGCAAACACAGGGGTAATGATGGAGTGTTCACTGACCTCCATACCCATAGACTGCAGCTTTTCTACAATCAGGCGCCGTGGACGTGAAGTGGTGTTCGTGACAAACAGAAATGGAATATCAGAGGACTGAAGCCAGGAAACGACTGCGGGCGCCCCAGGTATCACCTGCTCCCCCTGATATAAAACCCCATCAAGATCAATGAGCAAACCACGTTTCATAAGTAAGCCACTGCCTTAGTAAGGCCACAGTTTCTGACAGAGTTAGAGTATCTTCCTAACTACTGGCCTTCCTGGCCTCTATCTGTTTCTTCAGGCTTTCGATAAACATATCGACATAGGGCTTATAAACCGCAACGGTGAAGGTTTCACCGTCCTTATCAAACTTATAGAAATAACTCTCCATATCTGGCTGCATCTGCAGCGACTGCCCTGTAGTGTTCGCAATTTCATAGCGAAACACTGCTTCTTCAAAGATATCGTCATACTGCACGTCATAGACGAACTGACAAACATGAATATAAAAGACAGGCGTCATGTCCAGGGTTTGCAGGTTGCGCATACGTTCCAGCTGAACATCTGCACCGCCTTCTTTTGTTAGCTTTGCCCTGGCCGCTTTTGTCGCAGACTTCCTGACGTAATCATGCGCCTCAGTCATCTCGCAATAAGAAACCTCAGGCGCCTT